>CAILZI010000236.1 GCA_903838675.1 uncultured Verrucomicrobiota bacterium
AAAGAGCGGCACTCCTGACAATGCTTTCACCACCGTCCTCTACGGCGGCGTGACCCTCAGCATTCGCTTCTAATTCAAATCGTTCTCTGAACGATTCAACCCTTCAAGGTTAACCTCCCGGCGCAAGCCGGGAGGTTTTTTTTGTTTTTAATGATGTATCTTCTGCGCGCATGCATGCCTCATTAACTCTGTCATTGGCGTGCCGGTTTGAACAGACCTCAAAGCCTTCCTTCCTGCATGCTCAAGTGCGCCCACTGATGGCCTGATCCAGCTTACGGATGCCGGCTTATCCATCACCTCTCATGCATGATGTTGCTGCAAGTACGACTTCAGGCCTTGAATGCAGATGTTGGCAAATGAGTGAAAAAGCGGCCCGGTTGCTGTGCAACTCGACTGTTTTTCTTCAAGAACGACTGTCTTCGAAACTTGGCCTCAAAATTAAAGGCGTATGGAATATTGCCTTTTGTAAAACTAATTTCTCCTCGACTGCTCCATCGGTGGATCGACTTTTGGAACTCATCTACACCTGCAGCGGCGATCTAGGGACAAAACCGCCGTGCAGATGCTCGCAGGATTTCAGGATACGTTGCAGGCCTTTGCTAGGGCGCCTCGCCGACGAACGTCCGTGAACTTCGTATTCGAAAATGAGTTTTGCGCAGGACTATATCTCTCAGAGGCTGCGTCCGCTTGGCCCACTTAGTTTCCGAATGCCTGAGCGCATTATTTTTACTTATTCTTGATTCACACAACAGAAATTATGGAATTAGGATCTCCCACCAACATGGCACGACACCTGCTCTGTCATATTATCGCTGCACTGCCTTCCCGGCCGCTCAGCGCCTCAACACCAACAATAACTAAACTCGACCAACACATGAAGCCCAAAAGCATGACATCATTCATTGCCAAGTCGGTGACCGTTCTTGCTGCCTGTGCAGCGCTGAACGCCTCTGCCGGCACATCCGCCCCCGCTAAAAATCCCGTCCCTGTGGAAGAAAAATCAGGCGCTCTCTTCGAATCGATCGGAGCCACCTTCGACGCCGGTTACGACAGCCGCTACTACTTCCGCGGACTTTGGTTCGCAGACAACATCATGTGGTCCGCCCTCAACATCAGCATCCCGATCACTTCGAAGCTGACCTGGGGCATCGGTGGCGCTTACATCAACTCCACCGGCACTCCGTTCCCAAATAACGGAAGCACTGGCGGTGTCGGTCAGTATTCCAAGCAGGGATTCCAATATTCGGAAGCCGACGCTCTCACCAATCTGAACTACGACGCGGGTTGGGCCAAATTCGGAATGCAGTACCAATACTACTTCTATCCAGATAACTACGGTGGCAGCTTCAATGGCAAGCCAAACGCCCTTCAGGACCCTGAGTTCGCACTCAAAGGCGCTGGAGAACTTGGCTGGACCATGGTTGTGCCGATTAAGGCCTTCAACATCTATGCCGGTTACTACTATGACTTCCGAGTCAATGGTTCCTACATCGCCCTCGGTGCTGATTACACCTTCAAAGTCACTGATTGGCTGAGCATCGTTCCTTCGGTCAACACCGGCTATGGCATCGACTACTACACCGGCAACGGTTCCGGCAACATTGCTGGTGGCGGTGTGGCTGGCAACAACGGCCAGAGCCTGAACAACGCTTCACGTTCCGGTTTCACCCACGTTCTCTACACGATCGCCGTGCCGATCAAGCTGACCAAGTCTGTGACCCTCACCACCTATGCGGCGATGAACCACGGCGAAAAGCTTCGTACCCAGCTCAACACGACTCAGAACGAGATCTACTGGGGAACCAAGCTTAGCTTCGCGTTCTAATTCCTTGGGGTTTAACACCCTGTTCAAACATATCTATTAGGTTGGGGCTCCCGATCAGTTCGCTGATCGGGAGCTTTTGTTTTGGCGCTGGACGTCTTCCCGTTTAGCATCCGGGCTGCATGACTGAACATAAGCTCAATTGGAACTCGAATAATCTCACCCACGGCTGGCAGCGCGGCGTCACCGCCTTCTTCTGGGGCCTGGGTTTCAAGCCCGAAGATTTTGACAAGGCGCAGATTGGCATCGGCACGCCGCTGCTCGACGGCAACATCTGCAATGTCCACGCGCACGAGCTGGCCCAGCTCATCGCCCAAGGCTGCAAAGAAGCTGGACTCATCGGCTTCCCCTTCGGCGTCTCGCCTGTAAGTGATAACATCACACAGGGAAATGTGGGCGGCGCAGCCTCCCTTTGCTCGCGCAATCTCATGGCCAACGGCGCCGAGATGATCTGCACCTCGCACTGCTATGATGCACTGATCGGCCTGCATCACTGCGACAAAAACGGCCCGGCCTTCGCCATGGCCCTCGCGCGCACCAATTATCCCGGCCTCATCGTCAATGGGGGCAGCATCATGCCCGGCTGCCACAAAGGACACTCCACCTCCATCCTCGACGTGTATGATGCCGCTGCGAAGGAAAAACAGGGGACAATGAGCTACGAGGAATCCGAGCAGATCATCCGTACTGCCTGCCCTGGTGCAGGTGGCTGCGGCATCGCCGCCTCCTTCAATACCTGGGGCATCGCCCTTGAGGCCATGGGCCTAAGTCTTCCAGACACCTCCTCCATGCCGGCCATCGAAGCTGGCAAACGTGAGGAATGCCTGCGCGTCGGCAAAGCCGTGCGCCGCCTGCTGGAAATGAACCTGCGCCCGCGGGACATCATCACCAAGGCTTCCATTACCAATGCCATGACCGCCATCGCCGCCATCGGTGGTTCCACCAATGGCGTGCTGCACATCCTCGCCGTCGCCCGTGAAGCAGGTGTCGATTTCACCCTGCGTGATGTGCAGGCCATCGTCCGCCGCACGCCCGTCCTGTGCAATTTCGCGCCGCGAGGACGTGGCACCATGGTGGATCTGCATCGTCTCGGCGGCACCACCATGCTGCTGAAGCACATCATGAAAACCGGCCTGCTGGATGGCTCCTGCATCACCGTCACCGGTCAGACACTGGCAGAAAATCTCGCCCACGCCGCCGAAGTGCCCTTCCCCAATGAACTCGTCGCACCCATCGACGCGCCGTTCAAAAAATTCGCCGACATTCAGATCTGCTTTGGCAACCTCGCCCCCGACGGCATCGTCTTCAAAGTTTCCTCCATGGAAGAGCCCAAATTCCGTGGCAAAGCCATCTGCTTCCATGATTCCAAGGGCGTCTCCGATGCCGCCGCCGCTGGTCGCATCCAGCCCGGCCACATTGTGGTCATTCGTGGCTGCGGTCCTGTGGCATCGGGCATGCCTGAAATGCACGTGGCCAGCGCCGCGCTCGCAGTGCCGGAGCTTTATGGCAAGGTCGCCCTGATTTCTGACACTCGCGTCTCCGGTGTTTCCAGCGGTGCCGTAGGCGTCCATTGCAGCCCGGAAGCAGCCGTGGGCGGCCCCATTTCCGTGGTGGAAGATGGCGACGAAATCGAATTCGACCTGCTTGCAGGCACCATTCACGTCCTCGCAGATCTCGATGCTCGTCCGCGCACGATCTTCCCCATCAGCCATCCCTTCGGCTACCTCGCCGACTTTGCCTCCACCGTGACCCAGGCCCACCAGGGCTGCGTTCCGCGCTGGGTGGCTGATCGCAAATAAGTCTCTTCAAGACGCCATCTTGGCCGCCAGCAGCACAGCCTCCACGAGGCTGCGTCCGTTGGCTTTACCCTGCCATGCGATGTCGCACGCCGTGCCGTGATCCACACTCGTGCGCGGCACCGGCAGCCCCAGCGTGGTGTTCACCGCCGTGTCAAACGCCAGCGCCTTCAGCGGAATGAGCGCCTGATCATGATAGAGGCAGATGTAGGCGTCCACCATACGACGCTTTGGTGCAATGAAGGCTGTGTCAGGCGGCAGAGGCCCTTCAACGATGTGCCCCTTCGCACGCGCCGCTTCAATGGCAGGCACAATGATGGATTCTTCTTCACCACGACCAAACAAACCGTGCTCACCCGCATGCGGATTGAGGCCGCACACCGCGATGCGCGGTTTCTTGCCACGCACACGCTGCACCGCCTCGGCGGTCAGTTCGATCACATCCAGGATGCGCTGGGTCGTCAGCACAGGCACCACATCCTGATAACCAATGTGCACCGTCACCAGGCTGCAGATCATTTCCTCGGAGAAAAAGGTCATGCAAGAACGCTCCGCCGACATTTTCTCCGCAAACATCTCTGTGTGGCCCGGATACTTGATGCCCGCAGCATGCAGCGCCTCCTTGTTCAATGGTGCCGTCGCCACGGCGGCAACCTGTTTTGCCAAGGCGGCCTCGATGCTCTTTTCTACGTAGCGATAACCCGCCGCACCCGTCTTGGCGCTGACAGTGCCCGGCGTGAAATCCTCCGCATCAAAACCATAGAGGTCCAGCACCGCCGGCTCGTCAAGGCTGTCACATTTTTCCGCCCATCCAATTTCACTGATGATACGCTTCGGCGCTGGGAGCCCTGTCTGCCGCGCGCAGCGCGAAAGCAGTCGTGCGTCACCAAACACCACGGGTGTCACCTGCTTCGTCACCTCTTCATTGGCGAGCAGTTGCAGACAGATTTCAGGACCGACCCCCGCAGGGTCGCCCATGGTGATGGCAATGAGTGGTTTCGGCATGAACCGTCACTCTGGCTCAACGCAGCACCTTGTCGAGAAACTTGGCAACGATGGCCGTGCGTTCATCGTCATAGAACTCCTTGCCGCCATGCTTGCTGCCGGGCATGACGATCAACGTCACCGGCAAACCCAGGGCCTCATAAGCTTTCGCCAGTTCCTGCGACTGTGGCGGCGGCATCTGCGGATCAGCATCACCATGAATGAGCAGCAGTGGCGGATCCTTCTTGTCAAGGTGGGCCACCGGACTCGCCAGCTTTGCAAGCTCGGGCTTTTGTTCCGGGGTATCTCCCAGCAGCAGTTTCAGCGCTGGAATTCGCATCTCAAGGCCACGCGGCGTGCTCTGTGAGAGAATCGTTTCCAAATTCGAAGCACCGAAAAAGCTCACAATGACCTGCACGTCGCTGCTTTGATCCAGATGTTCACCAACTTTGCCCTCCAGCTCTGGGCTCCCGTTGCTCACACCCACCAGAGCCGCCAGATGCCCACCTGCTGATGAACCCAGGATGCCAATCTTGGTGGCGTTGATGTGAAACACTCCGGCATTGGCCCGCAGAAAACGAATCGCCGCCTTGATGTCATGCACCTGCGCCGGAAACACCGCCTGCGTGGACAACCGGTAATCCACGCTCGCAATGGCGTAGCCCTGATCGAGCAGCTTGCCGATCGGCACATCCTTCTTCGATCCTCCCCGCCACCCGCCGCCATGCACATACACGATCAACGGCGGATTCCCCCCCTGCGGACGATGCAGGTCCAGCTTGAGCGAAACATCTCCCACCTTGGCATATTCGATGTCCGCCTGGGTGTCCGCCAGTGCCGCAGTGGTGAGTAGAACCAGAGAACAAATGAACTTCATCATGCTTCGATCATCATCTGCTCCACAGGTACTTCCAGTTTGATTTTCGTTCCATAGCTCAGACCCTCCGACCAGGGCAGCAGCAGTTCCAGCACGTCCGGCTTCTGAAAATGCACCGGCTTCGTTTCGGGATGCGGATGATAAATCCAACCATAAACCGGCACAGCTCCTTCACGGTGCACGGCGACATCAAAGAACGAAAAATCCTCCGCCGGATCTTCGGGATGCCACTTCAGCGCCCGAAACGTATGCCGCGGCTGCACCACTCGATAACTCAACGGTGCAATGCTCACATTCAGCGTGCCGGGATAAAACGCGCTCAGATCAAGTCCGAGCTCTGCAAAAAACGGGAGCTGCATGCGCAGCGTGCCACCGGGAAAACGAGGATTTCCATTCAAACCGGAGGCCACACGATGGCCTTGAACAATGGTGGCGGGGATCATACCAATATCTGCTTGATCACATGACACGGCTCCACGCCAGTCAGCTTAAAGTCGAGGCCCGCTTTGCTAAAAGTGAGACGCTCGTGGTCAATGCCCAGACAATGAAGAATCGTCGCCTGCAGATCAGCCACGTGAGTCTCATCCTCAATGATGTTAAAGCCCATCTCATCGGTCGCGCCGAGGGTGACACCACCTTTGATGCCCCCACCGGCCATCCACATGGTAAACGCCTGCGGATGGTGGTCACGTCCCAGGCTCCGACCCAGCGACACACTGGCCTCCACCATCGGCGTGCGTCCGAATTCACCACCCCAGACTACCAGCGTGCTGTCGAGCAGGCCGCGTTGTTTGAGGTCTTTGATCAGCGCGGCACTGGCCTGGTCTGTGATGCCGCAGTTCTTCTTCACATTGCCCGCCACATCGCTGTGCGCATCCCAGCCTTCGTTGTAGATGTTGATGAAGCGCACGCCGCGCTCGACCATGCGCCGTGCCAGCAGGCAGGCACGAGCGAAGGACGGCACCTTCGGATCGCAGCCATACATTTTCAGCGTTGCCTCATCTTCCTTGGTGAGGTCCATCAGCTCCGGTGCCGAGCTTTGCAGACGGTAGGCCATCTCGTAATTCGCAATGCGTGTGCCCGTTTCACTGTCGCCATCGAGTTTGAGACGTCGCTGGTTCATCGCGTTGATGAGTTCAATCGTGTCACGTTGCGTGCCCGCCTCGATGCCCTGCGGCGTGCTCACATTCAAGATGGGATCCCCCGTGTTGCGGAAGCGCGTGCCAGAATACACGCTGGGCAGAAAGCCGCTGCTCCAGCAGGCCGCGCCACCACTGATACCGCTGCCGGTGCTCATCACCACAAACGAAGGCAGATCCCGTGTCTCAGCCCCCAGGCCATACGTGATCCACGAGCCCATGCTGGGCCGTCCCGGCTGGGAAAAGCCCGTGTTCATGTAAATCTGTGCCGGCGCGTGATTGAACTGCGTCGTGCGGCAGGATTTCACTATGGCGATGTCGTCCACCACCGACGCCAGATGCGGCAGCATCTCAGAGAGCTCCGCTCCACACTGCCCATGCTTCGCAAACTTGTAGCGCGGCCCCAGCACCGCTGCGTCCGGCCGGATGAAAGCGTAACGCTGTCCCCCGATGATCGAAGGCGGCAGCGGCTTGCCTTCATATTTCGTCAGCATGGGTTTGTTGTCGAACAGCTCAAGCTGCGACGGCGCACCCGCCATGAACATGTGGATGACCGCTTTGGCCTTCGGTGGGAAATGCGTCGCGGCGGCGACGTTCGGACTCTGCGTCACGCCGTATGCAGACTCCGCCAGCAGCGATGCCAGAGCGATCTTGCCCGTACCAATGGCGCAGTCCTGGAAGAAGTGACGACGAGTGATGTTGGAAGTGTTCATGGATGCGTGATGGCTTCGTCAAGGTTCAGTGCCGCGCGGCTCACATCAGCCCAGAGGGCCTCGCCTTCGACTTTCTTGTCGCGCTGCTTTTGCAGGAAGGCTTTGAGCATGGTCAGTTCGTCTGGCGCAGCAGGTCGTGTCGCAACACGACGGAAGATGTTTTGCAGACGCTCCTCATCCGTCTTCGATTCGGCAATCACCTGCTTCGCCATGGCCTGCGCCGCCTCCATGAACATCTGATCGTTCAGCAGCGTGAGAGCTTGCAGCGGGCTGTTCGAGACCTCGCGTTTGGCCAGGCAGGATTCACCCGTGGGTGCATCAAAGGTTGTGGCCATCGCAAACGGCGCTGTGCGCTTGGTAAAGGTGTAGAGGCTGCGGCGGTAGTGATCCTCCCCCTCGCTGGTTTTCCACTCCACTTTGCCATAAGTGCCTTCGGAAGTGACGCTGGCTGGCTGCGGTGGATACACTCCAGGACCACCCATTTTCGGCGACAGCACCCCAGCAGCTTTCAGCGCGGAATCACGAATCACTTCCGCATCCAGCCGGAACCGCGCGCCACGCGCCAGCAGGATATTCTCCGGATCTTTCTGCGCATGCTCAGGCGTGATGCGGCTGCTCTGCTTGTAGGTCGCACTCGTCACAATCAACCGATGCAGCTTTTTCATCGACCAGCCCTGCTTCACGAACTCCACGGCCAGCCAGTCGAGCAATTCGGGATGCGAAGGCGGGTCGCTCTGATAACCGAAGTCTTCCAGCGACTTCACGATGCCGCGTCCAAAAAACGCCTGCCACTGACGATTCACCGTCACGCGTGCGGTCAGCGGATTCTCCGGCGCAAACAGCCACTTCGCAAACGAGAGCCGGTTCGCGGGCGCATCTTTCGGCAGCGCAGGCAGGAACGCAGGAACTCCTGGCGTGACTTCCTCCTTCGGCTGCAGGTACTCACCGCGATGATAGCGATGCGTGATGCGTGGATTGCTCGCGGGACGCTCATCCATCACCAGCGTGGCCTGACCGCGCGGCGGATTCTTCCGGGCAGCGAGCAGAGGCGCGACGGCCTGTTTCATTTCGTCCGCCGTCTCAAGGAAGCACTTCAACAGCACATCATGTTTGAATTTGTCTCCGGTGGCCAGCGCCTCCTCGACTTCCGCTGGCAGCCCCGTCGCTTCAGCATGATCACTGGTGGTCACTGAAATCCGGAAGTGGCCCAGCGGGCAGGCAAAGTGCTTTTCAAACAGCATCTTCAGATCAAGACCGTTCGTGAGATCGACCGGTTGCTCGAAATGATACACCGCCGCGTGCTGCACCCTATCGCCGCCCAGCACCTGCCAGCCGCTGGACATGTCACCATCCAGTGTGGCGGCCGCATTGTTCTTCTTCTTTGGCTTGGCCGCCGCTTTGGCCTGAGCTTTGGGAGCACTGGCGTCATTGATGCGGTCATCCTCATCGTCATTGGTGTCTTCTGCCCGGGCAATCTTGACCCGCTGACCATTTTGCGCAGCCTGCAGTTCACTCATGAAGAAGCCGCCCAGTGGACCCTCATAATAAGTGAGCCCCGGACCATTGTTCGGCAGGCTGGGGTGGGAAGTCACCTCGATGCGCAGCGCGCGCACGCCTTTGATCGGTGCTTTAAAGCTCAAATCATAAACATCACTCTTTGAAATATCACCGCTGCCAAGGATGAATCCATCCGCCTGCTGCTCCAGGTGCGGCATCGTCGTTGCCATCTTGGTCGGGCGAATGATTTCCCACTTCGAAGCCCGGTGCGATTCACCTTCGGTCCATCCCGCAAAACGACTTTCCATGGCCGCCTTGCCGCCAGGAAACTTCGCAGGCAGTTCGGCTTCGAGTTTGGCAATCTTCTCCGCCTGCGCTTTTTGCTGTGCCTCCACCTCGGGCGTCGGAATAAAATAGGTCGGCTCATTCGCATTGTTCAGCAGCGCGAGCGTTCGGTAATAGTCCGTGTGCAGGATCGGATCGTACTTGTGCGTGTGGCACTGGCAGCAGTTCATCGTCAGCCCCATCCAAGTCGTCCCGGTGACGCTGACGCGGTCCACCATGGCATAGAAGCGGTACTCATTGGGATCAATGCCGCCCTCCTCATTCAGCATCGTGTTGCGATGAAACCCGGTGGCAATGAGATCTTCCGAAGTCGGCTTGGGCAGCATGTCTCCCGCGAGTTGTTTGATGCTGAACTGATCAAACGCCATGTCGGCATTCAGCGCACGCACCACCCAGTCACGGTACGGCCAGATCTGCCGTGGCCGGTCTTTCTCAAAGCCGTTCGTGTCCGCATATCGCGCAAGGTCCAGCCAGCGCCGCGCCCAGCGTTCTCCATACTGCTTCGAGGCCAGCAGGCTATCCACGAGCTTGTCGTAAACATCCGGCGACTTGTTATTCATAAACGCATCCGCCTCCGCAGGTGTCGGGGGCAGACCGGTGAGGTCGAGATAAACACGACGCACCAGCGTGTAACGATCCGCTTCAGCCGAAGGCTGCAATCCCTCCTTCTTCAGCCGATCCTGAATAAATGAATCAATAGGATGCACGCCAGCAATAGGCAACGAAGCCTGCTTCGGCGGCACATACGCCCAATGCGCCTCATACGGCGCTCCTTCGGCAATCCACAGCTTCAAAATATTTTTCGCACTCTCTGGCAGCACGGACTTCGTGTGCGGCGGCGGCATGACTTCATCTTCATCCGTCGAGAAGACACGTTTGATGACTTCGCTGGCGTCCGGCTTGCCCGGCACGATGGCCAGCTCACCCGACTTGCCCTTCCCAATGGCCGAATCTCGCAGATCCAGCCGCAGCTTGCCTTTGCGCCCCTGGTCATCCATGCCGTGGCATTTAAAACAATGCTGTGCCAGCACAGGCCGCACGTCACGATTGAAATCGACGGCGAAACCAGCCGTGGGCAGGGCAAGGCAGAAAATGAGAGATTGGCGTGTCATTGCGATGGGTTGAGAACGCCCTGAGAAGGCGATTTCTGGCCACAAGACATGCCACGAGCAGGATCAGCCAACAGAAAGACAAGCCAAGTCAATACCCGCCTGAACCGATCTTGCCACCCGCTCCCTCCAGCGTCCCTGTGGCTTCACGCTTGCGGTAGTCGTCCATCATGGCCGCCGTCGCCGTCGCACCGCAGCGTGAACCTCCGAGGTCCTGGACTTTAATGAGTCCATCGAGATCTCTCACCCCACCAGCCGCTTTCACCTGCACTTTAGAGCTGCAGCTGGCGCGCATCAGGGCCAGATCGTGTTCCGTGGCCCCTTTGTAATTGTAGCTGCCATCGGCCTGCTTCACGAAGCCGTAGCCGGTGCTCGTCTTCACCCAGTCCGCACCTGCGCGTTCACAGATCTCGCAGAGCTTGCGCTTGAAGTCGTCGCTGCTGAGTCCTGCGCCGCCGTTCGTCAGATAATCGTTTTCAAAAATGACCTTCACCTTCGCGCCATGCTTGTGCGCTTCATCACACACGGCTTTCACATCTGCCTCCACGTAGCCCCAGTCGCCTCCCAGCGCCTTTCCAAGGTTGACCACCATGTCGATCTCGTTCGCGCCGTCTTTGCACGCCAGCTCCGTCTCGTAGCGCTTGGATTCCGTGGCACTGTTCCCGTGTGGAAAGCCGATCACACAACCAACGAGCAGGCCGGAACCACTCAACCACCCGACGGCCTGTTTCACCGCATAGGGCTTGATGCAAACCGAGGCCACCTGATACTGCGCCGCCAGCTTGCAGCCGGCTTCAAGGTCCGCGTCCGTCATCGTGGGATGCAGAAGGCTGTGGTCGATCATCTTGGCGAGTTCAGAGTAGCTGTATTTCATGGCTTGTATAATTGGCTAAGCCAATTTCTAAATTGGCTTAGCCACTTGTCAAAGTCCGATTTGGCCGCAAAGTCGCCACCGTGGCCAAAACTGCCTCCTTCCACGAACAACTGATCGAAAAACTGCGGAGGCTCCTCCGCAGCCGTCCGTTCGTGCCCGGGGCCAAGTTTTTGACCGAACGCGAGATCGCCGAACGCTTCGACACCAGCCGCCCCACCGCCAACAAGGCGCTCAGCAGCCTCGTCTCGACCGGCCTTCTTGAGTTCCGCCAGGGCGCGGGAACTTTCGTCCGCGGCAGCGTGCTGGATTACGATCTGCAGCATCTCGTCAGCTTCACGGAAAAAGCCAAAGCCGCGGGGAAAAAGCCCGGCACCCAAGTCATTGCCCTGCAAAAGCTGTCTGCCAACCAGGCGCCCGCAGAAGCAACCCAGGCCCTAAAGGTCCCGCCCACTGAGCCATTGTTATATCTTGAGCGCATTCGTCAGGCAGACGATCAGCCCGTCATCTACGAGCGCAGGCATGTCGTCGCACGCTTTTGCCCCGGCATGACCAAGGCCGATGCCAAAGGCTCGCTCTACGGCTTCTGGACCACCAAATGCCGGTTAACCATTTCAGGTGCAGATGAATCCATCCGCGCCGTGAACGCCTCACCCGCCCAGGCCTCGGCGCTCAGCATCAAGCCAAACACCGCATGTCTGCTGGTCATTGCCACCGGCTTTCTCGAAGACGGCATCCCCCTTTGGTACGAGGAGACCCTGTATCGCAGCGATGCGTACGAGTTCCGCAATCAGCTCGGTGGAGTTTCAGGCCCCAAACCGGCCCAAGGCCGCATGCGCTGAGCTCCTCACTCAAGACGGATCTCAGGGCTGGACACCGTCAGCGTGGAACCGCTTTCTTCCTGGGCGTGAACGGTGATCACATCGAGTGTCTTCACGTCACCCTCGATGGAGATTTCACCACTGTAAGTATCATCGCCGGTTTTTTCCAGCGGCGCTGAAGCCCAGGCATCGAACTCCATGGCGATGGAGTAATCAGGGTGGCGGTTCACCGACCACCAAACGTTGTTTTCCTGAGGCTCGCTGTGATCGGGAAAAACGACCTTCACCGAGAGCCGGTGCGCTGCCTTGTCCCACTTCGTGGTGACTTTCGGTGGTGCCACTATGTGACGTGTGCCGAAGAAATGATGAAGTGCGAAGGCACGCAGATTTTCATCGACCTCAGGCAGACCACCGACGGATTTGACAAACCCCGCCTCCTTCGCACCACCATGCTGTCCTCCGGGAACGATGAAAACAGGCAGTTGTGGGAAGAGACGGCCAAGTTCGACCAGACCCGGGCTGACGTTGTCATTGGAGCCCTGATTGTAGAAGATTTCGGTGCCACGCTTTTTCAGCACATCGAGGTAGTTAGTCGTGCGGCAGGCTTCCCAGGCCGCATTGCACGCGGTTTTCATCTCGGCTTCACTCCACCCGCCATCCCGTGCCATTTTCACCGTGATGCGTTCATCCGAGCGCGCTTTCTGCCGCACCAGCAGCTTTTCGCGTCCCACCGGATCGGACATCGCAGCGATGAATTCCTCGTTCATCTTCGTGATCTCTGTCGGCAGCATGCCTTCGACGTATGTTCCACCTGGACTTTCAATCACCGGCGCAACAACCGGCATGATCGCAGTCACACGATCATCCGCAATGCCCGCCGCCGCCGTGGCCACACCACGCTTCGAGCCTCCAGTGGCCAGCACCTTCTTCGGCTGAAACACCTCCTTTTCGGCGATGGCTGCGGTAAGCGCGCGCATGTCGCTGATACCCCAGATCCACGCCGGTGTGTAGCGCGTGTCCTTCGTCTGAATGAAGTGCTCCTCCATCATGAGGTGAAGTTTTCCCACCGGCTCCATTGCATCGATCGGCACCATGCCAATGAACACAAGTCCGACGCCGTTTTCCTTGAGCAGCCGCAGCTTCGCACCAGACGCAGCAGTTGGCTTCAACTGCAACCCCGTGTTCTCGATGAGCACGTTTGTGCACACACCGGTCGCCGGTGCCAGCATCGTCACCGGCAGCCTCACCTTCATCCCCGGCCACCATTCGCAAACAGTGATTTCCACGAGCTTCTGACGAATCGCGGCGTCTTTGGGATTAGCATGCCACTCCGCAATGACTTTCGTTTCCAGCGTCGTCGTGTCACGCACAGCAGCCATGTCAAACCTGCCTATCGTGATTTCCGCACGGGCAGATGCGATGGATAACAAAAAGGCAAAGAACAGTGCGGCTGATTTCATTGCTCACACTACGGATCTCCGCACCCGGTTCTGCCATGATTGATCTGCAAAAGAACCGTGAAAATAAAACAGCCTTGCGGACGTCATCCGCAAGGCTGTGTGAAACAGTGGCTTGATCAATCAGGCCATCGCCGCGGCAACATTGCCCACAAGGTCCTTGCCAGGCGTGAGTGTCTTGGAACCCGGAGTCCACTTGGCAGGGCAGGCTTCGCTTGGGTTGGCAAGGAGGTGCACATTGGCCTCCATCTTGCGCACCAGTTCGCCTGCATCGCGGCCCACATTGTAGAAGTTCACCTCGGAAGTGACCAGCTTGCCTTCAGGGTTGATGATGAACGTGCCGCGCAGGGCGAGACCGGTGGCGAAATCATACACGCCGAAGAGACGGCTCACGGCGCCCGTGGTGTCCGCTGCAAGCGTGTACTTCACGTTCTTCATCAGGCCTTCCGTATTGCGCCAGACCATGTGGGCAAACTTGGTGTCCGTGGAGACGGCGACTACATGCGCGCCGAGCGCGGCGAGCTTGTCCTGCTGATCGGCGAGATCGGCCAGCTCAGTGGGGCAGACGAAGGTGAAGTCAGCCGGATAAAACACGAGGACGGTCCATTTGCCAGATTTCTTGATGTCGGCGAGGGAGACCTTGCCGAAGTCACCTTGCGATGGCTCGTAAGTTTCCATTTCGAAATCGGGCACGTCGGAGCCGACAGAGACGAGAGTAGTTTCCATGTGTATGCGAGTTTTAGGGGTAAGGGCGCTTCCAAAAAAAGCGCCAGTGAGCCCGACTGTTGACGCGCAATCGTTCGCCGGTCAAACGCTAAGGCGGCCGAAGACACCTCCTCCTTGAACTTCCCGCAGAAGACATTCACTCGGCTTGCTTTGTCACCGTCACACTTTGGATGAAGTACTTGTTGTACTTTTCGCCATCAGACACGAGCGAGAAATTGTAGCCCCAATAGTTCACGAACTGCGGATCTTTGACCTGCCAGCGCACGGTGTGCCATTCCTTGTTGTCAGGCACGGTGTACCAGCCGCCCGCCGTCTTGAAGCCGGTGGTGGATTCATAGACCAGCTTGAAGCCCGCATTGTCATTCGCCGGATTGCGCCTCACGACAACGCTGATCTCGATCGGAACCGAATTGTAGGAAAGGAAACCGGGATCGACGATGAACAGGTTTCCACCCGGAACATTGCCTGCGCGCGCGGAGCCTCCGTAGCCCACCACCGCTGCCGCCACGGCTGCACCAGAGCGCGAATGCAGCCCCTTTTCCTCAGCATGCTCCCCCATGGTGAGGGAAACCGTTTTCTTCTGGCTGAAATCACCGCCCCACGTCAAGGGCTTCGTTAGATTGAGTTTCGCCTGCTTCAACAACTCTGCTGGCACATCCAGAACCAAGACCGGTGACGACGTGAGATCGCAGCTCTCAGCACGGTTCATCCCGCCCTTCACCGGATCCACAACCGCCACCGTTTGGCCAAAGCTGACGCTCTCGACAGCCCCACGATAGGCCCAGGTGATCAGCACAGTGCTCTTCGAACCTTGAAACACAAAACCGTAATGCTTCTCGTTCAGCATCACCCACCCGAGATACACGGGATGCTGTCCCAGATGTTGAATCATCTGTGCCATGGCGGTGTAGGCCAGACGCGGCGTTCCCTTGTCATCCAGCAATCCCAGCGGACCACTGTCACCGTCTCGCCCCTCAAACCAGTGGATGCAGGAAACACCTTGGGCAATGCCCATCGTATAGGCTTTGAGCAAGGCATGCGCCTGCGTGTCCGCCCCTTTTTTGACATCACATCCCAGTTCGGTGAAAAAGACCGGCACCTGTGCTTTGGCGGCATTCTGCGCCATCAGCATCCTGCGCAAAGTCGGCACGATCTGCATAAACACAGCCTCGGTTCCGGCATTGTCCGCTATACCATCCAGCACCTCATAGGGATGCAGCGTGATATAATCAAAATGGTCCTTCGCCCCCGCTTTGATCACCTGCTCCAAATAGTTCATATGCGCAGACTTGGCAGCCAGGCCGATTCTACATTCTGGTTCGGCAGCTTTCGCTGCATCGTAAGCAGCAATCACAATTTTGGCATAATCTGCAGGTGTCTGCTCACGCCCGGTGAAGTTCGGCGGCTCGTTCCACACCTCCCAGCATTTGATCTGACCTTTGGCATGCTGCACGATGGCTGTGACATAAGCTGACCATCCTGCCAGATTCTTCACCGGTAGATTGCCTGGAGCGTCAAGCTTGTTCCATTTGGGATTGCCAATAAGCATGCCTCCTGTTTCGAAATGATGCTTGGCCAGGTAGGCGAGCTGTTCATCCAGCGGTTGCCACTGCCACTTCCCCTGCTCAGGCTCCACCGCTCCCCACCCAGTATGCGCTGATCGGTTAAACTTCAGCCCAATCGCCTCCATCTGCGGCATCCACCGCTCATTGTCCTGCGCAGATCGATTGTTGACGTGGCAGCTGCCTATCCCAAACGGCCCCAGCACCTGTGGCTCTTCGGCGCTCAGTCGAGTGGAGTGCCAGCACACGATCGCAGTGACAACAAACAGAGTGAAATTTTTCATGAACAGACGGAGCACTCATCCGACCACAAGCCAGGCCATGAGGCAACCCACATTCCAAACACCGTGCATGGTAACTGTTTGAAATCTGATCAGCGATTCACCGTTTAGACGTGATGTCTCCATTACCCCGCCGCCATTTCCTCAAGACCGCCGCCCTGAGCGCACTCGCCGGGCCAAACATTTTGCGTGCGGCCGATTCAAAGCAGAAAATCCGCGTCGCATGCGTGGGCATCGGCCAGATGGGCAATGGTGCAGTGCAGGCATCCCAGGGTGAAGAAATCGTGGCTTTCTGCGATGTGGACTGGCGCGATCTCGGCGGACGCAGCGCCTTTGAACAAGCCAAAAAACATCCGACCGTCCCCAAGTTCACCGACTTCCGCGAGATGCTCGACAAGAAGGGCGGCGAGATCGATGCCGTCCTCATCTCCACCCCGGACCACACGCATTTCGCTGCAGCAATGGCCGCCATGGAGGCCAGGAAGCATGTCTTTGTGCAGAAGCCGCTGGCTCACAACATCTGGCAGGTGCGCACCCTGCAAAAGGCCGCGAAAAAATACGGCGTGCAGACCGTCATGGGCAATCAAGGCCACTGCTGGGAAGGCATCCGCCTGGTGAAGGAATGGTTCGAAGCCGGTGTGCTCGGTGAAGTCCGCGAAGTCCACTGCTGGACGGACCGCCCCGTGAGCAAGGTCGGCTTTTTGCAGACGTTCCCGACTCAGACACCCGCCGGCGAACCCGTCCCGAAAGAGGTGGATTGGAAACTGTGGCAGGGACCGGTTGCGGAGGCCGAATACAATTCGCAATACCTGCCGCAATTCTGGCGCGGCTGGTGGAACTACGGCTGCGGCGGCCTCGGCGATATCGGCTGCCATTGTCTCGATGCCCCCTTCTGGACACTGCAGCTCGGCATGCCGGAGAGGATCGAAGTCGTCGAGCAGCAGCCCGGCGATTACAAAGGCTACACCGCGCCAAAGTCACACATCATCTTCCACTTCGCCGCGCGTGGTGCACTGCCGCCCGTGCAGATTCACTGGTATGAAGGCGGCCTGCTCCCGGAGGCTCTGCCCGGTATGGCAAAAGGCCTGCCCGACAACGGCATGATCATGAAAGGCAGCAAAGAGACGCTCTTCTCCGAAGGCATGCGCGTGCAGAGCCCCCAACTCTGGCCCCGTGAGCGCATGACGCCCATCATCGACATCCTCCGCCGCAAGCCGCTGCCTCGTTCCGTTGCCGGTGAACCCATCGGCGAACTCTTCGCCGCCATCCGTGGCACCATTCCACATGCAGGTTCCCACTTCGACTATGCCTGCCCGCTGACCGAACTCGTGAACACCGGCGTGATGGCCATCCGCTCTGGCAAGACCATCGAATGGGACACCGCCAGCATGAAAGTCAAAGGCGCACCCGAATTTGATGCCTGGATCAAGGAACCCGTGCGCGATGGCTGGAGCTATGGCGAAGACCTTTGGAAATCATAAATAAGAACATGATCCTGCACCGACTTGTCCTCTTTCTGGCCATCGCCCTCACCACACATGCGCAGGAAATCCGCCGCACTCCGCTGACGCTGAAAGACGGCGGCACTCCTGACAAACCCGCAGTCTTTGACGGCAAAGGCATGATCATTGATCTCGGCATCGATGTGACGGCCCACGACTGGGAAAAGCAGGGCGATGTCTGGACCTCACACGGCCCCTTCGACAAACATCCAGCCGTTGACGACGTCCAACGTGCCGCGCTCTTCATTGAAGAGGTACCCATCCGCATCGTGCGAGATCGCACTGCCGAGCAAAAGAGCGGAGATAAAGGCAAGGTCATCTTCGCAGCACCGGAAGCTCTGCAACCTGGGCAGATGGGATTCAAATCCGACGGCTCTGTCTATTTCCGCTGGCCAGTGGGTAAATCTCCCGGCACTGCAAAAATTTTCCTGCCTCCCGCCGGACTGGCGAGCTGTGTGAACATCGCCTGCTCCTACCTCACCGTGAAGAACATCACCGCACTGCATGCAGCCAACGACGGCTTCAACATCCACGGCAATCGCCTTGGTATCCGCCTCGAAAATGTGAAAGCCTTTTCCAATGGCGACGAGGGCATCAGCGCCCATGAAACCGTGCAGATGGATGTCGTGGATTCCGAGATCGCCTGGAACGGCTCCTCCGCCGGCGGTGTGGCCGATGTGAACGACAGCATCACGACCTACACCAACTGCGAACTCCATCACAATCTCGCCGCCGCCTTCAGCTTCGCCGGAAAATCACACCGCGTCACCCACTGCCTCATCCACCATCAGACGAAGGACATTGAGGTGCGCGAGAATTCCAAGGTGGAGCAATCCGACAATGAGTGGCGCAAGCCTTAAGCGACCGGCCTTTTAAACTTCGCCTCATAACCCACCGCTCCGTCCACATCACGAAGCTGAAACGCGATCTCGCTTTCCTCGCCGTTCGGATGGAGCTCCACACAGAGGAAGCCGCCCTTCACTCGGTGAAACTTGTGGTAGGTCTTGTCCTCACCCGGTGAGCCGCTCGCATGCGAGTTGCTGGCCGGTCCGACGCTGAACTCCTGCACGCCTGTGCTCGGATGCACCGAGTGGTACTGCCAGTGGCGGTCGCCGCACACGACAAAAAAATTGTCCGGCACATGCCCCTGCAGCCACGTGCGAATCTCATCGCCCTCATGCGAGAAGCCCTCGTTGCTATGGTTGTCGTTCTTGTTCCCGCGATCCGGGCCGACGAGCGGTGTTGGGCTGATCAGCACCTTCCACGTGGCGGTGCTCGCTTTGAGGGTGCGTTTGAACCACGCCTTCTGCTCCGCACCCCAGATCGTCTTCTCGGGGCCGTCGTGCATCGTGTTCGGAGATCGGTAGTCACGCCCGTCTGTGAACCACACCTGCAAATCACGCCCCCAGCGGATGGTGCGGAAATCGCGGTCACCGATCGGTGTTTGATCGCGGAACATCCGGATGCCTTCGTTAAAGGTGAATTCGCCGGCCTTCATCCCCGGCCAGGAATCATTCGTGAGGGTGTCATGGTCATCCTTGAGCCAGTAGGTCGAGGTGCTGCGCGTGGCTGCCACCAGACGCGGCAGGCTGAACATCCGCTCCCAGTGCAGCCGTGCGAGCTCAAGCGACACCGCGCGCGGCGGATTGCTGTCATAATAAACTAGATCTCCCGTCATCACGATGAAACGCGGATCAAGCGCCGTCATGGATGGATAAATCGGATGCCCATCAGCGTGATCACGATCCTGATAGCCCTGGCAGGTCATCACACAGAAGCGTAGCGCAGTCGGCGCTGCATGATCCGGCGCGGTATGAAATCTGCCTTTGAAACTCCCACCCGGCGCACCATCCGCACCCGCCGTTTCACTGAGATAATAGTAGGTGCTGCCCGGCTTGAGCGCACTCAGCTTGAACTGATGAATCCCATCCTTGCCTGCGCTCACATCTGCCCACGGCGTTTCCACCGCATCACTCAAATCCTCCTTCAATCCGTAGCGCACCCGGGCCTTGCCTGATGCCGCCGGGCACGCACCCTCGATCTCATGCGCAAGAGGCACCGGCTGCTGCTGTTCTTTCCCTTCTTTGGCTTTCTTCGGTTTGTCGAAGACCACCCCTAGGTTGTTGCGCACCGGAGCCTGCGTCAGTCGCGTCCAGACAATCGCCGTGGTGTCCGTCACCTCACCCACCCGAGTCCCCGTCGCCTGAAACGGCCCGGCCCCCTCCGCCTGTGCCAGCCAGGGCGTGGTGAGCGCCGCAGTGGCGGTGGTTTGGATGAAGCGACGACGGTTGAGTGCGGATGCCTGGCTCATGGTTCTGCCATGAACGTCGCCCGTCTCCATTTCTCTCGGGTTACAAACGCAGCTTCTTCACCAGCAGTTCATCCTTCTCGGCATCGCTCATCGCCTTGTAGTCCACCTTGCACTTCGGCAGCGCAGCCTGGATCGCCTCCACATCGGCGGCAGAAATGTCCACCGTCTCGATCTTCAATTTCTCCAGCTTTGGCAGCAATTGAAGCTGCGGAATGATTTTCGCGCTCAACCTCGCCTCGGAGAGTTCCAGCGCCTCCAGCGTCTTGATCTGCGCGATCACCGTCATCGTCGATTCATCAAAACTCACCGGCGTGTCCTTGCCCCACTCCGGCAGCCGCTGCCCCATGCGCAGCGCGGTCAGATTCGTCAGCTTCACAAGGCTGGCATTCCCCGCCTGCGTTTGCGCCGTATGCCAGCTGCGAAACTCCTTGAGCTGCGTCAGCTGTCCAATGGCCTCCAGCGCCACATCACCCGCCGTCGACCCTGCAAAAGTGAGCCTCTCCAGCTTCGGCAATGCCTTGAGGCTCACCAGACCGCTGCCCGTGAAATCCTTTGAACGAAAAGCCGGGTGAAAAAACGCCAGCGACTTGAGTTTCTGAAAAGCCGCAAAGTGCTTGTAGCCCGCATCCGTGAGCTGAATGCCATCCGTGCTGAGTTGCTCCAGCTCCACCAGACCCGTCAGCAGCGCAATCGTTTGATCGGTGATCGTCTTCCCGCTGATGGTGAGGTTTTTGATCGTGGTAAAACTCCCCAGCGTGCCGAAATCCGCCTCCGTGAAATTGTCACACTTCACCTGCACCTGCGCCACCACTCCTCCCGTCTCCGTCACCTTTGCCCCCAGCTTTTGCAGGGCCTCAATATCAGCAGCCCAAAGACCACCACACGACAAACCAAACACGACGAGGAAAAGTTTCATGAGCCACATCATCCTTCACAAATCATAAATCATAAATTCGCTCAGCCTACACTGATCGGCCCCTCATGCACACCGGCATGCAGTCTCACCGGCGCATGCGTATGATTATGAATCACCGCATCCCCTTTGAACACCACGCCGGCACCGCATTCCACCGGACCATGCACCAGCAGGCTGCGGCAATGCAACAGGCTGGGCGTGTGCGGAAAGTTCTGCTCCAGCCCGTCCACCAGTTTGCACAGCTTTTGATCCAGATGCAGGTGCGGCGGCTGTCCATTACGGCTGGGGTGCAGTCGCAGGCAAAAATCCTCCGTGAGCTCATACGCATCCGAGCGCACTGCCAGCAGATCGCTCGTCGTCTTCACCGGCGCAAACCGCACCCGCGAGACCTCAATCGCACCCGCTCCGGCAAAACACTCGATCGCAGCCCCCATCGCTGTCTCCAGCTGCACCACCGCAGGCGAAGCAGCATCACGCGGATCCACGGTTTTCTTGTTCATGATCGGCGGCAGCGGGATCAATCCGTCATTCGCTTCCAGCGCGGCCTTCAGCGCCTGAAGGTCAATCCACAGGTTGTTCGTGTTGAAATAGCGATGCTGGTCAATGTTTTGAAAGTGTCCCTCGTCAGCCTTCGGACACTGCGCCGACTCGCGCAGTAGAAAGCGTCCATCGCTCAGGCGCACCGCCAGATGCCCGCCCTTTTTGTCCGATTCCGTGCGCCGCGTCACCTCCATCGCAAACGGCATCCCACTATCCGCAAACCACGCAAGGATGGCCGGGTCCAGCGTGGCTCCCAGGTTGTCCGAATTCGACACGAAAGCATACCGCACGCCACTGCTGAGCAATCGCTCCAGCCAGCCCGAGCCGGCGAGGCACGCATAGATGTCGCCATGGCCCGGCGGGCACCACTCTTGATCAGGGCTGGTGGGTGAAGTCGCAGGCTCCAGCGAGCTGGCCAGCACCTTCGGCACCTTGTTCTGCATCAGCTCCCACGTTTCACGTCCGCCCAATTGGGGGAAACGTTTGGCCAGATGCTCCGCTGAATCAGCCGACGTGCTAAAACTGTTCATCAGCATGAACATCGGCACCTCGCCGCCGGTCTGCGATCGCAGCAGCAATATCTGCCGCGCGATCAAATCAAGAAACGTGTCCTCACCCCTCACCGGCAGCAGCGACTTCGCCTTCTCCAGTCCCATCCCCGTGCCCAGACCGCCATTCAGCTTGATGATCACCGTCTGCTTGAGCAATTCCGCCGCACGATTCGCCGCCGGAGGCGTGAGCGCATCCGCACAAGGAAGATCCCGCGCAGGCGAAATCGTGTCTTCAGGGATCATTCCCGTCTCACCCGCCAGCAGCGCCGCATAGCTGCCGCGAAACGCACGAATGGCGGATTCACTCAGCCCTTCGGCCTGCATTTTCTGACGAAAAGGGGCAAAGGAAGCTTCAATATTCTCGGGAGTACGGGATGTTTGGCTCATGAAGCCTCAACGCTAAAGTTAACCATCAGCCGAGGCAAATAATCATTCATAAGACATCCCGCAGTCCAGCTCACAGCACTGGGACCGGCGGCAGACGCACGCTCAAAATATAAGCAATAATATCCCAGCGCTGTTCCTCGCTCAGAGTCGCGGTAAAGCTCACCATCGGTGTCCCGTTCAACCCCGTGGCGAGCACACGGAACAAATCTGCTGGGGTGTCGCCGCAGCGCAGATGCGGCTGGCGCAGGTCCGCAGGTGCAGCAGGCATCCCCCAGATGTCCTTCAAGCTGATCGCAGCCTGTCCTTTTCCATCCGCTTTTTCGCCATGACATGCAGCACAGTTCACCGCGAAAAGTTTTTGTCCTGCCTGAGCATGCGCTGCCACCTCCGCCGCCCCTTCCAGCCACTCCGGTGGCGGAGAAAAGGTCAGGGCAGTCGCATAATTTTCCGGCTTCTTCCACCGGCGCGAAAATGATTTCAGATAGCCAATCACCGCATCAATCTCATCCTTCTGCAAATGGCTGAAAATGCCCATGGCCGTGCCGCTCAATCCGCCCGTAATCGTGCGGCGCAGGTCGGCATCCGTCGGCAGCATGCCGTACGGTGTGGTGCGAAATTTGAACATCCCCTCCCGAAACGAGCGCGGCTTCGGCTTCAGCGTCGGGCTCAGCTCCCCATTGCCATCTCCCCGCTGCCCATGGCAGACGATGCAGTTGCGTTCATACACATACTTCCCCTCCATGTACAGATTGAAGTCCAGCGGCACGGCCTGGTCTGCGGCCGGAAGGGCAGCAGCCAGGGCTAGAAAAACAAAGGTGCATCGGAAATACAAGTTCACCCTTCCTTATCGCGATTTGACCGTCGGAAACCACGCCGTTATTGCCAAATCCTGCGCGTGGCATGCCTCAAAGGCAGCTTGCGTGACGGATCATGTCTGCCATTTTGCTCGTTCCAAATTCCATCCTTTTATGCCCAAAAAAGCCTCCGCCGCCAAGACCGACCTCCACCGCAAACACAGCGCCATCGTTGTCGATGGGGTGGATCGCGCCGCCAGCCGCGCCATGCTTCATGCCGTGGGCTTCAAGCGCGATGACTTCAAAAAGTCGCAGATCGGCATCGCCTCCCTCTGGAGCATGGTCACCCCCTGCAACATGCACATCGACCGCCTGGCCAGAGAGGCCGCCAAAGGCGCGGACGCCGCCGGCGGCAAGAGCATCATCTTCAACACCATCACCATCTCCGATGGCATTTCCATGGGCACCGAAGGGATGAAATACTCCCTCGTCTCCCGTGAAGTCATCGCAGACTCCATCGAAACCGTCGTCGGCTGCGAAGGTATGGACGGCTTCGTCGCCATTGGCGGCTGCGACAAAAACATGCCCGGCTGCCTCATGGCCATGGCCCGCCTGAACCGCCCCAGCGTCTTCGTTTACGGCGGCACCATTCTCCCCGGCTGCGTCGGCCCCGAGAAGAAGGACGCAGACATCGTCACCGTCTTCGAAGCCGTCGGCAAGCACGCCAACTGCCTCATCAATGACAAGGAGCTCGTCGACATCGAAGAGCACGCCATCCCCGGCGAAGGCAGCTGCGGCGGCATGTACACCGCCAACACCATGGCCAGTGCCATCGAGGCCCTCGGCATGAGCCTTCCAAATTCCGGCGCCCAGTCCGCTGTCGGCAATGAAAAGCTCATCGATTGCTTCGACGCCGGTGCCGCTGTCATGAACATGATCAAGAAGGGCATCACCCCTCGCGACATCATGACGAAGGAAGCCTTCGAAAACGCCATCACCCTCATCATCACCCTCGGCGGCAGCACCAATGCCGTCCTCCACCTCATCGCCATGGCCCACAGCGCCGGCGTGAAGCTCGGCATCGAGGATTTCGTCCGCATCGGCAAGAAGACCCCCGTGCTGGCAGACCTCAAGCCCAGCGGCAAGTACTTCATGAACGACCTCGTCAAGATCGGCGGCACCGTCCCGCTCATCCGCATCCTGGTCAACGAAGGCCTCATGCACGGCGACTGCCTCACCGTCACCGGCAAGACCATGAAGGAGAACATGAAAAACTCCAAGATCGTCTGGCCCAAGGATCAGAAGATCGTCAGCCCGCTGAGCAATCCCCTCAAGAAGGACAGCCACCTCGTCATCTTCAAAGGCAACCTCTGCCCCGAAGGTGCCGTCGGCAAAATCTCCGGCAAAGAAGGCCTCAAGTTCTCAGGCAAGGCCATCGTGTTCGAATCCGAAGAGACCGCGCTGCAGGCCATCCTCAATGACAAAGTCAAGAAAGGCCACGTCATCGTCGTCCGCATGGAAGGCCCCAAAGGCGGCCCCGGCATGCGCGAAATGCTCTCCCCCACCTCCGCCATCATGGGCAAAGGCCTGGGTAAAGATGTCGCCTTCATCACCGACGGCCGCTTCAGCGGCGGCAGCCACGGCTTCGTCGTCGGCCACGTCACCCCTGAAGCCTTCGTGGGCGGCCCGATTGCCGTCATTAAGAACGGCGACCCCATCACCATCGACGCCGAAAAACGCGCCATCACCCTCGGAATTCCCGCCGCTGAACTGAAGGCACGCCTCGCGAAGTGGAAGCAGCCAAAGCCACGCTACACCCACGGTGTCCTCGCCAAATACGCCAAGCTCACCAGCAATGCGAGCCAGGGCGCCGTGACGGATCTGGGGCTGTAAGCCTTTAAAGCCCACAAAATCGTTGCGGCCCGATGAAGCTGTGATGATAGGAGGGCCTCGTCATCCTGACTTGGCCTTCCTTCGTCATTCTGATTTCGTCATTCCTATTCCGGCACAATAATCTGATCTTCGGGCTGGAGTTGAATGTCACGCGAAGGGTCTGCGCTGATGTCCTTCAGATTGATCTCGGTGGTCACACCGTTGCGGAGGAGCTTGGTCTTGCTGGGTTTGGCAAAGGGTGTGAACCCGCCGGCTGCGGAGATCGCTTTCAGTACCGTCATGTTGGAACTGAACGGCACCGTGCCGTTGCCCTTGATGCCTCCGACAACATAGATCATGCGTGCTGTGCTCTGGCTGTCATCCGTGGTCACTGTCACGGTCGGCCGGGTGTAAATTTCACGGTCCTTGTAGGTCTGCTCAATGGCACGCTGCAGCGTGGAAGGCTTGAGACCGGCGGCACGCACTTCCCCAATATGGAGCAGGTTCACCGTGCCATTGTCACTGATCGTGTACACCTTGCTGATCTGCGGCACTTCGTTGTCGGGTATGCCCCCGATCGAGATAGTGACTCGGTTGTTGGGCTTGAGGGCAAGTTCGCCGTTCTGGGCATGAGCTGTTGCCAGCGCGCAGGCAGCGAGGATGCAGGTGAGAATGCGTGTGTTCATACAGTGCGTGGTTGAATAGGATTAAAAGACATCGTCACCATCCAGTCGCGAGACTGCCTGGGAGGCTCCCAGCGCGGTGGCGGTCGTTTCGGCTTTGATTTTGCGACGGCGGGATTTCCCTCCCGAGCCGCCATTGGGTGAATTCGTCGGCGAGTAGTACGTGTAGTAGCTGGTGTAATACTGGTACTGCGCATCGCTGCGCAGATCCACGTTGTTGAGGACCACTCCTACCACTTTGCCACCGACATTTTCGACGCCCTGCTTCACGCGCATGAGCATGTGGCGCGGCAGCTTCCGGTGCTGCACCACGATCATCGTCATGTCAGCCAGATTGGCCAGCACCGAGGCATCACTGACCCCAAGGATCGGTGGCGAGTCAATCAAGACAAGATCAAAGCGGCTTTTGACATCCGCGATCAAATCCACCATGCGCTGGGAATTGAGCAGTCCTGCGCTGTCTGCTGGCAGCAGTCCGCTGGGCATGAAAAAGAGATTCTCCACCTGCGTGCGCAGCACCACATCCTCAAGCCGGATGTCGGTGGTGAGGTAATTGGTCAGGCCGGTGGCATGGCTGACGTCAAAATGCGTGTGCAGGCTGGGACGCCGCAAATCGGCATCAATGAGCAGCACGTTGTAACCACCCTGAGCGCAGACATAAGCAAGGTTCACCATCGTGGTGGATTTCCCCTCCCCTGCTCCGCCGCTGACCACACTGAGGCAGTTTGCGTCCGGCGTTTTGCGGTTGAATTCAACGTTCGTACGCAGAATGCGGTAGGCTTCGGCATCAGGATTGAAACCACTGGAACGGTGCAGCACTCCGACATTTTTGGGCACCACCGCCAGGACGGGCACACCGAGGTAGCGCTCCACATCATCCAGGTTCTTCACCGTCGTGTCCATGTATTCAAGGAAGAAGGCGAGACCGAGGCCAAACATAAGGCCCAGCACCCCACCCAAGGCGAGATGCAGCGGCACATTCGGCTTCGCTGGCTTACCTTCCGGCTCTGCTTCAGAATAAATCGTGGCGGGCGATTTCACCAGCTCAATGCCTGCTTTTTCCTCGAAGAAACGTGAACGCATCTTGACCAGCAGATCCTCCAGGTAGGTGACCTCATCCTTGGCCGTCTTGTACTCGGTGTAGAGGGTCTGCATGTTCTGCAGTTCCTGCTTGGCGTCCTCATTGTAGACCTTGAGGGATTGCTGCTTCTTCCTTGCTGCATCAAGCCGGTTTTGCAGGCCCGCCACATGCGCTTTGGCTTCAGCCAGGATGAGCTTCTGGTATTCAGCCATCTGACTGTCCACACTCAGCACCTGCGGATGCAGCCGTCCCCGCCCTTCATTGACCAGTCCTTCACGTGAGACCTTAAGATCCTGCAGCTTTGCGGTAATGGCTGTGATGTTTTGATTTTCCAGTTTCAGTCCGGAGGCCTGGCCAATCAGCTCGTCGGGCGTGAGCTTGCCCACCTGGTCTATCTCTGACTGCAACGTCAGGATCTCCTGATCGGCGATCATCAGAGCCTGTTCCCGCGAAATAACCATCGAGTCTTTTTCACTGCGCATTTCACCACCAGGGTTCAGCGAGCTGCCGCCGCCCACGATCCAGTCCCCAACTATCCCGGCCTTGCGTCTGGCCTCCTGGGCACGCACCTGCGCCTGACCACGCAAAGCCTCCTGATCGGAAATCTGCTGCTGCAGCACTTCGAGGGCTTTCTGCTTCTTGCTCCTCTCATTGTTGTTGCGCTGATCCATGTAGCTCTTGGCCACTTCATTCGCGATGCTGGCCGCGAGCTGCGAATCCTGATCGTAGTAATCTATCGTGACAAAGTCTGAGCGCAGCATCGACTGCGTTTCCAGATTGGAGCGCAGTCTCGCCAGCGCGGCCTGGCGGTTGGGCAGCTCCCATTTTTTGGTGAGCTCTAGTTTTTCAATCACCGGATACAGCGTTGTCGGCTTGGTGATCGTCTCGAACTGGGTCTTGATGTATTCCTGCGTGAAGGCAAGTCCGTCGGTGCGGTTGCGGTCAAACACATTGATGTCCTGCGTGATGCGCTCAATCGTCATTTCAACATGACCGCGATACTTGCGCGGCATGATGTAAGTCAGCACCGCAGCCGCCGCAAAGATGAGGATGAACGAAAGTGAGATGAGCCCAAAGCGATTCTTGACCACCTGCCAGGTGTCCATCGCATGCTTCTGCAGTTCGGTGCCGGACTCGTTCATGACTGCTCAGGTTTGATTATTCGGACAGGTTAAGAAAGTGGTCTTGAAATGCCGCCAGCGGGAGATTCGTCATGTCCGAATCTGCCCGCCGGCGGATTGTCGTCTTGGCTGTTGGGACTAAAATGTGGCTGTGGCACCGAGGGAGACACGGTTGCGGTTGAATTCGACGGCAGGATTGTTGGACAGCTGCGTGGAGAATGAATAATTGGCGTTCAGATTAACGTTATCCAGCAGCTGATAGCCAATGCCTGCATTGAGGAACACAGCGTCTTGCGTCTGATCCGCGATGGGTCCGCCTGATAGCACCGTGTGGGCATAGCTCACGCCGCCGTTGACGCTGAACCGCTTGGTGACTTGATGGTTCGTTCAGCTGCACGCCGGTGTTCACCCCATAGCTGCTGTTGTAGTTGCTGAGCAGTGCGCCGTTGAAGCCCATCATCGCAAACCAGCGCAGCTGTGTCTGTCTTGCCACCGAGTAATTGATGGCCGCTTCCGCATAAGGCTTCGTTTTTCTCGTGCGGTCGTTTTCGTAGAGTTCCGCACCAGCTCGCACCGATGAGGACATATTCTCGCTCCACGCATGATCAAATCCGACAAGGGCGAAATTTGAATGGTAGTTTTGAAACGCGCTCTTCGTGTAGTCGGTCAGACGGTAGCGGTACTCGGCCGTCAGACTGGTCCGTTTCGAGATTTTATACGCAAATTACTGGGCAAACAGATGCGAATAACGGTCCTGTGACAGGGCAACCGCAGAGTTCTGATAGTCGATGCCATCAATCGTGTAGGAAGTGGTCGTCGAAAACCGCGGCGACCATGCGTAGCTGACATTGAAGTTGTTGTAGCCGTAGAGAAACTGCCCGTTCCACAGCGCGCTGGTTGCACCGTAGCCAAACGCACTGTTGGGATTGGTCCCGTAAGTGAGGTAGAAATTGTTGCTTATCTTCAGACGTTCGGAAAACTGGTGCTCAAAATTGAAAGTCGCCCGGCCATTGTAAAACGTGCTGCCATAAGTCGGCACACCATTCACATATTGAAGCACGCTTCCTTCGAGACTGAAACTGAAGGGCGTGGTCTTGTCCGCACGCGTGTAGGATGTCCCTGCACCAATCTGCCCGTACCAAGACTGAATGTTGCTGTACTGCGATGAAGGCGCCTTGTACTTGAGCAAATCATAACCGGTGTTCCCGCTGAACGAGAACGTTAAAGGCTCCTCGTTTCTGAAATCTGCCGAGTAGTTCTGGATCGCCACCAGCCCCTGCGCATGCAATGCGGCTGGGCTGAGTACAGCGACGGCCAGGATAAGCATTGCCAGTTTGGAGCGCATGAAAGTCAGGAGAGATTTCGAATATCAGATCAGGAGGGGCCGCCTTTGAAAGTCTCAGCAGATCACGGAATCGCGTTGGAAGGAGAGACCGGATTGGTGACGATCCGCGGTGGCAGCGGCCCCGAAATTGGCGGCATCAACAGAAACACTCCACGAATGTTGGATGGAATGAAGAAATCAGGTGTCGAGGTCGGAACCACAGGGTTCTTATCGATGGGGTTCTTTCCCGAATATTTTTCCGACACCGTGATTGGACGTTCGATTTCAGCCGCCGCCGGTGCAGCAGCCACGAGGCCGGGCACGACTGAGCTTGCAGCGTCGTTAATGACGCCAGCCATTTTCGGGGCCACGGTGACGCCTGTCTGAACAATTTGACCAGCCATCTTTGCATCTGCCTTGGACGCAATGATTGCCGTTTTCACAATATCAGCCGCACAGCCTTCATTGATGACGAGTGCATCTTCCACAACCATGAGAACCTTGGAGGGGTCTTTTTCGACCGCGACCTTAACGTCATTCGAAATTTCAGTGCAATTCACAGCCGACTGAGCCGATGCAACCGAACCTCCCAGCATAAAAAGCCAGGCAGAAATACCCGCAATGCGAGAAATAGAGACAGCTTTCATAAGCGGCAGGTTATTGATAGAGTTACAGATGTTGACGTGTCCTCAGAGCGGGTAGTGGGAATCGAACCCACATGGCCAGCGTGGAAGGCTGGAACTTTACCACTAAGCTATACCCGCAATTGAAGTTATAGTAACACGAAACATCCTACTGCCGCAAGATATTTTTAGAATTTGAAGTAATTTTTTGAATTTCTAGAATCCCAGATAAACTCAGATGCCTAGTTTTTCAGTGCCATCACTTTTCAACTCAGCCCACTAATTAGCACTCAATAATGACCTGGCAAGTGTGTACTAAAAAGGACTTTTCTCCCCACTGTACACGGCTCTAGACAGGCCTCGAAGGAGCCAAACTGGGTTCTGTTTCACTTAACCATGGCTTTCGCACCCGAATAATCTTCGCCATTCAGGCTCCGCGCCACGCTTTCGAGCCAGTCTTCGAGATTTTTTTGCATTTCAGGCACTCGTTCGAGCTGCTCCGCCAGCAAGACGGTGCTCTCATCCGGATCGCTGATCAGATTGTAGAGCTCCCAAGTCACCTCATGAGTCTTTTTGTTTTCGATCCGATGCAGTTTCCACGGCCAGTCCAACCAGGCCGCATGTCCCGGAAACTCGGTCAACGAGACAGGTTCACCGATTTCCGCCGCATCTGGTCGCAAACGCGCAGGATCGGCGGGTTCTTCGCCTTTCGTTTGAGCAGCGAGCAGCTCGTCCATCCATGCTTTGGACGGCGTGCTGATTCCTTTGTTGCCTGAATCCCAGAATCCTATGGGGCGCGATCGTTTCTGCTCCTGCCCTGTCAGCAGCGGCATGATGTCGATGCCGTCCAGCGGAGGCTGCTTTTCCATGCTCACGCCAGCGATCTCCAATACGGTCGGATAGATGTCCGAAGTCACGCAGGGAGCCTTGATGACTTTGGGTTCATGAAATACCGCAGGCCATTCCATCAAAGCTGGCACCGCCAGACCACCTTCGTAGATCTGCCCTTTGAACCCCCGTCGGCCGCCCGTGGAACCAACCTTCGGCAGCGCTCCATTGTCGCTGCAGTACCATAAGAGAGTGTTCTCGCGCAGATCGAGCTCCCGCAGTCCCGTCCTGAGCTTGCCAAAAGCACGGTCCATCGCAGTGATCTCTCCATAAAAGTGCTGCTGCTTCTCGGGCAGTCCCGCATAAGCCGCCCGGTCTGATTCCAGCGCTTGGTGCGGATCATGCGGGGAACCAAACCAGACCACCGCGAGAAAGCGCTGCTTCTTTTCCCCGCAGCGTCGGATAAACTTCAGCGCCTCATCCACTGTGATGTCTGAACTGTCGCCTTGAAACTGCGTGGCCTTGCCCTGCACACTGAGCACAGGATCAAGATCGAAAAAATTGGGTGAAGACACCCACTCATCAAATCCGCTCGCCCCGGGACTCACCGGGCTGGCCTTCTGCACCGACCCCAGATGCCATTTGCCAAAGTGTCCGGTCGCATAGCCTGCGGTTTTGAGCGCCTCGGCAATCGTGATTTCCTGCGGCCGCAACGCATGCCCCCAGGAAAAACAGCCGTAGCGGTTCGGCGTGCGCCCCGTCATCACGCTGCCGCGTGTGGGCGAGCACACCGGTGCCGCCGCATGAAACTGGTCAAATCGAATCCCCTCCTTTGCCAGGGCATCAAAATTCGGCGTCTTGAGATCAGGATGCCCGTTGTACCCCATGTCTCCCCAGCCTTGATCATCCGCCATCACCAGCACGATGTTTGGCGGTTCATCAGGTGCGGCAACACCGGCCAGTGGGAACCACAGAACGCCGCACAGAAGCAAAAGACATTTCATGGCGCGATGATAGCCATGTTCATCACCGGTCTGGAATCAAAAAATCACAGCCACTTCACTTCATGTGACAGCATCGTGTCGTCATCAAAGGCAAACCGGCCCATGAAACGCCGGCGTTCAACCAATGTCTGCGCCAGCCAGTGGATGTCATCCGCCCACATTTCATCAAATGGCAGCGCATCCAGCGAAGTCCAGAGCGGCACAGCCTCAGGTGTTTCCACCGCCTCCCCCTCATGCTGGGTCGCCACAAAAACATCCACGTGCATGCACAGACCATCCACAAACTGAAACCAAAGCTCACCGTGGTGGACTGGATTCAGCGCGGTCACACCGAGTTCCTCCTGCGTTTCACGCACTGCGCATTGCACTGAGGTTTCACCAGGATCCATTTTGCCGCCTGGGCCGTTGATCTTGCCGGCGCCCAGACCGCGCTTTTTGCGGATCAGCAAAACTTCACGCTTGGCCTCATCGATGATGAACATCAGTGTCGCGCGAACCCCGGGCTCCCATGTTTTCCAGTCGGTGATCACCATGGACTCAGCGTTTCTTCCATGGCAGGGCACGCAGCCAGCGTTTTCCACTCTTGATGTCCATGGACTGCGCCAGGATCTCCGTGTCTCCCGCATCAAAATCTTCCGCGCGCGGCAGACCGGCAGGCAGTTCAAACTCAGGTTCAGGCACCGGCAGTTGCTCGGGCAGTGTGGTTACCGGTGGTTTTTGATTCAGCGGCGCCACGGCATTCAGCGGTGAAACCAGTCCGCCGGAAATGATCATCTTCATCGCCTCTTCAATTGTGATAGGAGCATCCGTGATCTTCTCCGAATCCACCACCAGAAGAATGCCCGTCATCGGACTCGGTGCCGTGGGCAGCAGGACGCAGGTCATCGCCTTGCCCGTTTGCGGATCACAATACTGCCCGGTGGCAAAGCCAATCATGCGCATCCCGGGGACTGGATAGTCAATGTAAACGACCCGCTTGAAGTTCTGCTTCGTGCCGCCCAGGCTGCGGAATGCATCAATCACCTGCTTGAGCGGCCGGTAGATCACCGCCACCAGAGGTACACGCAGCAGGAGTTTATCGACCGCAGTGACAATGTGCACACCGATCACATTGGTTGCCATGAAGCCAAGACCCAAAATGGCCAGCACCGAAAACAGGAAGCCAATGAAATTGGTGAGGCTTTCCAGCTTCGGGTCTTCAATGTTCAGCAGCGGCTCATCCGAGAATTCATTGACGAGATTCACCACCTGCGCCAGCACCGGCTTGCTCCAGGCGTGCAGCAGGTCATAGACAAAAGATAAGATCCAAAACGTGATGATCAGCGGCAGAGCCAGCGCGAGTCCGGCAAGGAACTTGTTGCGCAACCACACACCCCACCCTTTCGGCACATGTGCCTCGGGCGTTGTTATTGAACTTGGAGGGTCAAGCGCCATTTAAACCAGCTTCACTGCGAAGGTGAGAACGTATGGCAGCGGCTTTGTTCAGCAATAATATCTGCATTCCTGCAGATATTACGCTCCCACCAGCATTCTGGCCGGGTTTTCGATGCAATCTTTGATCCGAATCAGGAACGACACCGCTTCCTTGCCATCAACGACACGGTGATCGTAGCTGAGCGCGAGGTACATCATCGGGCGGATGACCACCTGTCCATCGACGGCCACCGGACGCTGCTGAATGCTGTGCATGCCAAGAATCGCACTCTGCGGCGGGTTGATGATCGGGGTGCTGAGCAACGATCCATAAACGCCGCCGTTGGAGATGGTGAAAACGCCGCCGGTGAGGTCGCTGACCTGAATCTTGCCTTCTTTGGACTTGGCCGCATAGCCAAGAATATCCTTCTCCAGCTCAGCAAAACTTTTCTGATCCGCATCACGCAGCACTGGCACGATCAGGCCGCGCTCGGTACCCACGGCGACGCCGATGTCGAAGAAGTGGTTCTGCACGATTTCCTCACCATCAACTCGCACGTTGACCTGCGGCACTGCCTTCAGGGCTTCGACCACCGCCTTGATGAAGAAGCTCATGAAACCAAGCTTCACACCATTTTTCGCCACAAAGCTGTCCTGCAGCTTCGAACGCAGTGACATCACATTGCTCATGTCACATTCATTGAACGTGGTGAGAATGGCGGCGGTGCGCTGCGCCGTCACCAGCTGATCGGCGATCTTTCTGCGTAGCGGGCTCATCTTCTTGCGCGTGACACGGCCTTCAGGGGCAGCGGGTGCCGCCTTGGTCACCGGCGCAGGCGCAGGTTCAGGCTTTGGCACCACTTTGAATTCGGTCACATTCGCTGGCTTTTCCGGTTCGGCCTTGGCTGCCGGGGCAGGCGCTGCAGCAGCGGCAGGCGCTGCAGCAGCGGCAGGTGCTGGCTTCGGAGCTTCGGCCTTCGCAGCAGGAGCAGCGGCACTTTCGTCGATCTGGCCCACCACGGCTCCCACTTCGACATCTTCTCCGGCCTGTTTGCCGATGTGCAGCGCACCACTGCTCTCAGCGGTGACTTCAGCAGCGACCTTGTCGGTCTCAAGTGTGAGCAGGATGTCGCCAGTTTTGACGTGGTCACCTTCTTTGAAGTGCCATTTGGCAATCTGACCACCGGCGACGGATTCGCCGAGTGCGGGTATTTTAATGTCTGAGGGCATGACGGGGAGTAGGGAGAAAATCTTGGACTGGATGGATCACACGCTGAACGCTGACTCGACCAGTTTTTCCTGTTCAAGAGTGTGAATGGCTTTGGAGCCGGCGGCGGGGCTGGAACTGCGTTCCCGGCCGGAATAGCGCAGCTTGTGGTTGGAAAGCTCTTCAAGGCGCGGACGGATGTAATAGAACGCGCCCATATTGCGGGGCTCTTCCTGGCACCAGATCCACTTTTTCTGCGCACGCGGATATTTGGCCACGATCTCCTTCAACATCTCGTAGTTCAGCGGGTAAAGCTGCTCGATGCGAATGATGGCGGCGTTCTTGATTTTGTGCTCCTCACGGAATGCGAGCAGGTCATAATAGACTTTGCCGCTGCACAGAATGAGGCGCGTGATGCGCTCAGGCGCGGCCTGCAGCTGGTCGTCGTCCAGCACCTCCCTGAAAGTGGTTCCTTCTGCCATTTCACTGAGCTTCGACACGCACTTCGGATGCCGCAGCAGGCTCTTCGGCGTCATCACGATGAGCGGCTTGCGCGTGCTGCGTTTGATCTGCCGGCGCAGTGCGTGGAAATACTGTGCGGTGGTGGTGAAGTTGCACACCTGCATGTTGCCACCGGCACAAAGCTGCAGGAAGCGCTCAAGCCTTGCGCTCGAGTGCTCCGGTCCCTGGCCTTCATAGCCGTGCGGCAGCAGCAGAGTGATGTGGCTGGGGCGCTGCCATTTGCTTTCCGCACTGGCGATGAACTGGTCGATGATGACCTGCGCACCGTTCACGAAGTCGCCAAACTGCGCCTCCCAGCAGACCAGCAGATTGCTGGTGAGGAGCGAGTAGCCGTAGTCAAAACCAAGCACGGCGGCTTCCGACAGCAGGCTGTTGTAAACACAGTAACGGCCTTGCTCAGCAGCCAGATTGTTCAGCGGAATGTGACGCTCCCGGGTTTGGGAATCATAAAACACACTGTGGCGCTGGCTGAAGGTGCCGCGCCGCACGTCCTGCCCGCTCAAGCGCACACCATGCCCTTCAGTAAGCAGCGTGCCAAAGGCGAGAGACTCCGCGTAGGCCCAGTCAATGCCTTCACCAGCCTCAATGGCTTTCTTGCGCGCCGCCAGGAAGCGTTTCGCAATCGTCGGGTGCAGGTTGAATTCTTCCGGCACTTCCAGCAGACGCTGGCCGATCTTTTGCAGAGTCGCCAGCTGCACACCCGTCTTCACCGGGGCATAGTCATAGGCAGGCTGTGGCATCGCCATGCTGCCTTCGAAGGGGTTTCCGCCCTCGGCATTCTTGTCGCGGTCTGCCAAAGTTGTGATGCCCTGCTCAAGGTCATCATCCAGTTCGCGTTGCAGAGCCGCAGAGCCGGCTTCATCCAGCACCCCGGCAGCTGCCAGATCAAGACGGAACAGCGTCGCCGTTGAAGGATGCTCGGCGATGGCACGCGCCATGTTCGGCTGCGTAAAGCCGGGTTCATCAGTTTCGTTGTGGCCGTGACGGCGGTAGCACACAATGTCAATGATCACATCACGGCTGAAGGTCTGGCGGAATTCGAACGCGAGACGCGTCGCATTCATCACTTCCAGCGGGCAGTCTCCATTCACATGGAAGACAGGCGCCTCGATCATCTTTGCCACGTCCGTGCAGTAGTCAGAACTGCGGGCGTCTTCCGGCATCGTCGTGAAACCAATCTGGTTGTTGACGATGATGTGGATCGTACCGCCGGTGCGGTAGCCGGGCAGCTGGGAAAGATTCAGCACTTCGGCCACGAGACCCTGTCCGGCAAAGGCGGCATCACCATGGATGAGCACCGGAATGACTTTTTTGCGGTCCTTCGTGTCATTCAGCGCACGCTGACGCGCACGCGCCATGCCTTCGACGACGGGATCGACGGCTTCAAGATGGCTCGGATTCGGCGCGAGCATCACCCCGATCGAATCACCGCTGGCCGTCTGGCGAACGGTTTCAAAGCCAAGGTGGTACTTCACATCGCCATCACCGGAAACCATGTTTGGCACATAGTTCTCGCTGAACTCATAGAAGAGGTACTCCAGAGGCTTCCGCAGGAAATTGGCCAGTACGCTGAGACGTCCGCGGTGCGCCATCCCAAGAATGATTTCCTTGCCGCCTGCTGCAGGCATGGCTTCAAGAATGGTTTCCAGCGCCACCAGCATCGACTCACCGCCTTCGACGGAGAAGCGCTTCTGCCCCACGAAACGACGATGGAGGAAGCGCTCGAACGATTCAGCTTCCAGCAGCCAGCGCAGGGCGCTGAGCTGATCTTTGGCCAGCGGTTTGGCATCCAGATCACGACCTTCAATGCGGTCCAGCAGCCAGGCACGCACCTCAGGATGGTGAATGTGCATGAATTCAAAGCCGGTCTTGCCGCAGTAATTGCGCTGCAGTTCCGCCAGCATCGTTTTCAGCTTCATCGGCTTCCCGCCGCGGAACAGATGCGTCTGCACATCCTCTTCCAGTTCGTCAGCGGTAAAGCCAAGACCTGCCAGCGAAAGCGATGGCACATCCGGTGCTTCCTTGTCGAGAGGATCGAGGTGGGCGGCGGTGTGGCCAAGAGCGCGAAAACTTTGTAGCGCGTTCGACACACGCATGCGGAAGTTCAGCGTCTTCTCGGAAAGCGGGGCTCCGTCACCTTTCGCGGCTTCATCACCTTTCGTCACGAGTCGGGCCATGCCCAGTTCGAAACCTTCAAAAAACGATGACCAAAGCGGTTCGACGGAACCGGCATCTTTTTTCCAGTCCGCATATTTGGACTCGAGGAAATCCGCGTTTGCGCGGTACGGCAATGTAGCACTCATGTGGGGGGATGAGCAGAATGCTCCCATTCGTTACGAGTGCAAATGCGGAAAGGAACATTTCCAGCCATTTTTGCGGGTGGTCCCCCATCCCCTGTTCAGGCTAGCCAATATTTTTGGGCCGCCTAAACGAGGTACCCCCGGCACCTACAGCCCTCCCAGCCCCCTTCCCAAAAAACAATCGCATTCCACCGCCAACCACTGCAAACAATCGCAAACCTCCCCCATGCCCCCGCAGCCGCTCTACAAACACATCGCCGACACCGTGGCCAAGATGATCCACGACGGTGTCCTGCGGCCCGGCGAACGCACCCCCTCCCTCCGCGCCATCTGCGATCAGCACGGCGTGAGCATGAGTACCGCCGTCCAGGCCTTTGTGGAACTCGAATCCTCCGGCCTAGTCGAGCCCCGCCACAAGTCCGGCTTTTTCGTCAAAGCCCCGCCCCAGGCCCTCTTCGATCTCCCGGGTCCACCCCGCGTCCCCATGTCCGGCAGCCTTGGCAACCGCCACGCCAGCCTTTTTGACGCCGTGGTTTCATCCAGCTTGATCTCCCTTGGCGGTGCCGTGCCCAGCCCCGACATCCTTCCCACCGTGAAACTCAACCGCATGCTCGCCGAAAAGGCCCGCCATGCCGGTGCTCGTGGCGTCATGTACGATCTCCCCCCGGGCTCCGAACTCCTGCGCCGCCAGATTAGCAAACGCATGCTCAAAGGCGGTGCCGTCGTCGCCCCCGCAGACATCATCACCACCTGCGGCGCCACCGAGGCCCTCATGCTCTGCCTCCGCGCCGTCACCAAACCGGGAGACGTCGTCGCCGTCGAATCCCCCACCTACTTCGGCATCCTCCACGTCCTTGAGGCCCTCTCCCTCCGCGCCCTCGAGATCCCCACCGATCCCCAGCACGGCATCCGGCTCGATGTCTTGGAGCATGTTCTAAAAACTCAGCGCGTGGACACCTGCATCTTCCTCCCAGCCTTCAGCAACCCCCTCGGCGCCGCTATGCCCGATGCCGCCAAACAGCGCCTCGTCGCCCTCCTCAAACAGCGCGAAATCCCCCTCATCGAAGACGACGTCTTCGGCGAGCTCCCCTTCGGCCCCAAACGCGCCCGCACCTGCAAGTCCTACGATGACTCCGGCCTCGTCCTCTTCTGCAGCTCCTTCTCCAAGACCCTCGCACCCGGCTATCGCGTCGGCTGGGTCGTCCCCGGCCGCTACTACCATGCCGTTCGCATGGCCAAGCTCACTCACACCCTCGCCACCGCCACCCTCCCCGAACTCGCCATCGCCGGCTTTCTCGCAGAAGGAGGCTACGATCACTGGCTGCGCAGCGTCCGCACCATCTATAAAGAGAACGTCGCCCGCATGCGGCGCGCCATCTTGGAAGAATTCCCCGCCGGCACCACCGTCACCGCTCCCCAGGGCGGCTTTCTCCTCTGGGTCACCATGCCACCCACGGTCGATGCCATCGCCCTCTACGATCGCGCCCTCGCCAAAGGCATCAGCATCGCCCCCGGCCACCTCTTTTCCCTCGAGCCCCGCTACACCCACTGCATCCGCATCTCCTGTGGCGAGCCCTGGTCCCCCCGCCTCGCCACTGCCATCCACACCCTCGGCACGTTAGCAAAACGCCAAGCCCAATGAGGGCCCCATCTCTCCGGCCTCCGGCTCTTCCCCAACAACCGTTCAGCTACCGTCAACAACGGTAAACAACCGTCAACTCCCCCTCTGTACCGCTCCCCTTTTCCCCCATCTGTATCTACCCACCTTGCCAGCACGTGAGATGGTTCCCCCCATGAACCTCCACCTCACTCCCCTGTTCGCAGTCATGAGTCCCGAAGGACTGTTCGGCCTCAAAATCATCGGCATCCTTGGCCTGATCGTTATCATCCCCCTCGGCGTGATCCTCTACCGCAATCAAGACCGCTGGTTTGGCCGCTCCAGTGACACCCCCAGTGAAACCAGCGGCAGCCTCGTCTATGGCCTCGCCCAAACCTGGCTCGTCTACGTCGGCCTCCTCCACCTCGTCCTCTGGCTGACCTTTGGCCTGTAAAAGTTGTCCAGTTGCGCCGCACCAGTCCTCCCCTCTTCCTTTTGCTGCCTTAAGGACAAAAGCAGGTCAGGATATTTCACCGGCAGCACGCAGCACCGCCTCGCGCAGCGATGGGGAAACCCAGAAGCGGGCTTCATGATTCAGACGGTCAAGCAACGGAGCGACGGCGGTTATCAAGGAGCGCTGGCGGGCCTCGATCAGGATGCCCAGCAGGCCCATCGTTTTCAAACCCAGCGCAGAGGCAGCCGCACGGCCCGCACGTTCATCCATTAGCACCACATCCGCCTGATGCTCCACTGCCAGCGACAACGCGGCGATCTCGCCACCATGCAGCCGCGCGGGATTCAGCAGACCAGTCAATGACCCTGCTGGAACCGCTTTTTGGATGAAGGCAGGAAATACCAACTTCTGAAACCGCGGGTCAGCAGCGGCCAGTCGCTGAAACTCAGCCACCACCTGCGTAGGGGCAATAATCGTTCCGAACAACGGGGCAAGCAGCCCCTCCTGCCCCAGCAGGCAGAGATTGAGGATCACGGAAGTGTCCGTGATGACTGTCACCGCGAGCCCAGCTCACGAAGGGTTTCCAAATCCTGCGCCAGCGTCTCCTCGGTGTAAGAGGGGATGCGCCGCGCAAAGAGAATCTCATCAAACGCCTGCCGTTCCAGCCCCGCCATACGGGCGGCGACTCCACGCGATACATGCCCGGCGGCAAAGGCACCACACGCCAAGTCAATGCGGATTTCCTCCTCGCCCATGGAGGCAAGTGCCGGGTCATCGGGAAGTGTAATCGTCATAATCGAAGATAAAGGAAAAGCACGCCGAGGCAACTGTTCGGAAATTCCGCACAATATCAGCGGATAAAATCCGCCACTTCGACTGCACCTTGCAAGGCCTGTCAGTAGGTTATTTCGACCCAATCATATACCGCAGCACCTTCGCCAGCGTCGAACGCATCTCCTTGCGGTCCACGATCATGTCCACCAGCCCGTGCTGCATCATGAACTCCGCTGTCTGGAACCCAGGTGGAAGATCCGCATGCGTCGTCTCCTTCACCACACGGGGACCGGCAAAGCCGATCATGCACTTCGGTTCGGCAATGATGAGATCTCCCAGCGTCGCGAAACTGGCGGTGACGCCACCCGTCGTCGGGTGAGTGAGCACAGAAATGTAAGGCAGGCGCGCCTCGGCATGCCGGGCCAGCGCTCCACTCGTCTTAGCCATCTGCATCAGGCTCAAAATGCCCTCATGCATACGGGCGCCACCTGAGGCGGAAAACACGATGACCGGCTTGCGCTCAGCCGTGGCAGCTTCAATGGCGCGGGTGATCTTTTCCCCCACCACGCTGCCCATGCTGGCACCGAGGAAACGGAAATCCATGATGGCCAAAAGTACCGGCTGGCCCTCAATATTGGCACGCCCAGTGACCACAGCCTCGGTCAGTCCGGTCTTGGCCTGGTAGGCCTTCACCTTGTCCAGATAACCTTTGAAGCCGAGGGCATTCACGGAATCCAAGTTCTTGTCCATCTCCACAAAGCTGCCTTCATCCACCAGGCTGGCGATGCGCTCGTCCGAAGCGATGGTGAAGTGGTAGCCGCAGCTCGTGCAGACTCGGAGGTTTTTGGCGAGCGCCTGTTCAAACAGGCTTTCATTGCACGAAGGGCACTTCGTCCAAAGGCCTTCCGGCATGTCGCGCTTCTTTTCGCCTAAATCGTCAATGTTGCGTTTTTTGAAAAATCCCATGGTAGGTCAGTCGGTAGGGGCATCCGGCATCGTCAGACCCGATGGTACGCCTCCTCGAATGGCATGTCGCAGGAGTTGCAGGGTGGGAATACCACCCGGCGTTCGCATTCTCAGGTCCGGCCAAAGTCGGACGCGAGAGCGATCCTAGCCGCGTGTTGTCGTGATGACCACCACTTTTTCTGCCCCCCCCTCCCGCCGCAAAACCCGGGCGCACTCACTCGTCGTCGCCCCCGTGGTAAAAACATCGTCCACCAGCAGGATGCGCCGCCCCTGCAGCTCGATGGGCCGCTGCCAGCGCCGCGCCGGCTGCACCGCAAACGCCCCACGCAGATTTTTCAGCCGTTCCTCCCGGCTCAAGCCCGCCTGCTGCTCCGTCTCCCGCGTGCGCACCAGCACTTTCGCGGCAGGAATCCCCGTCAGACGCGACAGCCGCTGGCACAGTTCCCAGCTTTGATTGAACTCCCGCTCCACCTCCCGGCTCCGGTGCAGCGGTACCGGCACCAGCAGCCACTCCGCCAGATTCTCCCCCGCCAGCCGAGGCTCTTCCAAGGTCCTCAGCATCAAAGACGCCAGCGCCCCGCGCAGTTGCAGACGGCGCTCATACTTGAACTGATGAATCAGTTCCCGCATCACCCCCTCCGCATGGCAGGCCGCCACGGCAAACTCAAACTCCAGCCGCCGCCCGCTGCAGTTCCCACAACGGAACTCACGCGTCAGCGCACCCTCATAAACCTCCCCGCACACACTGCAGTAAGGCGCTTCCACCAGCGGCAGCGCATCAGCACACCCCCCGCAGAACCACCCCTCTTCCACCGGCACTTTGCACACACTGCACAGCCGCGGATACAAAAGATCCACCCACGCCCGCCACACCGGCTGCAACAACCGCTGCACACGCGATAGATCTGGAGGACCGGGAAAGGACATGAGGCCGCACAAATGGAGTGGATCACACGAATGCAAAGAAACCACTGCAAACTATTGCAAACCACTGCCAACAACCGCAAACCTCCCCTTCCCCTCTTGAAGCCCGCCAACTGCAAGCCTAAATGCACCAATGTCCCGCATCGGCACCCCCCTTTCCTCCTCCGCCACCAAAGTCATGCTTCTCGGCTCCGGCGAGCTCGGCAAAGAAGTCGTCATCGAACTCCAGCGCCTCGGTTGTGAAGTCATCGCTGTGGATCGTTACGCCAACGCCCCCGCCATGCAGGTCGCCCACCGCAGCCACATCATCTCCATGCTTGATGGCGAGGCCCTGCGCCGCCTCGTCGAGGTGGAAAAGCCCGACTGCATCGTCCCGGAAATCGAGGCCATCGCCACCGACACCCTCCTCGAACTCGAAAACGAAGGCTTCCGCGTCGTCCCCACCGCCCGTGCCGCCAAGCTCACCATGAACCGCGAAGGCATCCGCCGCCTCGCTGCCGAGGAGCTCAGCCTCAAAACCTCTCCCTACATCTTCGCCGCCACCGAAGAGGAATTCCGCGCCGCCATCGCCAAAATCGGCATGCCCTGCGTTGTGAAGCCCATCATGAGCAGTTCCGGCAAAGGCCAGAGCGTCGTCAAAACCGAGGCCGACATCGAGCACTCCTGGAAATACGCCCAGGAAGGCGGCCGCGCCGGCAAGGGCAAGGTCATCGTCGAAGGCTTCGTCGATTTCGACTACGAGATCACCATGCTCACCGTCCGCCACGTCGGCGGCACTTCCTTCTGCGCCCCTGTCGGCCACACCCAGATCAAAGGCGACTACCGCGAATCCTGGCAGCCGCATCCCATGTCCAAAAAGGCCCTCGATGCCGCCGAACACATGGCAGGTGCCATTACCGAAGCCCTCGGCGGCCGCGGCCTCTTCGGCGTCGAGATGTTCATCAAAGGCGACGACGTCATCTTCAGCGAAGTCTCCCCTCGTCCTCACGACACCGGCCTCGTCACCCTCATCTCCCAGGATCTGAGTGAGTTCGCCCTCCACGTCCGCGCCATCCTCGGCCTGCCCATCCCCAACATCCACCAGCACGGCCCCAGCGCCAGCTGCGCCGTCCTCGTCGAAGGCGAATCCGCCAAGGTCCAGTTCGGCGCGCTCGATCAAGTCCTCGCCGAACCCGACACCCAGGTCCGCCTCTTCGACAAGCCCAGCGTCAGCGGCCTGCGCCGCATGGCCGTCACCCTCGCCCGCGCCGAATCCATCAACGACGCCCGCGCCAAAGCCCACCGCGCCGCCAAGGCGATGGAAATCCGTTTGTAGTGCAAGTTCAGGATTGCCTTCGGCGTTCGGGCTGTGTTATCACCTAAAAATGCCTGCTAGCGCTCACCTGAGCCATCTCATCAAACTGCTCGACGACGACTCCGAAGTCGTGCGTCATGCAGTACGGCAGGAGCTCAATGGCATGCGTCGCGAGTTGCCGCAGCACATTGAAACATTAAAGACACCGCTGTCAGCCGACGAGGAAAAACTTGTCGCGCAAATGCTCGAGCCCGCGCGCCGCACCGAACTCGAAGAAACCTGGATGCGCTGGCGCTGGATGGAAGGTCCCGACGCACAGTTGGAAGAGGGCCTCAGCCAGCTTTCCGCCTTCTTGAACGGTTGGAAATCCCAGTCGGCCGATCTCGCAAAACGTCTTGATGCACTGACTGAAGAAGCTTTTGCCGAAAAAGGCCGCATGGATGCGCATGAACTGGCGCAGTGGCTCTTTGCCTCTCACAACGGCGTCACCCGTTTCCGTGGTAACAGCAAGGACTACTACTCCCCGGCGAACAGCAACCTGTTCTGGGTGCTCGACACCGGCCTGGGCAATCCCATCAGCCTCTGCTGCCTCTACCGACTATTGGGCCATCGCTTCGGCCTCGAAATCGAAGGCTGCAATTTCCCCGGCCACTTCCTCTCCCGCGTCACATATCGCGAAAAGACCTGGCTGGTCGATTGCTTCAACCGCGGGCGCTTCATGCTGGCCGCCGATGTGGCCAAACACCACCCTGCCGCAAATCCCGGCATGGAAGACCTCATTCACGAACCCGCCACCGCCGAAGCCACGTTGCTGCGCATCCTGCGCAATCTCGACGAAGCCTACGAACGCCTCGGCCTGCTGCCGGAACGTCAGTTCATGCGCCGCCTCGCCGTGAAGCTGATGGAGGATTGATCCCGTTCACACAAACCGCTGCAGGAGCGGCAGCAGGTTCTCCACCGTCTGCTCAGGCCATAGCTTGCGGTCGGTCATCAAGGCAGAATCAAGCGCACGGTGCTCAGGCCAGTTCGGTTCCGTTGGAATGTTCGGAATAACGTGGGAGAGGATGGCTTTGGAAGCTGCCACATTCGCATGCAGATGACCGATGACGGATTCGGCGGTGACGGCTTCCTCCTCGACCTTCCAGCAGTCGTAGTCCGTGATCATCGCCAGGGTGGCAAGAGCGATCTCCGCCTCGCGGGCAAGCTTGGCCTCCGGCAGGTTTGTCATTCCGATCACATCGAAACCAAGCTGCCGGTGCGCATTGGATTCAGCGCGTGTGGAAAAGGCGGGACCGTCCATGCACACGTAAGTGCCGCCGTTGTGAACCTTGCGTCCCTGTGCCGCGCAGGCGTCATGCAGCAGCGCCCGCAGGCCGTTCGAGATCGGATCGCCAAACGCCACATGCGCCACAATGCCTTTGCCAAAAAAGGTGTGCTGGTCGCGGCGGCTCGTGCGGTCAAAGAACTGATCCGGCAAAACGATGTCCCGAGGGTGATACTTCTCCTGCAAGCTGCCCACAGCCGTGACGGCGATGATCCAGCGCACGTTCAGGCTGCGCAATGCCCAGATATTGGCGCGGTGGTTAAGTTCTGTGGGCAGAATGCGGTGGCCCTTGGCGTGGCGCGGCAAAAAATACACCCGGCGTCCGGCCAGAGTGCCGGTCACAATCGCATCCGAAGGGGGGCCAAACGGCGTCTCCACGCTGATCTCCTCGCGATTTTCGAAGCCTTCAAGGTCGTACAGGCCGGATCCACCGATGATACCGATGGCAGGAGGAAGATTTTGACTCATACGGGGAGGGTAAAAGGCATGAAGTCTGCTTCAACTGACAACATTGTGACGCTTAAAAATATCAACTGGCTGAAGGATGAACAAAAATACAGAAAGTCGCGTCTTAACATTGTCGTTAATTCTTCATCCACCGCCATGAATGCCATGCGCCGTCTCCTGCTGATCCTCCCAGCCATTTCTCTCATTTCCTGCTCCATGCCGGATATGTTTGCTTCCTCCACTCCTCACGAAATCAAGCTCAAGAATGGGCGTGAAGTTCCCTGTGAAGGGGCGCCGAAGTATCAGGAAAAGACCGGCTACTACCGTTACCGCACGCCGGACAAGCGGGACGCTGTGATCCGCGCGGATGATGTCGCGACCATTGTGGAGAAGCGGGCGTGAGCGGACGCTCACTTGTGCTGGCTTCCGCTTCCCCGCGTCGGCTTGAGCTTCTGAGCCAGGCGGGGTTCAAATTTGAAATCGTCTTGTCGCAGGTCGAAGAGGCCCATGATGCCTCGCTGACTCCCGAGCAGCTCACCCTTGAAAACGCCCGGCGCAAAGCACTCGCAGTGAGCTGTATTCGGCCAGAATCACTCGTCATTGGCGCTGATACCTTGGTCTACGTTGATGGCGATCCGCTGGCCAAACCCGCAGACATGCACGAGGCGCTCTGCATGGTCCGTCGGCTCTCCGGTCGCACCCATGAGGTCTGCACCGGTGTTGCGTTTGCCCTCGATGGCACCGTAGTCCGTGAACTTCATGTCATCACCCATGTCACCTTCAAACCGCTGACGGACGATTTGATCCGCGCTTATCACGCCAGGGTGAACCCGCTCGACAAAGCAGGTGCCTACGGCATTCAGGAATGCACGGACATGCTTCTGGACCGCATGACAGGCTCGTTCACCAACGTCGTCGGCCTGCCAGTGGAAGAAGTCACTGCGGCTTTGCACGAGCTGCAGAATTGAACCTACTTCATTTTGAAGAAATCCGGTCCTTTGATGACCTGGCCCTCTCCGACAACCACGCTGAACGTGCCGTTGTTGCGCCTGGCCAGATTGTCCATCTCACGCGCTGCATCCACCTGGGCCATCACGCTGGTGTGGATCACCGTCATGGGCAGCTTGCTTTTGTTGACATTCGTCACGATGTCGATCCAGCCGTTTTCATCCTGGCGCTCACCGTCGGTCAGGAAGAAAATAATATCCGGTTTGGGGTTGGCGTTCAATGCCATCAGCAGTCCAGATCCCCAGTTGGTGAGCCCTGGATTATCCGCCTTTTGAATGAGGTCCACACTTTCTTGGATCGAAAACGGACTGGCCTGAATGTATTTGAAGGTGGGAATCTTCACCTCCTTGTAGTTGTCCGGCTTGATGTCCCAGCGGTACTTCTCATACGTTTCCCCCTTCCGAGTGTCCACGTGGTTGTGGGCCCATGCGAAGTCAGAGAAGTAGAGCACTTGATAGGCCGTTCCAAAAGGGATCTGCTTCACCGCTTTGATCAGCTCCTTCTTTAGCAGTTCGAAGCGCGTCATTCTCGGGCCTTCACCTTTCAAAGGCTGCGACATGGAGCCGGAGACATCGACCACAAACACCACCCGCCGCCCGGTGGCGGTCTGACCCACAAAGCTGAATTTGCCACCGCGCCCGATGCCGGCACCTAAACCCCCGCCCGCGCCACCCAGGCCCATCGGCTGGCTCGCCCCCATGCTCGGTGCCTTGCTCAGGTCCATGCGACTGTTGATCTGCGAAAAATCCATCATGTCCATCGCCGGCATTTCCGGCATCACGATGTTCGTGGACAAAGTCTGCACCGTGATCTTGCGCATCGGCGGCTTCGCTTTCAGCCAGGGATTCTTTTTGGTCTGTACTTTGTGAGTCAGGGCTTCAGCCGCAGCCTGTGATTGCGCTGAACTACCGCCGGGCAAGAAGTCCACCTGCCGGTCCATGACCTGGCTCACGCCCACAAATGCGGCGATCGCCAGCAGAAACAAATGCACACCGAAACTCATGCCCAGCGTGCGGAGACCGATTTTTTCCGCCAGTTTTTTCCAGCGTTGCTTTTTAGCCTCCTCCGGGTCCAAGGGCTCCTCAGGCGGGGGTTTGGGGGCAACGAACGGCTTGGGATCTTTGACCTCCTTGGATTCGGTACTCCCCTCGGATTCGTCCGAAGGTGCCGCATCAGTGGGAGTCAGCACGCTGACATCAGGCTTCGCAGACGGTTTTTCCACCTCTGTCTTGCCCAGCCGCATTGCCTGAGGCGCACGAGGTATGAGCAAGGTGCGTTCATCTTCCACCTTGGGGAGGACGAGCGGTTGCTGTGGAGGCAGAACCTTGGATGACGTCACTTCCGGTTCTTTTTGCCGAGCCTTGCTCGTTCCTTCCTCTCCAGGAGATGGATGGGCTTCCTCCGGCTCAAACACTGGCACCTTCATCGCAGGCTGCGGTGTCGGTACAAATACCGGCTGCTCTGGCGGAGCCGTGGCCACCTCTTCAAATGCCGACTCGACACTGATCGACTCTTCATACACCGGCTCCTCATGCGCCAGCTCTTCCACCGGTTCATGTTCGACCACCTCTTCATGCAAGGGCTCAGTCCACTCCTGCTGAGGCGGCTCCTGCTTGGAAATCGGCAGTTCCTCGCTCTCCACGACCTCTTCGTCCGTCGAGTCGACGGTCGGCAGGAAACTGAAATCGTCGTGGACGTGCCTGGGCATGGCGAGGGATTCTGGCGGTTAAACCGCCAGCGTTCAAGGAAGTTCCTGCGCGGACATCAAACCATTGTTCTGAATGGACCTCCCTCAAGCCAGTTCCGTCAACGTCCCCCGTGTCACCCCAAGCTGGCTCTGAGCTTTCAAATCGCGCCAGATTTCATCCCCATCACGCTGGCCCGCCAGAAGCTCCTGGTAGGTGCGCAGGACGATCATTGCCTCATCGGCGTTTTCTTCGAGAAGCTCCACGCGGAAGCAGCGCAGGCCGTGCTCGCGGAGTTCGTCAAAGAATTGCGCCCCGGTCTGCGCCACCGCGTTGAACAAGGTGTTCCGGCAGCCGACGTCGGCCTTGAGCGGATGGTGCATGCCCACGCGATCTTTCAGATGCACCCGGTGCTTGTCACAGGGGCGTCCGCAGTTCGTGAAATCCGTCCCATGGCTCAGAAACGCCGCAAACACGCAGTGCTCCATGTGAAACATCGGCATGTGCTGGTGCAGCGTCACCTCAAACCATCCCGGCGGCGCAGCAGCAAGAAGATCAACGACCTGCTCAATGTTGAGATCATAGCTGATCGTGAGTCTCTCCAGCCCCGACTTCTTCAAAATCTCCGCCGTCAGCGGATTCGCAACATTGAGCGAAAAATCCCCCGTCATCGGAATCCCTGCGTCCTTGAAAAAGGACATCGCTCCCAGATTGCGAATGAGCACCCCATGCGGCTCCGCCCGCTGAATGAGCTTGAAGAAGCCCGCTTCACCCGATTTCTGAATGCGCGGCGTGGCCAGCCAGACCTGTGCCGTGTCACTGCGCTCCTTGATCTGCTTCACCATGTCCGCGTAGAGCCGGATGTCTTCGAAATCCAAATAGAGTCGCGGCACCCCAAGCACCAGCGCGGCATCCACATGAGCCTGCGTGCGGCACAGCGCGTGCAACTGGAGCGGCAATGAATCGTCGGCGATCCCCCTCGATGGCATCAGCGATTCAAGCGTCGCTGTAACGGCAGCAACAGGTGCCGGCACCGCAGCGCCTTCACTCCATGAAGCAATCAAATCACGCCGCATGCGGTTCAGTTCGCTGATCGGCAGCATCACCTCGCCCACCACATCAAATTGCACCTCACCCAGTTCAAACTCCGTACCACCAAGACGATTGAATTGCTCAATGAAAGCCGAAGGCGTAAGCGGCCGCTTCATCGCCGCCTGCAGCGCCATCGTCGAAGTCACGACCGTGGCACCCGATTGCACCCGCAATGGCTCCCCCACTTGGCCGGTCACATGCAGATCAAGTTTGCGCTGCTTGCGAATGGGGATGTCTCCCTCAAACGACTGACGCAGCGCCCGATTGAGTGCGGGATCACTCGTTTTGAAAACGCGCATGCCGATCTGCACATCCTGCATGCGCAGCAGTCCATGGCGGAAACTCAGCGCACTGCCACGCATCTCATACACGCTGCCACCCTGCTCGTAGTTGGTGTCCGATAAATTCTCAAACACGACACCATCGCCCGGCTTCATCGCGATGTGCAGTTCATCAAGCTCCAGCGTGTCGGCATCGATGATGCGCGTGACCTGTCCCACAAACGGGCCGCGTTTCTTGCCGTAGTAAGCTCCCACCAGCTCCTGATGATTCACCCCATGCATCCAGCCCGGAAACAGGCCTCGTGAGAAAGTCATTTCCAGCGCATAGCGGTCCTCATCACTCGCCGGCGCTGGTTGATTGGCCAAAGCACGGTCAATCGCCTTGCGATACACCTGCGTCACACCCGCCACATACTCAGGAGTCTTGAGCCGCCCCTCGATTTTAAAACTGCGAATGCCCAGTTCAATCAATCGCGGAATCTCATCCACCGCCGCCAGATCCTGCGGCGAGAGCAGGTAGCGCTTGTCGCCGAGGTCACGCTGCTCGCCATCCACAATCATCTCATACGGCATGCGGCAGGCCTGCGCGCACTCGCCACGGTTCGCACTGCGCCGCCCCAGCGACTCGCTGGTCAGACACTGCCCCGAATACGCCACGCACAACGCACCGTGCACAAACACTTCCAGCGGCACCGCCGCCGCTTTGAAGCGCTCCAGCTCACGCATCGAAAGCTCCCGTGCCAGCACCGCCTGATCAATGTTAAGCTGCTTCGCAAACTCCAGCCCTTCCGGCGAGGTAATCGTCATCTGCGTGCTCGCATGCAGCCGCAGCTTCGGCGCCAGCGCCTTCACCATCCGCGCCAGCCCCAGATCCTGCACGATCACCGCATCCACCCCGCTGTCTTCCAGCAGGTGCAGCTGCTTCTCGGCATCCGGCAGCTCCTTCGTAAAAATGAGCGTGTTGAAGGCCACATACCCCTTCACCCCATGGTCATGCAGAAACTTCATCAGCTCCGGCAGATCCTCCTCCACAAAATTGTCCGCCCTCATTCGCGCGTTGAAGCGTGGCATCCCAAAAAAGATCGCGTCCGCCCCGTTCGCCACCGCCGCACGGGCACAGTCCCAGTTACCGGCGGGAGACAAAAGTTCAGGTTTCAATGAGGCTGAGGAAAAGGATGACACGGACAAACAGGTTAGCACACTTTGAACAAGATGCAGCCTTTACCCAGGTTGAAATCGTCATTCCACTCTCGGCTCCCCACCACACCAGCCCGGAAGGGGCTGCGTAATACAGCCTCGGGGTCAGCCAGCTTGTCCTTCGAAGCTCAGCTTGCCCTCCCGAATAACATTCTAGCACTCTTTCGGCTCCTCTGCGTACGTAGTTCGGGCTTTAGCCCGTTCCTGAAGCTCCGCATCGCCCCAGATCTGAAACCAGCCAGCACACGTATTGTAGTACCGGCTTTAGCCGGAATCTGGGAAGCTCAGTTCGTGCAAACGGCTCCCAAATACTCCTGCTGTTACCCTTCATTCCACAATCCAGCCGCCTTGAGTTGAGGTGCTTCGTAGCTTTAGAGAAGAATGGGCGTCTGCAACGAGCCCCGCCGCGCACCTGCACCATAATCACACAGCACATCAAACAGCAGGCAGCCGGGATCGCTGAGCCATGATTCCAGCCCAAAGTAGGTACGCGCTGCCGCAAAACATCAGCGGCAGAAACCATTGTGCGACCTTCTGATTTTTGACCGACCATTGATTGTAAGCCTCCAAAGACAAGGCGGGCCTTCCATTCAAATCGAGGGCGACCAAGGGATAAAAATACTGGTTCTGCACCAGATTGCGCCGTGGTGCGCTCATCTCTCCAGTTCTCACGCTCAACTGAGCCTCCACACCCAGCTTAAGCAATGCCAGAACTTCAGGGTCAAAGCTGCCTGGATAGGGACCGTCAAACGAACGAAACGGAAACTTCCGTCCTTCAATCCACACATCGAGTGTTCCAACACCTTTGTTGCCGCTCTTCTCGTATTTCACGATCCTGCCGGACACGATTTCTACATCAGCAACCGTGAGTCTGCCGGGCGGATCAAAGACAAACATCGATAGCATGACCCAGCCAAAGAGCAGGGTTCCTACCAGCCCCGCTATGACTGACTGCATGGCCGAAGGCTTCATGGCAATGCTTCAAGCCTCGGCGGCCTCTCACCCAACAATAATCCCCTTCGCCTTGCGCTCTTTCTCGCGCTCCAGCAGCGGGATCTTCTCGCCAGTTTCGAGCACCTGCACTCCCAGATCACCTATCTTCGAGAAGGTGAGCCCATTCAACGCAGTGACTTCCGTGCTGAGACGCTTGAAGACGTCTTCGATGGTGTGGATGCCATTGGAGCCGCCGCAGGCGACGATGAGGTCGCGCAGGATTTCCCAGGTGTCGTGGGCGTTGCCGGGGGCTTTAACAGACTTGTTCAGGCGCTGGAGACGACCAGTGACGTTGATCATGCTGCCACGCTTTTCAGCGTAGGCGCTGCCAGGGAGCACGACGTCGCTGAGTTCGGCGCTGGCATTGGCCAGGATGTGCAGCGAGGCGATGAACGGCACTTTTTCAAGGTCACGTTGGGCAAATCCAACTTTGAGCAGATTCTCTCCAAGGGCGAGCACCACACGCAGTCGGCCACGGCCCATGAGCTCGGTGATCTCAGCCAGCTTGGCACCGGGCTCGATGCCGAGGATGAGCTTGGCTCCGTTCGTGTTCGGATTGAGGTCGTCAGCACGGAGGTAATTGTCAGCCCCGCCAGTGCGTGGGATGACATCCACATTCGTGGTGCCCAGCTGCGCGGCGAGGTGCTTCACGAAAAACAGTTCTTCATTCGTCATGCGCGCGCTGGCGATGATGGCGATCTCCTCGCCCTTCTTGCCAGCAAGTGCCGTGGCGATGTTGGCGAGCGCAGCCTTCCACGTGGCGATCTGGTGTTTGCCACCGGACTTGATCATCGGATCGGTGAGACGGAACTCGCTGTTCACGAAGTGGAAGTCCAGACGACCGCTGTCGCACATCCAGGTGGAGTTGACGTCATTGTTGTCACGCGGAGTCTGGCGGTAAATCGTTTCGCCACGAGCGCTGATCTCCATGTTGCAGCCACGACCGCAGCCGGTGCAGACGCTGTTCGTCTCAGTGAGGAACCAGACGCGCTGCTGGAAGCGGAAGTCGTTGGAGGTCAGAGCACCCACCGGGCAGATGTCCACCGTGTTGAGCGAGTAGTTGTGCTCCAGGCGCTTGCCGGGATGCACCGCCAGCGTGGTGAAGCTGCCGCGCTCGGTAAAGCCCAGCACAGGCTCGTCGGCGATCTCTGCAGTGAACCGGATGCAGCGGCTGCACATGATGCAGCGCTCGTCATCCAAACGCACGCGCGGGCCGATGTCCACATTCTTCGGCTTCTTGACCTTGTCCTCACGGAAGCGGCTCTCGCCCTTGCCGTGCTCCACGCTGAACTCCTGCAGGCGGCACTCGCCGGCCTGGTCGCAGATAGGGCAGTCCAGGGGATGATTGATCAGGAGGAATTCCATCACGCCTTTGCGGCATTCCTGCGTGAGGACGGACTCAGTGCGGATCCCCATGCCTTCAGCAACCGTGTTGGCGCAGGCAATGACAGGGCGGGGCATCCAGCCGATCTTCGGCATGCCATGCTCGTCTTTCTCAGGCTCGGTGCCGGGGGCCGGACGCGGAGGCATTCCCATCTCCACCAAACACATGCGGCAGTTGCCGGGGGAGGAGAGCTTGGGGTGGTAGCAGTAGTGCGGAACTTCCTTTTTGGCCTGCTTGCATGCTTCGATCATGCGAGTGCCTTTGGGGAACTTGTGCCAGACTCCGTCGATCTGAACATTCACGAGATCGGCAGGCGGTGGAGCAGCAACGGGGGCGGGGGCTTCGGCGGGGGCAGGCATGAGCGAAGGGGAAAGGGGCTAAGCGCGATTATCGGAGCCGCTCGGAGAGGGGCAACCCGATTTTGTGAAAAGTTTCACAAGCGGGCGGGCATGAGACTTTGCGAAGTTGCGAGCAACGTGCCATGAATGCCGCCCACCATGCCCATTCCGGTCATTCTCAACCCCGCCGCCCGCAGCACGAAGGCTGCCTCGCTGGAGCATGCCCTGCGCAGGCTCTCGCCAGAACCTGAGCTGCACCTGACCAAAGGTCCCGCCGATGCCACCGCCATCGCCGAAGAACTGGCGCAAAATCATGAACTCGTCGTGGCCGCCGGTGGCGACGGCACCATGAACGAAGTGCTGCAGGGCATCTGCCGGGCCAATGCACGCCGCAAACCCGGTGAAAAGCACACGGCTCTCGGCGTTTTACCGCTCGGAACCATGAATGTGTTTTCCGTAGAGCTCAAACTTCCTGGCCGCGACATCGAAAGCTGCTGGCGGGAAATCACGAGCGGCAAACGCCGTGAGGTCGATCTGTGGATGGCCAACGACATGTACTTCGCCCAGCTCGCCGGGGTGGGACTCGACGCCCAGATCGTGCAGGAAACCTCCTGGGAGGCGAAGAAAAAATACGGCCCGCTCAGCTACGTCATGAGTGCTGTGAACGTGCTGATGCGGACCCCGCCAACCCTCCATGTCAAAATCGAAGGCAAAGCACCGATGCTCGGCACCGTGGTGCTCGTGGGGAATGGCAGACATTACGGCGGGCCTTTCCCGCTGTTCCGCCATGCCTCACACACCGACGGCAAACTTGATCTCCTCATCTTTCGCGGCCTGGGCGGGATGGAATTCATCCAGGTGCTGCGCGGCATGCTCCTCGACGGCTACCACGAGTGTGAGTATCTGGACTACATCCAGACCCATGAGTTCACCGTGACGACGGACCGCGGCGAGGCCCCCGTGGAGCTGGACGGCGAGCTGGCGGACCTGACCGGCCCCGTGGTTTTTCGTCCCGCCCCGTTTCGCTTGAGCGTGAGCGCGGGCTGAAGGTCCTGGACTTGGGCTTGAATCGGGAAGGCTTCTCTTCAGAAAAGCGGGCCGTAGGGCCGCTCTTCTTTCCACGGCTGGGCTTGAAACCACGCGGCTCGCGGGCTTCAGCTTCAGGTCCACGAGTCGGAGCACGCTTGCGTGCCGGACGGTGATCTTCGATCCCGTCATCCTTTTCCTCGCCAGGTTTGCTGCGCTCCAGTTTCGGTTTGGCCGGCTCTTCCTTGAAGAAGCGTTCGACCTCCGTGGGAGTAAGTTCTTTGTACGCGCCCTTGGCCAGGCCATGCAGCTTCAGCCAGCCAATGCGGATGCGCGTCAGGCGTGTCACCTCGTAGCCGAGATAATAAAGCATCATGCGGATCTGACGCTTCAGCCCCATCTTGAGAACGATGTGCGCCCGATAATCGGTGTCCATCCAGGCGCGTTCCGCCCGGGCGAAACCTTCCTCGGTCATCATGCCTTTGACCAGTTTCGCCATCACGTCCACGTTCAGTGACTGATCGACGACCACTTCGTATTCTTTTTCAGCACCCTGGCTCGGGTGAATGATCCGGTGGGAAAGATCTCCGCGATTGGTCAGGAGAATCAGGCCCTCGCTGTCTTTGTCGAGGCGGCCCACATGGTGCAGATTCTGGTACCGCAGCGGCAGCAGATCGTAAATCGTCATGCGGTCCTGCTTGTCCCCACGGGAGCACAGGTAGCCTTTCGGCTTGTTCAAAACGAGAACGACAGGCGTCTCGGTACGCACCGGAGAGCCATCGACGACCACCTTGTCCTCAGGCTGCACCTGGGTGGCAAGCTCGGTGATGACGTGTCCGTTGATGGACACGCGCCCGCCGAGGATGATTTCCTCCGCGCCACGCCGTGAGGCAA
>CAILZI010000237.1 GCA_903838675.1 uncultured Verrucomicrobiota bacterium
CGCGAAAATCTATACTGAAAAAGACGCCAGCCTTGCACCGCTCAAAGGCAAGACCTGCGCTGTGATCGGCTTCGGCTCCCAAGGCCACGCCCACGCCCTGAACCTCAAAGAGAGCGGCGTCAATGTGATCATCGGCCTTTACCCCGGCAGCAAGAGCCGCGCAGTGGCTGAAGAAAAGGGCCTCAAGGTCTATGACACCGCTGAAGCCGTCAAGAAAGCTGACGTGATCTTCGTGGCCGTGCCGGACACCAAAATCGCCGGTGTGTTCGACAAGGACATCAAGCCCTACCTGACCAAGGGCAAGACCCTGCTGTTCAGCCACGGCTTCGCCATCCATTTCAAGACGATCATCGTTCCAACGGACGTGAACGTGATCATGGTGGCCCCGAAAGGCCCCGGCCACATCGTGCGCCGTCAGTATACGGAAGGCAAAGGCGTCCCCGCCCTGATCGCCATCTATCAGAACGCTGACAAGCAGGCCAAGAAGATCGCCCTCGCCTGGGCACACGGCATCGGCGGCACCCGTGGTGGTGTGCTCGAAACGACCTTCAAGGAAGAAACCGAAACCGATCTCTTCGGCGAGCAGACCGTGCTTTGCGGCGGTGCCAGCGCGCTGGTGCAGGCCGGCTTTGAAGTGCTGGTGGAAGCCGGTTACGCACCTGAGATGGCTTACTTTGAGTGCTTGCACGAATTGAAGCTGATCGTGGATCTGATGAACGAGTCCGGCATCGCTGGCATGCGTTTCTCGATCTCCGAAACCGCCAAGTGGGGCGACGTCAAGGTCGGTCCGAAAATCATCGACAAGTCGGTGAAGAAGCGCATGAAGGAAGCCCTCAAGGACATCCAGTCCGGCAAGTTTGCCAAGGAGTGGATCCGCGAAACGAAGACCGGGTACAAGAAGTTCAACAAGCTGCTCAAGGACGGCGAGAAGCACCCGATCGAGAAGACCGGTGCACGCCTCCGCAGCCTGATGCCGTGGATCAAGAAGCGCGACATCAAGGGCCAGCAGGCCAGCTACTCGTAAGAGTGGTGGAAGGCGGCTTCGATTTGAGGACGCCTAAAAAATCAAGAAAGGCGCGGACTGGAAACGGTCCGCGCTTTTTTGTGGGTGTGTGCTGGGGGGCTGAACCTAGAACCGGATAAGGTGGCCTACGGAATACGCGGAACAGACGGAAAATCAGAACAATGCTCAAGATCGTTGCTTCACCTTTGGAGTGAAGGACGTGGAATGCTCCTTTTTGAATATTCCGTGTGTTGATTCGCTCGGCTCCGAGGCCATCCATTCCCGTTTTTCAGTGGAATCGTTTGCACCGCAGAGCGTCTGAATTCAAGGAGGCTGGATTGTGGGACGGAGAGTAACAGAGGGAGTTTATGCGGGAGCTGTTTGCACGAACTAGGTTTCCAGATTCCGGCTAAAGCCGGTACTACAAAACGTGCGCTGGCTGGTTTCAAATCTGGAGTGATGCGGGGCTCCCGGAACGGGCTTCCTCCTTCGCTCTTCGAGCTACGGAGGACACGAAAGCCCGAACTACGTACTCAGAAGAGCCGGGAGAGTTGCGAAGATGTGGAGCGGCAGGAGCGAGGACCCATCCTTCGCGTTACGAAGGGCAGGCTGAGTTCGAGTAGGAGGACGAGGACGATTTACCTTTGAAGGTCCGCCTGGGTTTGAGCGGGGGTGCGGAAGAGAATGGCGATGCTGAAGGTGACGACGGTGCCGAACATGATGCGCCAGGGGAACTCGATGACGGGCACCCAGTCGGCGTGCTTCCAGGTGCTTTGGGTGTTGATGAGTTTCAGGATGTCGATGTCGAGGCCGCTGAGGTAGGCGACGACAATGAAACCGGCGAGCATGGCGAGGGTGTTGCCAAAATCATTGCCGCGTGAGCGGGTGAAAAGGCCGACCATGAACACACCGAGCAGCGAGCCGTAGGTGTAGCCGAAGATGCCGAGGATGATGGGGAGGATGCGCAGGGTGGGATTGTGCGAAGTGACCCAGGCGGTGCCCAGTGCCACGGAGATGAGCAGACCGGCAAAGAGCACGGTGCCGAAGCGCAGCACGCGAACGCGGCCTGCATCGGTCGCGGGTTCGCCGAACCAGCGGAAGTGGAAATCGCGCACGTAGCTGGTGGCGAGGGCATTGAGCGCGGTGCTGAGAGAACCCATCGCAGTGGCGAGGACACCGGCGAGCACGAGGCCGCGAATGCCGCCGGGCATGACGGTGAGGATGAAGTGGGGAAAAACTTTGTTTGCGGAGACGATGCCGGATTCACTGCGTGGCAAGGTGACATCCGGGTTCTGCTGGTAGTAAACCCAAAGGAGGATGCCGATGGCGAGGACGACGAGCGTGATGGGCACATCGGCCAGGCCGGAGAGGATGGTGGCCATGGCGCTCTGATTTTTGTTTTTGGCGGTGAGCATGCGCTGCACCATGTCTTGATCGGTGCCGTGGGTGGCGAGTGTGACGAAGGTGGAGCCGAGGAATGCAGCCCAGACGGTGTACTCCTGCTCGAGGATGCCTTTGATGTTGCCCCAGACGCCTGCGCCTTCCTTGAAACCCCAGTCCCAGAAGAGGAGGTCTTTGTCTCCGGTCAGCAGTTTGGTGGCACCGGCCCAACCACCGGGGATGTGGCCCAGGAGATAAAACAAGGAAAAGCCGAGGGCGCAGATGAGCACGATGATTTGAATCACGTCGGTCCAGATCACTGCACGAATGCCGCCGATGGAGGTGTACAGCGCGGTGGCGAGTGTAACGAACACAAGCGCACCGCCGGTGAGGAGGAACTCCTTCATGGGCGACAGGACTTCACCGGGATATTGCAGATGCCAGACCAGCACGAGAAGCATGCTGGGCACCCAAAGGCGGGTGCCGCTGGCGAGCACGCGGGTGACGAGAAACACCGCCGAAGTCAGCCGGCGTGTGCGCGGGCCGAAACGCTGCCCGAGGAACTCATAGATGCTGACGACATTGTGCCGGTAGTAGGCTGGAATGAACACGGCGCTGACGACCACGCGCGCGAGCAGATAGCCGACGATGAGCTGGATGTAGGTGAAGTTGCGCAGCGCATAGCCCTCTCCGGGAGCGCCGAAGAATGTGCCTGCACTGATCTCCGCCGCGAGGATGGAGGCGAGTACGGCCCACCAGGCAATCTGCCGGTCGCCGAGGGTGAAGCCTTCCACGCTGCCGCTTTTGCTGCGCTGTGAAAGGCCGATGCCAATGATCAGGGCGAAGTAACCAAGGATGACGATCGCGTCGAGGAGGAAAGGCATGGCGTGTGTGGCGCGAAGTCTCGCTGCAAAGCACCACACACGTCAAGCACACAGCCTGCGGCGGTCAAAACTGTCAGTTCAGCAGGGACAGGGCCTGCAGTCTGTCATTTGGAGACGACGTTGGTCTCAAGTTTGGGATAGGCGCGTACGATGACGCGTTCCTCGACCGAAGTGCCGCGAGGGGAGACCATGGTGATTTCTTCGTAGACCTTGCCGATGTCCTTGTTGGTGAGCGGATGATGGATCAGCCTGCGTGTAGCGATTGTCATGTCTCCATAGGCTTTAACCGTGACGTTTCCGGTGGGAGTGGCCCTGGCCGCGCGTACCGTCTCCACCGATCCATTTCTGTGGCTGGCGCACTGGGTCAGGAACAAAGCCGTGGAAAGATGAAAGGCAGAGTAACAAAGGAGTCTGAAGCGGGTTTTCATAGGTTGGTGGTGGTCTTGAAGTCAGCGAACTGACAGTCCCGTATTGGATTCAGACACCTGCAAGGCGTTCAAAGTTTAGAAGTTTTGCATCAGTCATTTTCACCTATGAGAGCAGCGTCTGACCGGATTTTAGTCTTGCTTCACCGTCTTCCCATCCGCAATATCCTGCAACGCACATGCACAAAATTCGCCTATCATTGGTGATGTCAGCTGCCGGCCTGCTGCCGTGGGCTGGATTGAGTGCGCAGTCGCAGAAGGCGGCCATGACGAACGAGACGGGACGCTTGATCAAGCTGCAACAGGATTACCAGAGCGCGGCCGCGATGTCTGCGCAGGGCCGGTTGGTGGAGGCGGAGGCAGAACTGCGAGAGATCGTGGCCACCTGTCGTGAAGTGTTTGGCAAAGAACATCCGGACACCTTGGTGAGCCGGAGTGATCTGGCAGCCACGCTGGCTGAGGAAGGCAAATATGCGGAGGCGGAAAAAGAAAACCGAGCCGTGCTGGCGATACGTGAGCGGGTGCTGGGCAAGGAACATCCTGACACCTTGCTAAGCCGGAACAATCTGGCGGCCACGCTGCAGGAACAGGGCCGGCATGCGGAAGCGGTGCGCGAGTACCGTGCTGTGCTGGCTGTGCGTGAGCGTCTTTTGGGGCCTGAAAATTTGGACACACTGGACTGCCGCAACAACCTTGCCACGGCGCTGAATGACCAAGGCCGGCATGCCGAGGCGGAAAAGGAACACCGGGCGGTGCTGGCGCTGAGGGAGCGTCTGCTCGGAGCACAGCATCCCAAGACTCTGGCGAGCCGGAACAATCTGGCGGCGGTGCTGCAAGAGCAGGAGCGCCATGCCGAGGCAGAGAAGGAACACCGCACGGTGCTGGCGCTGCGTGAGAAGGTGCTGGGAGAGAAACATGCGGATGTCTTCATGAGCTGTTTCAATCTGGCGTTGTGCCTTGAGGCGCAGGCCAAATACCAGGAAGCGCTGGTTTTGATGCAACGCGCAGGGGCAGGCTTCAAAAAAAGCCTGGGTGCGGGGCATCCGTACACGAAGTCGGCGGAGGAATGCCGGCAGCGGATCGCGGCGGAGATTGCAAAATAAATCCCTGCCAGGCAGTCCATTACCTTGCAAAAGCTCTCGCACCATTGCTCGAACTCGTTAACATCGGCCCCCAATGTCTGCCGTCACCTTTGTCAAAGAACTGCGTCATAACTGGAAGACCATCGGAGCGGTGGCGCCATCCAGTACAGCACTGGCGGAGCGCATGATGGAGGCTGCGGGAGTGTGGCAGTCGAAACGTATTCTGGAACTTGGACCAGGCACAGGTGCTTTTACTGGCGCGATTGCGGACGCCATGCCGCATAATTCAGACTATGTGGGCATCGAACTGATCGACACCTTTGTGCAGCAACTGCGGCCACGGTTTCCCAAGATGCGCTTTGAATGCGCCGGAGCGCAAGAGTTTGATTTCAGCCAGGTGCTGCCTGCCGGGGAGAAATTTGACACCATTGTGAGCGGTCTGCCGTGGACGGCGTTTCCGCGTTGTCTGCAGGAGGCGATCCTGAATAATGTGCTGCCGCACCTCGCCCCGGGCGGATGCTTTGCGACCTTTGCCTACTGGGGCTTTCACAAGCTGCCCGGAGGCAGGCAGTTTCGTTCGCTGCTGCATGAGATGACGCATGGCGTGGAAACCAGCCGGGTCGTGTGGGGCAATGTGCCGCCAGCGTTTGTGTATCTGGCGCGTAAAAAGTGAGCTATTTCAGTCCGCCTGCTGCTTTTTGCCTTTGCCCTTTTTCTTCGGTTCGGCGGTGGTCTGCTGCTCGTTTTTCGTGGGCATGGGTGCTTTGATTGATTCGCGCCATGCGATCATCTTTGTGTGAAGTTCCTTGGTCTTGCCGGGATTCTCGGTGGCGAGGTTCTTTTGTTCGCCGATGTCGTCTTTGAGGTTGTACAACTCGAGGCGGCCGTCTTCGAAGAACTCCATGAGCTTCCAGTCGCCTTCTTCGATGAGGCCGACGGGGGTGGTGCGCCAGGTGCCTGCGCCGGCGCCGAGGTAGCCGGGGAAGTGCTGGTAGATGGCGTCGCGCTTCAGACTGGTGGAGGCATCGCGAAAGACGGGGACGAGGCTTTCGCCATCGAGGGGCTGATTGGCGGGAGGGGTGGCTTTGCCGATCTCTGCGAAGGTGGGGTAGAGATCGACGTGGATACTCGGGACATCGCTGCTAGAGCCGGGCTTCGTTACGCCGGGCCAGCGGACGATGAAGGGGACGCGGGTGCCGCCTTCATAGAGGCTGCCTTTGCCGCTGCGCAGCGGGGCGTTGTCGGTGATGTCGCCGGTTTTTTTGAGGCCTTCGCGGGCATAGCCGCCCACGCCGCCGTTGTCGCTGGCGAAAATGAGCACGGTGTTGTCGGCGAGTTTGAGTTCGTCGAGTGTGGCCATGACGCGGCCGACACTTTCGTCCACGCTGGCGATCATGGCCGCATACACCGGGCTGTGATGACCGCCGACAGGGGGCTTGTCCTTGAAGCGGGCGATGAGGTTCTCCTTCGCTTCGAAGGGTGAATGGACGCCGAAATGGGGAAGGTAGAGGAAGAAGGGGGTGTCCTTGTGGCGCTGGATGAAATCGACGGCTTTGTCGGTGAGAAAGTCAGCGAGGTATTCGCCTTTGGGGTATTCCACCGGAGGCTGGGTTTTGAAATCGAAGTGCCTGCCCATGGAGACGATGGCTTCGTCGAAACCACGCTGGGCGGGGTGATGCTGGCCCTTCTCGCCCAGGTGCCATTTGCCAAACATTCCGGTGGCGTAACCGGCCTGCTTCATGGTTTGAGCGATGGTGATTTTTTCCAGCGGCAGTTCCTGCACATTGTCCACCGGGCGCAGAGGGCGAGATTCCCAACCAAAGCGGTCGATGCCGCCGACGGTGTAGATGCCGGTGCGGGGGGAGTGCTGTCCGCTCATCAGGGCTGCGCGGGTGGGCTGGCAGTTCTGGCAGTGGTGGTGGCGTGTCAGCTTCATGCCCTGGGAAGCGAGTTTGTCGATGTTGGGCGTCTCGTAGTATTTGGAGCCAAAGCAGGCGACGTCGGTGTAGCCGAGGTCATCGGCGAGAATGAAGACGATGTTTGGCGCACGATCAGCCGCGTGCAGGGGCAGGCTGAAGAGAAGGAGGCAGAGCAGGTGCTTCATGGGCCCGTGAACGACTGCCGTGGCCAAGAGATTGCATGATTTCAGGATCGACAGCCGTAGACGAAGCCGCTTTGATCGGCCCATGTTCCGATCCTTCCTGATCCTCCCATTCCTGGCCGTTTTCAGCTTTGCTGCTGATGCGAAGAAAAGCGCCGATGACGCCATCAAGCCGGGGGTTCGTTCGCCGATCTCCTTCAAAGTTTCGCCGCAGGTCTCCGACAATGCGCAGATCAAGATGCGCATGCACGCGGCGGAAACGCCGCCGCCCTACAACGTGAGCATGGAGAAATTCGACATCATCGTCCCGAAGAAATACAAGAAGGGTGATCCGCATGGACTTTTCATCTGGGTCAGTCCCAGCCCTGCACCTTCGATTTCACCGGAATGGGAGGCCGTGCTGGCGGAGAAGAAGCTGATCTTTGTGGGCGCGCACAATTCCGGCAACAATCGCGAAGTCTTTGCCCGCATGCGCATGGCGGTGGATGCGAACGACAACATGCGTGAGCTCTATGACATCGATGACAAGCGTGTGTATGTCTCCGGCTTCTCAGGCGGTGCGCGTGTGGCCAGCATGCTGGGTGTGACGTATGCGGACATGTTCACGGGTGCCATCGCCTTCATGGGGGTGAATTTTTACACGGACATCGTCAGCCTCGACAAGACGGAGGTGTTTGAGGCGCGCTACATTCCGCATGAGGAGATCGCCGCGCTGGCGAAGGACCAGTGCCGCTACGTGCTTGTGACCGGAGAGAAGGATTTCAATCTGAAGAACACGAGCGCGGTGTTTGAGAATGGGTTTAAGAAGGAAGGTTTTAAAGCGGTGGAGCTGATGAACGTGCCGGGGCAGGGGCATCAGCCGCCGAAGGCGGAGTGGCTCAAGAAGGCGATTGAGTTTTTGGATGCGGGCAAGACGGGGAAGAATTGATCAGCGCGGGTCGTTGATGCGGCCCAGTCTAGATTGCGTGTCGAGGCGTATTGTGTCACCGCTACGCGGTTCCACGAAATTGGCAGGCATGGGTGATGCGGTTCCGTGGGTTGGCACCCACGGCTACGGTAGTTTCAGCGCTACGCGCTTTCGGAGGGAAGGGCATGCGGCTTAAAGTCTGCCATCAGATGGCATGAACTTGTACCGGGCGCTCGACCTAGGTTTTCAAACAGGCCTTAGTCCTTCCGCTTCAACTGGGGGAAGAGGATGACGTCGCGGATGCTTTCGGCACCGGTGAGCATCATGATGAGGCGGTCGATGCCGATGCCGATGCCGCCGGCGGGGGGCATGCCGTGTTCGAGGGCGAGGATGAACTCTTCGTCGATCTTCTGGGTTTCTTCACCGGCCTGATGCTCCAGGCGCTCGCGCTGGACGATGGGGTCGTTCAGTTCGGAGTAACCAGGGCTGATTTCCTGGCCGTTGATGATGAGTTCGTACACATCGACGATGGAGCTGTCTGTGGCGTTCTGCTTGGCCAGGGGGACGAGTTCTTTCGGGCAGTGAGTGACGTAGAGGGGATCGAACTGCTTGGCTTCGATGAGGCGCTCGAAGACGTGCTGGGTGACTTCGTAGTCTTCGAAGTTGGCTCCGATCTCGACGCCGAGTTCCTTCGCGCGGGCTTTGCGCTCTTCGGGGGTGTACTCATACCACTTTGGATCGACGCCTTTGAGGAGATCGGTGTAGCGGGCACGACGCCATGGGCGGGAGAGGTCGATGGATTTGGTGACGGCGCCTTCTTCGTCCTTGTGCTCGATCTTGAGGCCGCCGCAGAAGTTTTCTGCGAGGTGGCAGATCATGCCTTCGACGAGATCGGCCATTTTTTCGAAGTCGGCGTAGGCCCAGTAGGCCTCGATCATGGTGAACTCGGGATTGTGACGGCGGCTGAGGCCTTCGTTGCGGAAGTTGCGGTTGAGTTCAAAGATCTGGGTGAAACCAGCGACGAGCAGGCGCTTCAGATAGAGCTCCGGCGCGATGCGGAGGAACATCTGCTGATTGAGTGCGTGGAAGAAGGTTTCGAAGGGCTTGGCTGCGGCACCGCCGGGGACGTCCTGCATCATGGGGGTTTCGACTTCGAGGAAGCCGCGCTCCTGCATGTAGCTGCGGATGGCGGCGACCATCTTGCTGCGGGTCACGAAGATCTCGCGGCTGCGGTCATTGGAAATGAGGTCGAGGTAGCGCTGGCGGTACTTGATCTCCTTGTCGGTGACGCCGTGCCATTTGTCCGGCAGGGGGCGCAGGGCTTTGGAGAGGGGGGTGAGTTTTTTGACGTGGATGGATTTTTCACCGCGCTTGGTGATGAAGGTGAAGCCTTCCACGCCGACGAAATCGCCGATGTCGATGAGCTGATTGAACTGTACGTAGGCTTCGTCGCCGACGTCGCCTTTGCTGAGGTAGCACTGCATGCGGCCGGTGATGTCGCCGAGGTCGAAGAAGGTGGCCTTGCCCATCTCACGACGGGAGAGAATGCGGCCGGCGACGCGGACATCGAGTGCTTCCGTGAAGTCTGCCTTCAGCGCGCCGGGCTGATGGGTGGTGTCAAAGCGGCCGCCGAAGGGGTCCAGTCCGGCCTTCACCAGTCCGTCGAGCTTTTCGCGGCGGAATTGAAGGAGTTCGGACTCGGAATGTTCTGGGGCTGCGGGCGTCGGTTGCATGGTCGTACGGATGAGTGGGCTGTGTTCATAGCCGTTTCCGGGCGCATTGCCACTGCAAATGCCAGCCGCTAGGCAGCGACTTGGAGGCGGGCATCCTAGCATGTTCTTGGAGGCGGAGAATGTCTGGTGCGTTGGGCGGATTGTTCGGAGACAGAATGAAAAGGTAAAAGATTAAGGGTAAAAAATTCCGAGGACTTCGGACTCTGGATTTTTTGTTTCTGTCCAACCCGGATTTTTAAACCCTTTGGCATGAGGTTTTCGGGCACGTCTGGTTGGGATCACTGAGCGGGATAAAATGGTAAGAGCTGTTTGATCTCGGCGGCGCTGGGGCGGTGGCCGTATTCGCAGACTTCGAAGGTTTCGGCGTATTTCACCGCTTTGCTGGCCTCGGGGCCGTAGAGTTTGACGAGCAGTTCAGATAATGCGCAGCTTGCCGTCGTTTTGATCCTCCGCGCGGAGCGTGAAGGTGGCGAGGCAGACGAATAATGGGAGGAGTGAGCGAATCATGGCGGCAGGAGCATGCCGCCATGATGCCGGGTTGTTCAAAGCTCACAGTGCGAAGCCATACCTGAGAATTAGAAGACGCCGATATGGAACCAAAGTCGAAGGGTCAGTTCCAGAAACGAGACAAGCGCCAGTTAGAAAAAAGCTGACAGGTAGAAATGGCACTCGGTTATGGGGGCATCGAGAGTCTGGGATGGTCCAGGAGCTCTGTCTGATCACCGTGCCAATGTGCGGCGGAGCTTATTGCAGACGCTGCTGGTGGGCGTGGGATGTGATGAAGCGTTGGGTTTGCTTTCCAGATGGCCGGCCTGCTTACCCAGGGGCACCTCGCCAAGGCTCGGCGGCCCTGGGCTTCATGACGCATCCCCGTTGGGGATGGGGAAATCCCAGGGTGGTCATGACCTCGTTGCACGGGTTTCTGACGGTTCGGCAAGACGCATGGAGGCAAGGACAAAGGAGCGAGTCATGGCGGCAGGAGTACAGCGCCATGAAGTCGAGTTGTTCAAAGGTCAATGCCGAGGACGTCTCGCAGCAGCCACGACAGGAGACTGAAGTGCAGCCAGATGCGCATGGTGAGATCGAGGAATGAAAGAAGCGCCAGCGAGGAGCACACCCCAAGGCACCCTTTTCCCCAAACCGAAGCGTGCATGAAAAAGAAAACTGCGAGCGCCACATGGACTGCTGCGAAGGGCAGAAGGCTCCAAAACAACGCCCGATAGTCGGGCGTTGATGCGTGTGACATGAACAGAATCACCGACCCGCTGAAAAGCAGGATGCCAAAGGCCAGGCTTTTGAGCGAGGCACGGAGCATTCTTTAAACTTCTTCGGCCTTCGGTTCTGGCAGGAGGAAGCCGATGAAGAAACCCAGCACGACGATGCCGGTGGCGACAATGCCTGCGGCTTTGGCCACATGCATGGGCAGCATCGGGCCGGTGCCTGCGAGCATGGGGGCGACGAGATTGGTGGTCACAAAGGCCATGCTGGTGCCGATCATGCGACCGCCAACATTCGTGGCGAAGCTGCCGCCGGTGCCGCGCAGATGCATGGGGAACACCTTGGGCAGGTATTCACCGAAGTAGCTGAACTGTGCGACGGTGAGGAGTCCGCAGACGCCATACGCCCAGAGGAAGGTGTTGCCGCCCTGCTCGAAGAAATAGAAGTAGGTCAGCGGCAGGATGATGAGGGCGGGAACTTGGAAGACCTTTAACAAGGCCACGCGGCTGATGCCGACGATGAGCAGGATGGCCAGGGCGATTCGTCCCACGAGGCCGCCCATTTCCTGATAGAACTGCACGGTGTCGGCCATCTTTTTGACTTCATCATTGATCGGCTTTTGCTGGCCGAAGTTGGCCTTGATCTGCGCCACAAGATCTTTACGGGCGGGGTCCGTGGCAGGCAGTGCATTGAGCTGCTTGTTGAGGTCTTCACCTGCCTTGCGC
>CAILZI010000238.1 GCA_903838675.1 uncultured Verrucomicrobiota bacterium
ACGGCATCATTCAAACTGCCCGCCGTCGTGCACGCGGCTTCCGTAACTTCGAGAACCTCAAGGCCATCTGCTACTGGATGGCTGGAGACCTAAACCTCAAAATCCCTTCTGCTTTTACCCACCCAGTTTAGCGAAGCGCCTAAAAAGATGTCTGATCTAGAGCACTATCTGAATGAGATGACGGAAGATCAGGCACAGAAAATCATCCAGAAAGGAAGGGCCTATCTGGCGAGTGAATCTGGCACGGAGCATAGCTACGAGGGCATGGCAGCTCTCATGTTCCAAAAGATTGCCAGGCAGTTTTCATTTGAACCAAGTCACCAATAACTGCAGACGCTTGCGGATGGTGTTGCGGATCTTTGTTGGCAATACTGCTCTGACCAGGCGATTCATGGTCGTTCTGGAAGTGATTGTCGGCATATCATGGCCAGCCACGTGCAATTGTGGCAGAGGCATTTTGGGATTCACACTCCATTCATTATTCAGCAACGCTGCCGCCAGTTCCTGATAGTGCTTTTTCACATCTGTGGAGCGTCGCTTCTCCCAGAAGTGCAGACAAAGACCAAAACGCAGAATTGCCAATGTGCAGTAATGCCCCAGCCATGCCTCCCCGACTGCAGCTTTGGCATCCTGCAAGACGCAGATCTCTTCAAGCAGTTCAACACCCTCACGCAACTGGCTTTGAATCAGAAAATCCAGCTCTGCATCCGGCGTCTGCAGCGCCTGCACCTGCATGTACTGGCTGTGGCTATGCATGCAGGCGGCCACGGTTGGGTATGAGAGATGGTGGACACAGCAGTCCTCCGAATATTCAATGCGTCCAGCCCGCGACTTTTCAGTGGCTGCGAAATTGGTGTGAATCCGATCTCTCACTCGAGCGCGAGTCCGGTGAATAAGGAACGGGTAGTCCGTCACATCCGCCAGTTTGCCATAGGGTGTGTGAACACCATACATGTAGCGCTTCCGTGGAACATAAATCAAATCAAGATCAGGTCCGCGAGTCCGCAGAAGTTCACGACAGCTTTCGATGAGACGTTTAGTCGGGATTTCCGATGCGGTGGCAAAATAGATCCATTCACAACTCGTAGCTGCAACCAATGCCTGAAAATCATCCTGCCCTTGAGTTGAGTAAGGGAAAATCAAATGTTTGATCTTGGATCCGTAGCTTTCACAGATTTCGCTCGTTTTGTCAGTAGATGACTTGTCGATGACAACCACCTCGTCCGCCCAAGCCAGCGCCTGATCAAGCACGGCTCTGATGCGAGCCTCTTCGTTGTAAGCGAACACCAAATAACTTATTTGCGGTGGATGTGAAGTTTTCATGACAGCAAGGCTAGGCAAGTGGTGGCAATGTGGCTGCTGGACACACCTGCCGCATTTCGCAAAAACGTCTGAGAGCCCACCAAGGCCGAGGCAGCGTCACCCACAGAAATGGAATGCACGGGCAATGACTGAGGCAGATTTTCGCGCAGAGCAGCGGCAAGCCCCCCCTCCACGACGTGCTCCTCAACAGCCACGATGCACTCATGATTTTTCAGCACGCCCAAGTGCGCCTCACTGAGTGGCTTGAGCCACGGCAGCGAGTAGACAGCCACAGACTTCCCGCCTCTCGCGAGAATATCAGCAGCAACCAGCGTTTCGTCGAGAATGCCTCCCGTTGAAACGAGCGCGACACGATCAGAGTAAGTCCCTCGAACCAGGAGAGGCCCATTCGCGATGCCTTTCACATCATGCAGCTTTTTTTCCCCTGCCTTGCCGATGCGTAGATAAGATGGCCCGGGATGATCCGCGAGCCACGAGACACATTCCTTGGTCTCACCGGGATCTCCGGGAGCCAGGACCGTGATGTTTGGCAGTGTCCTCATGATCGCCAAATCTTGTACGGCATGGTGCGAATACCCGAGGTTGCCGTAAGCAAGCCCACCACCGACAGCGACGACGGTCACCGGTAACCGATGGTAGCATACGTCGTTACGAATCTGCTCGAGACAGCGCAAGGTTGGGAAATTGGCAATGGAATAGGTGAAGACATGGTAGCCTTCTGATGCGAGGCCGGCTGCGACTCCCGTCATGTTTTGTTCTGCCACACCGGCGTTGAGAAAGCGACCTGGAAATTCGCGCGCAAAGGGCTCAATCACGGAGAAGCCAAGATCACCAACCACTAGAAAAATTTCGGGATGAGTTCGTGCCTGAACGGTCAGTTCATTGATGAAAGCAGTTCTCATGAGTCACCACCAAGTTGTAAAAGTGCTGATGAGAGCTGCTCGCCCTTTGGAGACGAGTAATGCCACTGAAGGTTGTTCTCCATGAAGTCCACGCCTTTGCCTTTGATTGTGTGGGCTATGAGCACCGAGGGCCTGCCGACCTCCCAAGGAACCGAGGAGAGCGCCTCACGTATGGCGGCGTGATCATGGCCATCGACTTCACGCACTGACCAGCGGAAAGCGCGGAACTTGTCCGCAAGCGGATCAAGTTCCATCACCTCTGCTACTGAGCCAAGGCTTTGGATTTTGTTGTAGTCAACGATGGCGATGAGGTTGTCGAGCCGATGCTGGGGCGCGAAAAGAATGGCCTCCCAATTGGAGCCTTCGTCAAGTTCACCATCGCTCAACATCACAAAAGTGCGCCAGGCAGCGCCGGACCGTTTTGCGGCCAGCGCTTTGCCACATCCAAAAGGCAGACCATGTCCAAGAGAACCAGTGGAAAATTCCACACCAGGGATCTTGTGGCTGATGTGGGCCATGAGCCGCGAGCCATCCTGCGCATAGGTTTCAAGCTCATCGATCGGAAAAAAACGACAAAGAGCCAGAGCTGCATAGAGAGCAGTGCATGAATGCCCCTTGCTCAAAAGAAAGCGGTCCCGCACGGGCCAAACTGGCTCTTCGGCACGGACGTGTAGGACTTCAGCGTAAAGCACGGCAATGATATCCGCCATCGAAAGCGCACCGCCGATGTGCGAGGCATTTGCCCGCGCCACCATACGAACAGCTTCAATACGGATCTGTCCCGCCAGCGCTGTCGAATCGAGGCTCACTTGATAAAATAGGAGATATGCGGGTCGAGGTTAGTGCGCTTGAGTTCAATTTGCCTGAGGTCAAAGGATTCCATGAGCGCGGTGGTCTCCCCTGGAAACTCCGGACAGTTAAGCTCATCAAACGCGACAATGCCACCTTTGACGACACGTGGGAAAAGATGCTCGAGCGCACTCATCGTTGGAGCGTAAATATCGAAATCGAGGTAGAGCAAACTGATCAGCAAGCTGGGATGCCCGGCAACATATTCAGGGATGGTTTTGCAGGCGTCACCCGCGACGAGATCGATCTTTGGAATGTGCCCCAATGGACGGTTTTTATCGTGAAGTGCAGCCAGTCCAGCGATCTCATCCTTCATGCTGGGGCTGATATTAAAAGCATCCTTGTGCAGATGATCGGAGGAGCCTGATTGCGTGTCCTTCTCATGCACAGAAGGAAATCCTTCAAATGTATCAAAACCAACAATGCGGCGGGTATGATTATAAGGTTCGAGTATGCTTGAAAAATGGAGCCAGCTCATCAATCCGCCACCAGCGAACACACCACACTCGACGATGTTTCCGTGTGCCGGCAAGGCAAGCTGAAAAAGCTCATACCGAGTTAGAAAACGGGCGATGTCCTGACGACGAGCATGCCGAGGAAAATTTTGCAGCCGCTGAGGCAAAGGCGCAGCCGATTTTTCAAAGGTCTCACAGAATTGATCGATGACGCCTTTTTCTGCAGGCGTGTACTTTGCCTCATGCTGGCCCATGGCCTTTAAGGTGCTCGTCGATTTCATGTGGTTGGGGAGGTCGATGTTAAAACTAGTTGTGGTGGGTACTTCGACCAAGGACTCGGAAATGTCTAGCTCCTGTTAAAAAACCTCTTGCTGTGCCAACCGAAACCTCCATTTTTATCGTCTTGAATTGAGATGAATGGGGCAATTCGTTGAGGCACAAAACCCCAGAATCACCATCCAATCAATCGCGAATTTCAGCGCTCGTTACCGCCGGCAGTCTTGGTCATTGCCATGAGATCCAAAACAAGATTTCCAACGGACTAGCGCACCGAAGAATGAGACTGCAGCTCACTGTAGTAGCGAACCGTTCTAGCAAAACCTTCTGCCACGGAATAGCGAGGATTCCAACCAAGGGCCATCAGGCGATCGACATTAGGTATGCTTACAGACACAGGGCTGGGCAAATAGCCAGCCGTGGGAGTTCCCAGGCGTTCCACACCAAGATTCCAGGCAGGGAACAGCGATGTCAGAGTTTCAGCCAGCTCTGCAATACTGCAGACGGCAGCAGGATTGCCGGAATTATAAGCCTCCCCCGGCTGGCCTTTGAGCAGGATGGTGAAAAAGGCTTTCACTCCATCACTGAGATAACAGAACGCACGCACGGCACTGCCGTCACTGCGCAATATGATATTGCGCCTTTGAACCACGTCGTTCACGAAATCGGCATAGACACGCCCATCGTCCACCGGCATGCCTGGACCATAGGTATGAAAAGGGCGGACGATGACACCGGGAATCTTGTACTGCTGCGCATAAGAGGCGACCAATGTCTCAGCGGCCCGCTTGGACTCAGCGTAGCAGGAGCGCGGGTTCAGGATGTCAATAAAACCGTAGTCACACTCGCGTGTTGGTATTTTATCATGCGGCACCTGGCCATAGACTTCACCACTGCTTAAAAACAGGAATCCTTCACTCCCCCACTTACGAGCAAGCTCAAGGAGATGACTGGTTCCCATTAAATTTGCAGTCATCGTTCCGACTGGGTCCGGACCGTAGTACTTAGGACTAGCCTGGCTGGCGGCGTGTATGATGAAGTCACACCTTTGAGTAATGTTCACCTCTTTGGCCACGTCACTGACAATGAATGACAACTCGGGACAGTCCAGGTAGTCTGAAAAGCGCTGTCTGGCCTTGTCCAGATTGCGCACAAGTCCAATGACGCGACACTCAGTTCCAGCGTTTTTATTCAATTGGAGCAACGTCTCAACCATGCAGGATGGAAGGCAGCCATTTGCCCCTGTGATCAGCACAGTTTTTTGTCGAAATCGCTGCCAATCAAGCGGGCTGGCCAGGATTTCCTGCAGATCCTCATGAGCGATGGAATGCATGATGTGGAAAAACTACTGAGCCCACCCGGCAATGATTTCCGCATGTTTCTCGCCATGGAGAAACAGGTAATTGGTATCCGTCGTTTGCTCTGTAACGCACGGACAGCTCTCTAAACAACCGCCTTTAATCACAAAGCAGCCATAGCCCAGCTGCGTCATGAAATGAATGAGATCATTGGGATGGTAGTCGTATTTTGCGCACCACTTGCGCAGCATTTCGGAGAAGACCACTGGCCGGTCGCGTGTGAGAAGCTTTTCAGCGCCTCGGAAAACGAGCAACTCTGCTCCTTCGACATCACATTTGATAAAGTCAGCTTTGACTGCGCGGTCATGGTAATAATCACCAAGACGCACCACCTCACAACGCACCTCCACAACATTGTCCGCATCATAGAGACGGGTCAGGCTTGCCGCAGCAGAAAGATTGGGATAGCTGTAAAAAATCAGCTCCCCTTTTTTATCTGAAACGCCGAGGTTTAGAGGGCGTATTGCCTGGACACTATTTAATTCGAAATTGCGCCGCAGGATTTCGTAAGTTTGTGGAATCGGCTCAAATGCCACACCCGAAATGCCTGGAAAATAATGAGCGTGAGCGAGGCTGTAAAAGCCTGTGTTGGCCCCCACGTCGATAAAGTGTGCTGCGGCACCACCTAGGCTCGAAATAATCCTCCTTGTAGCCTGAATCTCTTCGCGCTCATAATCACTAAAGTTGAGCACTTCAAAAGGCGAACTCCTCATGTCACCAGGCATGCAAATCATGGAGATACGAGGATTTTTAAGCTCCGCGATGACGGCATCCTTTCGCAATCTGATCTCCTCAATATTCACCCCGTTCAAAAATTCAGAGTATGAA
>CAILZI010000239.1 GCA_903838675.1 uncultured Verrucomicrobiota bacterium
CCGGGCCGGGCGTTCCTCGGCACGAGCAACCTGCAATTGGATCTGCTCACTGAGCGGTTCCAGACGCGGTTCCAAGCGATCAAGCTGCTGCCTCCGACCACGGAGGAACTCGCCGCGTTCCTCAGCACGCACTGGCCGGTGCCTGCATTCACGGCCTCACAAATCGCCGTGGGCTGCGGCGGCTGCGTGCGGGCCGCGCTCGCCGATCTCGAATCCTACCTCGACCACCATCAACCCTGAACCCGAACCAACGAAGGACCATGCAACACATCCAACAAATGATTGATCAACACGGCGGCTTTGAAGCTGTCCGCACCCGCTACCTCCGCCTTGAGAACCCGCCGTTGATGCGGTTGGTGATCGAGGTGATCGGTGGCCCGTATCCCAACGGCTCGTATGAACTCAGCATCGCGCATTACAGCGAACAGAACGGAGATGCCATGCGTGATCCCGAGATCACGTTCCTCGTAGTTCCTGCGGAACAAGGCACGACATGGAAACCGCTCACCTTCGAGAACAGCTACCTTGGCTGCTATCAGGTGGTGGCAAGCGTCACACCAGCGGGACTCATCGAAGCACGCGATCCCGCGCTCTTGCGTGATTTGCGCGACTTCGCCACCCAGTGGGATTTGAACCTCAAGCAGCAGGGATTCATGGCCGTGTTCGAGCGCCAATATGGTGATCAAAACGGCGCGACACACGCCGCCACGGTGACGAGGCCAACGGGAGATCGGCTCAACGCCGATTTATGAACCCGAACCCATTCCTCCACCCATGAGCAAGAAAGACCTCATCGAACAACTGCGCCAGCGTCTCGCCAGCAACGACCGCTGGGCCTTGCGAGCGCTGATGCGAATCTACCAGAACCAGACCGCTGATGAGCAATGCCGCGAGGCCACTATCGAACGCAACGGCATCGGGTTCACCGGACCTGATGCGGAGATCCTGACCAGCTTCGCCCGTCAGTATCAGCGGCGCGGATGTCTCAGCCCCAAGCAGATGATCATCCTGCGCCGCCGCATGCCGGCCTATGCGCGGCAGATCGTGCAATGCACCGACGCCACCCGCCTTGAACACGCCTTTTGCGGCACCTGCTATACGCACACTGCGGATAGCCAGTCTGCCGCATGAACCCACACCCAACACACCACCATGCCCACACGCACCCTGAACCGAAACGCCGAAGCCCCTGAAATCGAACTGCCACCTGATGCGGCCACCGCCGATGATCACCGCAACCCGCGCCGCAGGAGGCGCAATGAAGAGGAACCCGTTCCTGACGTGGGACTGCTTCTACAGCCAGAGCCGCGCCATGAACTCGACAAGCTGATCCTGCATGCAGAGGTGAAGACGGACATTCTGGCCGGTCTGCGGGCGCTGGAGATCCGTGCTGATCTCGACCGCATTTGGAACCTGAGCGCCATCCAGCCACAGGAAGGAAAGTGCATTTTGAACTTCTACGGCCCGCCCGGCACCGGCAAGACGCGCGCAGCCCTGGGCATTGCGTTGCGCCTCGGTAAGCCGCTCTATCAGGTGGACTATTCGTTGGTGATCTCGAAGTACTTGGGTGACACCGCCAAGCACATCAAAGCCGCCTTTGCTGCTGCCCGTGAGCATGACGCAGTGCTATTCTTCGACGAGGCCGACAGCCTACTCTCCAAGCGCGTCGCCACCGGCGAATCCTGTTCCACCAGCATCAATCAGAATCGCAACTGCCTGATGCAGGAGTTGGATCGGTTCGATGGCGTGGTGATCGTGACCACGAACCTGTTCGAGAACTACGACCCCGCGCTGCTGCGGCGCATCCAGCGCCACATCAAATTCCGCCTTCCCGACGCCTCCATGCGCAGGGAGCTGTTCGCCCTTCATCTCCCCAACCCGGAGCGGGTGAAGGCTGATTACGCGGTTCTCGGGGAACTATCGCGTGGCCTCAGCGGCGGGGACATCCTGAATGTGTGCGTGAACGCGATTCATGCGGGGAGTGTGGATGCGGATTCTGAGAAGTGGCATGTGACTCAGAAGATGCTGGAGCGGGAGATTGCGAAGGTGAAGAAGGCGAAGGCAGAGCACTCGGGGGAGAAGGGGAAGAGCCGGAGGGTGATTGGGTTTCAGCCTAGTTGATCGGCGGAGAAATTGCTTTTAAGGGGGGGCTGGGCGAGTTGGCTCTGGATGTGGCGCGGGTGCCACCCAAGCTGAACAGCCACAGGTGTGTGCCGCTGTGGCTTGGACAAACCGGTTTTAATATCCAACTGATTTCTAGCAAATGCGATTATGCTCTCAACTGAGAGAAACCATGCAGATGATCTCCCCATGTCTAGTGGATGCCGTAGATTATGTAGCTGAGCAGGCACATCGAAGAGTAAAGCGTCCATCGCACTGCCCTCAGTGCAAGCATCACAATACCTTGCGAGCGATTGGTTTCTACAATCGCTCCGTGACTGAATCAAGGACAGGGAAAATTGTGGCGATCAAGGTGCGTCGCTTTCTCTGCGAGCACTGTCACAAAACGCTCAGCTTACTTCCTTCATTTGCTCAGCCCTATCGCCTGATTTGTAGCATTTCCATCGAGCGCTACTTCAATGGCACCACGGCTGGAGCCGACACTTTGCAATGGAATAGACTGCTCCGCCGCTACAGGAGGCGCTTCAATGCCTGGATTTCAGATTTGGTTTTAATTGTGGGGCAATCGATTGGCCTGTCAGATTTGGACCAATTCAAGGAAGGATCATGGAATTCACTGATTAATGCCTATGGGCACCTGGATCAGGCCACTCGAAAGCTTGTGAGATTCTTTCAGATTACAGTGTTTGGACGGTATCGTTGTCACCGCCCGATTTCCCCAGATGGGTGAGCAAAGCACACAACTGGTCGATTCCCCGTTCGTGCGTCTGTGGAAAGGTGCCAGCAGCGGAGGTCACTTCTCCGCAGCACCATAAAAACAGCAGCGAAGATGAGTCGAAATCAGTCAGCAACAGCACATCATCCACAAATTGGCAGCCTTATATTGGATTCATCTGGTGTCGGTGAAAAGCGTCATCCTGACGTCGCCTGAGTATTAAAAGGAGAAAACCAAATACCGATTTATGTATTTATCAGAAGCTCCAGCAACCATGACCATTCGTGCGGCTGCTTATGTGCGAATGTCCACCGAGCACCAGCAATACTCAACCAGCAATCAAATGGATGCGGTTCGTGAGTATGCAGTAAGGCGTGGTATGGACATCGTGAAAATTTACTCAGATGAGGGTAAGAGCGGTCTGAACATTCAGGGGCGAGACTCGCTCTCAACGATGATTTCGGACGTGACAGGTGGATTGGCCGACTTCACCTGCATCTTGGTCTATGACGTGAGCCGATGGGGCAGATTCCAGGACGCTGACGAAAGCGCTCACTACGAGTACATCTGCCGGCGGGTTGGGATTGCAGTTCATTATTGTGCCGAGCAGTTTGAAAACGACGGCAGCCTCGGATCGTCAATCATCAAGACGATGAAGCGCTCAATGGCAGGTGAATACAGCCGCGAGCTTTCGACCAAAGTTTTCCGGGGCGCGTGCCGCCTCATTCAGCTTGGTTTCAAGCAAGGTGGCACAGCAGGCTATGGTATGAGACGAATGCTGATTGATCAGAGCGGGGAAAAGAAGGCGCTTTTAAAAATCGGTGAGCAAAAGAGCCTGCAGACTGATCGTGTGATCCTGGTTCCTGGACCAGAAGAGGAGGTGATGACCGTGCGTGCCATGTATCATGCCTTTGTCGAGGAGGGCAAAAGTGAAGCCGCCATCGCAAAATCATTGAACCATGAAGGCATCCTCACTGATTTTGGCCGGAAGTGGAATCGAACAACCGTTCGAGAAGTGCTGACCAATGAGAAATACATAGGCAACAATGTGTATCATCGCACCTCATTCAAGCTGAAGCAGAAGCATACAAAGAATCCGGTAGATAAATGGATTCGCGTCGAAGGTGCTTTTGAGGGAATCGTTGACCGAACTCTTTTTCTCCAAGCCAGAGAGATTTTCCTAGCACGCTCGCAAAGGCTAACGAATGAGGAGCTTTTGGAGAAATTGAAGCTGCTGCTGCATAATCACGGCAGAATTTCAGGAATCCTGATAAACGAATCCGAGGGTATTCCTTCCAGCGCTGCTTATCGCAGCAGATTTGGGAGTTTGATACGTGCGTACACTCTGATTGGCTATCGAGCAAATGTCGACTTCACGTTTATTGAGGTCAATCGTCGGTTGCGGAGTCTTTTTCCCGAAGTCATACAGAACACGATTTCAAAACTGACCAGTCTCGGTGCGCGTGTCGCTCAAACCGGCGTTTCTGGCCTCTTTCTGCTGAATGATGAAATTCGGGTTTCACTGGTGCTGTGCCGGCAACGAACGACACATGCCGGTGCTTCACGATGGGAAATACGACTGGATCACGGCATGTGTCCGGATCTTACGATTGCCGTGCGCATGGATCACACCAATGAAGCTGTGAAGGACTATTATCTGCTGCCAAGCATGGACATGACCTGGGATCACTTGAAGAGACGCGTGGGTGATGAGGCGCTCAATGGCACTCGGCCAGATCGTCTGCGTTTGGCAGAGGCCAACGGAATCTACTTAGACACCTACCGCTATGAGTCGCTTGAGCGATTTTTCGAACTCTCACAACGACTGCCTGTCGACGCATGTGTATGAAATCCGAAGTCCAATCCATCTCCATCGACAGGATACGAATCCTGAATCCACGTCATCGGGACAAGACCAAGTTCGATCGCGTGGTTCAAAGCATTAAAAACCTGGGTTTGAAGAAGCCGGTTAAAATTAGCCGCCGCAACGTCAAGGATGGCGAAGAGCCAGGGTACGACCTGGTATGTGGTCAGGGAAGGATTGAGGCATGTCGCGCTCTTGGTTTTACGCAGATACCAGCGATCGTCGTTGATGTATCAAAGGAAGACCGACTACTGATGAGCTTGGTAGAGAACATGGCCAGGCGTTATCCGGCTCCGATGGACCTGATTATGGAAATCGAACGGTTGAAAAAGCAGGGTTACAGTAATTTGGCTATCAGCAAGAAACTCGACATCAGCGACACTCAAGTGGGTGGCATGCTGGCACTGCGTGGTGCAGGGGAGGAACGTCTCCTTGATGCAGCCATCAAGGGCAAGGTGCCATTAGGCGTGGCAATTGATATTGCCAAAACTGACAACCGTGAGGCGCAGCAAGGCTTGCTGAAAGCTTATGAAAATCGGCAGCTCAATCAGACCTCAATCCGTGTTGTCAAGAAACTGTTAGAGCAACGTCACTTCTTTGGAAAATCCCTCACCCCAGGTGGGCGTGGCAGAAGAAGAAGGCAAACAGCCGAAGATTTGGTCTATGCTTACCAAAAGGAGTCACAGCGGCAAAAGCTCATGGTCAAAAAAGCCAAGTTTTGTGAGGCGAAGCTGGTATTTGTTCAGGCTGCATTCAAACAACTTTTGAGCAACGAGGATTTTATTAACCTGTTGAGAGCGGAGGGGCTGGCTTCTGCTCCGAAGTTTATCGCTGAATCGACCAAAGGGATCAAATAGCATGAACGAACCTACACGCGGATTTGAAATGGAGAGCATCGTGCTCTCACTTGAAGAGATCCTCCCAATCCGGCTCATCCAAGATCCAGACAACAAGATCTCTCGCTACAAGGCCATTCGCAGTTCGATTCAAGAAGTCGGGCTTGTAGAGCCTCTGATTGTAAGCAGATCAAAAGAAAAATTCATTCTCGTCGATGGGCATCTGCGGCTTCATGCCATGAAATCACTTGGAATGACAGAAGCCGAATGTCTGATCTCGACAGACGACGAAAGCTTCACTTATAATGCGCGCATCAGCCGCCTCGCACCAATCCAAGAGCACAAAATGATCCTGAAAGCGGTGAAGGACGGTCTCACCCCAGAGCGAATTGCGACGGCGCTTAACCTACGTGTTAAAGACATTCGAGACAGTCTGCGTCTTTTGGAGGGCATTCATGAAGAGGTGGCAGATATGCTCAAAGACAAGCAAGTCGCCCCTGGGGCGATCCATGGCCTAAAGAAAGTCACTGCGGTTCGCCAGATTGAAATTGCTGAGCTTATGGTGAGCACCAATACATTCACGCGCAATTATGTCGATGCTCTGTTGATAGGTACACCGAAGCAGCAGCTCCTCAATCCCCGGGAACCCAAAGCTGCGAAGGGAATGACGGTGGAGGAAATAGCTCGTCTGGAGGAAGAGATGGAGAGCCTTCACACGGATTTCAAAGCCATTGAAACCACATATGGCGACAACGTGCTGAATCTTACGGTTGCGCGCAGCTATGTGAAAAAGCTTTTGGAGAACACCAAAGTCTCGCGGTTTTTGAAGACTCGGCATGAAGATCTTTTCTCGGAATTTGAAATCCTTGCAGCCAAAGAGCTGTTGTGACGTTGTTAAATTTTCTTTTGGAGATTGGGCCTTTGATCGCGGGTTGTGGTCCGAGGACGATCATTTTCGCATCTTGATCCAACCCAAAAGATTTCAATAGTGGGCGCCTGATGCCTTCGCGGCCGCACGCCACCTCTCAAAAAGCGCGCAACTGCGAATTGTTGCTCCATCATCAGCAGGTCCTCGTCTGAAAGATCAGCAGTCAAATCAAACTGCTCCAGGATTTAGTTGATGTCCTGAGGCGGCGACTTGGGTGGCGAGGGACCGTCCTTGGCCGAATGGAGCGTGCTCGTCACACCGTAGCTTTTCCAACCATCTCCTCAATGAAGAGGAAGTCCTCCGCCAAATCAGTCCGTGGTCTTGCTGTGAATGTTTTCATCAGTTCCAATGGCTGGGACGTTCGTGCCTCAGCGGGGACAGAACGATGCCGGAGTGATCTGATAGCCTGGATCATGGCTTCATGTTTCGGTTTACGCTGCCGTATCTCAGCAAATGCGTACATGGCCCAGGCGGTATGTTCCGCAGCCATTTCAGCCGCGCCTTGGAGCTCAGCGATTTTAGCCGGGTTTGCATCAGGCAGACTGGACTTTAGCTCGCTACGAATAGCCTGCACGGCGAGGCTGCGGAAAGCCTGTTTGGCCTCAGTGGGCTGCTTGAACTGCGCCAGTTCATCCTGAATGAGCCAGAGAACGCCAAGCAGCCGAATCGTAGAAATGTAGCGGGAGCTGCTGGTGAAGCGATTGCCGGGATCAGGCAGGTAAGAGTCAAGGATGGCTGAGCGGTTTTCGCCATGGCGGGCGACATCGCCATCAAAACAGGCGCAGCAGGCGAACATCTCGGCCAAGATCTCCTGAATCTCGACTTTCACTTTCTCACGGGCAGGTTCGTCCGTTGGGAGCCGGTAGGTAAGATCATGATGCTCACTCACGGTATTGACGAAGAGATGGCCCACCTCATGAAGGAGAATCGGCAGTTCCCGGAGCTTGAAGATCATGATGGCGGGCAGCTCGATAAAGCCGCAGCGCATGTAGCGTGGGAAAGAGCGCGCGTTGGGGGAGGGGGAACTGCCAATGAAGCAGCAGACGGCCATGTCTGGGACCGGTGACGGATCTGTGACCAAGCCGTTCATGGCGGACAAGGCATGGTCGAACGCCTTCTGCCCGATGCAGTCCATGGCAGCCAGGAAACCATGATGAGAAGCCTGATAGGTGCCGAGCCGGGGGACGACAGACTCACCCAACGGATAGGTGCCCCGGTAGCGGTCTGCGAGGCACCTCTCAACCAAGTAAAGCCAGGGAGAGAGTTGGCGGTCCAGCTCGACAATGCCGTCGGGCTCGGAAGCGAGGCCCTCCGCGAGGCGCTGGAAGATATTTTCCACGGAAGTGAACGTTCCATGCTGGAGGTCATCCCCCTGAAGCGCCACCAGACGGTTATGCGTCGCGTGGAGCATCTCCAGGGCGTGGGGGGCGATGGCAGATGCCTTACAGGCTTGGGTGATACGATCCAAGTTGTCTGAGACTACGTTTTGGACCTGCTGGCGCTGAACCTCTGCTGCGGCCGGTCCCTCCGAGAATTGAGGAACATCAATATGGAGATGAGTCTCCATGGAACGGACTAAAGAGCATTCCTTGGCCGCCAGAGGCAAGGCGACGAGGCCGAGAAACTGCAGCCAGTCTTGCTGAGTGCCGCCCTGATGCTGGACCCGGAAATCATACTGCCCGAGGACATTCCGAAATGCGAGGCCGCCAGCCAGCGGCTGGGGTAGTGACTGAATCCGGTCCTTCAACTCGGCAACAAAGGGATCAAAATGTCCCGGACGAAGCTCAAAGCGGACAGCCCAGTCAATCGGATGGGCGGGAGCGAGCCGTCCAGAGACCATGGAGACCCAGCGTTCATGGTTGAACCTGGCGGAGTTGGATTCAAAAGAGCCATGTGGGAGGTGGATGCCTGCCATGGTGCAGGTGGTCAGGACTGCGTGAACGCCGTTGCAGGGCGATGGCGGCTGAACTTCCCCAACACTCAAGCTGCGCACTTTGCCAATGACTTGGGAGAGGGTGCTAAATTCCTGGGTCCAGTAGATCAGGACCATGTCTTCCCAGCCCGTGGTGCTGCTGATCAACCAATGGCCTTGGAGACCACTCAAAGTTGCAGCCAATGCTGCTGCCACTTGATCGAGTGTCTGCAAAGCATCACGGAGGCCATGGGCCAGTTTGATCCCGCAAACTCCCACCAAGACACCTTGGTCAGGAGGCCAAGTTCCAGACTCAAGATCGAAGGAGGAACGGATGACCCGCCCAAAGCATGACCAGTGAGAGCTGGCATGATGGCAGCTTTGCACCGTTCTCTCAGGCTTTAGCAAGGTCTCCTGTTCCTTGGCGAGTGTGATCAGGATATGATCAAATCGACCAAGTCCAAGCCAGTGACCCGTCAGTCTTTCCGAGGCAGGATCGCACAAAGCCGACAGGGCCGAGCCCATGGGTTGAAAGGCCCGTGCTTCGTTTGTACAAAACAGAATGTTGCAGCACCAATTTGCCATGCGCTTCGAGTGTGGTCGAACCGCAGTGGATCAGTTACCTGTTTCGTTTTTCGCTGTCTGAATGTTTTGAGACAGGTCAATCAAACGATGGAGAAAACCAACACCAAAGGCACCTGGAACGGCTTGGGAGAAAACATTATGAACCGCGAGCGATGGCTCTCCACCGGATCTGCCATTGTAAGTCTCGCAAGCCATCGTCTCCCAAACACGAACTTCTGCATAATTAACGTCAGCCGGGATGGACTGATTATCTGTGGTTGTAGCGATGGGCATGGGTGTTAGCGTTCTAAACTGGAACTTCCCTGGTCGACCACTCAATAAGAAAGGAGCGGCGGGCCAGCCGAGGGGCGCGTACAGTTAAGCGTCCAGAAGGCTTGGCAAACGGTTTGTTTAGAGTTTATTGCCCCATGTAACAGTCATGTGGAGCCTTCCAAAACAGGGGCGGCACTCCTCGGCCAAGCCCTTTTTACCATCGGCTATGAGAGGAGACTGGGAGACGGTGTTGCCTATGGAAGGCACGGAGAAACACGGAGGAGGGAATTGGAGCTGATAGCGCCCTGACGACTTCAATCCTCAAACCACCGTTTCACGGCGTCAGGGTTGAAGCGCACCAGATGACCCAGTTTGCGAAAAGGGAGACCTTGTTGTTCACGCAGGGTGGTGACGTGACGCACGCTGCATCGCGCATAGCGGGCCACGTCGTCGATGGTCCAAAGCGTTTCTTCGGCAGGAGATTCGGTGCGTGTTGAAGCAGCAGGTAAGTGGAGGGCAGGGGAATCGTTCATTGCATCCCTGTGCCGGTGTCAACCGAGCGGCACCGTTCGTTGCGCAACGAGGTGGTGAGCAGGGGCCAAAAAGACCGGCATGACAACGCATGACAGCACCGCTGCACCTCGGGTTTTGCACCTGTCACCTGCACCCTTGATTTTGTGAACCGCCTTGTGGCTATTGGGACGGAGGGGCACAAGATTTTTAATCTGTGATGCGCCTGTGGTTGCGCCTCTGGTTTCGTGAAACGGCTGCACCCCCGGGCACCTGCGAGGTTTCTTGAAGGTTATTTTGGGTGTGGCATGACAAAGCATGACTCCAAAAGTTCCGCTCCCTGCTGAAACCTGCCAAATCGTCGGAAACCCATCCGGCACCAATCTGCACAAAGCACTCAGCATCAGCAATGATGCGCAAATCATTGATCCTCAAGGGGGCACTAAGGATCTTGTGCCGAAAGGCTTAAGGGTTCGAGTCCCTTCCCGAGCACCACTCTTTGAAGTACAAAGAGTTACGATGAATGGATGAGGTTATCGTTGATGTGGATTTATGCATGTCGCGTTGTTGGTGTGAGCAGAAAAGAAGAGGCGCAAGCCCGTCTGCGCCTCTTTCTAACTGTCACAGCAACACCCGTGTTACGAACAAGGCGAATTCAGCGCTGGACGATGCCTGTGACCTCGTTCCCAATACGGCCTGAACCTTGCTCAGAACTGTTTGCAGCCACGTCATTGGTTTCTCCAAAGTGTATTTCTCACAACGATGAGTCTCGACCGAATTCCTCTCATAATCGGCATCACCGGCCACCGGGAGTTGCATTCTGAAGATGTTGCCAGGGTGGAGGAGCAGTTACGGAAGTTCTTTGAAGGTCTGCAGAAGAAATTTCCGCACACACCGCTGCTGCTGCTCTCTTCGATGGGTGAGGGGGCGGACCGGCTTGCGGCGCGGATTGCGGTGGAGACACCGGGGGTTTCCCTGGCTGCGGTGCTGCCGTGGCCGAAAGGCGTGTGTGAAGACGCCTGGTACCGGGGGGGAGACCGTGCGGAATTTGACGCTGTGCTGGCGAATGCCGCCCACACCATCTGCCTGCCGCACCCCGCTGAGAGCACGGCTGCGGAACTTTGCGCTTCGCCGGAAGTGCAGCAAAAGCGCTTTGCGGATGTCAGCCGCTACATCACGCGGCACTGCCAGATCCTGGTGGCGATCTGGAGCGGTGAGGAGTCACCGCGCAGTCAAACCTGGCAGGTCATCCAATGGCAAAGAAACGGAACGGACGCGCCGTTTGCGGCGAGGCTCACTCATCTGGACAGTCCCGAAACGGGGCCGCTGCACCACCTGGCGGTGCGTGGCGGTGCGCCCACTGCCAAGCCCAGCAAGCAGGAAGAGGCCCGCTATCAGGCCTTTCAGCAGATGGCTGGAAATTTTGACCGGTTTAATGCGGACACTCTGAAGCTGGGAGCAAAGCTCGAAGCGGGCATGGCCAACACGAGGCGCTATGTTTTTCCTGAAGACGAGCAAAGCGCGCTGCCAAAGCACCTGCAGTTTTTGCTCTCGCGCTTTGCCCAGGCTGACCAACTGGCCGTGCACTGGCAGAAAAAGAGCCTGCGTGTCCTGTTCGTGACTTTCAGCATGATCTTTCTCACGGTCGCCAGCTTTGAGGGCTATGCCCACGTGATGCCGGACAGCATGTTCATGCTGGTGGCATATCCGCTGCTGCTGGCCACGGGACTGGCCTATGTCTGGTGGACGCGCAGGCAGCGCTGCTACAACCGCTATCTGGATGACCGAGCGCTGGCCGAGGCCATGCGGGTGCACCTGTTCTGGAAGCTGGCCGGGGTGCGGGAAAATGCGGCGGATTTTTATCTCCGCACCTGCCGCAGCCAGCTCGACTGGATTCGTGCGGCGCTGCGCTCCTGGTCTCTGCAGTCTGGTGAGCATGACTGCGGGTGCCCCACTGCTGCAGGTGCCACCCTGAGCCCGGCGGCACTGAAGCAAATCTGCAGGCGCTGGATGAGAGATCAGCTGCGCTTCTTTAGGAAGAACACAAAACGGGATCACAGAAACGCCGAATATTTTCACATACGGTCAAAAGTCTGTCTGCGCATTTCGATGGCGGGCATTTTGATCCAGCTGGGCCGCCTGTACTTTGTTCAGCAAGAGCACCTGGGGCATGATAAAATGACCCACCTGCTTATCATCGTCATTGCCATGGGAGGCCTGCTGGCCGGACTCTTCCATGAGTATGCTGAAAAACGCCTTTTTGAAAAACAGTCCCGCAGCTACCAATGGATGGCAGCGCTCTACAAGACCGCGTTGATACGTTTTCTTGTGCTGGCCAAGGAGGGAAGGGCGAAAGACATCTGTGATCTGATGCGCGAACTGGGCCGCGAGGCGCTGGCGGAAAATGCGGACTGGGTCATTTACCATCGTGAGCAGGAGCCGGAGATGAAGGGCCATTGATTTTGGTCTGGCAGCGTCCATGCCTGCGGGCTATGGGGGAGGAACATGCCGCCTGAAATCATCGACCGCCTTGCCGCCCTCATGCATGAGAACTACCGGTACAACGCCCGCACCAACCGCTGGCCGTTGAAGCCGGAGCTGGACCTGCCCTTTGCCGAGCTGGCGCCGGATCTGCAGGAGGCCAATCGTGCGGCGGCACGCCGTATCGGCGAGGTCCTGGCAGTCGGCGGCATCCAGATCATGCCGGCCCATCAGGCGCAGATGCGGGCCCTGTCCGAGGTGCAGCTCTATGATCTGGTGGAGCAGCACATGCGGCAGCTCGCGCCTGCGGAGCACGAGGGCTGGATGCGCCAGCGTGTCGAGGCCGGCTGGAAATTCGCTGAGAAACGCGACGATGCGCAGAAACTGCACCCGTGCATCGTGCCCTTTGCCGAGCTCTCCGGCGTGGACAAGGAGAAGGATCGCAACCAGGTGCGGAGCTATCCGGCGCTGCTCAGGCAGGCGGGGCTGGTGGGGGTGAAGGGGTAGATGACGGCAAAGTAGTCCGCACATTGGCTTCGCCTATCTCAGGAATGGGCTCGCAGTTGAAGAGATCAAGCTCGCCTGGTTCGCGCGCGTTTCTTTGGCTTTTTCGTCTTCGGCTTGGGATTCGTTTTCTGTTTCTTATTCACCTTCCACAGCGCCGCAAGATCTGCCGCCGTATCGACTGGCTTGCTGGTGCTTGCGTTGATGATTTGAATGTTCTGCAACACCCAGGACAGCCGCATCGGATTGCAGGTCTTGAGTTTGACGGGCACGATTCGGTGACGGTAGCGACGCTTGGAGAGGGCAAATACGAGTTCATGTTTGACCCATGGCGAACGAATGGCGGCCGGAGTGATCAGGACAACAAAACAATCACAGCGCACGAGCGCCTTGCCGATCTCATCATGCCATGCATCGGCACCGCGAAGGTTCGACGGGCTAAACCAAACTTTGAGCCCGTACTCTTCGCGCAGAAGCTGGGCGATTCGTTCAGCCGCCCTTTGATCTGGACTCGCGTGGGAGAGAAAGATCTCGCGCGGCTTGCGGACGGCGGCCATCAGTCACGAGTGGTCTTGGTTTCCCGCAATGCCTGCACCACACGTTGAGGGGCGGACTCAGGATCACCCGTGGCATCAATCAGATTCAATCGCTCCAGGATCCAGGGGTAGTTCTTCGTTGGACGCAACAGCACCGGAATGAGCTTCTGCTGATAGCGGGGCTGAGTGATGGCAAACTCGATCTCGCGTGCAACACGTGCCGATTTTCCCGAAGCGGGCGAGATGAGGGTCACCATTGCATCGCTCGACTTGAGGGCCTTTGAGAGCGCCTCACCCCAGTTTGCGCCTGGCACCACATCGGTCTCATCAAACCACACGTCCATGCCAGCTCCTTCCATTTTCTGGCGAAAGCGGGTGGCCATGTCGCGGTCCTTCTCGGCGTAGCTCAGAAAGACGCGAAAGGGTTTGGAGGACGCAGATTTCATTGTTGGCACAAGGAAGTATGTTCGAATCGAAAGACAGGTCAACCACCGAACTTCGAATTCAGGCGGGTTGATTGGATCATTGTCTACTACGGTTGGATCTGTTCATGAGGAAATTTCAAAGGAGGAAGGGGCGGCAGGCGAGGATTTCATCCAGGCAGAGCTTGAGGGTTTCCTTGCGGGTGCACTGCTCTTCGGCAATGCCCCAGCGCAGGTCCACCTCGACGAGTTCGACGTGGCGTTCCTGACAAAGCCGGCGAAGCTCCGGCCATGTGTGGGACATCAGCTCATCGCGCTCCGCGATCATGTCGCGGAAGGTCGAGGAGATGAAGACGCGGATGCGGCGGCTGGAGGGAGAGGGGGCGTCGCTCATATGGCATGAGATTTATGCGTTCTTCTCCAGCGAATAGACCTCGAAGCCGGCGGCGTGGAGATTGTGCGGCAGTTCGCGAATGGCGGAGACGTCGTAGCCTTGAATCTCGGGGGTGAGGGCGGTCCAGGGGACGAGGTAGGGGGAGAGTTTTTTGGAGACGTCCTTTTTTTCCGCCCAGCGCCAGCCGCGCAGGAGGCGCTCCACGTTCCAGCGGCCGTGCTCCATCTCGGCGAGGCGTTTCACGCCGTCCGGGCCGAGGGCGGACTCGATGTCGAAGGCTTTGCATTCGGTGACGCACTCCCGCACGCCGAGGCCTTCAGTGGCGAGGATGTTGGCCCAGTAGGCGACCTGATGGTAGTTCGATACTTTGAGTGCTTCGGGCAGGTCCTTCCAGCGGGAGAGTGAGGGATCGGCGGGCTTGGCGGACTTGAGATAGTTATCATGCACCTGCCTGGCGGCGGCTTCAAAGCGTGCGTCTGCGGCGGGGAGTTCGCCAGTGAGGAGGAAGGCGCGGAGGGTCATGGCATCCAGTGGCAGGCGGACAAGGGAGCCTTCCGCGAGATGATCGACCCACGAGGCATCGTCGAACTGGCGCTTGGGCGGCAGGGCAGGGTGGTCGATCAATCCGACACGCACGCCGAGCGCGAGAGCGAAGGCGATCTCAACGCGTGCGATTTCGCCGGGGGCGAAGGCGAGCAGCTTGATGCGATCCATGGGAATGCGGGCTGCGGCGAGATCGGTCCAGCCCTGCAGAGGATCGAGTGCGGTGAAGTCGTTGCCGGAGGATTCGCGGAGCCAGGTGTAGCGTGTGCGGTCATCATCGACCGGGTAGCTGTGGGGCGTGGTGCTGGGCAGGTAGCCGCAGGCTTGGATGGTGCCATGGGAGGCACCGGCCACATCACCGACGAGACGGCTGATGCCTGCCTTGGTGCCGCCGGAGATCAATACCAGAGGATGGTTCTCCAACGGCAGGCCCACAAATGCGCTGCGCAGGTGGGGGGCGAGATCTTTGACCAAAGGCTCGATCTCCGGTGAACAACCGCCGGCCACGATGACGACACTGATGTCTGGTAGGAGATGCTGGGAGTCACCACGAATGATCCAGGAGGCGAGAGCTTGCAGCTGTGACAGCGAATCCGGATCGCGCCCGCGCACGGCCCGGGCGACGAGCAGCGCACGCTCCATGGCCGCATAGCCCGGCAGGCTTTCGCTGATGGAGACGAGCCGCTGCACGGCCTGATGCAGGCGCAGCACATGCCGCGCCGCGGTGCAGGGCCGGGGGGGGGTATCATCTGGTCGTGATTCACACAGGCACATGAGATGCGCCAGGGCATCGAGCGCGGCGTGAGGTTCCCCGACCAGCAGGTGCAGCAACGAGAGAGCGGCCCAGGCGGAGGGAAGATTCACGCAGCCTTCGATCTGTGTGCGACCACGCTGCATGGCATTGCGGATCATCGGCTCTGCGAGTCGCACCAGTCCGCGATCCCGGTGCAGGGCCACTTCATGCTCGAGGTAACGGGCCAGGCTGCCGGGCTCCGCGGCATTGCGAGTGATGGCTTGATGATAAGCTGCAGTGGCGGCTGCGTCATCATGGCAGAGAAGTGCGGCCTCGCCCAGCAGGCAGAAGGTTTCGGCATCGGCGGCTTCGCACTTCGTGGCCTGCTGCAGGTGATCGCGCCCCGCTTTGAATGCCTCGCCCGCCGGGTGGGCCTGATGCAGCTCAGTCAGCGCCTGCCCGAGGGTGCGCTGCACTGCGTGATGCTGGGCCTGATCCGCGAACGGTGCGAGCACTTCGATGGCGGCCTGCTGCGAACCGATGGCCAGGCAGAGCTTGGCAATCTTGACCGCCTGTGCGGTCTGCTGCTCAGGCTTTTTCATCTGCGCAAGGACGATGCGCTGCAGCGCTATTTCACTCTCGACTTTTTTGCGTGAATGATGGGCGCCATAATTGGACTGGTATTCTTCGAGCGTTGTGAGCAGGCGTGCGATGTCGCGGTCGGTCTCTTCGAGAATGGCCGCCTTGCTGGCGAGATCGCGTTTGAGACGCTCCGGTACTTTGATCTCGGTCTTGTAGAAGTGATCGTGTGCGGTGTCGGCCCAGGCATGAGCCAGAAGTGTGCGCACTTGGATTTCCATCTTCAGCGACATTTTGGTGTCGAGTCCCGGCACATCGACTTTGGCACAAAGCGCGGATGGAACGATGTGCTCATCATATATGCCAGCCTTGAAGGAAGCGATGCGGTTGATGGTGCGGTAGCCAAACTCGGAGGTTTTGAGACGTTCGCCGGCGTCGTCGCTGTTTTCCCAGTCGATGACGAAATGCTGCTCCAGGTAGGCGGTGACGGCCTGCACCTGTGCCTCGGTCTGGCAGATGACGCGGCCACCGCAGAGATCGGTGAGGCGCAGCAGCGGGTCTGGCGGCAGGGCGACTTTGGGGTCGGTGTAGTTGTGCTTTTTGCGCAGGATTTTCTCCGCGAAGCTGGGCACTTCTTTGGCGCGAACCTGAATGATGGCCTGTGGTGCGTGCGCTTTGGCGGCGAGCTTGAGCACGGCATTCAATACGGTGGTGCATTGCACGAACTGAGTGCGCAAGATGGAGAAGCGCGGCACGTGCAGAGCCACCCAGTCGGTGTCGGAGAGCTGTGACCATAACTTGGGATCACGACGTGATTCGTCGTTGAGAGGGACGTATTGGGGAGTGCTCATGGGGCGGGTGTTTTGCGATTGGCGTAGTCGAGCATGAAAGCGCGATGGTGGTCGAGGAGTGTGCGGTTTTGCAAATCGGACAGAGGAACCCAGGCGTAGTCGTCGTGCTCCTCGCTCATGCGAAGGGTGCCGCCGGTAAGGCGTGCCTCCATGCACAGCATCACCACGCGCACCTTGGGCATCTCAAACTCGAGCGCACCCGCAAGGCCGGTGAGCTCCACGGTCAGGCCGCATTCCTCCAGCACTTCGCGTTCGAGGCCGGTGGCAAAACTTTCACCTGGATCGAGTTTTCCGCCCGGCCACTCCCAGCAGCCGACGAAGTTCGAGTTGTGTGCAGAACGGCGGATGATCAGGCAGCGGCCCTCGGCATCGAGGATCACCGCCTTCACGGCCATGGAGAAGGGTTTCGCAGAGGACATGGAGTGCGGGAGAGATTGAGGGTGTGCGGGGATTTTGGTCAATGACGCGGGGATTGTCGAGAAACATTGCGGGGAACTGCCATGGCAGACTTGTGTGAAAGACCACCAGGAAAGGGCTCAGGGGGGTAACAATCATTTCGTAAATTTGCTCGACAGGCTGCTATTGGCTTCCGACGATATTCGCCAGACCTATGAGTAAACAAATTCACGTTGCCGGAGATGTGTGTCTTGATGTTTTGGGGATTTCGATGCCTGCACCGGTGTTGAAGAATGGCAAGGCGGACAACTGGCGGCAGACGGGAGAAACCCGGACGCACTTTCGGCTTGGTGGGGCGCTGTTGCTGACGAAGTTCGTCGAAGCGGCTGTGGCAGACAGCAAGGACGAAGTCAAAGTGCACGGTCCAAAACCATGTCTTCCAGGTGCCTTGTCTCATGGAAGGACAACTGGACAGCCGCTTTCATTTGCGGAGTTTCTTGATGTTGCGGAAAGGCTGACCCGCAAAGAAGTGGTTCATTCCTTGATTCATCTGGATCGTTTTCCTGCGAAGCCCGGAGACAAGGATGCCGCTACTTTGCGCATCCAAAGTGCCAATGGGTTTGCCGGTCCGACTTTGAAAGATGGTGAGCCGAGTCTTGAGATCCGGCCGCCGGATGCGGGATCGGAACCTGTGGAGGTGGTGGTGCTGGATGATACTGGGAATCGCTTCCGCCGCGCGCGTGACCAATGGCCGGTGGTAATCACACAGCCCCAGCAGGGCCAGGTGCCGCTGATTGTTCACAAGCTTCACCGGCCCTTGCCAATCAAAACTTCTTCAGCAGGTGAGTCTTCATCTGCCATGGGAAACGATTCATTGCTTTGGCAGACGCTTGCCGAACATCATGCTGAGCGCCGGATTGTGGTGGTGTCGGTGGACGACTTGCGTGATGCCGAGGCACCGATCAGTCGTGGACTGTCCTGGGAACGCACGGCGCTCGATCTGGTGTGGCAGCTTTTAAATGCGGAATCCTTCGAACCACTTCGCGATTGTCCGCATCTGATTGTCCGGCTTGGCCTGGACGGCTCGCTGTACTGGAGGTGCACGAAGACTGAGAATGGTCATGATTATCATGCATGGATCATCTACAACCCAGCCGGGATCGAAGGGACCGGTGAAAACTCCTGCGATGGCAAAATGGTGGCCTACGGTTCTGTTTTCACCGCGGCTCTCGTTTCACATCTTGTGCCGCTGCCAACCACAGGTTTGCAGGATTCAGCGGCGAAAGGTGAAGACAAGAGCCTGCCGAACAAGGCGGTGGTCGAAGGAATAAAAGCTGGGCTGCTGGCTTCGCAACGGTTGCTGCAAGCGGGTTTTGGCAGCGATGCGGAGAATCCGAATTTCCCCAGCAGCGATTTGTTCGCTGCACGAAAAGAGAAGGAGATCGTTTTTGCCTGCCAGCCGGTTCCGATCATTCGTGGGGCGGACACACCTGATCGTGGCTACTGGCGCCTGCTGGAGTCCATCTTCTCGGGCAAGACCGAGATGCTTCATCGGGCGGTGGCTCTCACGGCTAGAAACGCCAAAGCAGCGGATGATGACGATGAAAAGGCTCTCGAATTTCTGTCACAGGCTCCCATCGCGGTGTTCGCCAAGGCGTTGCGCACTTACGACCGCCATGAGATTGAAAGTTATCGGGCGCTTTACAGCCTGATGTTTGACTACACCCGGCAGAGGAATCCGCAGCGGCCGCTAAATGTGGCGGTATTCGGACCACCGGGCGCCGGGAAGTCGTTTGGAGTGAAGAAGGTTGCCGAGGCGCTTGCCGAAGCGGGTGGATCACGGGAGATGAAGACGCTGACGTTTAACCTCTCACAGTATCAATCGGCGGAAGAGCTTGCCGCAGCGTTTCACCTGGTGCGTGACGTCGTCCTGCATGGGAAGATCCCGCTGGTATTCTTTGATGAGTTCGACACTGCACTTAATGGCAATAAGCTGGGCTGGCTGCGCTACTTCCTGAGCCCCATGCAGGACGCGGAATTCATGGACAGGGGCACGCCCCACCCCATCGGCCAGAGCATCTTTGTATTTGCCGGTGGCACCAGTGGTAGTTACGAAGAATTTGCGAAGCCGTTCCACACTGAAGGTGGTGACGATGAAGCTGTCAAAAAACGTGAGGATTTTAAGAGCGCGAAGGGGCCGGATTTCCTCTCACGTCTGCGTGGCACGCTCGACATTCCCGGCCTGGACCTGAATCAAGAATTCGACGCGTATGGACCCACCGAGGCCTTTCCATGTGAATCGGCGATCCTTTTGCGCCGTGCGGGGATTCTATCTTTCCAACTAGGAGAAAAGTTTCCCGAACTGCGCGACGCCAGCAAGGCGCTCCGTGTCAGTCCCGGCGTCCTGCGCGCCCTGCTGCACCTTCCGCAGTTTGAGCACGGCAACCGCTCCTTTGAAGCCCTGCTGGACATGAGTCATGTGTCGGGTGCGCGGCAGTTCACGGCGTCGATGCTCCCAGCCTGCGGACACACGGACCTCCACGCCAATGCCGTTCATCTCAGCCAGTTGGTAGCGACGGAGCAGCCATTCAGTTTGGAGGACCGCACAAAGATAGCACGGGCGATCCACGAACACTTTGTGGAACAGCGGAAGGAGAAGCATGAATTCAAGGCCGATAAGGCTTCCCATCAGCCTTGGGCAATTTTGGCACCGTATTATGTGGCTTCGAACGAAGCTCAAGCTGATGACATACCGCGCAAGCTGCGCCGGGCCGGACTTTGGTTCCGCAAGAGGACTGCTGCAGCATCGGGAGAGGTCGTGCGCACCAATCTTTCCGACGAACAGATTGAACAGCTGGCTCGTCTGGAGCACGACCGCTGGGTAGGGAACGAGAGAAGCAAAGGTGTCATCCTGGGGACTGGCGCCAACACTGCTCCCCATACGCACCCCTGCATTTTGAAATGGGATGACGCCGCCTTTCCACAATCTCAGAAGGATAAAGATATCGATGCCATCAGGGCCATACCGCGCTATCTGGCAGCAGCGAACTATGAGGTCATCAAAATCTGACGCAGCCCATGCCCGCCTCCCGCATAGTTGAAGCAGGACTTTGGACTCGAGGCGTTCTGTCTGCAGGACTTCTGGGCCACCGAGGTATCGTTCCGGTTCATCATGGTGGCCTACAACCTGATGAGCCTGTTCCGGCATTTTGGGCTCAACAGCCACAACCAGGCAACTCTCTCGACACTGCGATCCTATTGCTTTGCAATAGGCGGCTGGATCAGTGAGCACGCCCGCAAACGGGTGCTCAAGCTCTCACTGCCATGCAAAAAACGCCCCTGGATGGATGCCATCCTTCTCAAGATCCAATCCCTCACAGCTCCTTTGGCTTACTCTACTGCATAATCCGGGTTTAATCAGTATTTGGTCGCAATCCATTTGTCCGACTGGGGCTCAGAAATCTTCTTGCAACAGGTTCGTCACTTCGCTATGAAGGGCGCTCCTAATGTCCAACCGCCTCAAGAGCCAACCAAAACATGCGCCGAATTGGAGCGATTGTTTTGTCATCAGCCCAATTGCAGACCAGACTAGTGATGGCCGGGCATTTGTGCGCTGGAAGGTGGACTACTTGCTGAAACATGTAATCCGTCCAGTATGCGAGGCTCAACGGCTCAAGGCTCGGAGGATGGATGAACGCGACGGCAACGGCCTGATTCCCGAAGAGATGGTGGAAAAACTGGCGGCCGATCCATTGGCGGTGGCTGTGCTTGAGCGAGGTGCCGTGCCAGCGGGAACCACTTTCTCAGGGATTGACGAGTTCAATGCCAACGTAGTTTATGAAATTGGGCTGCGACACGCGTGGTGCAAGCCAGTGGTGGTGATGGCACCTGACGATCCGCCGCGTCTCCCCTTCGACTTAAGGGATGTGAAGCCAGTGCATTACCCGGAAATTGAGCAAGATCCTAGAAACCCGCGCAAAGGACTGCCATGGACGGCATCGGTGCTGCGTAGCGTGCAAAACACTCTGAAGACCCGCCTGGTGAATTCAGTCAAAGAGAACAAGGCAAGCAAACGCTATGGACAGGCGCTGCGAATGCACATGGAAATGTATGGTTTGGAACTGGTGTGTGAAATGAAGCGGCGATCTCTTCTCGATTTGAGTCTTGCATTGGTACGGTTCAGAAAAGACACGGACAAGGACTACGAAGTCAAGCGAAAGAGCAGCCGTGGCATGACAGAACTGGCCGGTTTGATCGAACTACCGCAAAAGGCCTTTCTGGCGGACGGCATGTCATACCGTCGAATCGCCAACGAGAGGCTGTCCCATGTGCATCGGGTGGAAGACGTGGTTGCGCTTTGCAAAGAAATGGACAGCATTGACCATTCTATGGCGGAACTGGTCCAAGTCCTGCGTGCCACCGATCTGAAACGGCTGCCACTAAAGGGGCAGTTGCTTCGTAAGATTGACACCCTGTCGAGTATGATCGAACGTACCATTGCCTCAACACAGAAAGTCATCAAACTAGTCGCTCATGTCTGACCGAACCACCAAGCCTTCTCCTTCAACCGTGGAGTGGAGCGCACTTGACCTTTATCGTGTAAAAGATGCGGCCGCCAAATTACGCGTTTCACCGCCCGATATCTCCCTGGCGGAGGACTTTTGCCGCGCTCTGCGTCAGTCGAGATCGGACTGGGAATATTTTGAGCAGCGTATGCCGGGCCAGTTTCATGAGGCAGGACGGTGGCTTGCTGCCCTTAGTCGAGATGTTCTTACCATGCTTGATTCGCCGAAATGGAAAAGCCTTAAAGCTAAGACGTCGGAAGTCAGAAAATCAGGGATTTCACGGCACTTGGAAATTTTGCTCAAGGCCATGGAGCCTGCACGCCACTCTAGGAAGAGGCAGGCGGCATAGTTTCAGCGCAGGGGGCGAGAGGCGTGCCGTTTATAATGACTTTGGACTTGAACTGCGGAGGTTCTGTATTGTGAGGCTTGCATTCCGAGTCCATGCGGTGCCAGAACCGCCTGACTTGGTTTTCATGATCTAGCCCATGACCGAAATCGAAACCATCCGCAGGCGGCAGCGCTGGGGCTTGATTGAGTGGCCGCTGATCTGGGGGCTCACGGCTGTGGCGTTTGTGCTGGGGCTGGTGGGTTTCGCGAGGATGCAGGCGGTGCCGCCGTTGTCGGCCCTCGATGTGCTTTACTGCAGTCTGCAACTTTTCATTCTCGAAGTGAGCCCCGAAGGTCCGCTGAACTGGCAGATCGAAGTCGCGCGGCTGCTGGCGCCGGGGGTGCTGCTGTATACGGGCACGCAGGCGCTGATCGTGCTTTTTCGCAAGCAGCTGACGCAACTGCGGCTGTGCTTTGCGCGCGGGCACGTGGTGGTGTGCGGCCTGGGACGCACAGGATTCAAGGTGGCGTCGGATTTGCTGCGGCGGGGCGAGAAGGTGGTGATCATCGAGGAGGATATCGAGAACGACTGGATTGGCATGAGCGAAGAGCTTGGCGCGACGGTGCTGATGGGCGATGCGACCGATGTGCAGATGCTCTGCCGGGCACGTGTTGATCACGCGCGGCTGCTCGTTGCGGTGTGCGGCAATGATGGGATCAATGTCGAAATCGCGATTCGTGCCTATGAGTTGAAGCGCGAATCGCCACCGGGCACCGGTCCAGTGATGGAGTGTCACGTCCACATAGTCGAATCGGACCTGCGTGCCCTCTTCAAGGAGCACCATGTCTTCACTGACACGGGTGATCGCTTTCGCGTGGTGCTGTTCAACATCTATGACTCCAGTGCGCGCCTGCTGCTGCGCCGGTATCCGCTCGATCGCGAGCGCATCGGCCCGGATGATCCGCGCACGGTGCATCTTCTGGTCATCGGCTTTGGACTGATGGGCGAGAGTCTCGTGCTGCAGGCTGCGCGCAACAGTCACTTCGCCAATGGCCGCCGCCTGCGAGTGAGCGTGGTGGATCACGATTCCACGCAGCCGAAGCGTTGCTTTCTTCGCCGCCATCCCAACATGGCTGCCGTGTGCGATGTCACTTTTCTCTCTCGCGAAGCCGACGATACAGGAACGCTCGCGGAAATCGCCACGCTGTGCGCTGAGGCGGACACCCTGCCCACCGTGGCGATCTGCTTTGACGATGACACGCGCGGTCTCTCGCTTGCCCTGGCACTGCTGCCTAATCTCAAAGCTCTCCGTGTGCCTGTCCTGCTGCGCATGACGACCGATGGCGGCCTGACCACTCTGCTGGATGCGGACATCGCTGCATCAAGCCTCGCGGGTTTGGTGAAGCCTTTTCCCGTCATCGGACTTTCGACTGAAAGCGAAGTGCTCGTCCACCGCGAGATGGACGCGGGTGCCATCGCCATCCATGAGGACTACGTGACCAAGCGCCGCCGGGAACAGCACGATGCGAGAGATCCCGCACTGCGCCCCTGGGACTCTCTGGATGAAGATCTCAAAGACTCGTGCCGTCAGCAGGCCGACCACATCGAGGTGAAGTTGCGCGCCATCGGTTTCACCTCTGCCACTGTCGCCACCACCCCAACTGTGACTTCATTCACACCGGCAGAAGTCGAGATACTCGCGCGCATGGAGCACACCCGCTGGAATGCCGAGCGCTTTCTCGCCGGTTGGAGCCATGCGCCGGGGAAGAAGAGCATCGAAAACAAAACCAGCCCCTGGCTCGTCGGCTGGGACGCACTGCCTGAGGAAATTCGCGAATACGACCGCGAGGCGGTGAGGAACATCCCGCATCTGGTGCAGATGAGCGGGCGGTGCCTCGTGCGGGGGGAGGTGACGTGAGGCCGTTCACCCCGGCGAATGACGTGACCTGCGCCGTCTTTCTCGCGCGGCTGAAAAAGGAAAGACTGGCAGGACTCGAAATCGCCGTCAGCCAGAGCAGTGAAACGTTTAGTGAGAATGAATTAGGTTTGAAGGAACGCACTAACCCACTGTCAGCATTCGCGCCCACAGAGCGAACAAGAATATGTCTCAACAAATCATACTAACCGAATTGCGGAACGAGATTCTCGCGTGCCTGAAGCTTGATGAACATCTACTTGTCGAGGCTGCACGCGCCTGTCCTGGAGATTTTGATCAAGTGCTTCGAGCGGTAATTGCTGAAAATGCGACTTTCCGGCGGGCTCTGCTGGGTTAGCATTGACTCCACCGCAACAAACCCAGGGCGCTGGCGTAACGTGGGTCCTGATATTTTTCTGCGAATCCAAATATGGCGGGCCCACGGGCGAGATGAGCGGGTATGCCAAAGATTTCTTCCGTGAGCTGGTCGATACCAGGGAGCAGGCTGCCGCCGCCTGTGAGAAAGATTCCGGCGCGCAGGTCGGTGAGCCGGGGTTTTGCGTCGAGCTTTTGCTTCAGGCGCTCCAATGTTTCCCGCATCCGGGCATGGATGATGTTATTCAGTTTGCGCTTCTCAACCTTGCCACTTTCAATCAGTGGATTGGTCATGGCATCGACTGCATTTTTGATCTGGTACTTGCCGGACAGGGCGCTGCCTGCGTCAATTTTCAGCCTCTCCGCTTCTGCGAATGAAATGCCGCAGGCCATGGAAATGTCATTGCTGATCTGATGGCCGCCTGCGACCAGCAAGCCGCTTTGATGCACGACGCCATCGCGATACATCACGTAATCCGTCGTTCCTGCGCCAAGGTCGATCAGCAGCGCGCCCTTTTTCTTTGCGTCTTTATCCAAAGCGGCATGGGCAGCAGCCAGCGGACTGAATGCCACGTCTTCCACTTCCACTGCAAGCTGCGTGGTGCACTTGATGGCATTCCGGATGGGTTCACTGGCTCCGTGCACAATGTGATAAAGGGCATCCAGCCGCCGGCACTCCAAGCCAAGGGGATCCGAAGGATAATCCATCCCGTCAATACGATATGTTTGCAGAAGGTGATGAATGAAAGAGTTCTGATCTGGGATGAGCAGGGCACGGGCGCTCTCATCCACGGTCTTGCGATCTCGATCCGTGATGCGGTTGCGTTTCACCGGCAAATCGATTCCTGCCGAGTGATTGGAGCCGGTCATGGAGGCGCTCTTGATGGCGAGATGAACCTTTTTGATCATCACATCGGACTCCTCCTCGGCGGCATTCAGCGCAGCATGAAGACATTCGCCCGCCTGCGCCGTGTCCACGATGACGCCCGAATCCAGTCCGTGTGAGGGAACCATGGCCACTCCCATGATGGTCAGTGTTCCGTTGGGTTTTATCTCGCCCACTGCGACGCAAACTTTGGACGTGCCGATATCGATTCCTACATTGATGCGTGCTTTTCGACCACGGCAGGGAGACGGGTCTGAGGAGGCTGGGGGGGCATAGGGGTTCATGGGTTGGTTGTCTGTAATGGTATGCAAGCTGAAGTGTAGGATCTGCCATGGTGCCTGATTGCAGCATCAGTCCCAGCCTGCGACGGCAAAGTCTGCCGCTGCAACTGCAGGAGGAAGGTGTTGCCCTCCAGCCCGTGCTCAAATAGAAAGGCGAAATCAAGGTCTGAGCAGGGTGTGACCTCGCCACGCCCGGTGCCGCCGAGTGCGACGACTGCAAAAGACTGGTGAAAGCCAAAGGCACGCTGCTGCTCCGCCCATGCTGCGACGAGAATGGTGTGAATGGCCGTGCGCTGAGTGATGATGGCGCGTCGATGATTTAACTCTGGCAACAAAATCGGCGCATCATTTTGCGCGATGAGCTGCTGATACGTCTGCAGGGGTCCGCATTGATAAAGCATATCGAGGACATGCGATTCTTCTGGGTTGGGAAGCTTTGCCATGGATGGGGGGAAGAGCGCCTATGGTGCTGGCATTTGGGAGCTGCGGCACTGCATCCTTCCACAAGGGGTTATGAGATTTTGTTAACCCATTTGCTGGCGCTGGCGTGCCGGGAAAATGGGGGATTGTTCCAGCCGCTTCATCACCGAATGCATTCTCCGCTTGTGCCATGACCATGGCGGCAAGTCCCTTGTGAAATACGCAAGAAGGCGCATCCGGCTGGCATGGAATGAAGGCATGGTTTCAATGCTGCCATGACTTTTGCAAAACGACCGGCGCTTCAACCATTGCCAGACAACTCTCTTTATAAAACTGAAACCATCCCACTGCGGAAAGGCGGCTGCACATGAGCACCGGGACGGAAACTCCGCCGCTCCTGTCCATCGAGTGGGCGAACAACCTTCAGGGAATCATCTCCCTGCGTGGAGCCAAGCTGACCTTTCGCGATGACTGTTACTTGTGGGTGGTGATGGCCGGTGAGAAGCCCCGTGCCTGGAGGCTGCGGGTGGATCATCGGTGCAAGGCCACTGGCAGGTGGCGCGAGCGCCGACCGCCGCTCAAGAAATTTTTCTGGCCGCAGGAAGTCATCACCGCCGCGCGACGGGAGTTGTTGCGAGAGCTGCGCTTTGATGCGGTGACTGTTGCGAAGATCGTCCCCCACGTGCCGAGCAATTACCAGATGGAGCAGCAGCGGCGATACATCCGCACCATCATCAAGCTGCGCTGGCTGGAACGATGGCTCGCGCACTTCCCGCATGGGGCCACGGAGTTCGTGTTGCGGCATGGGTTTCATGAGCGCCAGTGGCATCTGCTGAACCTGTGGCTGCGCGTGCCGCAGGGGAGGGAACTGTTTGAGGAACTGCCCGCGCTGGCGTGGATGCTGGCTTCGAGCTGGTGCTACAAGACGCAGCCTGTGCAGCGCCCGCTGCGCAGCATCCGCGCTCTGGTCACGAGGCCGCGACGGCATCTGCTGCGCTGGCTGGACCTGCCGTGCGGTGAGGCGACGCTGAGGCTGCTCAAGCCCTTCAGCGGGGCCGAGCTGAACCTGCGCGTGGCCAATGCGATGTGCCGAGTGTTGCGTCACGATGATAAGCGCCGCTGGTGGCTGAACCTGCCGCACAAAGCAGACTACAGTCAGTTGTGCATTCTGGCCTACGACCAGCCGATCAGCTTTGAATTGCTCCGCGTCATCAACGCCAGTACCGCCTGCCAGGGCACCGATCCGAATATGAGCCTTGGTGTGACCTACCAGCGCACGGTCCGCCTGCTGCATGATCTGCACGATGAGGAGAATCTCGAAGCGCTGCGGAGAATCCGCTCAGTCGCGCGGCTGCAGCAGTTGCATGACGAGTTGGACCGGGTCCGACAGGCACTCCAGACACCCTCCTTGGGATTCACACTCGAGCCCCCGCTGGAGCCGCCTGCCTGGCTCGAACCGATTCGCGACTCCGACAACCTGCGGCATGAAGCACGCGTGATGCGGCACTGCGCCGACTCTTTCGCGGCCGAGATCGCCTGCGGTCAGTGCTATCTCTATGCGGTGCACCATCCGCTGGCCCGCGCCACGCTCAGCATCCGCCCGTTGGCGGAGGACCGCTGGGCTCTTTCGCAGTTGCAGGGCGCATGCAACAGCGAAGTGCCTTCGGCTGTTCGTGCCGCCGTCAAGGTCTGGCTCCAGCAGGCAAAGCCCCGTGCCGGATTCGGAGATGAAGTGCGCCGACTGATCACGGGCAGTATTCGTGAAGCGGAAGAAAAGGATGCGTGGCGGAGACTGGAAGAGGAACGGGAACAGAAGCAGGAACAGGAAGTGCATCCTCATCATGAGGTTCTTGATGGCGCTTCGCCACGGCCTGAAGCCGAAGCTCCTCCCTGCCGCCCCTTTCACCATCCGGATCAGCGCGTGTTCGACTTTGAGTTACCCTACTTGGACGTCAATGATAAGGCTGATGTGAATTGGATCCCGTTTTAGTTCGGAAGCCGCCTGCTTCAAACCGAAGATCTCACGCCATGAACTCCTCGTGACAACAAGCGGTTCTGCCAGAAAAAAGCGTGGCTGAAACGCCCGCCTTTGCCATTGACTTCACTTGTTCCATCCACTGGAATCCCTACCAGCCATGAGCACCTCCTGGAAAACCGTTCGCGTCTTCATCAGCAGCACGTTTCGCGACATGCAGGCGGAGCGGGACTGGCTGGTGCGCTTTGTGTTTCCGAAACTGCGCGAGGAGCTGGTGAAATATCGCATTCATCTGGTGGACGTGGATCTGCGCTGGGGGGTGACGGGCGATGAGGACGCGGGCGAAGTCTGCCGCGAGGTCATCAGCGAATGTCGCCCGCGCTTCCTCTGCCTCCTCGGCGGGCGCTATGGCTGGGTGCCGCCGCCGAAACGCATCGCCGCCAATATTCTTTCGGAACTTCTGTCAGGTGCGAGCAAAGCGGGCACGCTCACCCCGGCGGAAAATGAAGCCTTGCTCGCCCTCTACCCACGCACTGGGACTGCCGAAGAATTTCGTCTGAGGGAAAAGCCGGATACGCACGACGCCCGCGAAGTGTATGCAGCACAGTGCGCAGTCACGCTGACCGCGTTGCACCGCGCCGGACTTGCGACCTCCATCACCGCCGACGAGATTGATTTCGGCGTCCTCAACCCGCCGCCCAACGACCACGGGCCGGTGCGGGCGTTCTTCTACTTCCGGCACGAAGCGGCGACGGCACGCATGGTGGAAGAAAAAGCGGGCGACTTCCGCGAACCTGCGGGCAGCGACAATGCACGCGCACTTGCCGCGTTGAAAAAGACCATCGCCGACGCGAGACACGAGCCGCGCATCTATGGCGAAGATGCCGAGTGGGACGCGGCAACGAAGCGCCTCGTCGGTTTAGAAAAGTTCGGCGACTCAGTTTTTGCCGACCTCTTCGAGAGCATCAAACACGACCCAAAGCTCGAAGCGAGATTCACTGCCCCCGCCGCGCCACCCGACGAATTCGCCGAGGAGGCGGAGCAGATGGAGGCGTTCATTGAGGAGCGCACGGAACGCTTCGTCCTCGGCAGCCGCCAGGCATTAATGAACGACATGCTCGCCTTCGCTGCAACGGAAGGCACACCGAACATCTTCGTCCTCACCGGCGAACCCGGCTCAGGCAAGTCTGCGTTCCTTGCGGAGTTTGCTTCACTGCTTTTATCACCGCAAAAAGACACAAAAATTGTTGCGTTTTTTCGTGGACATCTACCCCACCTCATTCCGCATTTCGTGGGGGCCAGCACCGGTTCCACTGATCTCCGCCGAACGTTGCGCCGCCTCTGCCATGAACTCGCCAAGGCAGCAGGCAACGCCGAGCCGCTGCCGCTCGACATCAAGGATCTCATCACGCACTTCCAGAAGCTCCTTACGAAAGCCGGTGCGAAAAAGCGTGTCGTCCTTGTGCTCGATGCACTCAACCAGTTCGACGCCACGGACGGTGCGCACAGGCTGAACTGGCTGCCGCACAAACTGCCGCCAGGCGTGCGCATCTTCGTCTCGGTTATCGCCCCGGCTGAAGGTGATAGGGAGCACCAGACGCTTGCCATTTTGAAGAATCGCCCAGGCACTCGCATTATGAAGGTTCCTGCGCTTAGTTGGCGCGATTCGGTGCGAATCATGTGCGGCTATCTGCGGCGGTTCAGCAAGCGCATGGACAAGACTCAGAAGCGTGCACTCCTCTCCAAGCCTGCAGGCCACCTCCCTCTCTATGTCCTCACCATGCTAGAGGAATTACGCACCCTCGGCACCGACGAACAACTCACCACCCTCTCCGCCAACCCCATCCCACCAGATGAACTCGAATGCCTCCGCCGTGACGACCACGACAGGATTCTGGCACTCTTCATCGAGAAGGAGCTTCCTGGCGATGCTCGTTCACTATTCGGATGGATCCTCACCAATCGTCTCGCCAACGATCCGGGCCTTGCCACCCATCCAGGCGGCGGCGCGGCGCTCGTGGAAAAATTCGCCGCATGCCTTGGCGTCAGCCGTCACGGCCTTTCCTCGGCAGAACTCAACGCCATCCTTGCGCCCGCGCGAATGCCTGATGTCAAGAATGACGAGCTGGGCAATGTCGCTGCGCTCATCCGCCTCCTGCGTCCCTACCTCATGCGTCGCGGCGAATTGCTCGACTTCTACCACGGCCAGTTCCGCGAAGCCGCCGAGTCAGCGTTTCTGGACACACCGGACAGACGGGGCGGTGCTCACCATCAGCTTGGCGAACATTTTGAAAAGCGTGCATCGCCAGTGGGTGCTAACCGTTGGGACAGCGACGACAAGCGCGCATTCCGGGAACTGCCGATCCATCGCGCTGCGGAAGCCCGAGCATCTGGCAAACCTGAGGTTCTGTATCGCCTTGTGGACGACACGCAATTTCGGGCAAAGGCATTCGAGCTTGCCCGCAGTGCGGATCCCATTGCCCGCAGTGCGGATCCCATTGCCCGCGATTTGGACGTGGCGCTTGAACTCGCCGTGACAAATGACGATGCAGGCAAAGTCTTTCACTTCGCACTTATCCGCACGGAATTTCTGCGGGAACTGACAGAATCATATCTGCACCGCATCTCGGTGCTGGGTGAAAAGGAGCCAGAACTTGCATATAGCGTGGTGTCGCTGGTGCCAGATGCCACCTACCGCCGCCTTGGACTGGTGGCGCTCGCTGTAAGAAACCGTCGAGATGTTGGAAGTGCGAGCCTTGTCGAAAGGCTGCTTCTGGATGCACTACGAATCCGTGAGCCCGCGACTGTGGCGCAGACCCCGGTGCTCCTCTTCATGGCGCGAAGCCTCTGCGAGAGCGGTTTTCCACAAGCCGCCAGCCTTTCCAGCTGCGTGCTTGATTCCCCCGCACGGGCAGTCTGGATGGCAGCTTTGCGAGATAGTGCGCAAGGGCCCGGCGAAATGTTCAACTCTGTACCACCCGCACCAGCCGATGAGATCGAGCGATTCCAAGCCATCCGCAAGACGCTCCAGCCTTTCTTCACCTACCAACGCAAATTTCGAAGCCAACACGATTTCGATCAATTTGAAGAAAGCCTTTTTCAAGCGCACGGCTTGGACGGCCCTAGCGCAGCCTATTGCATGGAGGCCGCGGAGTTTTTTGCGAGCGATAACGAGGAATTGGCGCTGCCAGCACTTGGTCGCGCGATCTTTATAGCCTGCAAGGTAGGTAAAAATCATCTCCGCACAGAGGCTGCTCTGGCAGAGATGTATGCGGCGAACGGGGAACACGACGCAGCGGCCGAGGCGCTGGCGCGTGCACGGGTAATCGCCAAACTCGGCCACGCGCTGGCGCGTACACCACGCGAACGCGCATGGCTTGAGGATGCCAAGCGCGAACTGCTCATTGCTGGCGAACGAGCCGCAACCGTGTGGCGCCCCCCGGGCTCCCGTGAGCTCGCGGACGAAGTCAGAACCGAGAGTGTCGGAATCCGGGACGACGATCTGCCCGCCATCCTCTCCCGCACACGTTGGTTGCTCGCGGAGGGTAACCGTGAAGCGATTCCTCGGATGCTTGGGAGGCTGCTGGCCAATACCGTCCCGCCTAATTTGCCCTCCCTGCTCGCCATCCACGCGCTCGCGCACGCCGCTGGCGATCTGCCGCACTCACAGCAAAGCGCCCGACTGCTCGCAAACGCCGACGTGGATGCTGCCGCCCTCTTTGATCCAGACCGCCATTCTGAACTGTCCTCGATGTTTGCAGTGATGGCACAGGCGGACATCCGCATAGTGAGTGCACTCGCCTTCAGTCTCCGGGAAACAGGTTCTCGACACGCGCTGCTCGAATTGACACGATCTGTCGCGACGGGGCGCGGCGACATCTTGTGTCTTGATTCAGTTCTTCCCGAGCTCATTCGCCTATGTGCAACTACCGGCGAGATAGTACGTAGCATGGATCGTGACACGCTCGCTGCCACCGACCACCTCACCGTCCCCTCTGGCATGGGCATGTATTACTATCCCGGAACGATATATTTCGCTGCGTGGGGCGGCTTGGTATGTTTTATGGCCGCCCTGATTCCCCTGCTTGAGGAACCGCACCGCCTGGTGCCGGGCTTCGTTGCGATTGCGCTGCTATCAGTCGGTGGCCTGCTGGACATGCTCCTATGGGATCGCATCGGCATTTGGAAAAAGCCCGAGAAGAGCCGGCGGCTTTTTATCTCGCAGGGGGGGACAGTCGTAATGTCACTGGCGCTGATGTGGGTGGTTGAGTTGGTGGACAAATCAGAACGTCAGCGTGTTGGTGCTGGCTGGTTGACCGGAATCAGCATCGTGCCGATGGCACTGTTCGCTCAGTGGTGCACACTCTATTTTTCCATCAAATGGCAGAATCGCCCTCAATGGTTCGAGACTCTGTTTTCCCCGTTTTGGGAGTTCCTCCCATTCACCAAATGGCAGCCGCGTATCAAATTGCTCGGCTCCGTGGCCGCCGTCGCGCTTGGCTGCGTGCTCGCGTTTGTGATGGCCCAGTTTTCTCGGGATTGGCGGCCATTTTTGTCAGGTGTTTTCTTTGCAGGTGGGCTGGAACTGGGCATGGCTTTCGCCATTTTCCCGCTGCGCCGCCGTGTTTGCAGGTTTCTCGACACTACCCTACCGAAAGACCACTCATGAACACCGATCACCCACTAATTGCCAACATCATCCGTGCAGAGCGGGCAATAGGGCGCAACCCACGTTCCGCAGTGGATCAATACGATGCGATCATCACCGATACCCGTTTTGGGGAATTAGATTCGCAGCTAAGATCGGCCTGCCATCTCAACCGTGGATTCCAGCAGCGGATTCTCGGACGTCCACGCGAGGCGCTTGCGGACTACGAACGCGCTGCTAAGCTCGCGCCTAGCTCCTTCAAGCCACACACCAATGCCGCCTTGGTCCATGCTCAGGATCTGCGTGACTTTAAAGCCGCAAAAGCGGCGTTTGACCGCGGTATCGCACTCAATCCTGGCTGTGTGGACGCTCTCTATTCCCGAGCGATGGTGAATATGGAGCTAAACGATTTAGACGGAGCCGAAGCCGACCTGAATTCGTCCTTGGCCTTAGCCCCCGAGGATTCGAATGCCCTCTCCAATCTCGGTACCCTTCAAATGAAACGGGGCCAACTCGAACAGGCAGCCGATAGTTTCCAAAAGGCACTCAGATTCGCCCCACATGATACCGAAATTCGTTACAATGCCGCGTTGGCACTCTTCCACATCGGCCTGCACGATGCGGCGCAGAATATCCTGAGACGCGACAGTCGCGCAGTCAGCATGTGGGAAGCAAAGGGAGGTCCGAGAATTCCTCGTATGCCCAAATTCGCGCTGATAAAGTTTGTCTTGTTCTTCCTTTTCGGACTTGGGGCAACGTTAGTTATTGGCCACGCCAGACCCTGGTTCCTTCTCACGACAATTATTGTCGGCGGTGTCTGCTTTAGGATGGCCAAATCGACCCAAGTGGCCGTCAATCCTCAGGACGTTCCATTTTCGCCGATGGTTACTCTATCCTATCGTGAATTCGACCAGTGGGCAAAACAGAATAATCTGAGGAGGCTGGATTCAGATTTTTTTTATCGAACTGATGTGCATTGGACAGAAAAGCTCTCAGTGCTTTTTTCAGGCAGTGACGCTTCCGCTCATTGTTTAGAGCCACGGCGGAGCACGACGAAGATTCTTTTCGTAGATTTGGCGCTCGGAATTCTCATCTTGTTTCCTGCAGTTCTAGGCTCGTCTGAGTCGCTGGATTATCGCGGGGCGTCGTTCTTTCAGATTATGAGCGGTGTTGCGTTGGGCCAAGTAGCTGGATGGGCGACTGGAAGATTTTACAGATGGATGCGAGGGCAGATGTAATCGTGGCTCCCAAGTATTCCCAGATGCAGACAATTTTCGTCATACAACATAGAATAATAGGCGTCTAGCGCAGCAACGGCTGCGCGAGCGTTGCATGCTCAGTCACTTGAACACTCTATCTCCGCTCGCCTCTCTCTGCCCTCCTCCGACTAGCTGACCACACACGATGCACGACGCTTTCATTATCATCGGAAAAGGATGTCTGTTGGCCATACTCTTCCTTGCGCCGCTCCTCTTGCGGCTATGGATGGAATCCAAGAATATTCCTGTCGAGAAAAAGCTCGAATGGAGCCTCCATCGCGGGGCCCGAGCCCTCCGCCAACTCGGACGCGCACGCAGGAGTTCCAGAGACTCGCAGGGGACCGCAGTTAGGATTGTCGCGAAGGCTCACAGCGAACTGCGCACTGTCCAGAGGATAGTGACTGAATTTGGCTGTCCCGTTGCGATTCTACGCAGGCTCCAAGAAGCAAGAAACGCCCCGCTTGTTCCCGCCAGTCTGCCCGCCGGCGATTTAAATGAGCTGTTGCGCGAAGCCAGCGACGCGTTCAATGCCGCCACAACCACCGTTCGCGAGTGGAAAGCCGATCTGAGTGCTGCGGATGAAAGGCTGGTCCGTGAAGCCGACCCGACTATCTACCGGAGCGGTGGCACGCTTCGCAACCCGTTCAAGCAGTCCTCGCTCGGCGAGGCCGGTCATGTCGAGAGTATCATCAACGTTCGCCGTTCGCAGGAGGATATCGCCCGTGTCGAAGCTGCCCTGGTAAAGGCTTCCGAGGCGGCGTCCTTTGCCTCTGGTAACCTGCTGGCAGAGGCGATCAATGCCTTGGATTCAGCGCTCGCCGACAGCGACATGCCACTCCCTTCGCAGCTCGCCACCGGTGAAAGCCCTTACGATTTTTCAAATCCACCACCACCACCCGGCGCGCTCCAGCGCCTGCACGCCGTCCTGTCAGCCCTGCACCACCTCCGATCGCCAACCGACCTTCTCCCATGAGTTCCGTCAGCTTCCAAATCCGCGTCGCCATAGCGCACCCCCTCTTTTTTCAACGTAAGCAATGCCGTTAGTGCGGCTACGGCAGCTTGTCCATCAGGAAGACGATACGCCCGGGGCGATCATGGCCTATGAATGAACCTTGGGTTTCATCCAGCCTTTCGGCCTGTGTTTAAACCGTGGCCTGTCGCGATCAAGTTCCCAGTGGCGGGGATGCCTGCGGTCGCAGCAGCCGCAGACCAAATCGAACTTCAGCGGCTTGGGTGGAAAAATGCGGCGATGCAGTTTGCGGTAAACGTCGGGCACGGCACGGATCATGGCGCAGGTGCGGGCGAGGAGGTTGATGCAGCGTTGGGCGCGGGGGGAGGTGAGGCGGCGGCGGTTGCGGGGGGGCGCCGGGGATTCACGGCTTCGCGGAGGGCGGCGATGAGGTCGGGCAGGGTCATGCGGATGGTAGGAACTATTGAACTGTGGTTTGGCCAGTAGCATTTATTTTTCACCAGCTGC
>CAILZI010000240.1 GCA_903838675.1 uncultured Verrucomicrobiota bacterium
ATGTATTGGCAATATTGTGAGCGTCCGATCGGATTTGCCGGTTACGGCGAAATTCAGCCACCCAAGGAATTTTTGCGATTTTTTTAAAAATCTGGTTCATGATGTGAACGATATTTGTTTGGTTTTTTCAAAGTCATAATCCATTACGTAGTGTAGCAGTCAATTCATTGACTCTAAGGGCACAAGTCGTCTGCGACCAAAGCCATAGTACCAGCCATCCATCACCTGGCCACTGCGTTAAAAACATGGATGTAAGCTTGAGACACAACGGACGCCTCATGGAGTTTCAAATGACTGACAGAGAGTGTGCGCTGATGGACGGCTGAGCACTCACGGCCCAGGCATTCCATCAATGCATCTGCCAGTTCCTGTTCATTGCCATTGGCAAAGGTGCAGCCACAGGGGCCGATGGCTTCCGGCAGCCCTCCCCCCGAAGAGCCCACCACCCAGCACCCACAGGCCATGCCCTCAAGTGCAACCACTCCAAAAGGCTCGTTCCAACGCGAGGGAACGACCAGAATGCGATGCTCGTTGAGCAGCCGTACGAGTTCCCCGCCCGACTGCGCGCCCATGAAGGTGATTTGATCCATCACCTGGCATTGCACGGCGAGCTGTTCCAGCGGCCCGCGTTCCGGGCCGGAACCGATGATGGTCAGCCGGGGCCGATGGCCTGGGTCGCGGAGCAGTGCCAGCGCCTTTATGAGAACGTCCACGCCCTTGTCGGACACAAGGCGACCGAGAAAAACCAAGTCCTGAGTTTTGGGCACATCCTCAAGACGGCGAAATTGCCGGCTGTCATACGGATTGGGAATGACCCCCCCCTTGATTCCCAGAAACTGATCCACCGCATGACTGACGGAAATGTTGGCGGCTGCAAAACGGCAAAGCCATTTTTTGAGCCGGTTGAGCAACGTCACGGGCCTGCCGAAATCTTCATACCAGCCATGATGGGTGGCTACCCAAGCCGGACGCCTGAGTCCACAAAACAACCAGGGGAGAAAACCCCAGAGGCTCACATTGGCATGCACAAACACGTCCCCTCCCCTCACAGCTTGCGCGATGTCCAAAAAGCTTGCCCCGCGCAATACCTGGAATGGAAAGGTGTCAGACTCAGCATTTCGCGCATCCGTGACCACTGTCACCACATGCCCCATGCGGCTCCATTCAGCAGCCAGCACCTGCACCACGGTTTCCAACCCCCCGAGCATCGGGTGGAAGGCTGGCGAATAAACCACGATTTTCACCGTGGGAGAACCTCCGGTTTTGCCTCAAGCAGGTCACGATACACCTGCTTGATCTGATCCCGGTAACGCTGAGGCGAAAACTGCGCGGCAAACAAGCTGGCTTCCCGCCCCTCTCGTTCCGCACGATCCCGATCCCCCTCATACCAACTCAGGCGCTCAGTGATCGCGCCACTGTCGAGCGCAGGCACACGCCAGGTGGGATCCGGCACAGGCACCCCGCAATGAGTGGTGACAATCACCGGCAACCCGCAGGCCATGGCCTCCATGGCCACCAAACCAAAGGAATCCCCCAAAGAGGGCATGACCAGCACCTCCTGCGAATTCAAGAATTCACGTAGTTGGGGGCGGCTCATGTAGGGCAGACACCTTGGCGTAACGGGGCACCGCTGCAATAGCGGTTGCATGGCAGCATCCACCTGCCCCACCAAGGTCAAGGCCACCGCTGCGCCAAGCGGCGAAATCGCCTGTAAGAGGTACGGCAGTCCTTTGGCAAGGCTGCCGCAACCAACGGCAGCGACCTGGAGGGGCTGCACCTCAACACGCTTGCGCTGCTCCGTCTTCCAGAAGTCAGTATCCACCCACAATGGGACGGCCTGGCACTTCTCCGCAGGCACGCCCAAGCCCACCCAGTGTTCCCGTTGCAGTTCGGAACAAAAGAGGATCACATCGGCCAGTTCTCGCTCCTTTTCCTTATGCTCCACCATCGCGCACGAATCGCAGGGCGGAGGCTTTGGCAGGCCAAACTCTGCCGCAGCTCGCACCAAAACCTCATCCATAAAAGGGGCAGGGATGCCGTGGCTGTCGAGCACGCATCGCATGCCGCGTTTCTTGGCTTCACGAAAATACCCCAGCGCGCAGGTTTCCGCCGCCACGGCGATGCGGGCATCGCTGTGACGCAACCGGCGTGCGGCTTGCCACTCAAAGGCCTGAAGATAGGGCAAAGGGTCGATACGCCTGTTTTTGAACACCTTTTTAATTATCTGCCGAACAAGCTGAGGCAACGGCAGTTCATGAATCTTGCCGGGGGGAAGGGCCTCGCTGCCAAGCGGGAAAGCGGAAGGCAGGTAGGCAAACCGGGAAAACAGCCGCCCCCACTTTCCTGGCGCATCAAAGATCGAGCACTGCAATCCAGAAAGACAGCCCATCTCCTCAGCTGCTATGGCCATCTGGAAAATTTCATGGACTCCTATGTAAGCGAGTTCAACACCACCACAATGCTCTGGAGTCAATGCAGGACTCACGACAGACATCCTTCCTGTTTATGGCGTTCAATCAGGTCTGCATAGACTTCAGCGGTAGCCGCAAGTCCGTGGGGCATATACCACTCCCGCACATTGCGGCTGATCTGATCAAAATAGGCGGTGTCATCGCCACAAGGGAACTCATGCCGGAGCGCAAGATAGGTTCTTCCTGCCACCAAACCGTCTGGCAATGTTTCCATCACCGTCTGAATCAAAGGCACGACTCCGTGTGCGGCAAAAGCGGCAAAAATGCCCGATTTCCCCAGCAACAACGGTCCATGAAATACATGTCCAAACGCCGATTTTGCCAGTATCGCCGAAACTTCTTCAGCAGTCAGAAAACCAGGCTGTACCACCGGAAAATTTAAGCCTGCCGGCACGAGGACAGGGCGTCCAATCATTATGACTTCAGAGACTTTTGCTCGTCTTACACCATCCGCAAGCCCCTGCCAGTAGTTCGCACCAGGCATTTGGCCACCAAAGTTGGAATTGAAAACCACAATGCGTCGCACACGCTCTGACCAAGATTCACCATTATCGAGCTCCCCGAAATTGGATACCACCGGCAAGATGACCAGCTGTCGAAGGATATGTGATGAAACGGCATTCAAGGCCTTGGCGTTGACTTCACAATTCGTCAGGGCTGCGTCAGACAGCTCTCTCAAACGCCGCGCCACATACAGCTGCAAAGGACGCAGCCAAAAGGCGCTGGTGGTGATGGGCCCCGAAGCTGCCACCTCGTGAAACATGGTGATCAAAGGCACCTTGGGAAAGCGCCGTTTGAAAGATTGCAATGTAGGCAACAGCCACAGCGGCGCCCCCCGTCTGGCATAACCGTAGCCAGAATACTGCAAGACTGCTCCCACGGGCGGCTGCTCCGCAAGATCTGCCCAGGTTTCACGTCGCCGCCTCAGACGGCGAACTTCCCAGCCCGCTGGTTGTTCGCCCTCAGGCCAGTTATCATCCGCGACAAGAATTCGTGAATGCCCCCCCTGCTGGCGCCGCCATTCAGCACCCAACAAACGCGCATAATCACCTACCCCGCATCTTGTAGGGGCAAAATGCGAAACGAATTGTATCAGCCGGGGCACAGCATACATGTATTGATCTTGACCACGCGACGCAAGCACCGTGCTTGGCAGATGAGCGCTAATAGGCGGCTTTGAGTCCTAATAATAAGTGCCCTACAGAACCATCACCGTCCTGAAGAAAGATGAATAATAACCTGTCTCCATAGGATGAATTCAGTTTGTGGCATAGAAACGCTTATTGCGGCTGAATACGCGTCTGAGCAGCTTGATCCGACGCAAGAATCATCGGGTAGAATCAGGGCGTTTGGAAGGCTGGGTGAAGGTTGGAGCTGACACAAGCGGGCTGCATGCCACCAGAACACCATCCACCGAATAGGATTCATCCAAAGTCACGGAAGTGAGGATTCGATAACCACAGCTCACCAGAAAAGCCTCGCATTTCCGATGCAGTTCCATGCTGTAAGTTGAGATAAAGAGATAGTCCACCTGGCGGCCAGCCAAGAGAGGGGCTGATCCATGCAGCATGTCAAGTTCGAAGCCTTGGATGTCGGAGTGCAAAACATTTAAATGCTTTAGTCCATGCTCGACCATCAAAGAGCTGACACAGGCAATGCGAACACCATCAGGAGCTACCTCATCCTCAGCTCCAACATAAGCCTGGGTAAAATGGCCCTGGCATGCATTGACTTCGAAGTTTTTCTTACCCATGGCCAAGTTTTTTTGCTCTGGCTCCACAAGGTAAACTTTCGCATCAGTCACCTCCTTCACGAACCAGAGCGCGTAGAAGCCCCAATAAGCCCCCAGTTCCATCATCGTGCCCCCCGGCGGAATTACTTTGAGAATGGCATCAAACACCACTTCCTCCTGTGGTTCATGGCAGCCTCCATTGGCTGCAATCAAGCGGGTTACCTCTTTCCCGTAATAGCTGTCAGCCAAAACTCGGATGCCATTATGCATGGTCTGCAGGCCATCGATAACATGCCCAGCATCGGAAACACGTAAAAGTCTGGCATTATCTGGGCAAACTTGAACAAGTTCAGCTCTTTTCTGCCAAGATTCGTGCTCCGCTCTGGCAGATTTCCAGAGCACCAACCGATGCCATAAACCGGGGCAAAACGTATGCCCCACCCAACGAGCCATGCGATGAATCATTTTAATATCTAAATGGGTATTTCCGTGCAGGTGATGCTTTTACTGTTGAAAATTCATCTATCACCGGAAGTATTCGGCAAACCTGATCATTGACTGTTCAACGTGAATTAATGCTGGCATGAGTGCGATTCAACATTCCCCGGAAATTTCCGATTCGCGGTGAAAATTTTGAGAAAAATCTGCTGCCCTGAATTATCCATGTTTGTTTCGAGTGCCCGGTTGCAGCCCATGATCGAGGCAAGCACTGCGGGATCGTGAACAATCATCAGTGTTTTGGATGTACTACATTCAAAATAACAGAAAGATGTCGTTAAAAAATCCTCACAGGTCTTGCTGAATTACTTGGAGGTGAAAATCAAACTCAGACATGAAGAAATCTCGCAACGAGAAAAAATCTTTTATCAGGCAAAACGGCATCTTGATTCCACCGCAGAAAAGGATGTTTTTCTTCTTCGGCAATATACAATTCATACTCTCTCTTTGGAAAAAAACCCAGCAGTTTTTCTAAGCTGCCATTTTCTTCCAAACCGGCACCAACGTGGACCTCCACAAAGAAATCAGCCCCCTGCTTCAGCACCGTCCGCGCGCCAGCGAGTGCCTGGCACTCATAGCCCTCGACATCGATAAAAACTACATCTGGCTTCCCGTACTGGGCGGCCAGTCCATCAATGCTCACTTGTGGAACTCGTTCCCCCACCCCATCATTCCGCACATGTCCGTTCAAGGTGGACGAAAAACATTTTTCCCCTCCATGCTCCTCACCCACAACGGCATGAAGGATCTGAATGGACTCCACATGATTCAAGTCGGCATTCTTCCGAGCCATCAAAACATTGTGTGGTGAACCCTCTACTGCAACCACCCTGCCGCCAGGATTGCATTCCACAGCCAGCAGTATAGCCACTACTCCTTGGTGCGCCCCGAGATCAAACACCAATGCTCCAGGCTTCAGACTCCACTGCTTTAGAAGTGTGATTTCCTCCAACTGTTCCCAGTCGTGATCGTACCATCCCTGTGCTAAGTTGTCACCAATACAAACCGACAATTTATGAATCCCATAGCGGTGCTGTACTATATGACTCCTAAATTCGGCCACACTTCGACTAAGCAACCACTGCTGAATTGAATGTACCATGCCTGAAGGCAGCCATTTTTTAATGAATTTGCGGAGCGAATACCTATTCATGTCAACTTGCTGAGATGCACCATTTAGGATTGGATGGCATTGTGATATTTTCACATAGTGCTAACTATGCCTTTCAAAGGACAAACTAGGCAGCATCAAGAAGCTTTCCGTTGTTAACATCGATAAAACTAATTGCCTTGATGTCCGCATTTGTATTGCATATGGCAAAGCAAACAGTTCGTAACCTGCCTGCGCAGCCCATTCCAGTAACTCCGATGGATCACAATCATAAGCTTTAAGATTAGTCAAGCTCCACTCAAGGAGAATTGCAGGATGGCAGGTCTGGATAAGGTTGGCTGCCCCTTGGAGAACCGCAAGTTCAGCGCCTTCAACATCGCACTTGATCACACTCACCAGCGGTCTTCTCACTTTATCCCACTCGACATCCAAGGTTGTTATCTCCACCTGCACTTTAGCAGTGAGAGTTGCTCGATGAGTACTTTTCAGGCCATCAAACAGACTATCCTGATGCGAGGATAAACAAAATGAAGTTGTGCCCACTGATGCCCCCACAGCCTTCGAAACCAGGCTCCACCGAGTTCCAAATGGGCTGGCCTTCACTGTCTGCTCAAGTGATGGAAGCACATTAGATGAAGGCTCAAAGGCAAGAACATTAACCTCTGAAGTTTGGCGCAATACAGGAATCGACATGAGTCCAATATTGCACCCAACGTCGAACATCCAGGTTCCAGAACGGGCAAAATGAGTTAACACTTGGACGTTCGAATATTCGAAAATCCCCTGCTCGCAAGCAGCACGAAAACTTTTGGATCCTTTCGTGAAAAACACACGGACGCCAAAGTACGGAAACGAACCGGACAGACCTGGCAAGTAGTTATATATTAAATATTTTATATATCGGCGAAAATTCATATCACAGTTTTTTCATTTTTGTAATTTGTCCTTGTGCAGTTTCCCCTGCCTCTTCCAAAGCGGCTCGGATTTTTGCAGCCTGATGCGCAACTGTCCAAGTCTGGCGCAAAACATTGTAGTTCCGGTCCACGAAGGCCTGGTAGTTATTGATCTTCGGAAGCAGGTGCTTGACGAGCTGCTCTTCAGGAGCCTCAAGATTCGCCTCGATAACTGGATTGTATCCCATGATCTCAATAAGCTCTGCCGGACAATGGCCGATCATCAGCGTCTTTGACGACATGCATTCGAAGTAACGGAAAGTAGTGGTTTCCACCCCTTGTGCCTGCTGGGGATGAGTCATTGATCGGGGAAAGCAGACTACTACTTTTGATCTTGCATATGTCTTAACGACCTCCGCATACGGTATGCCTCCAGGGTGCGCAGCTTGGGGATACTCATGGCAGCAGCCTGCTTTGGCAAGCGGTTCCCGAATGCGCTCGTGAAATGAAGGAAACGGACGCCCAATTTCAAAAACATCCACTGACCGTTCGACCAGCGGCAAAGAAGAATCAAATCCCGCAGGATCCACAGCTTCTGGCAGCCAGCGGAAATCCACGCCAGGCACTCGGCGTTGCATCTCTGCCATCGGAAGCTTGGCGGAAATGAATGCAATCCGGGGGCGATTGAGCTCAAAGACCCTCTGCCAGTCGTCCCAAGTATACGGCCATAGATCAAAGCTACAGGTCACCAGTGGATGCCTCAGCACATAAGGGTAAAAAGCATTCCGCCAAGGATGATACAGGTGGGCAAACACAGGCTCAGCATTTGGTAGCAAGGGCAAACGCCGCAGTCCCATAAGCCCGACCAGCTTTGCCAGAGCCCGTGCGGGCTTCCAACCCAGTGGGCTCGCCCTGTTTGGCACTCCCTCACGCTCCAAAGCCCGAACGAGCATAAGAATGGTCGGACGAATGTGGGGGTCGTTGGAAGGCAGAAAAACTTGGAATGCCATGGTGACAGACTAAAAAATCGGTGATCGCCGTATTCCTAATAACAGAACAATTCTCTAAGCTTACAGGTTAATATACATCACTTAAGTATTGTTCTAACAAAGTTCATTTGGGGACTCACCGTTTGTTACTCAGAAGCTTTGACTGCTTCAACGTAAAGACTTTCGCGAGCACGCCATTCCATATCGAGAGCCAACTCTGGCATCCGTGATTCACCGAAAGCACAGTTTGCCACGTCGGTAAAACCCAACTCCTCCAACAATTTTCGCAAGGTTTCAAAATCATAGGCATACTTGTGTTCATCAGCCTGCCGAAAAAGAAAATTCACTACCTGCAGCTTGGTTTGGTAACAAATCCCATAACCAATGTCTTTCCGGTCTTCACCTGACAATCGAAGCTTGATCATTTCATCCCACCCCGAAGCACAATAAGCCCTCAAGAAGGCCGCAGCATCCGGCACTATGATACGAATAACCCCTCCTGGCTTCATAATGCGGAGACACTCTTTGAGAAACGCCGGAGCATCAGTTTGATATTCCAGGTGCTCGAGAAAATGCTCGGTAAAAATGCCACGAGCGCAGTTATCTGGTAATGGCAGCGGATAGCGACAATCCCAAAGACAATTGACACCCTCGGCCAAAAATGCATCAACATTGATCCAATTGGGCCGTCCAGCCGGCCCAGTCCCAACGTTCACAAGCGCCTCGGTCGCATTCTCAAACCTGCGCTTCATCTTTCGCTTTCCGAGTCGGACTTTAAACATAACCAACTCCATTCGCACCAATCTCCAAACTGGCATGGGCATAAAAAATGTGAGGAAGCGACGAATAAAAAATTTTGAACTCATTATGTAAATATTGATGTTTTTAAACTGCCGCAGCCAGAAAGACGATCTTTTAGAGGTTCCTTCAATAAAGGTGTTCGGCTCTGCTACAGCTAGTATTACGCTTCATAAAGCGCTGCCTCCCTTTTTTGACGCCTGTCCAGCACCAGGATAAATAGTGAGGCAAACGACCCGAGCGGAGCACCTTTGAATTTATTAAGCTAAGTTGTGCAACGCGCATTAATTCCAAACTGCGTGAAAGATGATTCGTCTTAATGCAAAGACCACAGTAAACTGCATTATCGACCCAGGCAATATACCCTTCTTTGGGATCCTTGACGTCACGACTTCCTCCGTCAGAATCAGCGCGATGGAACACCTCTGCGTCCGGTGCAAAGCGCATTTTTCCTCCTGCAAGCCTCAGGCGATGGCAAAACTCAGGCTCCTCCCCAACGGCAACCCCGTAAAAATTTTCGTCGAAACCGCCTGCTTTGTAAATCCATTCCCGCCTGAATGACATATTGCAACCGCGTGCCCACCGAGCCGCGTAGGCGAAGCCCAGATTGAAGAGCGCCTGTTTCCCACGTTTCACCCTTGAAATCGTTGACGGATCAAGATCGCACTCATCAAGCTTGCGTTCGTCGGCATGGAGCACACAACCCGCGACCCCGGCCAAAGAAGCCTCTTCGTATTCTTTGAGGTGCGCTTGAATGAAGCCAGGCGCAGCAAAGATGTCATCATCCACAAAAATGATCACATCTCCTTTTGCGAGCCTAGTCCCATAATTGCGGGCCTTCGTAGTGCCCCGAAAACTCACTCTTTGATACTTTACCAAATCATTCTCACAGAGTTTCTCGATCCATTTCAGAGTCTGTGGTTCATGGTCTTCGCTTTGATCTATGACCAGAATTTCGACCAAATCCCCCGTCCCTCTGCAGCCAAGCAGGGATTCAATTGTCTCACAGAGAACCGATTCCCTGTTTAGGGTGGGTATGACAACAGACGCAGTTAAACTCATGCTCGTGAATGAAGCCATTAAGGTCCTAGCTTAAACGTGCATGCAGATCGAACCAGATGCTCAAGCCAGGCGGACTGACGCGATACCCAAACTCATGACCAATCTGCTGCGACAGCCAGGCATGCAGTACGTTTTCAAAGGACATCCATTCTCCGGGAGTATCCTCACCGAAGGGACCAGAGGAGCCCGGCGCGAAGGACCAGACACCAGGCGCGGCGACAGCCGGAGCTGTCGGGCGCAGAGACCGATACTTAGCGCGGAGGCTGTTGGCAAGATGGGTGCTCTTCAGACGTGTCAGAGCCACGTTGAATACTGATTTGAGGGACAAGTGCGGGCTTAGGACCGGTCTGAAGTACCCCTGCTGGATGCACTTGAAGCGATGATAGCCCTTGGAGCGCAGCAACCAAAAATCATCCACTGAATTAAGTTCCATCGAAATAATCTCGGGGGCGTCCTGGGGCGAGACGTCGGCAATCGCGATGTGATCATGTCCTTCGATGTCCACCTTCAGATAGTAGGGCACCCCGTGCTCGGCGAAAAGATCGCGCAACGGCAGGGTCTGCACCTTGACCGCATAACAGGGCAGACCATTGCGAGAGGCGATTCTACGATCAAAGGAGTTCCAGACACGCAGTTGGTCGCAGATCCAAAACTCCGCCTCGCCCCTCTGTTCGGCGATAGCTGCATTGACAATGACCAGTCGGCCTGCGGCGATTGCGTCAGTAAAACGTTCCCGTCCGGCGCAGGCAAGATCAGGATCAGCCTCCACAGCAACTACTTTGAAGCCACGATACAGGTAGTAGGCGGTGTCGTCGCCGTTGTGCATGCCGATATCGAAGATCAAATTAGGCTTCATGTGTTGTGGAGAGAATGTAAAAGTTTAGCAGCTTGTTTCAATCAGCCTGCATGAACCCGCTCGGGATGGTTGAGGCCGAGGCCGCAAACGATCAAAGCATGGCAGCACTGCACTGCAGCGGAGGCAATGATGAAGCTCGCCACGCCTTTGACGTTGCTGAGATCAAAAAGGAAGGCGGCGACCACCTGTGAAGCCAGGGTAACTGGAATCGTGAGCCAGATCCGCCGGATCCAGGCCCGGGTATTGTTCAATCCCCAGACGATGGCCGAAAGGTTGCCAATGGCCATACCCGCCAGCACGAGCAGCAATTCTTGGTGCAGGTGGGCGTACCTGGCGCCAAGAAGCCAGAGGAACCAGTCCCCTTTCAGCCAAGCGGCCAGCAGCAGCAACCCGCTGAACGCAATGATGCCAGATACGAGGGCCAAAGTGATGAGCCAGAGCCGCCGCCGGTCCGAGGTGCGGGCGAAGGCGGGCAGAATAAACTGCCCCAGTGGGCCGCCAATCACGGCGAATAGAATGGCGAGACGATTCAGTGCTCCAAGATCCGCCACCTCGCTGGTGGTGGCAAAGACACTGATCAGCCAGGTGGTGAGCTGGCCCTGCAGACACCAGAAGATGGAGCTGGGAAGAAACTGATGAACCATCTTCCAGATACGAACCGCATGATCCTTAATCTCCCGTGGCTCCAAATCTACCCCAAGTAAGGGCAGCACCTGCCTGCGGACGATGCCATACTGCGTCAATTGGGCAATTACCACGGCCCCAAGGGCGGTGAGCGGACTGAGCCCGCCCAGCAGCGCCAGGGCAGCCGTCAATGCAGTGCGGATGACCGCTGGTGCCAAATCGGCGAACTGGAGCTGGTGCGTGCGGGAGTGCAGGCGATTGACCACATTGAGCACTGCGGTAGTGGAAATTTGCCAGATTGGGGCAAGGACCAGGGCGGTGAGGCCGAGGGCAGTCACGACCCCAGCCCCATTCCGCAGCAGAAGCCAGAGGGAAATGCCTGACACGACAACCGAGGCAATCGCCGCCAGTTTCAGGCGCAAACGCAGCGCGGCTTGCACCAGCCCCTTTAGGGATGCCTTGTCCTGCCAGATCGTACCGCCGATGGATGTGACTGCAATCCCCACCCCTGAGTCCGAGAGAATAGCAAGGGCAGTGCTCATGCCGTTGGCGATAGTAAACCAGGCGTAGTCCGGCTTCTCCATAGTCCTGACCAGAAGAAAGCCCACAACAGCATTCAAGGCCTGCACGACCAACTGCACCACGGCAAAGCCTCCTAAAATTGAACTCCAACGGTACAGCCGCAGACGATTGTCTCGGTGTGTCAGCCAGGAAAGCATCCGTGATTGTGGTTGCAAGAGGTCAGTCACGAGTGTGGCATGACGATAGAGTTTTCATCACTAGAGCAGGAGGAGGCCCGTTAGTTGTTGCCGGTGCTTTTGGCAGCCTCACGCGTCCGAAACCGCATGCGAATGGTCTGGAGAGTACGGGATGCGTGGCAGGTGAACAGAACTCGGAACATCGTACGGAAATTGAACGCGGTCGTAACGTCACTGCGCTGATCAGACGACATTTTTACAGGCTGCAAAGATCTCCTGAAACACATCATCCAGCGTCTTCGTGATGTCCCATGAGGGATAATGCGCCTTCATCTTGGAAAGGTCGCTATAGTAGCAGATGTGGTCCCCTTCTCGGTTCTTGTCCACGTACTCCCACTGCATAGGTTTGCCGGAGAGGGCAGTGATTCTTTCAAATGCTTCAAGAATAGAAACGCTGTTGGCCCGCCCCCCTCCGATGTTGTACACTTCTCCACAGCGGGGATTTTCGAAGAATGCGTGCATAAAACGAACAACATCGAGGCTATGGATGTTGTCCCGCACCTGCTTGCCCTTATAGCCGAAGACATTGTACTTCCGGCCGGCGAGGTTGCACTTGATTAGGTAGCTTAGAAAGCCATGGAGCTCGACACCGCTGTGGTTCGGACCGGTGAGGCAGCCGCCACGCAGGCAGCAGGTCTTCATGCCAAAGTAGCGGCCATATTCCTGCACCATGATGTCGGCGGCGGCCTTCGACGCACCGAAGAGGCTGTGCTTGCTCTGATCGATGGAGAATTCTTCAGTGATGCCGCCGGTATAGACGGGATCGTCGTAGTCCCAGCGGGTGTCGAGTTCTTTAAGCTTGATCGTGTTTGGCCGATCCCCATAAACTTTGTTCGTGCTCATGTGAATGAACACAGCCTCAGGAGCGTGCCGACGCGTGGCCTCCAGTAGGTTAAGGGTGCCTGTAGCATTGGTGTCAAAGTCATCGAATGGACGTGAGGCCGCCAGATCGTGGCTGGGCTGGGCAGCGGTGTGAATGACGTGGGTGGGTTTCAGGGTGGACAGGCATTCCAGCACAGACTTGCGATCCCGGATGTCGAGCTCGTGATGTCTGAACGAGGGGTGCATGCGTTTGAGTCTCTCCTGATTCCAGCGGGTATCCCCCTGGGAGCCAAAGAAGTTGGCACGCATGTTGTTGTCCAAGCCATCCACTTGCCAGCCAAGCTGGCAGAAATAATCGACGACTTCGGAACCAATGAGTCCGGATGAACCGGTGACGAGAAGTTTCATGTAAGGGTAGAGCTCAAAGATTCGCTTTTGCAGGCGTAGAATTTGATCAGCTGCATGGAGAACTGATCTTGAATGCAGATGAAATACATCTGGCAGTAACCACTGGTGCAATTTCCAGATACACAACTTGTGAAAGTCTATTTTTGTCTACTGCCAATAGACAACCATCAGAGTGAAGGCAGCTCTTTGGATTAGTATTTGAAACCGTTCAAAGCGATCAGCAGAAACGATACTTGGCGATGCATATAAGCGCCCGCACTCCATCCTTCCAGGTGATCTTTTTCCCTTCCTCGTAGGTGCGCCCGCGGTAGGACACAGCAACTTCGTAGATACGGACACCAAGGCGGCTCACTTTGGCGACGATTTCGGGCTCGATGCCAAAGCGGCGCTCTTCAATACGGAAGCGTTTCAACAAAGCTGTTTTGAAAACCTTGTAGCAGCATTCCATATCCGTGAGGTTCAAATTGGTGGCCATGTTTGAGAGCAGCGTGAGCAGCTTATTGCCGACCGAGTGCCAGAAATAGAGCACTCGATGCGATGATCCACCGATGAAACGACTGCCGAGAACGACGTCGGCATCTCCGTCCAGCAGGGGTTGAAGGAGCCTTCCATATTCGCGCGGATCATACTCGAGATCCGCATCCTGAATGATCGTGTAGAGGCCGGTCACGTTCTGAAAACCTGTGTTTACAGCGGCTCCTTTTCCTTGATTAAGCTTGTGCCTGATCAACCGCAAGCGCTTGTCGCTGCAGCAAATTTTTTCCAAGATCTGCACTGTACCGTCCGTGGAGCAGTCGTCAACCACGACCACCTCCTGCACCAGGGGCTGTGCGAGCACGGCGGCGAGTGATTTTTCGATGGTGGCTTTTTCATTGAAGACCGGAATGACGACTGAGAGGCAGGGGTCCATGGAGGGTGTTCTTAAAGCGGAATAAAAGTGAATAGCAGAGCGTCAGCGCACGGTGTGCGGCTTGTACAAGCAGCGTTCGGCCATCGGGGTGGTGGAGAACCAGCGGACGAGTTCTACATCGGTCTTAAGCCGGAACCAGTCTTCCTCCAAGGCAGGCCCCGGCTGAATGACCGACCATCGCGAAACGGTGTACAGGTGCCGAATGGCCTGTCCTGTGTATTGCAGAACAAGAACATCCGTCAATTTTTCCTGCGAGTCCGAAGATCGATAGGGACGTGCGAAAATGAAAAAGGCCAGCGCTGCGACTGTCAGGACGGCATGGGCATACTGCCAGCGCCGCCATTCCGGAGCTTCCATTTGATCTCCCGCCCTGCTCAGCAGAAGGACTGTCAGGACGGAAAAACCGGAAAGAAATATCTGCAAATATCCAAAACTGCCAAAATGACCGATAATGAAAAAGCCGCCCACCGGAAGCATCCAGGCGAGAAAAAAGGGAATCTCCCCGGGACGAAACCATGAGCCCGCTTTCCTGATGCGCGGCAGCAGAATCAGAAGGATGAGCAGGCACGGAAGGGACATAAGCATGTAAAACACCAGCTTCGTGAACTGTAGGGCGGACAACTTGGCGGCGTGAGCCAGACTTGGCGAAGGCGCACCGTAAGAGCGGTAGTCCGGCAGAAAATGAATCCCGGTTTTTTCATCCACGAGCTGCAGTGCCTCAATGAAAGGCCAGTGGTAGCCGCCCGTGACATCGTTCTTGATCTCTTTATCGACTCCGAAATTGCTCTGGTCATGATTCGAGGCCATGTACACCTGAAGCGCCCAAAAACTACGGCTCACATCTGCATTCAAATCCCCACCGTAGGCTTTCTGATAGTAGGCGTTCGGGCGGGACCAGGCCAAAATAACAGGAATGGCCACCAGCAGGTACAACGGCACCCTCTTAAGCGGTCCAGACGCCCAAAGGGTGTAAAGCCAGAGAGGTGCGAGAAAGCTGATCGACGTCTGGCGAAAGGCACCGCTCATTGCCCAGATGATCGTCGCGAGCAGCGTGAGGCGAAGGCTTTGGTCTTTGATAGCCCGCCGACAGATAAGCGCAAAAAGCGTGGCAAACATACCTTCTGGCGCGAAAGAAAGGGCGACGACGCTGAAGTAGTCTAGATTGATGCTGAAAGCATAGGCGGCGGTGGCGAGGATGGCGTTCCTTCCTTTCAATCCGAATGACTCGGCCAGCCGATGACAAAAGATAATGCCCAATATAGAAGTGACCACATTGATGAGCACCAAGCTGTCATTGATATTTGCCACGAACTGATTGACGATCCATCCAAAAAAGCAGTAGCCGAAATAACCAGGTGAGTGAGCACACCAAGTCCCCAGCCCGCCAATAGCATAGCCGATTGCATCGCGACCCAGAAGCGCCTGCGACCAATAAACGATGCGCAAAATCAAGGCTACAACCAGAATGGCGAGAAGCGCGTAATTGGGCCGGTGTTTCATTAATTTAGTTGAGCTGATAAAATTAAGTTGGGAAAGGTTGAACTTACTAGGCAGCGGATGTTTGAACTACAGCCAAGAGCAATTCCACATGATCTAAACAGCCAATCTGGGTATCGGACTGCCGCGGCCAGTCTGCGACGGGCTTCAGGTGCTCTGGCTGAGCCCAGTGCAGCAGAGGCGCGGAGTGGATGAATACCGGCCGCTCCGGAAAGGCGTGGCGGAGAAAGACTTCATCAATCAACTGCGGATGGGATTGCCCCCACATGAGATGCCAGTCGCGCGGCGCACGCCGGCGGAAGGTGAGTGAACCGTTGGGGCAAAAGCAAATAAAAAGCCCGCCTGGTTTCAGCAAACGCATGCCCATCGCAATCAGGGCGGACGTAGATGGAACATGCTCGATGACATGGGCGGAGAAAAACACATCGTAGGAGGCTGATGAAAGCTGATCCATGACAGGCATGGACACGCCGAGGTGGCTGCGGGCGTAGGATGCACGAGGGCGGGAAATCTCAAAAGCATCCACCTCATACCCCGCTGCGGCGAGTTGATGGCTGCCGTAGCCCCAAGAGCAGCCGTAATCGAAGAGGCGTGCTCCAGAACTTACCCCCAGAGCACTCAGTACGGCGAGGTAGTGCGCGTAGTTTTTTTCCGAACTGGCAAACCGGGTCGCAATGAGTTCCTCGATCTCTACAGCAGAAGGCAGGTCAGTGGTGAAGCCCTCGGTGTAGTCCTCCTGATAGAAGGCTTCATTTTCCAACTCATCGGAAGTCGGTATACGATAGAGCAGGCGACAGCGCTCGCAGCGGCAGAAGGTAGTGACGAGCCATTTTTGATCCAGCCGTTCCGCAGGAGCTGCGCCGCAGGAGGGGCAATTGCGATAGCCTCCAGTCAGCCGCTTGCCCAAACTGGAGAGCAGATAGCCGGTTTTGTTGCGCAGACGTTGCCATGGGCTGGAGCTAATCATGAATGGGAGGTCATACCCAGTTCCCGATAAAAGCGGCTCAAGGTTGGATTAAGCCGCGATTTCGGATTTTCATCCCTGTGTAAGTGTGGCAGTAATGCCGTGTGGCGAATGATGTGACGCACCCCCAATCCTTGCACCTGAGTCCGGACAACCTGCGAGTCCATGTGATCCATTACACACGCCTGACCGAGCGCCGTGCCCATATGGAGCAGACTCTGCAAGAGCACGGACTGTGCCGATTTCCGGTGAGCTGGATGACGGCGCATAATCGCGAGGAGGTGCTGGCGGGCGGCGCGTATGAGCGCGGGGACTGGGGTGATCCGGAGGTGATCGCGGCGGGTTCGGTCTCGCTGATTTTGAAACATCTGGCAGTCTACCAGGCTGTGGTGGCGGAGCCGCAGGCCTGGCATCTGATCCTGGAAGATGATGTCTTGATTCGCCCCGGCTTTCTGTCCGCCCTGGCAGGCTGCCTCACCGAACTGCCGAAAGAGTGGGATTTGTGCTTTGTGGGACTGGGCTGTGATATGCATGTGCCTTGGTGGCTGAGAAGTGCTGGCAAGCGCATCTACTGGCGCGGCTGGAGACGCGGATTGCTGTGGGGCGGCGGCGGCGTCTCCCGATGCACGGAGGCATATCTGATTCATCCTCGGTGCGCGGAACGTTTGCTGTCCAGTCGGTTTGCACATCCGCCGTTCAATTGTCCCATCGACTGGCACTTGAATAAAGCCGGAAAGGCTTTGCAGATCCACTCCTACTGGGCGGAGCCGCCGCTGGTGACTCAGGGGGCGTTTGAGAGTTGGATGAAGGACAGTACACTGAACCCCAAAAGGGATGCAAGGCCATGACTGGCACTGGTTCATTAGACCGAATCTGAAGTCTGTGCGTACCATCTTCGGATCAGTCATGTTCTGGCGATGACGTCACTGAGAAATCCACCAAGGGCACCAGACAACCGTTGAAAGTGTCCACTCCATGAGAGGCGGAGTCAGGGGTGCGCAGGACTTCAAACCGCACAGCCTCTGTTAGATAGTCTTCAAATCCGCGCTGGCTGCGCATGCCAAGGCTCAAATGATAGACACCGGGTACGAGACGCAGGTTTCGCCAACGAAAGGCAAAGACGCTGACACCGGGCTGAATGGACACATTTCCACCAATGACCGCACTGGTCCATGAGGCGATTTCAAACCCCTTGCCGGAGTGGACCGCCACACCGGGCTCGATCTCCGTCACCACACCCGAGCTGTTAACGGTGATCTCAAGTTCCAGTTCCACCCCGTAGTCGATCATCCATGCAGGCTGTCCGCCTTTGTGCCCGCACATGTTGATGGCTGTCAGCCTGACTCCCGCCATCACGGGCTGGGGACGATGCAGCTCTGACAAATTCACCTCGGCTCCGGATGTCGGCGCCAAGCCTGAGTAAACGGCAATGCCCTCCTGCGTGGGACCGTCAAATACGAGACGCCCACGATCCAGAACGAGGACACGAGAGCACATACGGGACACTGCGCCAAGATTGTGACTGACAAACAACACGGTCCGCCCCGCACCCTGGGCAGCCTGCTCCATCTTGCCGAGGCATTTTTTCTGAAACGCAGCATCTCCTACGGCGAGCACCTCATCAATAATCAGCACCTCGGGGTCCAGATGCGCGGCTATGGCAAAAGCCAGCCGCACATACATGCCTGAGGAGTAACGTTTTACCGGTGTATCGAGAAACTTTTCCACCTCGGCAAAGGCGACAATCTCATCAAATTTTTCACTCACCTGCGAACGGGACATGCCGAGCATGGCACCATTGAGGAAAATATTTTCACGGCCTGTTAGCTCGGGATGGAAGCCTGTACCCACTTCAAGCAGCGATCCCACGGAACCCCGCAGCCTAATGCGTCCCTCGGTTGGTGCAGTGATGCGGGAGAGCAGTTTTAACATGGTGCTTTTGCCGGCACCATTGTGACCAATGATGCCCACCACCTCGCCACGGCCTATCTCAAAGCTGATGTCGCGCAGCGCCCAAAACACTTCATGTGTGCATTGTGCGGTGTCATGGCGATTGCGCGACCACCAACGCATGGGAGCCATGGCGGTGTGAATCAGGGTATCACTGAATCGCTGATAGGGCACGCGTTCCACCTGATGGTTCAGCACATAGCTTTTTCCAAGCGACTCGACCCCAATGATGGATTCAGGCTTCATTGGGGAGCACCAGCCATTGCAACCACCCGGGAAACAGCCGTAAGGATCATCTCGGCAGTCATTTGTTTCATGCAGGCAATGTCATTGGGGCAACCACTCTCCCAGTGCAGTCGAGGCTGGCGATGATGGCAGCCTGCGCATACCACCTGCGCCGACACTGCCTGCTGCCGTGGGGTTTCAAACAGTCTGCAAGAGGCGAGAGTGGGTCCAAACACCCCGACCAGAGGTGCCTTTGTTCCTGCCGCCAGGTGCAGCATGATCGAATCAATGGTCAGCACCAGTGTGCTTTGGTTGAACAAATTGCAAATGTAGGCGAGTGGCGCTCCAATGACGAAATGATCACATCCGGAGACGCGCATTTCCGGCCGCTCGTCAGGCAGCACCTGAAGCACGCGCAGGCCCAGCTCATTCTGCAGGTGCCGAACCACGGAGTTCCACACAGTCAAAGGAACCTCTCGCACCGCCCATGAAGGCCCGGCATAAATGCATGCCACAGGCAGGTCCGCACGCGGATCTGGCGTCTGCTTGAAGTGCCATCTATATTCATGCTTTTCCGGTGGGCAGCCCATCTGCTTGAGATAAGTCTGCACCATGTGCCTCCCCGCTATATCTTCCGCTTCATAGGCCAGGTCCATCACATCCAGCCCATGCCTCAAGAGCGACTGCATGTGCGGATTTGGAAGGTGCGTCATGATTAGCAAGATCTCGGGGGCGGCCAACCGCACCGCTTCATGCATGGCTGGTTGAGTCAGAAACAGCAGCACATCCTGCGGTGATTGTTTTGCGGCGATGTCTGCGGCCGCCGCCGCCCATAACACATCTCCGAGTCCACCGGCCCGTGCCACCACCCGCACCCGCCCGCCGCGCTTCCGCGCACACCATTGCGCCAGTACAATGACGACCGCCACTGATACGATTTCCCATGGCCTGCGGCACAACCATGCCAGAACTTTGAGAGCGGGTTGGAACTTGACCATTGATGCATTGCCAGTCCTCAGCCATTCTTCCTGGCCACGAGTTCCCAACTGTAAGCACCTACGGCGTCGTTTTCGTAAACGAGCGTCGTGCCGCCGATTTCCTCCAGCAGACGTCTCACCTGGCTAAGTGAAAAATCTGTGTGCACATGATGCTCGTTACGCGGATGCCCCATGATAGCGCAGTAATTGCGATAGCGCACTTCATCGGGGCATCCAATCACCAAAAAGCCGCCTGCTTTCAACACCCGCAGCCATTCGCGGAGAACAAAAGCGGTGTCTTCGAAATCCTCCAGCAAATGAGAACTGAAAACGTAATCCAGCGCGTCGTCGGCAAACCAATGCAGCCTCGTTGCATCTCCGGCAAGCTGGGTGGGAAACACGCCCGAAGAGTACGGACTGGGCAGATCAATACGAACAGCAGTCTCATTGATGGGGTCACCGCCAAAACCAAGATCAACACCATCACCCTGGCAATACCCTGACAGGTTGGGTCTGTGCACCGATGTTTCACTAGCAAGCGGGCTCGTGCGCACACCGGATACCCAGCCTTCCCGCGATAAGACACCCACCAGCACATCGCGCAGAGGCTTGTAACCCATCAACCAGGCCAGAAAGCGCTTCACGATCGTCTTCATCACAACGTACGCAGCAGCAGTTTTCCGAATCCTTGAACATATCCCGTTAAGACCGGGAGAAACCGCCCTGGAGCCGTCCCCTTGAGTGCCAACGCACCGACATAAAACAAATGCAGCAGGGCAAAATCCAGATGATCGCGAACTGAGTCTTTTCCCATGATGCGCGTCATGATGTAATGCCGGTTTCGCACTCCTTGCTCTGCAGTTCTACGCAGGCTGCTCTTGTGCTCTCCCCCTTGGGAATCGTGAAAGCAGCGTGCATCCCGCACATGGACCAGCCGATGCATGCGGCCCACACTGAGCGAAGCGGCAAGATCCTCTCCAAAGCCCCCACCTTCAAAATGATCCGGCACGGCAGGCACAGGGAGCGCGGACTTGCGGTACAAAGAGCAGCAGCCTATCAGCCATTCCGCAGCCATCACCGGTGGAATATTATTCGAATTGTCAGGCATGAAGGTGCAGCATGGACCCACACAGGATGCAGCATAAGTTTCTCGCACCCGCCCACGCTCAAACAATCTCATGAGAAGTGTCGCCCATCTTCCTGGTGGCTGATAACCTTGATTCGTAATGGTTGCTGTCGCACCGCCAATGGATGCGTCAGCGGAAACGACCGCATGCATGCATTCAAGACACCGAGGCTCCAATAAAACATCGTCATCCAGAAACCAGACGTAGGGCTGTGAAGATGATGCCACAGCTTGGTTGCGTTGAGGAGCCAGGCCGACCCGATCTGCTTTTTCGTAACGCCAGGAAACTGCCGCCCCCTCCCATTTTCTCTCCGCGGATTGAACCACTGCGAAGGTGCTGTCATCATCACTTGCATCACAGAACACCATTTCGGACGGCCACACCGTTTGTGCGTAAAGACTCTCAAGAAAGCGTGCAACCATGACGGTGCGGTTGCGGGTGGGCACAATCACTGAGACTGGAACCAAGGCAGCCACTCAGATGACATCCGCGAAACTCTTCTCCATGCGCCGAAAATACCGAACTGCCGCCACCAGGAAGACCAGGCTCAGACAGATGGAGAACAGGAAGCTTTTCCAATGGATTTCCGTGGTGCCGCAAATGGCCCACCGAAAGCCGTCAATGATCCCCACCACCGGGTTGATCGCGCAGATCAAACGCCCTCCCTCGCCAAACCGCTGCTCAATCGCCGTGGTGCTGTAAAACACCGGCGAGATGAACAGTCCAAACTGCACCACAAAGGGAATAATGTAGCGAAAGTCACGGTATTTCACATTCAATGCTGTGAACAACAATCCAGGGCCCATGGCGCTCACGAATGCCAGAAGAGTCAAGACAGGCAGAGCCAGCAACCGCCAAGTCGGCACCACCCCATACCAGAGCATAAGACCCGCGAGGATCACTAGTGAGATCGCAAAATCGACAAACGCGACCACCACGGCACTCATCGGCAGAATCAGACGCGGAAAGTAAATCTTGGAAATCAAATTGGCATTGCCCACCAGACTGCTGGCAGACTCAGTCAGGGCGCTGCTGAAAAAGTACCAAGGCAGTGTGCCGGCACACACCATCATCGCGTAAGGCACCCCATCCGCAGGGAGCTGAGCCAGACTTCCGAAAATGCCTGTGCCGACCAAAACCGTCAGCAAAGGGCGAATGAGCGCCCACGAAACACCGATGGCCGTCTGCTTATAGCGCACCAAAATGTCGCGCCACGCTAGAAATCCAAACAGTTCACGAAACCGCCAGAGATCGCGCCAGTAATGCGCCTCACTGCGTCCCGCTTCGATGACAAGCTCTTCCATCAGGCTGTTTGTGGTGCTGCAACGGACCGGACCCAGTCCTGATGCAGAAGATACCAAGCAACAGTTTCACGCAGCCCAGTTTTAAAAGTGTGGTCGGGGTTCCAGCCTAGCTCGCCACAGATTTTCGTCGCGTCAATGGCGTAGCGGCGATCATGGCCGGGACGGTCGGCAACAAAGGTGATGAGGTTGCGTGAATGGCCACCAAGTTCAGGCTTAAGTTCGTCCATCAGATCACAGATCATCTGAACGAGTTGCACGTTTGTCAGTTCGTTTCGACCACCTATGTTGTAGGTATCTCCGTCCTTGCCGCTGGTGAGAACGGCCCAAAGCGCTGCAGCATGATCGGACACATAAAGCCAGTCGCGCACGTTCAGTCCATCGCCGTACACAGGAACAGGCAGGCGGCTGAGGATGCTCTGAATGACCACAGGGATAAGCTTTTCAGGGAACTGACAGGGGCCGTAATTGTTCGAGCAGCGCGTCATCACGGCAGGCAGGCCATAGGTATGGTGGTAGCTGCGCACAAGCATGTCGCTGGCAGCCTTGCTGGCGGAGTAAGGTGAATTTGGCGCGCAGGGGGTGCTTTCGTTGAAGGCGGGATCGTGGGGACCGAGGGAGCCGAAGACCTCGTCGGTGGAGACATGGAGGAACTTGGACGCTCGATTCTTTAATCTGGCCGCCGGATCAGACCAATGGACGCGGCAGGCTTCAAGGAGGTGAAAAGTGCCGTTGATGTTGGTGGTGATGAAGTCGCCGGGGCCCGTAATGCTGCGATCAACATGGGATTCAGCGGCGAGATGCATGACGTGGGTGATGTCGTGCTGGCAGATGACTCGGAGGACTTCATCCATGTCACGGAGATCGACCTGCTCAAAGAGGTAACGCGGGTGGATCCCATGAATGCCTTCGAGGTTTTCGAGATGGCCGGCATAGGTGAGGCAGTCCAGATTGACAAGCTTCGTAATCTCAGGCCGGTCAATGACGTGCCGGATCAGATTGGAGCCGATGAAGCCTGCACCGCCTGTGACTAGAAGATTCATCCTGCTTTGACGGCCGCGTATTCGCTGAAGACTCCCATCAGGGGGATGCGTCGTGCTTGTTGGAAACCAGCGGCCTGAAGGGCGGAGACAACGGCCTCAGGACGAACGCAGGTGTCCATGGTCTCCCAAAAGTACACCATCATTTCCTCTGCCTTTTGGCTGCGGGTGAGCAGGCGGGCGAAGAATGGATACACAATGCCGAAGTAGAGCCTGAAGAGCGCCGAGCCGATCCTGCCCGCAGGACGAGTGGCCTCCATGATGAGGACACGGCCCCCGGGCTTGAGCACACGATGAAACTCACGGAAGGTGGCTTCGAGATCGGCAAAGTGGCGTAGGGCATATCCCACAGTAAGGAAGTCGTAGGCTTCATCCTCCAGCGGCATGCTCTCCGCACGGCTCTGGATGAAACGTGCATTCGGCAGTTTTTCCCTAGCAACGGCCAGCATGCCATCGCTGGGCTCCACGCAGGTGATCGTGCTGTCACCACCGAGCACCTGGCTGGCGGCGACTGCAACAAGGCCAGTGCCACTGGCGACATCGAGATGCTGCATACCGGGTCGCAAGCCGTGGCGGCTCTGCGCCGTCTTGCGGTAGTGGTTGCCCGTGCCGAAGAATCCCCAGCCGACCACCGGATCGTAATGCCTGGCGCCTTGATCGAAGAGATCTTTGACGTAGCCCTGGCGTTCTTCGGGCTGCGCATAACGATGTGATAGTACAGGATGGGGAATCATGAAAGTTTCAGGCGCTTTTAATGCCGACACGACGTACTTCGATGGCTACTTCTGCCAGGTAGTCGCGATATTCACACTTTGGCATGCTGGCGATGAGTGTGTCGAATTGATCAAGTGTCAAAAATCCCCGGTAGAGCGCGGCCTCCTCCGGACAGCCGAGCTTCATGCCCTGGCGTTTTTCGATGGTCTGCACATATGCGGAAGCCTCATGCAGGCTGCTGCTGGTGCCGGCATCCAGCCAGGCGGTGCCACGACTGAGTCGCTGCACGCGCAGGCTGCCGCTACGCAGGTATTCATTGTTTACATCGGTAATTTCGAGCTCGCCACGCGTTGATGGCTGCAGCCTCTGGGCGATCGCAACGACGTCGTTATCGTAGAGATAGACGCCGGGCACGGCATAGTTGCTGCGCGGGTGGGCTGGCTTTTCCTCCAGGGAAACGGCGCGGCCTTCAGCGTCGAATTCCACCACGCCGTAGCGTTCAGGGTCATTGACGTGGTAGGCGAAGATGGTGGCGCCGGAAATGAATTCGGCAAAGGCACGCGGAAAGGCGTCGCCCCCAAAGAAGATGTTGTCCCCGAGGATAAGAGTCACGGGGTCCTGGCCGATGAAGGACGCGGCGATGAGGAATGCCTGGGCAATGCCTTCGGGTTTTGCCTGTTCCCTGTATTCGATGACGATGCCCCACTGCGAGCCGTCCCCGAGCAGTTGTCGAAAGCGTGGCAGATCCTGCGGCGTGGAGATGAGGCAAAATTCACGAATGCCCGAAGCAATCAGCACTGTGAGCGGGTAGTACACCATCGGCTTGTCATAGACCGGCTGCAACTGCTTGGAAGCCACCTGCGTGAGCGGATACAAACGCGAACCGGCACCGCCTGCGAGGATGATACCTTTCATAGTGAGGAAAGAGAGAGGAGGGGGTATGCGCGGGCGAGAAATGACGAATGAATGACGAGGGCCGTTCCCAGAAAGTGCCTGGCCACTGGCGACGCCAGTTTTTCGTCATTGAATATTCGGTCTTTTTTCGTCATTCAGTTTTTACTCATTGATGCACTGCGCTTCTCTTCGGGTTCCTTATGGTCGTCTGTATCACTTCGTTCGGCTTGTCCTTCCGCGTCAGCGGGTGATCATCCAATCATTCAGCACCAGCACGTCCATCTTCGTGCGCAGGAAGCAATCCAACGCTTGCTGTGGCGTGCAGACGACGGGTTCATTTTCGTTGAAGCTGGTGTTCAGCACCATGGGCACGCCGGTGATCTGGCGGTAGCTTTCAATGAGGCGATGGTAGCGGGGATTCGTATCCTGATGGACGGTTTGCAAACGACCGGAACCATCCACGTGCGTGGTGGCGGGGATCTGCGCACGCTTGTCTTCACGCACCTGAAAGACTTCCATCATAAAAGGAACGTCGTCGTCCTGCTCAAACCATTCGCTGACGTGCTCACGCAAAATGCTGGGGGCAAAGGGGCGGAAAGACTCACGCCGCTTAATCTTGAGATTGAGGATGTCCTTCATGTCTGCACGACGTGGATCACCGAGGATGGAGCGGTTACCCAGCGCACGCGGGCCCCATTCCATGCGGCCCTGAAACCAGCCGATGACTTTGCCCTCAGTGACGGCGGTGGCAGTGAGGCGGCAAAGTTCTGCTTCATCATCGAGGCGGCGCACAGTGCAGCTTTCGGCCACGATGTCAGCGTTGCGCGCATCAAGCAGGGTTTTGATCTCGGCATCGCTGGTTTGCGGCCCCACATAGGCGTGGTTCATGACGAAACGAGTGGAGTGGACGGGAGCACCCGCAGTCCCTTGCAACGCGACAACAAACGCAGAGCCGATGGCACCTCCCGCATCGCCGGCAGAGGCTGGAAGGTACATGCGCTTGAACGGTGAGTTAAGGTACACCTTGCCGTTGGCTACGGAGTTCATGGCGCAGCCGCCAGAGAGGGCGAGATTGTCACAACGATAGCGAGCATGCAGTGATTGCAGCATTGCGAAGAACGCCTCTTCATACATGGCCTGCGCGCTGCGGGCGAGGTCACGGTGCCTTTGCTCCAGTGCGGCGCCCTTTTCACGCTGCGGGCCAAGGAGCGCCTCCATCGGCTCCTGCTTGTAGAGCGTGCCGACTTCGGGACAGCAGTTGTCCCAGGTGTAGTGCACGTCGTCGGTGTGATGACGGAAGTATTTCAGATTCAGTTTGAAGGTGCCGTCGTTCTGCAACTGCACGAGTTCGCGCATCTCTTTCAGATACTTTGGCTCGCCATAGGGAGCGAGTCCCATTACCTTGTACTCATCGCCAAAGAAGGGGAAGCCGATGAACTGGGTGATGACTGAGTAAAATATGCCCAAAGAATGCGGAAAATAGACGCGCCCGTCGATCTGGATGTCATTCCCCTTCCCCATGCCCCAGGCGGAGCTGGCAAAGTCGCCAAAGCCATCCACCGAGAGGCACACGGCTTCATCGAAATCTGAGACAAGGAAACTTGAAGCGAGGTGCGCGAGGTGGTGCTCCACGTGGTGAACTTTGGCGCGGAGCTTGCCACCCGGAAACGCGGCCAGCACAGCCTCTTCCAAACTGCCTGCGCGCCGGATGTTGCCGAGCCTTTTGAGGATCAGCCCGAGGCTCGGTCGCTTGCGCAGGACGTAGAGCGCGCGACGCAGGTTGTTGACCTTGGGATTGCGGTTGATGGCGATGTGATCGACGTCTCCCAGCTTAAGCCCGGCGTCTGCGAGGCACCACTTCATGGCCTCCGTAGGCAGGCCGGACCAGTGTTTGATACGCCTAAACCGCTCCTCCTCAGCAGCTGCAATGAGCCTGCCATCTTTGACAAGTGCGGCAGCGGAATCGCCGTGATAGGCATTGAGGCCGAGTACAATCATGCTGGGCAAAAAGGTGCAGACAAGCTACCGCCAGTGGTCGCTGATTCGGCGGCCAGATGGTTTGCCGGGGTTGGAACGGCATTTTTCAAAAAGGGTTGTGACTGTACCATGCTGATACCCAGCGCAAAGAATAAAGTTCTTCCGCATGTTAACAGTTTGACACCAAGCTGTGCTGGCAGCGTACGTTTTTCTCCGACAAAATGAGTTTCGTCGTGTTGCCCTGAATTTTTTGGATGAACCCGGCCTTTTTTGCATTTACCGAATTCCATGCGCCGCCCCTTCCCCCTTCTGCCTGCCCTTGCCCTCGGTCTGGCGGTGTGTTTTGCCGCCCAGGGACAAAACAGCCCCCCACCTGAAGGTGCCAGACCAGGGGCGCTTCGGACCAGCAGTTTAGGCACGCGTTTTGCAAGCGTTCCGGGCACCACAGTGCAGTTTGCCGTCTGGGAGACACGGCTCTCGGAATGGAACGAATTTTTGCGCCAGAAAAAGTACCCTTGGTCCTACCAGACGCACTTCGAGCAATCACCGGAGCATCCGGTGGTTGGGGTCAACTTGCAGGATGCAGTGGCTTTTTGCAATTGGCTCACTGAAACTGAGCGTGAACAACACCTGATCGACAGTTCCCAGAGCTACCGTCTGCCAACGCCAGAAGAATGGGACTCCGCCGTGGGCCTGGCCCGGGGTCGCAAAAAGGTCAGTCTCTCCGCTGAAGACCGTCTGCTGGACGATCACATTTATCCCTGGGGGCAGGACTGGCCGCCGCCTGCTAAGACTGCCAATTTTGCCGACGGCGAAATCACAGGCTACGCCAACGACGGCTACGCATTCACCGCTCCGGTGGGCAGTTTCACTCCCAGCCAGGAGGGACTGTTTGATCTTGCAGGCAACGTTTGGGAGTGGACCCAGCCCGTGGAAATCCGGGCACAGCCAACGGGAATTTTGCGCGGTGGCTCCTGGGCCTATTTCCGTGCAGAGTGCCTCACCTCTGGCTATCAGTACGTCGTTCCGGCGGATCTACGCGCGCCTACGATAGGTTTCCGCTGCGTGTTTGATGACAAGCGCCGCACCGCCAGCCTGCTGGCCGCCTCAGATGCGGATAAAAAGCAGGCGCTGGAAGAGCGCATGAAAGCGATGACTGAAAATCGCAAGGTGGACGCCACAGCAGTGGAGGCACTTCGCAAGAAGATGCAGGGCAAGGGCGATGATGACGGCCTGCCTGACCCTGCAAGTCTGAAACCCGTGATGACGGATGGCAGCTCGTTCATCAATGCTCTGGGCATGCGCTTTGTCCCCTTGCAGGAGAACAGCGGCCCCTTCATCTGCGTCACGGAGACCAGCGTGCGTGATTTCGAAATTTGGCTGCGTGACACCGGACGCACCTGGAGCCAGAAGCCCTCCTTCCTGCTGGGGGGAAATCACCCCGCCGCCGGCGTATCTTGGGAGGACGCCATGGCTTTCTGTGCCTGGCTGACCGAGCGTGACCGCACCAGCAAGCTCATCCCGGCCACCGCCTCATACCGTCTGCCGAGCGATACCGAGTGGAGTCTGGCTGCAGGGTTGAAAAATGAAACCGGTGCGGATCCTGCCGCACGGAACCTCGCCAACAAGACACACTATCCATGGACGCCCAAGGCGGATGACTGGAAGCCCCCGGCCCTCGCTGCCAATCTAGATGCCACCAAAATCCCCGGCACCACAGACAATTACTCTTACACCGCGCCTGTGGACAGTGCGCGCGGAAACGCCCTGGGACTTTATGAAATGGGCGGAAATGTTTCTGAGTGGTGCACAGACGCGTGGCCAGGTGCGCCGGAGGAGCGCGTCATTCGCGGCGGCAGCTGGCTGAGCTTTGACAAAGAGGCCCTGCTGACCTCCGCCCGATCACATGCCCTCAAAACGGTCACCCGCGCAGATCTTGGATTCCGCTGTGTCCTGGATTTGAGTAAACCTTGAGCGCTCCGCACGGTGGTGTACAGACCACCTACAAAAGTGCTTATTTAGCAACGAAGGCTCAGTGAAGACGGTTCGTAGGCTTGAACATTGATGGAATTGCTTCGGCTCCCATTTCCATGAACGCTGCAACGCTTTTGCCCGGCGCCTTAAATTATCTCAGCGATCACTTCGATCTCCACAAGAGCACCCAATGGAAGACCTGCCACGGCCACAGTCGAACGTGCGGGTTTGTGACCTGCAAATGCCGCCTCATACAACGGATTGACCTTGGAAAAGTCAGCCATGCTTTGCAGAAACACAGTCGCTTTGATGACGGAGCTCAGCGTCAACCCCTGCGCCTCAAGCAACGCACGAATGTTTGCCAGCACCTGGGTTGTCTGGCCCTCCACATCTGTCGCAACGATTTTTCCAGCCGCAGGATCGATTGGAATTTGGCCTGAGCAAAACAGCAGGCCCCCCTGCCTCACGGCTTGCGAATAAGGACCGACAGCATTCGGCACATTGGGAGTGTTGTTGATGAGTTCCATGCAGTTCTCATAACGATCCATACCCGTGATTCAAGCCTCGACATTTATTCGTCTTAAATTCCCCGGCCCTTATCCGTGAATTTCACGCCGATAATCACAATGATTTATGCAGACCTGAAGGCTGCCAAATTTAGTTGCTGGCGGCCATCGCCCATGTTCACCACCCGCCCCCCAGTGCCTTGACCAGAGCCACGGTGGCGTTCAGACGGCGGGAGCGGATGTTGATGGCGCTGACTTCGGCATTCAGTGCGGCGGCTTGGGCGGTGGTGACATTGATGTAGCTCAGGGTCCCCGCCTCATACTGGTTGCTCGTGATGCGCTCACTCTCCCGTGCAGCACGCACAGCCTCGTCCTGGGCTACCGATTCAGCGGCAAGGATGCGCAGGGTGGACAACGCATCTTCAGATTCCTGCATGGCCGTCAGCACGGCCTGACGATAGTCCGCGACAGCCTGCCTCCATGTGGCGTCTGCCTGCGCCTTGGCGGCAATACGCTGGCCGCTGTCAAGAAGGGCAAAGGCGGCGTCAGGACCGAAGGACCAGAAATTGTTCCCCTGCGCAAACAGGTTGGTCAGCGCGCGCCAGCCGGTGGCGGCCTGCAGTGAGATTACGGGGAAAAAGGCGGCGATGGCGGCGCCGATGCTCTCATTGGCAGCCGCCACACGCCGCTCACACGCGGCGATGTCAGGACGGCGCTGCAGCAGCGTGGAGGGTGCATTGGCTGGCAGCGCAGGAATGTGTGAGGCGAGGGTGGCAGGCTTCAATCCGAAATCGGCCGGAGCCCGACCAGTCAGCACCGCGATGGCATGCTCCATTGTAGCCCGTGTTACGCCGGTTTCAATCAAGGCGGCACGTGAAGTCGCGAGCTGAGTGGCTGCGAGGGCGACATCCGCCTCGGAGGCCACGCCCTGCGCTTTGCGGTTTTGCGTGAGCTGCAGCGATTTGGCGTAACTCTCAACCTGGCGCTCCAGCAACTGCCTTTGGGCATCCGCCGCACGCAGCGAAAAGTAGCTCTGCGCGGCCTGTGCCTGCAGGGTCAGGCGGGTGGACTCCACATCCGCCTGCACCGCCTCGACGTTCGCCTTGACGGCCTTGGCATTATGCCGAAGGCGTCCCCAGAGATCGATCTCCCAGTTGGCGGTGGCACCCACGGATTGAATCTTCTTCACGCCTGACCCGGCCTTGGAAGCGTTGAGGGAGTTCGCGCTGCCGCCACCACCGAGTGCCCCGCTCATGTTGACGGTGTAGTCGCTGGTGAGAGAGGCGGTCGGGAGAAAGGCCAGCTTGGCTGCGGTAAGGAGCGCTGAAGTCTGCTGCGCCTTGGCGACGGATGACTGCAGCGACTGGTTTGAGACCTCCAAGCTTTGCATGATGGCATCCAGATCGCTGTCATGAAAGATGCTCCACCATCGGCCACGTGGCAGATGATCCGCAGGCTGCGCTACTTTCCAGCCACCGCTTTCTTTGAATTTCGCGGGCAGTGTCATCACCGGAGCCTGCTTCTTCGGGGAGAAACTGCAGCCGGCTGCAACGAGCATGAGCATGCTGAAAAAAGGACGGTTCATAAAGTGACTGGAGCGGGAACGGCGGTCAGGTGAGGAGAGGGAGGATGCTTCTTCAAAAAACGCAACCTCAGACCGTCGAGAAAAAGATACACCACAGGGGTGGTGTAGAGCGTGAGCACCTGGCTAACGAGAAGGCCACCAACAACCGCAACCCCCAGTGGTCGCCGCAACTCAGAACCAACGCCGGAGCCAAGAGCCAGCGGCAATGCGCCCAGCAGGGCGGCAAAGGTAGTCATTAAAATGGGTCGTAGGCGAAGCTGACAGGCTTCAAAAATGGCCTGAAACGAATCGAGCCCCCGTTCACGCTCGGACTGCAGGGCAAAGTCGATCATCATGATGGCATTCTTTTTCACGATCCCGATGAGAAGAAAGATGCCAATCATGGCCATCACCGTGAAGTCCATGCCGCATACGTAGAGAGCAAGCAGCGCTCCCGCACCTGCGGAGGGCAGCGTCGAAAGGATCGTCAGTGGATGCAGGAAGCTTTCATACAGAATGCCTAGCACGAGATAAATGACGAGCAATGCCGTGAGAATAAGGACAGGCTGGCTGTCGAGAGATGCCTGAAACGCACCTGCCGTGCCGGCAAAAATTCTCTGAACATCTTCGGGAATGTGCAGATTGTTCACCGCATTCGTGACGGCTTCGGTGGCCTGGGCGAACGATACGCCGGGCGGGATGTTGAACGAAAAAGTCATCGCCGCGAACTGTCCTTGATGACTGATGGACAAAGGCGCAGGCGCAGCCTCCCAGTGGGCCAGCTGGTTCAATGGCACCAGCTTGCCGGAAGTCGCACGTACCATCACCTGCTCAAACGCACCAGCATCGTCGTTTTGTGACGCTTCCAAAATCACCCGATATTGATTCAACGGAGCATAGATCGTGGAAACCATGCGCTGTCCAAAAGAACTGTTTAAGACACTGTCAATCGCCTGCATCGTCACCCCGATACGGGCACAGGCGTCACGGTCGATGACAAGCCGGGTGACCGTTCCCTTGTCTTCAAAATCACTGTTCACATCCACGAGCTCCTTTAGACCGAGCAATGCCAGCCTCACCTTCAGTTCCCATTTGCGCAATGTATCAACATCGCCGGCTTGCAGAGTGTATTGATACAAGGCGCGGCTGGAACGCCCGCCTATGCGCAAATCCTGCGACGGCATCAGAAGCAGCGTGGCCCCTGCAATTTTAGACAGCTTGCCGCGGAAACGCGCCAGCACGACATCAACTGAATCACGCTGGCTCAATGGTTTGAGTGCGATGAAGACTCTTCCGCTGTTTTTAGGCCCTCCCATGCGCGAATCGGAACCGCAGCTTGCATTCACTTTTGCCACCGCGGGATCGGCCTGCGCGATCTGCGCGATTGCGATGATTTTATCACGCATGGCCTGGAACGAGATGTTTTGATCTGCGCTGATGTTGCCGATGAGCAAACCGTTGTCTTGCTGCGGGAAAAAACCCTTCGGTATTGTCACATACAACCATCCGGTCAGTCCCACGATGCCAATCAGCGCCGCCAGCGTAAGCCAGTGATGCCGCAGAGCGATATGAAGCGTATCTGCATAAAACGACTGAACCCAGTGGAACAGATTGTCTGAAAGACGCGCAAAAAAACCTGGTTTGTGATCTTTCTTTTCCGCACTCAGCAAACGCGCGCACATCATCGGCGTGGTGGTAAGAGAAACCACCAGTGACACGGCGATGGCCACGGACAGCACCACGGCAAACTCCCTGAACAGCAACCCCATGAGGCCGCCCATCAGCAGAATGGGAATAAACACAGCGATCAGCGAAATGCTCATCGAAATGACAGTGAAGGTGACTTCGCGAGTCCCCTTGATCGCGGCCTCCATCACCGGCATGCCGTTCTCAACATGTCGGGTGATGTTTTCCAGCACCACGACCGCATCATCCACCACAAAGCCGGTGCTGATCGTAAGTGCCATCAGCGAAAGATTGTCCAGGCTGTAACCGCAGAGATACATGACACCAAAGGTACCAATCAGTGAAACCGGCACAGCCACCCCTGGGATCAATGTTGCCCGCACCCTGCGAAGGAAGGCAAACACCACCAGCACGACGAGCAGCGTGGCTATCATCAGCGAGTACTGCACATCATCGATCGAGGCACGGATCGTCACCGTGCGCTCCATGGTGATGCCCAGATCCATCGAGGCAGGAATCATCACCTGCAGCCTCGGCATCAGTGCCTTGATTTTGTCCACCACAGCGATGATGTTCGCTCCAGTCTGCCGGAAGACGATTAGGGATACCGAAACCTTGCCGTTGGTGCTGCCATAATTGAAAGCATCCTGCACGGAATCAGTCACCTCGCCGAGATCTGCCAGCCGCACCGCCGCACCGTTGACATAACTCACGACAATTTTTTTATAGTCGGCGGCCTTGTCAATCTGATCACTCGCCAGCACCTGCCAGCGCCGGTGCACATCCTCCACCATGCCCTTCGGTCGGTTCACATTCGCACCGACAATGGCCGTGCGCACATCATCCATGGTGAGGTTCGCCCTTGTCAGAGCCGGCATGTTCATGCTCGCACGCACCGCAGGCAGCGAACTGCCGCCGATGCTGACATTACCCACACCGTCAATCTGCGAAATCTTCTGCGCGATGACGGTTGAGGCGACATCATACATCTGCCCGGAAGTGTCAACGTCCGAAGTCAGCGCCATGATCATGATCGGAGAGTCCGAGATGTTCATTTTGCGATAGGTCGGATTCCCCGGCATGCCGGTGGGCAGCAGACTGCGTGCTGCATTGATGGCCGCCTCCACATCCCGCGCAGCGCTGTCAACATCCCGGGTGATGTCAAACTGCAGGCTGATGCTCGTGCTGCCTTGCGAGGATGACGAAGTCATCTCTGTGATCCCGGCGATGCGTCCCAGCGTGCGCTCAAGAGGCGTCGCCACCGTGGCCGCCATGGTCTCAGGACTGGCACCTGGCAGTGAGGCCGAGACGGAAATTGAAGGCATGTCCACCTGCGGCAATGGCGAGACCGGCAGATTCATGTATGCCAAGCCACCCGACAACGCGATCGCCAGCGTGGCGAGCGTGGTCGCCACGGGACGGTGGATGAAGGTGTCGGTGATGCTCATGCGACGGCAGGAATGGCAGCCTCCATGGATTGCTTGGACTCTGCCTTCTTGTGCGAAGGCACGAAGCGGTCAAACATCAGATAGATCACCGGTGTGGTGAACAGCGTGAGCAGCTGGCTGACCAGCAAACCGCCCACCATCGTGAGTCCCAGCGGATGGCGCAGTTCCGACCCTTCCCCGCTGCCAATCATAAGTGGCAGCGCACCGAGCAACGCGGCCAGCGTGGTCATCAAGATCGGCCGGAAGCGCAGAAGGCAGGCCTGATAGATCGCTTCGCGCGGTGCCATGTTTTGCTCACGCTCTGCCTCGATGGCGAAGTCGATCATCATGATGGCGTTCTTTTTCACGATGCCGATCAAGAGCACGATGCCGATGATGGCCATCACTCCGAGCTCAGTGTGCGTCAGTTCCAGCGCGAGCAGTGCACCCACCGCTGCAGATGGCAGTGTCGAAAGAATCGTCAGCGGATGGATAAAGCTCTCATACAGGATCCCGAGCACCAGATACATGACGACCACGGCGGCAAGAATGAGCAGAAGTTGATTATTCAGCGCGCTTTGAAACGCGAGCGCCGTCCCTGCGAACGCAGTCTCGATGCTTTCGGGCATGTTCATTTCGTCTTTGATGCGCTTTACATCGGCCACGGCGGCTCCCAGCGACGCGCCCGCAGCCAGATTGAAAGACACGGTCGCAGCCGGGAACTGATCCTCATGCGCAATCGCCAGCTCAGCCGGCTCCTCCACAATCCTGGCAATGGTGTTCAGCAACACCTGCTGCCCGCCGGTCGTCGGCACGCGCACCTGGTCAAAAGCAGCGAGCCCAGCCTGGAATTCCAAATCATGCTCCAGCACCACGCGATACTGCCCGCTCTGCGTGAAGATCGTCGAGACAAGCCGCTGACCAAAGGCATTGTAAAGCGCTGCATCAATGGCTGCAACGGTGATGCCTAGACGGCTTGCCGTTTCACGGTCGATCACCACCCGCGCCTGCAGGCCTTTGTCCAGCAGGTCGTCAGCCACATCCGCCAGCAGGGGCGATTTCTTCAGTTCATCCACCAGCTGATGGGTCCACTTCTGTAAAGAAGCGATGTCAGGCGATTGCAGCGTGTACTGAAACTGCGTACGGCTCACGCGATCCTCGATGTTCAAATCCTGCACCGGTTGCAGATACAACTGCACTCCCGGAAGAAGGTTGGCTTTGTCCTGCAGACGGCGAACGACCTCCATCGCGGTCACGCCACGCTCATCCCGTGACCTGAGATTGATCAGCATGCGCCCGCTGTTGGGCGTGGTGTTCACACCATCCACTCCGATGAACGATGACACGCTTCGCACGGCTGGATCTTGCAGCACCAGTCGTGCCAGTTCCTGCTGCCGCTGCCCCATTGCTGCGAACGACACGTTTTGGGATGCCTCCACAAAACCCTGAATGAGCCCGGTGTCCTGAGATGGAAAAAAGCCTTTGGTCACGTTTTGATACAGCACCCCGGTCGCCACGAGTGTGGCGGCAAAAATCAGCATCATCGTCATTCCATGATCAAGCACGACCCTCAGCACGTTCCCATAGATCCTGATGATCGCATCAAAACCACGCGCCACCATCTGTGCGATCGGTCCTTCCTCCCCATGATTGAGAAGGCGTGCGCACATCATCGGTGTCAAGGTGAGCGATACAATCGCTGAGATCACGATGGAAATGGCCAGTGTGATGGCAAACTCACGAAACAGACGCCCAACCACGTCCTGCATAAAGAGCAGCGGAATCAGCACCGCAATCAATGATATGGTGAGCGAAATGATGGTGAAGCCGATTTGACGCGCACCTTTGAGCGCGGCCTCCATCGGCGCCTCCCCGTGCTCGATGTAGCGTGCGATGTTTTCAATCATCACGATGGCATCATCTACGACAAAACCAGTGGCGATCGTCAGCGCCATGAGAGTGAGATTGTTCAGACTGAAACCACACACCCACATCACGGCAAAGGTGCCAATGAGAGACAGTGGTACGGCGACAGCTGGAATGATGGTGGCCCGGAGGCTGCGCAAAAAGACAAAGATCACCGCAACCACGAGACCGATGGAAAGCAGCAGTTCGTACTGCACATCTTCAACAGAAGCTCGGATCGTCGTTGTCCGGTCTGTGAGAACCTGGACATTCACCGCCTGCGGCAGATTTTCACTCAGCTTGGGAATCATCGCCTTGATACGATCAGCCACTTCGATGACATTGGCTCCCGGCTGGCGCTGCACATTGACGATCACGGCCGGCTGCACGTCCGCCCAGGCGGCCAGCCGCACGTTCTCAGCATCATCCACCACATCGGCCACATCGATCACCCGTACTGCGGCGTTGTTGCGCCAGGCGATGACGAGATTGCGGTAGTCCTCGGCGGACAGCAGCTGGTCGTTCGCATCCACCGTGCTGCTGCGCGTGGCATTGTCGAAGCCGCCTTTGGGCTGGTTCACATTTCCCGCCACGATGGCATTGCGCAGATCCTCGGTGCTTATGCCGCGCGAGGCGAGAGCCACCGGATTGGCTCGAATGCGCACCGCAGGCCGCATGCCGCCGCTCAGTGACACCAGGCCCACCCCGGGTATCTGCGACAGTTTGGGCACCAGCCGCGTATCGGCGGCATCCTGCACTTTGATCAAAGGCAGCGTTTGCGAAGTCAGGGCCATCGTGATGATGGGCGCATCGGCTGGATTGACCTTGTTGTAGATGGGCGGATTGGGCAGATCAGTTGGCAGCAAGGTTTGTGCTGCATTGATCGCTGCCTGCACGCTCTGCTCTGCAATGTCCAAACCCAAGCCAAGCGTGAAGCGCAGGGTGATCACAGAGGAGCCGCCGCTGCTGACCGAATACATCTGGGAGAGACCGGGCATCTGCCCAAACTGACGCTCCAAGGGAGCGGTGATTGACGAAGTCATCACTTCGGGCCCCGCCCCAGGATAGAGCGTGACGACTTGGATCGTCGGATAATCCACCTGCGGCAATGCCGCCACCGGCAGCAGCCGGTAGGCCAGCCCACCGACCAACAAAACCGCAACCATCAGCAACGTGGTTGCGACAGGACGCTCAATGAAAATGCGGGAGGGATTCATGCGTCATTCCTCATGCGAGTTTCATCCATCACGGCAGAGGCGCACCTTTGTCGCCCTTCCCTTCACCCTTGGGTTTGCCGCCTTTTGAGGCATCTCCTGGTCCTGACTTTCCAGGTGTGATGACCTCCACCTTGGCTCCATCACGCAACCGATCAACGCCTTGGGTGATTACTTTGTCTCCTGGTTTCAATCCTTCGATGATCAGAACCCGCTCTCCCTGGGTGGAACCGGTGACGACATTGTGCAACGCCACGGTGCTGTCGTCCTCCTTCAAGACATAGGCATAAGCACCTTTGGCGCCGCGCTGGATCGCGGTGGCTGGTGCCACGGTGGCCTTGGACTCCGTGTTCACCAGCAGTCGGGTGACGACGAACGAATTTGGAAACAGCAATCCGTCCGGGTTGGGCAGCTGCGCCTTCAGCTTCAATGTGCCGGAAGTCGTGTCGATCAGATTGTCCATCGACAGCAGCTGGCCACGGCTAAGCAGTTTGCTCATCTCTTTGTCCACCGCTTCCACCTTCACGGGGCTGCCGCTCTCGAAGCGCTTTCGGACGGCAGCCACACGCTCCTGGGGTATGGAAGAGATAAGGCCGATGGGGTCTATTTGCGCAATGATGACCAGCCCGTTGACATCGGTGGAACGGATCATGTTGCCAGCATCCACCTGGCGCAGGCCGACCCGCCCCGTGATCGGCGCGAGTACCTTGGTGTAGTTGAGTTGCAGTTGCGCGCTGGCCACGGCGGCACGGTCAGACTCCAGCGCGGCCTCATACTGCCGCACCAAAGATTTCTGGGTGTCCACCTGCTGACGCGCGATAGAATCCTGTTTCAGCAGCTCGGAGTAGCGGCCCATGTCTTTGTTCGCATTGGCCAGCAGGGCCTCATCCCGCGCCAGCTGCCCTTTGGCCTGATCCAAGACGACCTGAAACGGCCGTGGGTCGATCTCCGCGAGCACATCCCCCTGCTTGACCAGCTGACCTTCCACGAAGCGCACCTTGTCCAGCTGCCCGTCAACTCGGCTGCGCACAACCACAGTCTGAAGCGGCGTGACGGTGCCTGCAAGGCTCACCCATTCCTCAAAGTCCTCTTGCTTCACCTCCCCAAAGGTCACTGCTGCCGAACCACCCCGCGCACCTCTGCCGCCTGCTGCAGCTGCAGGTGCCGGGCGGTGCATCCAAAGCCAGCCACCGCCGGCAAGTACGATGCAGATGATCACAAAACAGCCCGCACGACCTTTAGGCGACGAAGATGGTTGGGTAGAAGAAATGGTTTCGTTCATGTCAAAATCGGATCACGTACGTGGAGCAGCTCCAGGTTGTATCGCACGCAAGACTACGAATCTGGCAAGAGCTTAGAAGCAGTCCAGCGAGAGAGAAGCAGAAGAATAAAATAGAGGTGACCGCCACCAACAAGACCGCCAAGTTCGGAGCCTACCGAATGTAGCGGCATCCATGAAGTCGTTATCAGCCCAGTTCTGAGACCGGCCTAGGCGTGAGGTCCGCAACCCCTTTTGGAAACATGCGGTCACGAGCAGTCAAAATTTCAGGTTCGTCTGTCGTGACGAGTACAACATGCTCAAAGTGCGCTGAGGGTTTGCGATCCGTGGTAACCACCGTCCACTTATCCTCAAGGATGCGGGTCTTCCCCGTCCCCATGTTAATCATGGGTTCGATGGCCAAAGTCATGCCGGCTTTGAGGCGCGGGCGATCACCTTTTTTGCCGTAGTTTGGAACCTGCGGTTCTTCGTGAAGTTTTCTGCCAACCCCATGACCTACAAACTCACGCACGACGGTGTAGCCATATTGGGTGACATGGTGCTCGACGCTGTGGCACAAATCACCAAGCATCCAGCCATCACGGGCATATTTAACGGCATTGAGCAGAGATTCCTCAGTAGCCGCGAGAAGATGCAGCGTCTCCCTGGCCACGTTGCCAACTGGAACCGTGAGAGCATTGTCCCCCACCCAGCCGTCGTAGTAGACTCCAACGTCAATTTTGACGATGTCCCCGTCCTGAATCACCCGCGGACCACCGATGCCATGGACAACCTCCTCATTGATGGAGATGCAAATATTGCCCGGAAACTGGCGGTAGCCTAAAAAGGCGCTGGTGGCACCACACGCTTTGATTTCAGCTGCAGCAAAGCGATCGACTTCAGCGGTCGTTATCCCAACTTGAACCTGCGACGCTGTTTTGATCAGCACATCACGTGCAACCTGGCAGGCCTTGCGGATACCTTGCTGCTGCGCGCCGTGGCGGATGGGGATGTTCCCCGATTTTACAAAGGCCATGACGCGCTGGATGAAACTCACTTGAGAGCCAGTTTATAAACAACGCCAATCAATACGATGATGGCGAGAGTGACCCACAGCCAGACGACTGTTGTGGAGTCCACGGCACGGGCACCCTGCTGGATGCGGTCCACACGACCACGAATGCGGCCCTTCTTGAGGAAACCATCATAGTGGCTCTGCAGCAGGTGCGTTTCGACCTGGCGCATGACGTCAAGAACAACGCCCACGAGAATCAGCAGGCTGGTACCACCGAAGAACTGTGCAGCCGAGCTGGAAATTTTCATCGAACTGCTGACGATGCCCGGCATCACATAGAGCCCTGTGAGGAAGATCGCCCCGGCAAAGGTGAGGCGGCTCATGGTGAAGTCGAGGAAGTCGGCGGTCGGCTTGCCCGGACGAATGCCAGGAACATAACCACCACTCTTTTTGAGGTCTTCAGAAATCTGCGTGGGCTGGAACATGGTGGCGACCCAGAAGTAGCTGAAGAAAAAGATCAGCAGAGAGGAAGCCACATAATAAACCCAGCCGCTGCTGACAAACAGCGCCATGCGCTGAATCCAGTTCACATCTTTGAAGAGCGATGCCAGAATGGTGGAGGGGAAGAGCAGGATGGCCTGCGCGAAGATAATCGGCATGACACCGGAATAATTGATCTTCAGGGGCAGATACTGTGTCTGGCCACCATATACCTTGCGGCCGACAACGCGCTTGGCGTAGGTGATGGCGATGCGTCGCGTCGCTTGGGTCAAGGCGATGACGCCCGCAATGACGATGATCATGAACCCCATGAGAAGAACGAGGGTGAATGCACTGGCCGGGCTGGCCTTGATGCTGCCGACGAAGGTCTGCCAGACCTGAATCAGAGCACCAGGAAGATCGGAAACGATATTGACGCAGATGAGGATGGACACACCGTTTCCGATGCCACGGTCCGTAATCTGCTCACCGAGCCACATCATGAGCATGGTGCCAGCGGTGATGGTGATGACGCTGGTGAAAACGAATCCAAAGCCGTAGTGAGGCACAAGCGGCCTCCCACCCAATTTATCAATGGCATCCTGCAATCCCGCCATCAGGTAGTTTTGTTGTGGATCAGCCAGAGACTGGGCAAGCAATGTTGCTTGAAAGACGCAAAGCACAATGGTGGCAACACGGGTGTACTGTGTGATCTTCTGACGGCCGCCTTCTTCACGCGCCAGCTTGCTGAGCGGGGGCCAGACGGCGGTGAGCAGCTGCAGCATGATGCTGGCGCTGATGTAGGGCATGATGCCCAGGGCGAAAATAGCGCAGTTTTGCAGGCCACCACCACTGAAGATGTTGAGCAGTGCGGCGACTTGGGCGGCACCGGAGGCATTGTCCCCCGCTTTGTTTTCGATCCAGGCATTCAACACGGTCGCATCAACACCCGGAAGCGTGATGGAAGTGCCAATACGGACGATGACAATCATCGCCAGGGTGAAAAGGATGCGCGAGCGAAGTTCGGGGACTTTGAAGCTGTTGGCGAAAGCAGAGATCATGAGAGAGAGGCTCTAAGCGAAGATGGGCCTGCTTCCTGACAGCGTTTGCTGCGCGGAGACCGGCCCATCAAAGAGGTTGGTTAGGTCAGAAAAAATCAAGCGGCGATGGAACCGCCGGCTTTCTCAATCTTTTCACGGGCCGTGGCGCTGACTTTCGCGCCCTGAACGGTGAGCTTGCGGGCAAGGTCGCCAGTGCCGAGAATTTTGACAAAATCACAATTGCGGCTGACGAGTCCTGCTTCACGAAGTGCAGCTTCATTGATGACAGCACCATCCTGGAAGGATTCGTTGAGTTCACCGACGTTCACGACTTCGAAGACGTCTTTGAACTGCTTGTTATTGAAGCCCTTCTTTGGCAAACGGCGATGCATCGGCATCTGACCGCCTTCAAAGCCTGGGCGAATGCCACGACCTGCGCGGGCCATCTGACCTTTGTTGCCTTTGCCGGATGTTTTACCGTGACCGGAGCTTTCGCCACAGCCGATGCGCTTGCGGCGCGTCTTGGCGCCGGGGCGGGGTTTGACGTCTTGGAGTTGCATGAAATTAAAAAGGGAAAAGGGGATTCAATCAGAGGGCCTTGCGCTCTTTGATTTCCTTGCCGCGAGCGCGGAGGATCTCATCGGCAGGGCGGAGAGCGGTAAGTGCGGCAAGCGTGGCGCGAACGACGTTGGCATGGTTGCTCGAACCAAGGGATTTGCCGATCACATCCTTGACACCTGCAGCTTCAAGCACGGCGCGAGCGCCGCCACCAGCGATGATGCCGGTACCTGGCGTGGCAGGCTTGAGAAGGATGTGTCCGCCGCCGTGGGAGCCCGTCACTTCATGAGGGATGGTGCTGTCTTTGAGGCAGATGGAGAACATGTTCTTGCGGGAAGCTTCAGTCGCCTTCTTGATGGCGTCGGAGACTTCGTTCGCCTTGCCAAAACCGCAGCCCACTTTGCCCTTGGCATCGCCGGAAACGACGAGTGCGCTGAAGCTGAAGCGACGACCACCTTTGACCACCTTGGCGCATCGGTTGATGTGAACGACTTTTTCGACGCCATCCGTCTCACGCGGACCACGATCATCGCGACCACGGAAACCACCGTAGGAAGGAGTCGGGGTTGCTGGAGCAGCCTCCGCAGGTGCGGCGGCTGGGGGATCGATAACTACTGTTTCTTCGGCCATAAATTTGCGTGAGGCGGTTTTAGAATTTCAGACCCTTTTCACGGGCGGCATCTGCAAGGGCTTTGACCTTGCCATGATAAATGAAACCGGCACGGTCAAAGACCACTTCGGTGATGTTTTTTGCCATGGCACGCTCTGCAAGGAGTGTGCCGATCTTGGTGGCGTTCTCAACGTTGGCCTTGGCAGCGCCATAGCCTTTTTCCTTGGTGGAAGCCGAAACGATCGTCTTGCCAGCCGTGTCATCGATGACCTGGGCGTAAACGTTCGTGTTCGAGAAGTAAACTGCGAGGCGGGGACGCTCGGCTGTGCCGCTGAGCTTGCGGCGGATGCGCTTGTGGATACGAGCGCGGATTTCTTTGCGATTGGTAAGAGCCATGATGAGTATCTCCGGAAATTATTTGACGGATTTGCCGGCTTTACGGCGGATGTGTTCGCCGACATAACGCACGCCTTTGGCCTTGTAAGGCTCCGGCGGGTAGTAAGCACGAATGTCAGCAGCGAGCTGGCCGACAACCTGTTTGTCGATGCCTTCAATGGCGATCTTGGTGTTTTCAGTGACGGTCACTTTCACGCCCTTCGGAATGGGGTGCAGACGGTCATGGGACTGGCCGAGCTGAAGGTCAATGTTTGTTCCTTTAACCGCAGCACGGAAACCCACGCCGTGGATCTCAAGATTGCGGGTGTAGCCCTGGCTCACGCCAATGAGCATGTTCGAGATCAGACGCTGGGTGGTGCCATGCAGGGCGCGCACTTTGCGGTCTTCAGAATCGCGGGTGACGTTGATTGTCTTCGCATCCGAAGCGACCTTGACGCCGAGGGGGAGAGTCCAGTCAAGTTCACCCTTGGGGCCCTTGACCTGCACCGAACGGTCATCACCTACTTTGATGGTGACCTTGTCTGGAATGGAAATGATTTGTTTGCCTACGCGTGACATGATGGTTGTGACGGGTTGGAGGTTACCAGACAGTGGCGAGGAGTTCACCGCCCACTTTGGCCTTGCGAGCCTTGGCACCTGTCATGATGCCGCGTGGTGTGGAAAGAATGGAAATGCCCAGGCCGCCAAGAACACGAGGAATCTCGGTGCTACCGACATACTTCCGCAGACCAGGCTTGCTGACGCGGTCGATCTTGCGGATGACGGCGGTTTTGTCCTGATACTTAAGCTTCAGCTTGAGGCGCGGATGGGTTGCGTTGGTATCCACTTCGTAGCCCCAGATGTAGCCTTCTTCCTGCAGAATGCGGGAGAGTTCGGCCTTCAGCTTGGAGAAGGGAATGAGCACCTGCTCCTGCTGTGCTGAGCAGGCGTTGCGGATGCGGGTGAGAAAGTCTGCAATCGGGTCGGTCATGACGCTGAGTGTGTCCGGGTTTTGGGGTTATGCGGCGGCGGCTTCAGTGCCATCTTCCTTCTTCGGCTGGGCGGTGCGGGTGCGGAATGGCATGCCCAAGGTGCGCAGCATTTCACGTGCATGGTCATCATTGTTCGTGCTGGTCACGAAGGTGATGTCGAAACCAAGCGGGCGCTTGATCTTGTCGAGCTCGATTTCCGGGAAGATCGACTGTTCGGCGACACCGAGGGTGTAGTTGCCACGACCGTCAAAGGCACGGGGGGCGACACCACGGAAGTCACGGATACGAGGAATGGCAGTGCGCACGAGACGCATCATGAAGTCATACATCTTGCCACCACGGAGGGTGACTTTGACGCCGACGTTTTCACCTTCACGAAGTTTGAAGTTGGCGATGGCCTTCTTGCTCTTGGTGATGATTGGCTTCTGGCCGGTGATGAGGGTCACTTCATTCACCGCGTCTTCGATCGCCTGCTTACGCTCGGCCTGGCTGCCGATGGCGCAATTCACAACGATTTTCTTGAGCTGCGGGACTTGGTGGATGTTGTCGAGACCGAGCTGTGTTTTCAGCTCAGTACGCTTTTCTTTATAGAGGGTCTGTAGGATATGTTCCATGATTCAGTTTGGCTGTGCCGCCTTTCCCTCGAGGATCGCACCGTGCGGAGCGACGATGACGAGGGGGGAGGCAAATGGGGGGCGTTGATTTAGGCCTTGGCCTTATTCTTCGCAACTTTCTTTTTCTTCTCTTTTACAGGCGCTTCGACGCGCTTGACGTTGGAGATGTGGATTGGGGCTTCTTGCTCTTGAAAGCCGCCTGCCTGATTTTGCTGGGTGGGCTTGATCGCTTTCTTGATCATGCGCACACCTTCGACGAGCACGCGGTTCTTGGCAGTCTGCACTGCCAGGACGACGCCCTGGGCGCCTTTGGCGGCTCCGGAAATGACGACGACATTGTCGCCTTTTTTAACGTGGGTCTTGATACGGCTCATTGGAATTACAGCACTTCAGGTGCGAGGGAAACGATCTTCATGAAGTTTTTGTCGCGCAGTTCACGGGCCACTGGGCCAAAGATGCGGGTGCCACGCGGGTTGTTGTCTTTGTCAATGATGACCATGGCGTTGCGGTCAAAGCGCAGGATCGAACCATCAACACGACGGATCGGGTGCGAGGTGCGGACGATCACGGCACGGACGACTTCACCCTTTTTCACAGCGGCAGTCGGGGTCGACTCACGAATGTGGGCGGTGATGATGTCGCCAACGTAGGCGAAGCGTGTGTTTTTCTTGCCGAGCACGCCGATCATCGTGGCCAGTCGGGCTCCGGTGTTGTCAGCCACCGGGATTGAGGACTCCATTTGCAACATAAGCTGTTTCTCCTGGTCAGGTTTGGGGGTTCAAATTGCGAATTAGTGCTTCTGCACTTCGATCAGTTCCCAGCGCTTCAGCTTGGAAAGAGGGCGGGTTTCGGCGATGAGCACCTTGTCACCTTCTTTGGCCAGACCCTTTTCGTCGTGGGCATAGAACTTGGAGGTTTTGCGCACGATCTTCTTGAAGATCGGGTGCGGAACGCGGCGTTCGACTTTGACGACAATGGTCTTCGTCATTTTGTCGGACACCACGGTGCCGACGCGCGTTTTGCGCACGACTGGTTTCTCGGTGGCTGCAGGGGCTGCTGCGGTTGGCTCGCTCATGATATAAATTGCTTCAGGGGTTGATGACCGGATCAGGCGGCCTTCTTGGCAGCCGCAGCGCGGGTGCGCTCGGTAATGATGGTTTCAATCCGGGCGATCTCGCGGCGGATGTGGGTCAGACGGGCTGGATTTTCGAGCGAACCGCCACCTGCGCTTTGCTGCACACGCAGATTCAGAGCTTCCTGTTTCAGTTCGCGACGGCGTGCGGAGAGTTCTTCCACAGTCGATTCACGGAGTTCTTTGATCTTCATAATTCAGTTCGCGTTGTTTATTTGTGCAGGCTTTCGCGGCTGACGAAGCGGCAGCGCAGGCCCAGCTTCGTGGCGGCGAGACGGCAGGCTTCACGAGCAGTCGCTTCGTTCACACCAGAGATTTCAAAAAGCATGTGACCCGGAAGAACCACTGCGACCCAGAATTCTGGAGCGCCTTTACCCTTACCCATTCGGACTTCCGGTGGACGCTGGGTGACTGGCTTGTGGGGGAAAATGCGGCAGAAAACCTTGCCCTTACGCTTGAGGAAGCGGGTGATGGCGACGCGGCAGGCTTCGATGTGAATGTTTTTGATCCAGCCACGCTCAAGGGTCTGGAGACCGAAGTCACCAAAGTCCAGTTTGTTGCCGCTGGTGGCGTTGCCGCCGCGGTTGCCGCGCTGCGATTTACGATATTTTACTCTGCTTGGAAGAAGGGCCATACGTCTAGGTCCGGTGG
>CAILZI010000241.1 GCA_903838675.1 uncultured Verrucomicrobiota bacterium
ACCGATCTGGCCTTTGGCGAGGTTGGCAATGAAGATGCGGCCTTCATCCATCACGAAGGGGATGCTCACCTTGCTGCGCACCTGGCCCACGATGTTGCGGATGATAGGGGAGAGCAGGAGCTGACCCACCTTGTTCTGAATCGGAGCGATGGCCTCGCGTTTGAATCGTTCATCATAGCTCTCGAACTCGTTCACCCAGTAGTCCTTCAGAAACGGGTCGCGTACCTGACGCACGACCCACTGCCGGTAGGCGTCGTCGGTGAGCATGCGGTTTACGCCGAGCAGAGAAGTGTTCGGACAATGCGCAAGCGCGGCCACGGCGTTGTGCAGGATGAACTCCAGTCGTGGCCCCCAGGAATCGTGCCAGAGGTTCTTGAGCGCACCCACGATGCCGGACGCGATGAGGTGCCGGTCGTCGTCGTGCGTCTGCGAAAACAGGTTCAACCCGATGGGGAAGTCCGCATCACCGGGATGAAAATACACGGTCTGCTCCGCACGCGACGGAGGGATGTGATCGAGCAATTCCTCCGCGAGATCGCCATGCGGATCGATCAAGCCGACGCCATGCCCTTGCAGAATGAGTTGCAGGATGAGATTGCGCAGCAGTGTGGTCTTTCCTGAGCCCGTCTTTCCAATGACGTAGGTGTGGAAGCGAGCATCGGCCACATCGAACCCGAACGGCACCTCGCCGCCCCAGACTTCGCGTTTGCCGATGTGAAGGAAATATTCGTTCATGCTGCTCAAGCCAGCCGCCGCTCCTTGATTGATGAGCCAGAGGGACGCACCCGTCGTGTGGTTGGTGCGAGTCTGGCAAGACACTGAGCAAACGCCTTTTGGGCGAGCCCTGTGGGTAATCAGCGACTGGCTTCGGCGGCTGAATGGATAGCTTGTATTATATCAGAAAAATTATGACGTGGCCCGTGTCACCGGCCCATTCAGTTCTTGCCATCGTTATGTCCATCGCTTCTCATAGATGAATTGACTCCCTGAATGCCCACCGAAACCACCAAATCCCTCGAATCCTGGCTCTGGGACGCCGCTTGTTCCATCCGGGGTGCGAAGGACGCGCCCAAGTTTAAGGACTACATCCTCCCCCTCGTCCTCACCAAGCGCCTCTGCGATGTCTTTGATGACGAGATCAACCGCATCACCAAGGAAGTCGGCTCGCGGGCGAAAGCGTTTAAGCTGGTGAAGGCGGACAAGAAGCTCGTGCGCTTCTTCCTCCCGCTCGTGCCGAAGAATCCGGACGGCTCCGTCTGGTCCGTCATCCGCACCGGCAGCGATGCCACCCGTCCCGCCGATGACAAGTATCAGGAAAAGCTCGGCCAGGAGGTCACCACCTACATGCGGGCCATCGCCGATGCCAATCCGCTGCTGAAGGGCATCGTGGACCGCATCGACTTCAATGCCACCACCCACGGCCAGCGGGACATTGATGACCTCCGCCTTTCCCATCTCATTGAGGCCATCAGCGGCAAGCGCCTCGGCCTCACCGATGTCGAGGGCGACAACCTGATCGGTGTTCGTTGCCAGGAAGGCGTCGATCCTCAGTTCCTCTATCATTGGTCGCTGACATTTGATCTGCGCAAGATCACGGATCCGGGGCCTACCCCGCAGCTCAACAAAAAGGATCTTGTGCCAGTGCTGATGCCGGTTCCTCGCGACATCGCCAAAGCGCTCGACGCCGTTGATTATAAGTTCGATAGCCACCGCCGCAAACACGCCACCCTCAGCGCCCTCTTCCGCACCAGTTGATGACGGCGCAGATTCGGGTGGCTGAACTCGACTTTTCGGAGATTCGACACACCATGAACTAGCACACATCCGCCATGCTTCGCTTTCTTCCCAAGTTCCTGCTTGTCGCGACGGCCTTTGCGCCGGTGATGCTGACCTCAGCCTACGTCTCTTGGTGGAAGGCAAAAGATGATCAGCATGGATGGTGGGAGGCCTTGCAGATTGCATGGCCGTCGATGTGGCTGCTGATCACGGGGGCGGTTGCCGCCGTCATTGTCTGCCTCTTGGTGATGCATCAGGCAGCTCGCCAGCTTTCGCGAAACCCGGTCGTGATCAAGTCCATCAAACCTGCGGACAAGGAGTTGATCGGTTTCGTGCTGGCCTACCTGCTGCCTTTGGCGCGTGGCACGCCGTTCGAAGGCTATCCGCTCTTCGTCGTGCTGGCCGTGTTCTTCCTCGTGGTCATGACCTCCAATGCCTACCACACGAATCCGCTGCTCGGGATGTTAGGCTGGCACTTCTACGAAGTCGTCATTGATGAGGTTAGCTACATCCTCGTCTCTCGCCGCAACATCCACAACGTCCGCTCCATCAAGGAAGTGGTCAGTCTCACTGACTACATGCTTCTCGATGCTACTCTGAACCCGAAAACACCATGAATCCTTTCCTCCTCATTGACTCTGAAGATACGCCAATCCTACGCCTGGATCTCACGCAAGCGGTTGGCAACGGCGCACGCGAACTCTTCCTCAAAGCTGCCCAGGAATTCGAGAAGGGAATCGACGACACGATCACCTTCGATCCTGGCTACCAACTGCAGGAGGGAGAGTGCTTCGAAATCAAAGACTTCCTCATCAGTGATGCCTTGAAAGCCGTGTGCAAGCAGCCTCTTAGCGCCGACCGACTGGACAAGGATCAACTCGGACATCTGCCCATTAAAAGCATCGTCGGCTACGATTTTTCGGACAGGAAGGAGCGCATCTTCTTTCAGAACTTCGATTCGCGACGTGTCTTGATCCCAGGGAAGGGATTCGCTGTTTTTGCCACTGCTGACTCATCCACATTCAAAGAACTCGAAGCGCCTGTCGTGCTCCTGGATGCCCACCTCGCGGCCATCTGGGACAAAGGCACCCTCAAGTTCAAAAGCTTCCACAATGCGAAAAAGATTTTCGACCTCACCAGCTACTTCACCGAAGCCACCGACGAACAAATCGGCGAGTTCGTTGCCCACAACTTTATCGTCTGCGAGGACAAGGAAAAGCTCATCAAGAATAGCACTGCATGGTCACGGAAAAAGATCGCCCTCATCCTGCACGGAAAAGTGCTCGACAGCATGACGGCAAAGTCAGTGAAGGAGGCGGCCAAGCTGGTCGAGTATGAGGTTCCAATGTCTGGGAACAAAATCGCCCTGCCCACCGACAAAAGGGAGTTGAAGGCCTTGCTTCAGTTCCTCGACGAAGACCTTTATCTCGGGCCGATCTCGCAACGACGGCTCCTTTCGAGTGGGAAGCGGGAACTCTCAGCAGCTTGAATTATGCCCACCCCCACCGAACACAAAACCGTCTTCACGGAACCTGAACCGTGGGTCTAGAATGATTGTTTTTCCGCTCCAGCCTGCCACTCTGCTACCATGAAACTGCTGCACTACGTCGAGATCGAAAATTTCAAACGCTACGGCCAGAGCCAGCGCATTGAGCTGGATCATCCCGCCGTGCTCATCGGTCCGAACAACTGCGGCAAGACCAGTGCGTTGCAGGCCATCGCGCTGTGGTCCATCGGCCTTCGGACATGGCGTGCTGAGTCGGAGAACTCGAAGGCAGAGAAGCGCAAGGGCAAGGCGCTGAACCGGCTGAGCATCCTCTCGGTGCCAGTGCCGAAGACGCGGCACTTCTGGCACAACCTGAAGGCGGTGAATAAGCTGCTTCAAATTACGGTGGCGGTGGATGTGAGGGGACAGCCGGTGCCGGTGCCGATGATTTTCCGGCATCATCAGAGTGATGAGCTCGTGCATTGCGAACCCGCCCCGGCAGCGCTGGTGAACAAGGAAGCCTTTGAGGCGGCGGCGAAGCTGGATGTGTCTTTGCTGTATCCGATGTCCGGCATCTCGGCGGATGAAGCGGTGATTAAGCCCAACCGGATTGACTTCCATTTGGGCCGTGGCAGCACGGCCGAGGTGGTGCGGAACCTGTGCCTGCTGGTGCATCAGAACGCCCCGGCAGACTGGGTTGAAATCACGGATCTGATGCGGCGGCTCTTCCATGTGCGCCTGACCACTCCAGTCGAGAACGAGCGCGGGGCCGTGGACCTAGCTTACGATCAAGACGGGGCTGGCGGGGAGCTGGACCTGTCGCTGTCCGGGCGCGGCTTTCAGCAGATGCTGCTGATCTTTGCCCATCTGTATTCCCACAAAGGCAGCGTGCTCTTGATTGATGAACCGGACGCACATCTGGAGATTCTGCGCCAGCAGCAGGTGTATGTGCTGCTGCGAGACATCGCGCACAAGAATGGCTGCCAGGTGGTTATGGTGACGCATTCGGAAGTGGTGCTGCGGGAAGCACTGGACCGGAACCTGACGCTGATCCTAGGCGGGCAGGCGGAGAATCTGGCGAAGAAGGCGGACATCACCAATGCGCTGAAGCACTTCGGTGCCGAGCATTATGTGAAGGCGCGGGAGACGGGCCATGTCTTCTATGTGGAGGGCAGCACCGACGTGGACATGCTGCGGGCCTTTGCCGACAGGCTGGAGCATCCGGTGATGAGCGCGCTGGATGACGGAGCGCGGCTGAATGTGTATTACCTTCAGGACAACTTTCCTGGCCCCGAACGTAGCACGGACGAGGAACTGGAACGCGTGGAAGGCGGCTATGGCATGAGCGCTGCGGAACACTACCACGCGCTGCGCAGCATGATCCCTGACCTGCGTGGCTTGGTGATTCGTGATAATGACGGCAAGCAGCACCGAGAAGGCACTCAGGCAGCCCTGGAGCAGCGGGTGTGGAAACGCTATGAGCCGGAGAACTACTTCATCACGCCAGATCTGCTGCTAGCATGGGCGGACAAGCACATGCCGGGGGAGGATTTGTTCACCCAGACGCGGCAGCGGCTCCTGGATGAGTTGATTCTGCAAAGGTTGTTCGATGGCAGCATCGAAGACTTCGACAACTACCAGAAGGCCGATGCCTCCACCCGCAAGACGCTCTGGCGGGCTCAAACGCAGCTCAAGAAACTCAGCCTGTTTGCCGAGGAGTTTTTCCGGCGTCTCGCGCTGCAAACCGGGACGCGGATGCTCGCCAGAAAGGGTGATTTGCATGAGCTGATCGCGCTGTGCGAGCCGGCGGAGCTGAACGGCGAGGTGCGCGAGAAGCTCGATGCCCTGCAACGCCTGCTGACGACTGCAACATGAGCAAACCCACCGAACACAAAACCGTCCAAGCTCGTATCCTCGCCTAAGCGCAGGAGATCGGCTGGACGGTGGTGTCGCGGGCAGAAGCAGAGAAACGACGTGGGTTTGATGCGGAGGTGATGACGACGGAGGAACGGGCGCGGCGGGCCTCACTTTATTTTGGCGACCTGCTACATGGCAAGCTGCGCGCGATCAACCCGCTCTATCAGGAAGCGGAGGGCGCGAGCATCGGCCAGTGGCAGCGGCTGCCTGCCAGCATCGCGGGCAACCGCGACTTCCTGACTATCCTGCGCAACCAACAGCGATACGACAAGACTTGTGCGTTCGTCAGTTGGTCCGAGAGTCAGCAGTGTCGTCGGCCAAGGCGACCCCGTCGTGTCCGATACCCAGTAGTGCCCCCCACGTGTTTGGGCGAGGGCCGTCCGTCGATAGACCGGCGGGCCGCAGCGCCCGACTTCACGCGGTTGGTCATTGGCCGAGGGCGGGTAGCCCGGTTCCGGCCATGACCTTTATCCGTAGGTCGATCAAGTCCTTGTCGCCGAAGGAAACCGCGTGAAGTCGGGCGTTGAGCCCGAACACGTGGGGGCACCCGTGACAAGGCCCTGGCGCGAATCGCCGCTCAGTGAGGCCGTGCAATCGTCGTCTGCGCGTCAGTGCTCCGCCGCGATTTTTCGCGTGCCCCTACATACCATGTAAATAGAGGTGAAGGGAGGGGTTCGACCGTGTCGCCGAATTCAGAGCGCAGTATCCGGCGTGACCATGTCCTTGAGCGTTAAAGTCGCACAGGCGTTATCGGTCATGCCGGATACTGCGCTAT
>CAILZI010000242.1 GCA_903838675.1 uncultured Verrucomicrobiota bacterium
ACAGTTTTCACTCGGCTTTCGCCTCGCTAAACTGCTTCTGTGTTTTTTAAAAGATCGTTTCTGATTCCAGTCAATTCGAGCCGCTTGTAGCCTCTCAAACCTTCTTTTCTCAGCCCGCGTTTTTCGCTGCGGGTTAGGAGAGTAAAGCAGGTCTGAGATGGTGCAACATCATTGTGCATCAAAATGCATTTTTTTTCATCGAATGGGCGATGGAACTCGAATAACACCGCGCAAACGGCCTCTTTTGCCGTGTGGAATCATGCTGCAACGAAGGTGCTGCGAATGCTTTACCTGGTGATAGGAGAACAACGCTGTTCAAGCACACGCAGCGCTCAAGCATCACGGCTTTTCAACGGCTGCACGCAGTGTGTTGACGGCAGAGGCTGCGGTGAGCCAGTCGGCATAGCGTGAGAAAAGGAGTGTGAACTCTCCCTGCAGGGAATCGACGGAGTGTTTGATGATCTTGTCGAGCGCCTGCGCCTCCTGACCGCTGATGGGATTTCCTGGAGCCGTGGGGCCGCCGAGAACGGCTTCAAGATCCTGCTTGAGGACGCCGCGCAGCGCTTCGTTTTTGCGTTGTTCTTCGCCGTAGACTTCGCTGAGTTCGGAATTGGAGGCGCTGGAAGACATGTCTGCGAGCGTGCGGTTTTCCTGGTCCAGATGATCGATGTTGGCCTGCATGTCTTTGATGAGCTTGCTGCGCATGGTGTCCGTCTGGCTGGTGAGGCGGAGGTTCTGACGATAGTCTTCGCTGTCCACATAGCGCACACCGCCAAAGCGGTTGTGGCCCACGGCCTTGTAGCGCTCAAACTCCTCGTGCTTGGGGAAGGATTTGTAGAGTTCGACGATCTGCTTCACGCGCTTCTCGATGCGCTCTTCGAAGTCGTTGCTGATCAACTGCTTCTGCGTCTGGGTGAGGTTGAAGGTGGGGCGCACCATCTGCTCCTCAAGCCAGGCGCGCTTCTGCTGATAGTAGGTGATGGCTTGCTGCAGGCTGGTGATGGTCTCCTCCTTCATGCGCGTGACCTTGGTGTGCGAGTCCTTGGAGTCGCTGACGGCACGCAGGGTGGTGAGCAGGTCGTCAAAGCGGCTTTCAATGCGCAGATCGGCGTTGTGGATTTCTTTGCCCAGCAGGCTGGCGCGCTGCGACTGGCCCGCGAGTCGTGCTTTGAGGATGGCCAGGGCAGGCTTGGCCGCGGGTGCGGGAGGTGCAACGGACGCTGGAGCTGCGGGTGCTGCAGGCGAAGCTGGGGGAGTTGCAGGGGCGGCGGGAGCCGCAGGTGCTTGTGCGAGCAACGCCGAGCCGGAGTGCCAGGCCAGTAACAAAACCGTGAGACGGTGGAAGGAGCAGAGTTTCATGGTGGGAGCAGCCGGGTGGGGCTGTGGGCGATGAAACAGTGCGGGACGCCTGAAGTTTTCAGGAGACCAAGATAGCAGCGGAGGTGCGCAAGGGAGGCTCAAACCATGGAAGAACTGAAAATGGCGAAACTAAGAATGGAAAATGGGCGGAGCGCTGGCGCGAAGGGCTCAGGCCATTCCACCCTTCTGACCCATTCCTTCATTTGCCATTTTCCCATGCGCTGTGGCTGCGGGATGGAGGAGCCTGAAAGCCAAACGAACGGCTAAGGATGTGGCATTTCACTTGAGGCGTGAAACTGCAAACGAAGCAGCAGGATCGAGTTCGAGCAGGAGGACGAGGACGATTCAGCCCCCGCCGATTCCCCTGCCCTGCTTACGCGCCGCGCAGCTTGCTCACGTCATACAGCGACAGCATCGCGGCGAGGACTTCGTCCTTCTTGCCCTGCTTGAGCTGGTCAAAGGTGACGTGCTTGCCGGGGAGGAGTTTGAAGTGGCCGGAGCGGGTGCGGCGCAGGGCGCTGAGGTGGGCGCCGCAGCCGAGCTTCTGGCCGACGTCATGCGCATAGGTGCGGACGTAGAAGCCTTTGCTGCACACGACGCGGAAGTCCACGAAGGGCGGCTCAAAGCGGGTGATCTCGTAATCGTACACACGCACGAAGCGGGGCTCGCGCACGACTTCCTGGCCTTTGCGGGCGAGCTTGTAGAGCGGCACGCCGCCGATCTTGATGGCGGAGACCATGGGGGGCATCTGGTAGAAATCGCCCTTCATGGTGTCAAAGGCGGCCTTCACCTGCTCCAGCGTGAGGTCTGCGGGCACGGGCTTTTCCTCCACGGTTTCGCCTTCGGCGTCCTGGGAGTTGGTGGTCTTGCCGAGCGTGAGGGTGCCGACGTATTCCTTGTCCTCAGACATGAGGAGGTCGGAAAGGCGGGTGCCGTTTCCAAGCACGAGGATGAGCATGCCGGTGGCCATGGGATCGAGCGTGCCGCAGTGGCCGATCTTCTTCATGTTCAGGCAGCGCCGTGCGACGGCCACCACATCGTGCGAGGTCATGTCCTGGTCTTTGTCCACCAGGAGGACGCCGCTAATCAATTCGTCTGACTTCATGTTCGAGTGCTTGCAAAAATTTGTCTGCTGCTGCGCCGATGGGGCCTTTCATGCGTGCGCCTGAGGCCATGCGATGACCACCGCCGCCAAACTGACCACAGACGGCGGAGACATCGAGGCGGTTGTCCTTGGACCGGGCGCTGATGCGCACCTTGCCACCGGGGATGTCTTCAAAGATTACGCAGCTGACCACGGAGTCGATCATGCGCAGGGTGTCGATGAGGCCTTCCGTGTCGCCGGGCTCCATGGAGATGGAGTCCATGAGCTCCTGCTTGAGCTGCCAGCTGACGATGCGGCCTTCGGCACGGAACTGCATGTTGTTGAGCATGTCGCGCATGAGCTCCAGCCGGCGCACCGGGTAGGACTGATAGACGAGCTGCGAGAGGCGGGCGGTGTCCAGCCCGGCTGCCATCATTTCCGCCGCGATGAGATGCGTGCGCGCATTGGTGCTGGAGAACTGGAAGGAGCCGGTGTCCGTGGAGATGGCGATGAAGAGGTTCTGCCGCACGGCGTCGTCGATGGGCAGGCCGTGCTCGCTGAGCAGATTGTAAATGATCTGCCCGGTGGCGGGGGATGTGGCGTCGATGTAATTGAGCCCGCCGTAGCCGGGATTGGTGGGGTGGTGGTCGATGTCTACCAGCAGCGGTGCGGCATCCAGCAGGGCCTTGGTTTTCTCCCCCACACGCTCATGCGTGGCGGTGTCCAGCGCGATGGCGAGGTCGATGTTCAGCGGCTCTATGCCGGGCTGAATGACGGTGTCTGTGCCGGGGAGAAAGGCGAGATTGGAAGGCACGCCGTCCTCCAGCATGGCGATGACGTCCTTGCCCATGGCCCGCAGGCTGAGCGCGAGGCCGAGCACCGAACCGACGGCATCTCCATCCGGCCTCACATGCGCGACAATGGCGATGCGCTGCGCAGAGCGCATGGCGGCGACGATTTCGGCGGTGGTGGAGTTGGCAGGCATCCGGGGGGTAGGCACAAAGCACCACGACAGCCAAGCTGCAAGGTGAAGATGCAGCCAAAGAGCACTGGCAAATCACCTCCCTTCCCCGGCAGCCCTCCCCACGCGCCGGTAGGGTTAAACCCCATGCCACCGTCTTCCTGGATGCACTACTGGTCGCATGGTCCAAGATAAACAAGGCGGCCAAAGGCCGGTGCTAGAAACGAAGAATGACTGCATGAACGAAGATACCAAAGCCCCCGACCCCAGCGCGGCGAAAGACAACCGCATCACGGCGAAAGAAAACCTGCGCAAGACGGCACGGCAGTTCTGGGCCATCACGCGGGCGTTTTTCAAATCGGAACGGCGTGGCAAGGCGCGCGGGCTGCTGATGCTGCTGGTCACACTCTCCGTGGCCTACATCAGCGTGGTGGTGCTCATCAGCTTTGCGGGGCGCGACTTCATCACGGCCATCGAGAAAAAAGATCCGCAGGCCTACTGGAACGCGATGGGCCGCTATGCCGCCACGTTTGTGGCCGCCATCCTGATCAATGTCTATTACCGCTGGACGGAGCAGACGCTGGGGCTGCTGTGGCGTGAATGGATGTCTCAGCACCTGATCAAACGCTACTTCAACAACCGCGCCTACTACCGGCTGCGCGGCTCCGAGAGCATCGACAACCCGGACCAGCGCATCAGCGAAGACGTGAAAAACTTCACCACCGACAGCCTCAGCTATGTGATGATGGTGGTGAATTCCGTGATGACGCTCATCGGCTTCTTCGGCGTGCTGTGGAGCATCTCCGGGCTGCTCGTCGGTGTGGCGCTGGTGTATGCGGTGATCGGCACGGTCGCGTGCTACTTCATCGGGCGCAGGCTGGTGTCCCTGCAATACGACAAGTACCAGAAGGAGGCCGACTTCCGCTATGGGCTGGTGCGCATTCGCGACAATGCGGAGTCCATCGCGTTTTATCGCGGCGAGAAGCGCGAGCACCGCGACCTCGTTTACCGGCTGGCGGCCATCGTGGCCAACATGCGCACCATCATCGTGTGGAACCGCAATCTGGGCTTCTTCCGCAACAGCTACAACTACCTCGCGCTGGTGCTGCCGGTGCTGATCGTGGCGCCCATGTTCATGAACGGGGCGATGCCCTTTGGCGCGGTGACGCAGACGATCGAAGCCTTTGCGCAGGTGCTCGGTGCGGTGTCCATCGTGGCGAACAACTTTGAGGACCTTAGCACCTACCTGGCCGGGGTGCAGCGTCTCGGCATCCTGTGGGATGACCTGGATGACTTCGATGCGGAAGAAGAGCGCAGCGCACGTGAAAGCCTGCAGCAGGTGGATGAAGCCGGAAACAAAGTGAAGCTGGACAAGCTGACGGTGCTGACGCCCGACAAGGCCAAGGTGCTGGCCAAAGACCTGTCCTTTGAGCTATGCCCGGGGCAAAGCCTCATGATCATGGGCGCAAGCGGCAGCGGCAAGAGCTCCGTGCTGCGCACCATCGCCGGCCTGTGGCCCGGCGGTGCGGGCCTGCTGGAGCGCCCTGCCCTGCAGCACCTCATGTTTCTCCCGCAGCGCCCCTACATGGTGCCCGGCAGCCTGCGCGACCAACTGCGCTACCCGGACCACAGCAGCAATGTGGATGACGACACCATCCGCCGCGTGGTGGAGCAGGTGAATCTCTCCGATGTGCTCGACCGCGTGGAGGGAGATCTGGAGCGCGTGATCGACTGGACGAACATCCTCTCCCTGGGCGAGCAGCAGCGCGTGGCCTTCGCCCGCCTCTTCCTGCGCCAGCCCAAGTTTGCCTTCCTCGATGAAGCCACCAGCGCGCTGGACGAAGACAATCAAAGCCGCCTCTACGGCCTCATCCGCGAATCTGGCATCGGCTTCATCAGCGTGGGCCACCGCGAAACGCTGCTGCCGTTTCATGAGAACGTGCTGCGGCTGGAGAAAGTGGGCGAGTGGGTGCTGAGCAGGAGGGGGTAGGTGTGGACTTGAGAGTCCGCGATTCATGCCCGGCAGGAATGGCACTTGGTTAAGGGCTTGTATCGTGGGTTGAGGAAGGTTGGCCACTTCAGCGAGCCGTGCTTTTGGAGTGCGGTCGCGAAGATGCACGGCACAAGCCTGCATCGGAGCTACCGCTTTCGCGGGGTGAAGAACGTTCTTTGTCCACAGACTGCCGTCCGGCCTGCGAAAGCGGTAGCTGCGTTCGTGCCTCACTCCGCGACCGCATTGATTCGCTAGCGCTCACCCTTTCAGGGCAGCCTTTGGCTGTCTATCTCCGCTACGCTCCGGTTCCATATCGGAGGCTTCAGTGCGCTCTAGGGAATGCTTGGCCAAAACACTGCCGGGCAGACCTGCAAAATGAACGACACTCCGCCTTAACCGAATGCCATTCATACCCGACATTCAGTTCGCCTCTTGGCGACGCGAAGGCGGGACACGGAGCGCTGCAAAAGCCCCACCCTCAAGGCGCGGCGTCCACCTGGACGTGCATGCCTTTCATCACCAGATCTCCGTATTCGCTGAGCTGGGCGGTGTCCACGGCATCGCGGCCGTAGGCGAGGATGATGCGGTTGCCACGGGGCTGGCTCTGGGTGGCGTCCATGGTGTACCAGCGGCCGCCGATAAAGGCCTCAAACCAGGCATGCAGGTCCATGGGATCGAGCTGATACAAATACCCTGACACCATGCGGGCGGGAATGCGCACCGCACGACAGAGCGCGATGCCGAGGTGGGCGTAGTCGCGGCAGACGCCCTGGCGGCTGTTGGCGGTGTCCATGGCGGTGGTGCTGGGGCCGCTGGAGCCGTACTGGTAGGCGATGTTGTGATGGATCCAGTTTCGGATCGCCTCGGCCTGGCCATAGCCGGGAGGTGTGTTTCCGATGATCTGCGTCGCCATCCCCAGCAGCAGATCGCACTGGCAGTAGCGGCTGGGCAGCAGGTAGTGGAGCACGTTGTCCGGCAGATCCTGCACCGGCGTGAAGGGCGCGGCGTAGTTTACGTCGATCACATCGGGAACGTTCGCAGTGACTTCCGCCCGGATGACCGTGATGCCTGCGGGCAGGATCACGCGCTGGCAGGCATTGCCAAACACATCGATGGTTTTCACGTGCGTTGTCATCGGGTCAAGCGACACCGAACTCCTGAGAATTTCCTGAGCGGGGCCGGACATCGGCTCGATCATCATCACGGTGGCGGCTGGAACGGTCGTTTCCACGGTCATTTCGCATCTGGCATTGAGTATCATGAATGTTTTGGGGTGTGCTTTGCCGAATGCATCGTTGGGCGCACGACGGCTGGTTCCATGCAAAATGCCTCGCGACTTCTTCGTTGCCGGGCACCTCGTTTCGCCACGCCGTTCGACGCCTCGTAAACTTTTTCTGCAAAAGTTTTTGACTTTCGAAATTCGAGCCCAACTACATTACTATTGCTGAGGATGGCCGGCGTGCAGAACGCGGCCCTTTCACAGTGATGACAGCGAAGAGGCAGTGAAGAACTCCGACATCGCAACCGACGCATCACGCTGAAGCCGCAGACGGCTTCCAGCCCGCCACGCCCGACCTCACGCGGTCTCCGCGCCCAACCGGCATCTCCATGCCAAGGCGCGCCCACTTGATACCACAAGGCACCCATTGTTACCATATTCTACTACAAACGAACCATCAACGACAAGACAACATCATGAACTCCAGCATTAAAACAATCAATTCAGCCCTCACCGCAGCCCAAAACTCCCAGACGCCGCCCGCGCCGCCACCGGTGGTGGAGCTGATCACGCAGGTGGAGATGGCGCAGAGGCTCGGCATCACCCGCCGCACCCTGCACACCTGGGTGCTCAACGGCACGGTGCCCATGATCAAGGTGCGCGGCTTCTGCCGCTTTGAGCCCGCCAAGGTGTGGGCCGCGCTGCAGCGGCACGAGGTGTCTGCCACAGGCGCGGCGAATGCGCAGAACCCCGCCAAAACCGGAGCCTGAACTACCATCTTCTACCACACGATGAAATCCGTGACCGAGCGTGCCAGCGCGTATCTGGCGAGGATGCCCGCCTCCATCTCCGGGCAGAAGGGCGATGCCGCCGCCTTCAGCGCCGCCGTGGCGCTGGTGCGCGGCTTTGACCTCTCCGAGCAGGAGGCCCTGCCCCTGCTCAGCCTCTGGAACAAGGACTGCCTCCCGCCCTGGCGGGAAAAGGACCTGCGGTACAAGTTGAGCTGCGCCGCCAAAAGCACCAAAGTGCCTGCGGGCTGCCTTCTGAAGGCTGAGAGGCCCCGGCGTGGGCAGAGCACCCGCGGCGCGAAGTCCGGAAACAGGACCTGCAGGCCGGACAGGCCCAGCAAGACCTGTTCCACTTCCCAGAGCACGCCGCCCTCCACCGCCCAGCCGAAGGCTGGCGCTACGCCCGCCGCCCCCGCCGAAGACCGCGCCTGGCTGCGCGCTGCGTGGCCGGAGTTTCACCCGCTCACGCACGCGGACATCCGCGCCGTAGCGGAGCTGCGCGGCATCTTGCCAGATGCGGTGGATCTCGCGCAGCGGCACGGGTTTGTCCGGGTGGCGGAGGTGCAGGGGCACCGCTGCCTCGTCATCACCGAGGGCACGTTTGCGCAGGTGCGGCGGCTGGATGGGCAGCCGCTGGTGAAGGCCGACGGCACGCGCATCAAAGCGCGCAATCTCTCCGGCTCCCAGGGCGCCTTCATCGGGCAGCGCTGGCTGGGCGAAACCACGCACGTGCTGCTGGTGGAGGGAGCGATAGGCCTCATCGAGGGCCTCGCGGCCATGCTGCTGGTGGATACCCCGCACGCCTGGAGCATCCTCGCCGCCACCAGCGCCAGCTCCCGCTTTGCGCGGGATTCCGCGCTGCTCGAGCGGCTGCGTGGCAAGGAGGTGCACATCATTCCGGACGCGGACGAGGCCGGCATGGACGCCGCCTCCTCCTGGCTGGCAGACCTGCAGTCCGCTGGCTTGTACGCCATCGCCCGCCTCCTGCCCAAACCTTTGAAAGACCTCGGCGATGTCCTTCACCTCCCGGAGGCCGACCGCCAGCACATCCTCGACGGCCTCTTCATCACCCGAAAATGAATCCACATCTCCACTCATCTGAATCTTCTGAACCCGACCTTTTTTTCTGCCATGAACTCTGACTCCAATTCCGACTCGAACTCCAATCCGAGCTCAACCCCGCAGCACCCGCCCGAGGCTGGCTCCAGCTCCACTCCCCTCACCCTCACCGATGGCACCGCTGAGCTGCAGGGCCGCCGAACCTTCCGGCCTTCCGCCGACTGGACGCGGCACCTGCGCCCTGCGGACGCTCCCGTGCCCGACTGGTACAAGCCCAAGCCGCCCGAGAGCGGTAAATCTTCTCCATCTTCTCCATCTTCTCCAAATTCACCGGGGGGAGGTACACGCGCAGAGCCTGCTGCGGGAGAAACGTCAGCAACATCAGCAATATCAACGCCACCCCAACTCCCCGCGCGGCCTGCTGCCAGGAGAGCGGAAACTTCCACATCTTCCACAGTTTCAACGGGGGTGTGTCTCTCTCCAGCCACGCCCAAGGCGGAAACTTCCACATCTTCCACAATTTCAACGGGGGTGAGTGTGTCTCCCGCCACGCCCAAGGCGCAGGCGTCCACATCCTCCACCGTTTCAAAGGGGGAGTGTGAGCCACTGCGTGAGCATCCCATCCCGGAAGATTCCATCCTCATGGACTACCGCGACTTCACGCGCAATGTCTCAGAGCTGCCAGATGGCCTCATCGTGGCCCCCATCCTGGCTCTGTGTGGCAGGCTCCTCACGCCCAATGTCACCCTGAGCTTTGGCGGCCGCAAACCGCTGACGATCTTCAACTTCGTGGCCAGCCGGGCAGGCATGCGCAAGAGCACCACCTTCTTGCCAGCCGTCCAGCTTGCACGGCACATCCTCACGCCAGACGACCTCATCGGTGGGAATGCCAGCGACTCCGCCCTGTTTGACACCTTTGAGCAGCAGCCCCACCGGCTGCAGTTTGAGGATGAAGGAAACGCCATCCTCCGCAGCTGGGAGACGCAGTCCTTCGGGCGCGAAGTCTCCGCCCGCTACCTGGGCCTCTACGATGGCTCGCCATGGCATCAGAACTTCCTGCGGGAAGGCAAGAACCACGGCGATGGCGAATCCCAGCGCCACATTGAGCAGGCCACGCTGAGCCTCTGCATTGGCAGCACCTTTGGTGTGGCCCGGCTGGATCAGATCGCCGCCGGCTGCGGGCTGCGCCGCCGCTTTGGCTTCTACGTGGCCACCCGTCAGGCACGGCAGATCTGGTGGCCGGAAAGCCTGGAAGGAGACGACCTGCAAAACATGGCCGACCTCTTCCGCAATCTGACCAACCTCAAAGGCACCGTGGGCAAGGACAGCTTCACCAAGGCCGCCAAGCACTACTGGGTGGGCCTGCAGCAGCGCAACCGCGACCGCTGCGAATCAATACCAGACTATACCACCGGAAGTGAGAACCTCCTCTCCAGCCTCAATGAATCCCCCGCCCGCTGTCTCAAGCTGGCCATCATCTTCCAGGCCTGCCGGTGGGCCAGGGGCAGCATCACCGATCCCTTCACCATCACCCCGGAAATCCTGGAGCTGGCGGAGGCGCACCAAAACGCCTGCCTCGATGCCCTGGTGGAGCTGGAAGGCATGGGCCGCCGCCTCCAGGTGGACGACACCGCCGAATGGCTGCTGGCCCAGATCATGGAAGATCACAGTATCAAACCCGGCCAGCACCAGGCCGTGTACACCAAGAGCCAGCTCACCCACCGCTTTGCCGCCAATCCCGGGCGACTCGGCGCACTCACCGCCTCCAAGCTCTACACCGAGATCATCCCCCACCTTGTCTCACGCAAGCAGTGTGTGATGACCAAAACTGGCAAACTGCAAACCTACACCTTCACCTGGGAGTGAGCGGACACACACTCCCCCGTTGAAAATGTGGAAGATGTGGAAGTTTCTCCCCGGCAGACGCGGGGAGTGACACACACCCCCGTTGAAAATGTGGAAGATGTGGAAGTCTGGCCTCGGCGCGGGGGTCGGGACTGCCCCATTTGGAACCGTAACGAAGTGGAGATAGACCACTGAAAGGCGCCCGCAGGGTGAGCGCAGCGATTCAATGCGGTCGCGAAGTGAGGAACGCACGCAGCCACCGCTTTCCGCAGGCCGGAAGGCAGGCGGATACCACGAGATATTCGCAGGCAGCATCTTCTGCATGCTGGGCGGCCCACGAAAGCCACGTGACGCACTAAAGCGGCAGCTCCGCATGCCGCACTCCAAATTCGCTTTTGCTCAGTCTTAGAACCAGGCCTGGCATGAATGGAACTCGGTTAACGGCATGCTTCGTGGATTTTGACCTCGCCACCCGTGCGCGGTCTTGCAGCGTCTTAGAATGACTAAGGTGCAAAGCCGGGCATTCCGTACTGGGAGCGCCGACATTTTGTCAGTAGTGTTCGGCAGGGATCATGCTTTGCGGCGGCAGAAGCAGCGGGCGATTGAGTTTTTGGCATCACCGTGCTGAGTCGTTGCTGCTCAGGCCAGCAGCCATCGGCAGTTCT
>CAILZI010000243.1 GCA_903838675.1 uncultured Verrucomicrobiota bacterium
CGCACTCCTGTGAGTGCGGAGAGGTGGGCGCTATGATGTCGGTGACAACGGGCAGACTGGCTTCAACGGAGCCGCACTCCTGTGAGTGCGGAGAGGCACGTTCGTGGTGTTGAAGCTCTTCACCGCCGTGTAGCTTCAACGGAGCCGCACTCCTGTGAGTGCGGAGAGTGGCACCGGAGTTCCTGGCGATCCCTCCCATCCCTTTGGCTTCAACGGAGCCGCACTCCTGTGAGTGCGGAGAGAGACTGGGGCGAAGACGGAAGAGACCGCACCGACGGCGCTTCAACGGAGCCGCACTCCTGTGAGTGCGGAGAGGCACGCCTCCCGATCCTCGCAAAATCAAGCTTTCCAGCCGCACTTGGCGAGCGGCTGACCAACCATGATCCTGACGACAGGGACGACATAAAATAAAACGGGCGAAAGCATTGGTTTTCAACACGCGAGCGCTCATGGCACCCCTTGGCACCACCGAACCGCTCGCGGTCTAAACTTGGGATATGTAAAAGATCAAAAACTGACGCGATGTGTTCTACACCACGTAGCACGGCGCATCAAACTTGGAATACGGCAATCCCAACGATGAAATCACCCGGTCGCCGCGTCCCTCCGCAGGCCCGAGCGAGACGAACAGCACTTGGTCTTCGTCCTGCTTGATCAGCGATTTCAGCTCACGCTGCAGCTGGACGAGTTCGCGGGGATTCAGATCACACTCGAAAACGGAGAACTGCAGGTGCGTGCCATGATTCTTGCACACCTTGAAGACCTTCTTTAGCCGCCGGTCATTGGCGATGTCATAGCACACCAGGTAATTGTGACGTGAGCTGACGATGACGTTGCGGTCGGACATGTGGGAAAGGATTTCAAATTATCATCGCGTCACCATAGGCACATACTCCGGGATCTCCCCCGTCAGGTGGCGTGCCAGCAGCCGCGCCTGCAGTTCCAGCACGCGCCGGTAGCTCACCTTGTAATCAAACACCGGGTGTGTGATCAGGGCGTTCATGCGCTGCTCGTAGGCTTGGAAAAAGGCCTTCCGCCCCTGCGGGCTCAGATTCACGGCATCACCGGCACGCACGAAATGGCCGCTTTGGATCATGCGGTTGTTGATCGCCGTCAGCACAGTGCTCTCGGCGATGAGCGGGCGAAATTCCTCCATCAGATCCAGAGCCAGCGCAGGTCTGCCGTGGCGTGGTTGATGGTAAAAACCGACATACGGATCAAAGCCCACCGCCAGAGACGCAATGGTGCAATCCTTCGCCAGCAGGCTGTAGGCCAGCGAGAGCAGCGCATTCACCGGGTCTGTGGGCGGCCGACGGCGGCGCTGGGTGAAGTCAAAGGTGAGGGCCGCCGCTTCGGACTTACGCTTTTTCTCAGCGGACTGAGTCATCTCCAGGCCGGGGATCTCATCATCGAGATCGTCCTCTCCCACCTTGATCATGCCGGCGAAGTTTTGGAAGTAGAGCGCTGCTGCCGCGCCCTCCATGCCCAGCAGCTCATCCAGACCGCGAGCCGATGGCACACGCCCGGCGATCTCCTTCATGCCCTGCACGGCTGCGGCAGGCGGCTGCACATGCAGACGCATGAGCATGGTTCGGTGGTTCCTGATCTTCGCTTGCACGATCTTCTGGGCCAGCGCCAGGCATTGCAACGGATTGGAGGCCGCGGCGAACTGCCGGATGCGCGTATGCACATTCTTCAGACCGTGTCCACGAGTCAGTCCGTAAAACCAGCCGCCCATGCTGAAGTACGCCACCGGGATCTCCTGCTCGCATAGCTCATGCACGGCCTGCGTGCTGAGTTGGATGTTCCCAAACAGCGCCACATGCGTCACGTCATTCATGCGAACTTCGTCGATGACGCTGTCGCCATCCTTGATCACCAGTCGTTCCGATTTGACGCCGACGCGATACCCCTGAGTGTTCAGGTACAGAGCACGCTCGTCATCTCGTGCCGCAATCAAACGGCGTGGCGACGTTAACGCTGCACTCGCTGGAATGCGGGGAGAATCAGTTGAGACAGATCGCCCATCCACCAGCAGCCGCGTCTCATCCGGCAGGCAAACCGGGGCCAGGGAGCAGCGCACGCATTTAGGGCTGTTCACCAGAGGCGGGGGTATCGTGAGAGAGGCCGCCACCACCCGCGCCGCAGCGATGCGCTCGATGATCCACGCCTCGATCTCCGCCGTCATCACCAGCCGCACCCGCTGCTTCGTCGCCCGGTAATAAATGACACCCTCGTCACAGGTGTAGCCATTGTCGCGCAGGATCAGGATCTGCAGCCCCAGCTGCATCTTGTCCGCATCCCACAGTTCATTTTGATCCACACCCTGCCTTGGCGCACCCGCCTTGTAGTCCACCGGCGTCACCGACTGCGCCTCACGCACGGCAAAAAAATCATCCTCACTGCGCGCATTCACTTTCACCTCGATCAGGTCCATCTTCGCCACTACATCCAGCCGCGTCGAACTCATCATGGCAGAGCGGGAATGAATTGTCTCCATAGGCGGCTCCGCATCCTCAGCCGGCGTCACAGCCGCAGCATCGCTGCCCGGCTCACCCGAGCTTGGCACAGCCGTGGCCTGGCTTTCCACACCTGGCTCTTCACCCTCGGCGTTCGCCTTCTTCTTTGCTCTCAATAGCGCGCCCTTGCCCCGGTCCACCTTCTCATGGATCGCCGAACCCCGCGCCGTATCCGCATTCTCCACAAACATGCCCTCCACCTGCTCGTAATAAAACAGGCGCGGGCAGTACACGAATTCATTCAGCATCCGCGCCCGCATCGGCTCCTGGCTCTTTTCCGCTGGCTTCCTCGTCGCAGGATCGGTCAGCTCTTTTGCCACTTCCAGCATGCGCCGCACCCCGAAAAGATCGAACTCCGGGTGATCCACCGGCTCCGGTAGCGGCTCATAGAGATACTCCGGCTCCCACATTTCAGGACGAAGCGGGTAAGGAGCACGAGCAGTGCGATAGGCGGGTAGATCCATAAAAAGTGGCCCGCAGCAGGTGATCCGTGCGGATGCGTGAAAATAGAATCGAGAACATCAAGTTACCCAACTCAGCATGATTCGTAAAGAGAAGTTATGATCACCGCTCTCCTCGCTACTAGAAATAAAACGCCGAAATGCTCGGGACGAACCCATGGCCGCCGATTCAAGAAGACGGAACAGCAGGCACGAAAAGGCCGAGGCTAAAGTGAGCCCCATAGCCAAAAGCCAGAGGGCCTTGAATTTCCTGCTCAAACTCAAGGGTGAAGGTGCCGCAGTCCCCATTGCCACGCTGCCCGCCGCCATCTGGGCGGCGGGTTTGGAATTGGAGGCAGCGTAGATGGCGGTCTTGGCGTACTTCGATGCTCGGTAGTTTTTTCAGGCCACCGGTTTTAAGCTGGCCAGCAGTCCGGGGATCTTTTTCAAGTTGTTGAAGCAGACTGGCAGCGGCGGAACCTTGCTGCCAGCCGTGGGCGTCGATCTTGGGGCGTCCATCACCATAGGTTTTGAGATACTGGGTGCTGACAAAGGGAGTCAGGGAACGCCATTTCGCTGATTTGGCAAACAGCGTGCTTTGAAACGTCTGCGCATCGCCAAAGCCCAGCAGGATGAGGTGGATGTCATGATCTCCTTGCCGAAGCCTTTGGCTGCATCCCCGCTGGGGTTGAGTGCATCGTTCTTCACGCCACCACTGGAGGCAGTGTTCACCTGGGATGCCTCAATGAAGGCTGTCAGCGCGCGCGGGAGACGCATGCGGCCACCAGCGACTTCTGACTTGGCGATGAAGACGCCATGGATCAGGGCGTTGATGTCATACTTGAGCAGAGTCTTGGAGAGCAGCTTCAAGTCCGCGACCGCAAGCTCACCAATAGCGAGTTCGCTTTTGAGAGTATTGAGAAAACTCTTGTCCTTGCCTTCGAGAATGTAGGGTGAATTAATGCGGTGGGCTTCGAGCACCGAGTTGGTGATGACTTTCCCGTCTTTGTTCTTCACAAGGACGCAAGGCAGTCCGTTGAGCGCGGAAACCCAGTCATTCTGAACGCCGTCCCAGCAAATGATTTCAAGGCGGTTGGCCATGCTCTGGGCGGACTCCACAAGGAGCATGTCATCGCCATTGGCGGCTTTGTATTGGGCGGCTCCGAGGTCGGGGAAACCAGTGGGTTGAAAACGTGTGCCAGCGATGGGTTGAAGTTTGGCTTCGATCAGGAGTCGTGGGGCGGTTTTTAGAGCGTCGAGGTTCATGGATGTTGGTGTTTGAGTTCGGAAGTCTTGTAAAAATCAGGCAGTGATGATTTCAGGTTCTTTTTCAGGTCGCGTGGTTTGTTTGCAGATGTCTTCCAGCGTTTGGTTGGAGATCGGAAAGAGCATCGCTGCGGCGGTGCGTTTGGCGTAATCACCCATCACGGGAAGCTGTCGGAGCAATGGGTAATAACCAGTGCCCCGGAGGCGGCGGATGGCCATGTCCGCAGCCTGTCTGCCATTTCCTTGTGCCGCATGGCGGTGAATCGCGGGAATAATAGGGACTTGCCGGATGTATTCTGGCTGAGACTTCTGTACGGGTGGGAAGCAGAGTTTGAGCAGTGCGTACAGAGTAGGCGGGACAGGATGCCGATCCTTTGGACGGTCAGGCAGGTCTGCCTTTTCCCGCCAGTTGATGAGACTCATGCTCCAGAGCAGTTCGGAAAGCAGGGCATCGTCGGTTTCTCCTTCGATGAAAGCCTTGATGTCAGCCAGGCTGGCCCAGACTTCATAGCGCGTTTGAGGCGGGTCTTCGGTGAGGATGAGCCGCCGGGCCAGGATGTCATTCAGCACGTCTGTCAAGGGGGCTTCGCTCCACTGGACGTGGTTGGTAGGGTTGGCCGCCCAGCGATAGGCCAGAGTGTCGCTTTCCTTGTCAAAGTAGGAGTTCACCTGTTCCAGATGGCAGCGCAGAGGCAGCCATTCCTTGCCAAACTTTCCACTGATGGAGGCGAGCGATGCTGCCAGACGGAACTCCGTCCTATACCAGCCGTGCTTCAGCCATTCCTTGCGCAGGCCATAGAGTGGCTGGAGATAGCTCTCATCGGCCCACTTGAGGCTGCGGGCAGCAGTCGCCTGGCATAGTCCCAAGGCCACGAAAACACCCATCAGCCGTTCTGGTGTGTGGCTGATGCAGAGATCGAAGATCTTGGACTCCAGATTGCTGAGTGCTCGACGAGCAGACGCGGGCGCTGTGTCCTTCGTGGCAGCCCGGCGAAAACGATCCAGCCATGAATCGATGTCGCTAAGCAGATCTGCACCCGCGTTTTTCCTGGCTGCCACACGCGTCAGCGGCGTGGCAAAGTAAGACAACCCATTGCGCACCTGGAATCCATAGCGCTGAAATTCATCCAACCCACGATCCACCCCGAGTCCGACCACTGCACGGGCGAAGTCCACTCCATTCTTAGCCGCACGACTACCCACTTGCGCACGGCCTTCTGAAAAAATGGCGCTGATCTCAGCCAGTGTAACGGCCCGTTGCGTCCAGAGAGGCATCCACATCTCGGCACGTGAAGCGGATTCATCCGCACTCGCTGAACTGGCATAGCCGACCCCGGCCTGACGCACACAAAAGGGATAAGCCAATGCACCCGTCTCATTGCCTTCGAGCCGCTTGACGCTGGCAGAGGCAAACAGCAGCGCGCCCTCAATCATGAGGATGAAGTCCCAGGGATTCACGGCAGAGGCGGCGTCGAATCCAGAGGTCGCGTTAACCCCGCCAGCGGCGCTCGGAAGAAATTGGCCCACGGGAGCCTTTGAAAGAGGCGTGGCAAGGGCATCGGCAAAAAGGGCTGTCGCGAGACGTTGGGCCGAGTTTTCCAAAGGCTCGCCAGTAACTGGATCGATGACCTCGGTGATACGCTGCATGAAGTTGTTGGTGAACTCCAGACGCCCATCAATGCCGCCTGTGCCCAGCAGCGGCGGATACTTGGCTCCATTGTCGGTGAGCACATACTTGATGCCTTCGGACACAATCGCGAGGACGAGGTCCTCAAACTGGTGGCGCTTGTGTTTCAAGGTCTGTTCCAACAACCGGGCGAGTGCGGGCTCCTTGCTGCCACCCGTCCAGAATTCGCCAACACCGGCTTGCGTCGCGATCGTTTGGAAAGTCACATGACCCGACCACGAACCGTGCCCGGATCCAGGGAGAAAGTCGTAGAACAACCTAGCGAGATCGGCGGCGGCCTTGGCGTCGTGGAGTGACGATGACATCGGACAGTGGTTAGGAACGGTTCGGGGTGGATGTTTCGGCTGTAGCGCTGCGGCGGGACTCAAAGAAAGCCCAGGCGATCTTGTAGTCTTCTTCTCGGTTGGCGAGGGCGAAGGGGGCGGTGTAGCGGCGCTCGACTTTGCGGGGGCCGCCGGGGAGGGTATTGCCGAACTCCACTGCCATTCACAGTCCTGGATCTAGGTCTTTTGGAGCCTCCTTCCATGCGGAGAGAGTGTCTGAGTTCTCCCGCGATGGTGCCCTTCAACATCACCCAGGCTCCAGAATTTGCCGTTACCGAGACGATGAATGGGCAGGAGGTGTCTGATATTACCCTGCGGAGTCTGGCCAATCAACACCCCCACCTCTTCCCGATCATAAGACTCTGAGGGTGACGGTGTCTTGCAAGAGTCCCGTGTCGCTGAGTTTACGCGGGAACTGGCTCGGTTTGCCGACGACGGGATTCGGCGCGAGGCGGTAGATGCGTGTGTCGTTTTCCCAGTTCATCCAACACATCTCACCGTCTGCGCTTACAACCTGTCGTTGCTGCTGCTCTATGGTCGTGCCTGTCTGGAGGAATGAAGTTATCGCTCCGATTTGGGCTTCCAATTCTTCGATAATAGCTGCGCCTCGGAGAGTTGAGTCAGAGACATTCTCGCCTTCACGTCATCGCGCGACTTCGCCGAATCCGCATTTCCTTGTTTTGCAGACAAGTCAAACCACATGTATGCCTCTACCCAGTTCTTATCATACTGGTAGAGCTGCCCTAGCATACCTTGGGCGATTACTTGACCCTGGTTAGCTGCTCTCTGATACCATTTCGCTGCCTCTGCTCCGTTGATTTGCACGAAAATCCCGAAAAAATAAGTATTGCCCATTCGTAGTTGAGCGTCAGCATCACCTTGCTCGGCTTTGATCAGGACAGCTCTCACACGTTCAGCTTGGGCTGGGGTTTGCGCGAGACCCGTGGTGCCGAATGCAATAATACAAAAAAGGGCCAGTTTTAAGCTGGTATTCATACATGGAAGGATCGGGAAAATGGAGTTTCTTGCAACCAAAATTTGCGGCGCTTCGCTAAACTGGATGGGTAAAAGTAGAGGGGATTTAGAGGTTTAGATCCCCCGCCATCCAGCAGCAGATGGCCTTGAGGTTTTCGAAGTTGCGGAACCCGCGTGCGCGATGGCGGGCAGTTCGGATGATGCCATTGATCGATTCGATGGCGGCTGAAGTAATGCGATTGGGGGCGGCCCCTCTCGTCCTCGTCGAGGTTCTTGAGCATCTTACTGGTGTTCTCGAGTCCGAGGGGGCACGCAGACAGCCGTGGGCGTAGCCGGCCTTTTCAATGAGGGTGCGTTCGAGAGTGTTCATGTCACGGCCTATTGGGCAACGGTAGGTTCCAGCCTACAGCTTGGGCGACTTGAGAAGCAAATGCCGGGACACTCTTGGCCAGTTTGGCGAGATATGCTTCTGCGCTCAAATTGCGATCACGAGCCATATCACCCAGCTTGGCCACGACCACATCGGGGCTGATCGTGTGAAGGGTGATCAAATAATCTGCTGGGTGAACCGCATGAATGTTCCAAGGGACAAGAGAGTCAGGAGCGAAATCGCGGAGATTGAATGTGACGATGGTGGATGCTCCAGCGCGGATCGAGGTAGCCAGAACATGGCGGTCTTTGGGGTCGTTCACCAAGATGGGCTCCAAACAGTCAGCCATGTCCACGAGAGCTTCAGGAAAGTGTTTCTCCACCTCCGACTGCCAGTGATTGGCGAGTTCATCTGGCCATTTTAGCCTCTCTTTGTGCGTGCGGGTGGTCTCGTCAAGGATGCGCCGGGACCACTTTGGCGAGTAGATTCGCGGACGTTCCGCCAATCGGAGGAAAAGATCGCACACACCTTGGTTGGCCAGCACGCACGCGTCGAGCACGACTCTGTAATTCGCCCCCTTCATTCACCCGTGTAGCTCGCGTCATCCAGGCCCGCTTCTAGCACTTTCTTGGAGAGGTTGCTCATGGCCTCCCGGCGGGCGGCATCCCGCTTCCTCTCATAGTCGAGCAGGTCCTTGAACACGATCCGGCGATGGCTGCCGACGTAGTGGAAGGGGATTTCCCCCTTGTCGAGCAAGCTGATCAAGAACGGGCGCGACATTCCAAGGTAATCGGCTGCCGCCTGACTGGTGAAGGATTCGTCTTCTGGCATCATCACGATGGCCCGGCGCTCGCGTATGGAGCGGAGCACATGCACCAGCATCTCAAAAACCGGCTGGGGTAGTTCCAAACGTTCGCCCTCGGCATTGACGAGGGCGGGGCGCTGGCGGCCTCCAAACACCTCCCCAAGGAGACGTTCCACTTCCAGAAAGTCTCCAGGGCTGAGTTCACTGGGGTCGAGGCGATTTTGAGCGAGTTTCATGGTTGGATGGACTGTGAAAAGGGCCATTTTTTGGCAGATCAGCGGCTTGCCGTCAATGCAATATACGCAACAAGCGCAATATTCGAAGCGCTATTGATAAATTTATTATTAGCAGGCACATTGAAATTTGAACGAATAGTGGTGATACGACCACCAGTCACTCCCACCATGCCGCCTCCTGCAAACATCAATGACATCTGCGACTACATCATCCGCTCGATGAATGAGGCAGGCGAGCGCCCCAGCGTGTTGAAGATGCAAAAGCTGCTCTACTACTGCCAAGCTTGGCATCTCGCCATTTTCAAAGTTCCTCTTTTCCAAAGTGAATTTCAAGCGTGGGTGCGTGGTCCAGTGAGCCGAGAAGTGTATGATCGTTTCATCAGCAAGACCATGTTCGCCCCTCTCGAAGAGGCTGATATCCGTCCCGAGTTTGCAAATGTGGCGATTCCAGAGGATGCCCGCAAGCTGGTGGACCAAGTCCTCGAAACCTACGGCAAATATTCTGACACCCAACTCGCCGAACTCACCCATCGGGAACGTCCATGGATAGAAGCGAGAGGTGGAATCGCCCCCCAAGCACGATGCGCCACCGTGATTTCCGAAAGCACCATGCATGAAACTTACGCGGCGCGTATCCCAAGTTGAATCGCTGGACTTGACTCAATGGCAACAGGGCCGCGCATTACGCTGGGGCAAGCTCCGAACTCAGGACCCGTTCCAAGAGAAGATGGAGCGCCACCAAAAGAGAAAAGGTGGACGTTTTCATTCCGCTTCTGGCGGCAGGTTGAAAACTTTGGGTTCAATGGCGCAAACCTTGATTTGGGGTGGTTTGTGTCCTTGCTGGACCAATTGAGAGCCTTGTCTGAGGAGACAGTGGATGCCATTCGCCGCGGACGCGACTCACAAAAGGCCGCTGCGCTTCGGTATCACCAAATAAATTGGTCTCAGCAAAACATTCCCCTTCAACGGCAGGATTTCGTTTGGTTACCAGATGACTTCCTGAACAACGAAGCGGAGTTTCCATTTTACCAGTTCCAGATATCGACTGGAAACGGGCGCATCGTGGGCTTCTGGGACGATGAAGATATTTTTAATGTGCTCTTACTGGACCCGCGGCACAACATTCAGCCCTCGAAGAATTTCAACTACCGGGTCGATCCCTGTGAGCCGATGCGAAACCAGTTCGAGAAACTTGAACACGTTTTCCAGGTCTTCCGGGCGGAAACTGAGAATGGATGTGCCGCGCACCCAGAATGCCTCGCACGGACGCGGTTGCCTGAGCTCAGAGGAGACTCCAGCAGTTCGCTGGTTATTACTGTTTCACTGGATCACTGGCAGGAAGTCGGCGGTCTTATCAAGGCTGGAACCATAGCCTCGGTTGATGACCTTTTCGCTTTCGCCTTGCTTATGGCCAAGGAACAACCGGAGCAGTTCCGAGACCTCACAGGGCATTGATCGCTCGTTCTCGCGTTCCTCAAGCCTTCTGTGGTGGATGGCAACACACTGGATCAGCCGACGGTGGTTTTAGCAAGGTCTGGTAGGGTGAGCCGAGCTGAAAATAGTTCATTCGCTGGTTTGAACCATCATCTCCAACTCATCCCGCACTCGCTTCTTCAGTTCAGGCGGTCCCAACACTCTGGCTTTGCTGCCCCAACTCAGCACCCAGCGAGTGATTTCCTCCAAGCCGGACAGGTCCGCCTGAAACTCGATGACACTGCCGTCGGGCTTGAGCTTCCGAATGGCTTGCGTGGAGTGCCATTGGCGCTCACCCACCACGCGGGCAGCGTAGCCTTCAAAGCGGATGTGCACTTCGTGCGTGCGCTTGTCCTCTCCAGCATAGCTCCATACACCAAAACCACCTCCCAGATGATCCCTTGCATTGAACTTTGGATTGCGCTCAAACTTCGTCTTCAGCACGCTCAGGTTGGTGATGCGTTGCAGGGCAAAGGTACGTATTGCTTTTCGTGCCGGGTCGTAGGCCAGCAAATACCAGCCGTGTTCGATCTGGCCCACGTGATACGGATGCACCGTGCGCTGCTCTGGCTTACTGCCGGTGAGTTTGTGATAATCAAAGTTCACTTCCCGGCAGGCCCGCACGGCATCGAGCAGATCACCAAACAGGGTCACATCCGCCGGAATCACACCCGATGCCTTCACGGAAAAGGCCTCGTCCAGCTCGTGCCACTCGATGGAAATCTCTCCGGGGCAGGCGTCTGCAATCTTGCTGAAGCTTTCCGTCAGCATGCGTTCCAGGCGTGTTCCCCGTAGTGGCTCCAGCGCATGCCGTGCAAGGAACAGGGCCACCAGATCATTCTGGGACAGATGCAGCATAGGGAACTCATGCACCTCCTGCGTGTAGTGGTAACCGTGCTTGAGCGGTTCATACTCCAGAGGCAGCCCGAGTTGGTCCCGCATGAAGCTCACGTCTCGCTGGATGGTCTTGGGCGTTACCTCGATCTCCTTTGCCAGGGTGGAGCAGTTGGGAAATTTGCCCGTGCGGATGATCTTGTGGATCTCCAGCACCCGCCACATGGCCGGACGACTGGCTCCTGAGCGGATGGCCTGTGCGGATCTGGGGGCCTTGGCCCGTGATCGTCGGGAAGGGGATGCTTGGGACATGGAAGATAGACATACCGCAGAAAGTTCGCCTGTCGCCCCACAAATGTCCCACCCCCTGTGCGAGGATGCCTGCATTCAGAACCATCCTCCCCATGGCCCTTCTTCCATCAGGCATTCATTTTTGCATCAACAGCAGGCCGCTCGATGACCTGCTTCACAAAGCGGGCAGCGGCAGCGGTCTGCACATTCCGGACGTGCGCATGATTCATGGCACGGACGACCTGCGCCGCTACATGCGATTGATGTGGCTGCTGCCAGTGGGAGCGGACAGCGCGACTGATCCCGAGCTGAATGCTCTGTCGTTACCAGTGCCTGCAGGTTTAACTCTCGTGGACAGCGGTTACACCTTCCACCGCCTGCCAGAGCACCTCGACGAGCGTGACCGCCAGGCATTGGCGCTGTTTTGGCAAAGTCCGCGCTGCCAGGCCTACTTGGAGCAGCAGATGGAGAAGGTGCGTCCAGTGCGAAGAATCTTGCTCGAGCATCTCGAACCGGAGGACTCCTTTATCAGCCAGTGGTTCCCGCTACCACCACCTCAGCCAGCATCAGGTCCGCCACTGACGCAGGCGGAAAAGGCAGCCAAATATAACGCTTCCATAGCCGAGCTTATCGCCGCTTTGGAGGAGGAAATGGTCGGGCAGGCCGCCAGCTCACCGCCCCCTCACCCCTAACGAACAACCCACCCCAATCCCATGAACCCACACCTCACCGAAATCGCCTACATTCTCGACCGCTCCGGTTCCATGCAATCCATGCAGGAACCCGCTGTCGCTGCATTCAATCTCTTCATCAAATCCCAGCTTGATGTCCCCGGCGATGCCCGCCTCACGCTCATCCAGTTTGATGATGCTTACGAAGTGCCCTTCGCAGCCCTGCCAATTCAGGAGGTGCCGCAGCTTACCGCCGCCACCTACACCCCACGAGGCAGCACGGCTCTGCTGGATGCCATTGGCCGCACCATCACTGAAACCAACCATCGCATCTCCGCCCTCCCAGACGCAGAAAAGCCCGGCAAGGTCATTCTCACCATTTTCACGGATGGCATGGAGAACGCCTCCCACGAATACACCCTCAAGCACATCAGCGACCTCATCCGTCTTTATCGCGATGAAAAAGGCTGGGAGTTCCTCTTCCTTGCTGCCAATCAGGATGCCATCGCCAGTGCCACGGCAATGCGTATGGATGCCCGGTCCAGCAGCAACGTCCAGTTTTCGGCCGATGGTGTCATATCCACCGGCGGAGCCATGTCGCGCAAAGTGCGGGCGATGCGTATGAAAAGCAGCGGCACCATGGATGCACAGGCCAGAGCAGACGACGCCAAGTCCATGGAGCAAATCGTCAAAGAGGAGGAGGAGAAGCCTGAGTGATGCGTGGAATGCCGTACAAGAAAGCGAGTTTTTGATTGTGCTGGTTTGATTAGGAACCCAAGATCGGAATAACCCAACCTCTTTAGAGATTTTACCCGCATGCCCACAACTGATTTCAGAGGCTTCTTTACGGTAGCAATCTCACTGCGCCCTAGCCTTCCTGGCATCGCTGGAGAGGGACCCCATGCCACGGCCCGAGGAATCGGCTACAGCAGTCCGCTACGAACCGGCACCTCTTGGTGCGATCCAGTCCGAACTACCAAATTTGCGCGCAGAGTTCTACCAACTCGCGGTCTCAAGCGACCGACAGGCGGCAGGCATTGCCTTGGAGAAACTCCTCAATCGGCTGTTTCATCTCTTCGGTTTAGATCCTCGGGAGCCCTTCCGTCTCACCGGTGAGCAGATCGACGGGACATTCATTCTAGATCATGAGATTTATCTGCTGGAGGCGAAATGGGAGGCCAAGCCTGTCAATGAAGCCGCGTTGCTCACGTTTCGCGGTAAGATCGAAGGCAAGTCGGTTTTCACGCGCGGTTTGTTCCTTTCGATCAACGGCTTCACTGCCGAGGCCTTGACCGCAATCACCCGTGGCAAGCAGCCGACGTTCGTTCTCGCGGATGGTGCCGACCTCAGCCCGGTCTTCGAGCAGGCGATCCGTTTTGATGACCTGCTTCGTCACAAGGTAAGAAACCTTGCCGAGACCGGGGAGATGCTCACCCGCGTGAATGTGTCTGCGAAAGGCTTGAATTGTTGAAAAAACAATGCATTATTTTCAACATGAAGAACGCGCTGCCAGCCAAATCCAATCACGATCAGATTCTCAGCCGAGTCGCCAAGAAGGGGCGTGGTTGGGCCTTCACACCCCATGATTTCGCGGATGTGGGCGACCCTCGAGGCGTCGGCATGGTGCTTACACGTCTAGTGCGCGATGGCAAGATCCGCCGGATTTCCCGTGGCCTCTATGACTGCCCCCACCCGCATCCGATTCTGGGGCAGACCGGAGCGACGGCGGACTCTGTCGTCGCCGCTTTGGCCAGAGGTAGGCAACTCCGCCTGCTTCCCTCTCCCCAGGTGGCGGCGAACCAGCTGGGCCTCACTACCCAGGTGCCAGCCCAGATGATCTATCAGACCGATGGCGCACCTGGCAAGGTGCTCCTGGGCAAGCGCCAGATCGTCTTCCGGCGCAACACCGGGCGCAACCTCGCCTTGGCAGGCCGGGCCAGCGGACTCGTGGCTCAGGCCCTGCGTGACGTAGGCAATGGCAAGGTAATGCCGGACACTATCCAGCACCTGCGCCAGCGCCTGGATGCCACCGCCAAAAAGCAGCTCGCCGCCGACCTGACGCTGGTGCCAGCCTGGATGCGCCCCATTTTCCTCCAAATCACCCGCGACGATGGCTGAGGACCCCTATCTCTCGCTCACTGCTCAGGAGCGCCTGGAACTGCTGGATGCCGCTTCACAGCAGCGCGGGCTGGCACCGGCCATTCTGGAGAAGGACTACTGGGTCTGCAAAACGCTGGATGCACTCTTTGCACTGCCGGAGCTGGGCGGTCACCTCGTTTTCAAAGGCGGCACCTCACTCTCGAAGGTTTACGGCCTCATCGACCGGTTTTCGGAGGATGTGGACGTCTCCTTCCACCGTGAGTTTCTGGGCTTTGGCGAGGACCACGATCCTGAGGCCGCCACGGGCAAGGAGCAGGCCCGGCGTATCGAGGCCCTCCAGAGTGCCTGTCAGGATTGCATCCGCGAAAGGCTGCTGCCCAGCCTTCAGGAATCCCTGACCAGCCTGCTGGGCGGCACTGAGGGCTGGTCTCTGGAGATTGACCCGCAGGACGCACAGACGCTGCTTTTCCATTTCCCACAGGCCGGCGGTCCTGGTCTTGCCTACATCGCTCCCGCCGTGCGGATCGAATTGGGCGCGCGTTCTGACCATTGGCCCTCGGAAGACCACGGCATCCGCTCCTACCTCGGTGAGACCTTTAATCTCCCCATGGGCAGTGCCACGGTCCGCTCCCTGGCTGCTGAGCGCACCTTCTGGGAAAAAGCCACACTCCTGCATGCGGAGGCGCACCGAGCGGCGGACAAGCCCATGCCTGCTCGTTATGCCCGGCATTACCACGATCTTGCCCGCATGGCCGCCGCCCCCGTGGCGGAGCGTGCTTTGGCGGATGCCACGCTGCGGGAACGCGTGGTGGCCCACAAGGCGGTTTACTTCCGTTCCAGCTGGGCACGCTACGATCTTGCCCTGCCTGCCACCTTCCGCCTGCTACCGCCGGAGCCCCGGTTTACTGAACTGGAGGCGGACCACCATGCCATGGTCCCAATGTTCTTCAGCCCGCCACCGCCCATCGCTGAGGTGCTGGGAGTCCTCACGACTCTCGAAACCCGCATCCGCAACCTCGCTTCGTAGCCAGATTCACCGCCTCCAATGCTTCCCTCCCTCCTCGCACGCGAAGTCCAGAACGGGCTCAAGCACTTCCTGACGACCGGCTTTGAGCCTTCTGATCCGCACTTCGTCGGCATCATGGGCCGCTTCACCGAGGATGAGTCACGCTGGATGAAAGGACCGTATGTCCAGATCGGACTGCCCTTCCGCTTGGGCGGTGGTGGAAGGAAGTTCTTCGCTGATTTCCAGACTGAACATCCGAGCTACGTTCATCAGGAAAAAGCATGGAAGCGGCTCTCCAGCAACCTCGATGTCGCCAGCACCCTTGTGGCAACAGGCACCGGCAGCGGCAAGACGGAGTGCTTCGTGTATCCGCTGCTAGACCATTGCTCCCGTGCAGCAGCCGATGGCGTGGACGGCATCAAGGCTTTGGTCATTTACCCGATGAACGCACTTGCCTCGGATCAAGCGCGGAGATTTGCCGAAGTGATCGCCGGCACGCCCAGTTTCGAGGGGCTGAGAGTCGGCCTATTCGTCGGTGGTCGCACCGGGAAGGACGGCAAGGGACAGATGACCATGTCGCCCTCGGGGGTGATCACGGACCGCGCCACTCTGCGGAAAGACCCGCCCGACATCCTGCTGACCAACTACAAGATGCTGGATTACCTGCTGATCCGTCCCAAGGACCGGCAGCTGTGGAGCAGGAACGGACCCGACACACTGCGCTACGTGGTGGTGGATGAGTTGCACACCTTTGATGGAGCCCAAGGCACTGACCTGGCACTGCTGCTGCGCCGTCTGAAATCACGGCTTGGTACACCGGAAGGCTCGCTGATCCACGCCGGCACCTCCGCCACCCTAGGCGGCAATGTCGATACCGGCCCCTTGCGCGAATACGCCCGGCAGATCTTTAGTGCCGACTTCGCGCCGGAGTCCGTCATCACCGAAAACCGGATCACGGAACTCGAGTTCCTCGGTGAGAGCACCATCGAGCATGTGCTATACCCGCGGCCTGACTTCGAGGCCGTGCTCGCGCCCGGCCAATACGAATCCCAGCAGCAGGCCCTCACCGCGTGGTTCCAGCTCTTCTTCCCCGGAGAATCCCCTCCGACCGACCTCGAAGACAAGGAGTGGCGCAAGAAACTGGGAGAACTGCTGAAGAAGCACCTTCTCTTCGTTAACTTGCTAAAACTGGCCAAAGGTCAGATCACGTCCCTGGCAGACCTCCAGCAGCAGATGCAAGGCCCCCTGCCGGAGAGTGCTCGCCAGCACATCGGCCCCGTTCTTGACGCACTGCTCGCCCTGGTGGCCTGGGCACGTGACCCGAACGGTCGTCCGTTCATCACCCTCCGCGTTCAACTTTGGATGCGCGAACTGCGCCGCATGGTCGCCTCCGTCCGTTTGCAGCCTGAACAAATCGATTTGCTATCAGCCAGTGACATTCGCCGCGAACCCGGGAAACTGAACCTGCCGCTGATCCAGTGCACCGACTGCCACACCACGGGCTGGCTGAGCCGGATGCCCGAAGGACAGGCCGTCATTTCTCAAGACCTCGATGAGATTTACAACTCGTGGTTCGCAGGCCAGCCTCAGGTCCTCCGACTCTACGCAAACAAGGGGATTTCCCGTCCTCAATGCGAAGGTATCGTCCAAAGACTCTGCACCGCCTGTGGCAACTTGCAGGTGAACAGCGGCGACTGCAGCGCCTGTGGACACCCGGACATGATGGAGGTCTTCCGTGTTACTGCCACACGCACCAGCAGTAACGCCGCCGGCCTCGTCTCCACCTGGCATGACTCCACCTGTCCCGCTTGCGGCGGCCGGAATTCTCAAATGCTTCTTGGTGCCCGAAACGCCACGTTGGGTGCGGTCGTCATCGAGCAGACGTGGGGCAGTCCCTTCAACGATGACAAGAAGCTCATCGCCTTCTCAGACTCGGTGCAGGACGCTGCTCATCGAGCAGGTTTCTTCACAGCCCGCACCTACCTCAACACCGTCCGCACCGGACTCGCCCGTATCATTGACCATGTGGCCGCTCCTCAATGTACGTGGCCGGAATTCCTCGACAAGGCAGGCTCTCTATGGCGTGAAAAAGGATCGAGCTTCGAGCTTCCGGTGGAGCAGTTTATTTCTGAGTTCATCGGCCCCAACATGCTGTGGCAGCGGGACTGGGCCGAGCATCTGCTCAAAGAGGGGCGCCTGCCATCAGGCAGTCGACTTCCAGGCCGTGTGCAAAAGCGTCTCGCTTGGCAGGCCTTTGCCGAGTTCACCTACCTCAGCCGGCGAGGTAGGAATTTGGAGACCATCGGGAAGGCTGTCCTCACCCCAAAAATTGAGTCAATTCAAGCCGCCGCCAAAGCGGTGCTGCCGATCCTCCACGAGTCCTTCGGCATCCGTCACCTCGATGAAAAGGCGGTGTTTCAATGGCTCTGGGGCTTTGTCTGCCACCTGAAGTTTCGTGGAGCCATCACGCATCCGGAGATGACCACCTTCATGGGTGATGGAAACGTCTTCGCCTTCGCCCAGACGGGCGGCAGGAAAGAGTGGCTGCCAGGCATTGGCCCCCGCTCCGCACAGCCCCGCTTCCTCTCGCTCAGCACGCAGGAGCACCTTGATCGACTCATCGGGAGTGGGCGCAGCAAAACGTTTTACCAGACGTGGATGGAAGCCACCCTCGGTGCCGCAGGTTTGCTGCCCGAAGGTGCAGATCAAGAGATCTATCTGGCTGCCATCAAGGCACTCGAAGGCCAGAAGGTCCTGTGCCGTGTTGAAGGGAAAGATGCTGACGTCGTTGGCCTGAATGCTGCAGAAATGCTGCTGGAAACCCGCGTGGCCCGCCTGATGTCGGAGCAGGGCAAAAGAAGCCTCACGGTGCCCGAAGCGGTGGCTGATGCACTCATTGGCATGCCCTGCCTTCAAGCGCCACAAGAGGTCTATGCAGAGAAGATCGAGGGTGGCACTTGGTTTGCCCGCCAGTTTAGCCGCGCTGACTTGCGCCGCGTTTTTTCCGCCGAGCACACCGGCATGCTGGACCGAGATCAGCGTGAGGCCCTGGAGCAACGCTTCAAGGATAAAAAACCGCATCCCTGGTATGAGAATCTGCTCTCTGCCACACCGACGCTGGAGATGGGGGTGGACATTGGCGATCTGTCCTCGGTCATGCTCTGCTCCGTGCCGCCGACCCAGGCCAGCTACCTTCAGCGCATCGGGCGGGCGGGCCGGCGTGACGGCAATGCCTTCACCTCCACCCTCGCCGACGGAGTCAGTCCTCACGACCTCTATTTCTTTGAGGACACGCAAGAGATGCTCAGCGGTGAGGTCACGCCACCGGGCATCTTCCTGAAGGCACCCGAAGTGCTGCGCCGCCAGCTCTTCGCCTTCTGTCTCGATCATTGGGTGGGATCAGGCATCAAGGAAACCGCTCTACCTGACGATACCAAAGATGCTCTGGATGCACGGGACGTCGACGACAAGAACCGTTTCCCTCGCACCTTTCTCAACTACATCCACGAGCATGAGGATGGCCTGCTGGAGGAGTTCAAGCAGTTGCTCGGCAGCGATCTCGATACTCGCGTGAGTGAGCGCCTAGATCGGTTCATGCGAGGCACCGAGCAGGATGACGCCCTCCGAATCCGCCTGAGCAAGCTGCTCGATGAACTTTCCAAGGAGCGCGCCGCTCATAAATACCGTGCGGACGAGATCAAAAAGCGAATCAAATCTCTCAAAGCATTGCCCCAGGATGAGGCTGTCCGTGATGACATCGACTTGATCGAAAGGGAGCGGCAGAAAGCCATGGGGATGGCCAAGGAAATCAATCAACGTGATCTGCTCAACACCTTGACCGATGCGGGCCTGATTCCCAACTACGCCTTTCCTGAGGCCGGAGTCGAACTCAAGTCCTTGCTCTGGCGCAAAAAATCCAGTGATGATCCTGACGATGCAGCGGCCTACATCTCACTGCCTGCGGAGCGTTACGAAAGACCCGCCCACTCCGCCCTCTCGGAGTTCGCTCCGGAAAATATCTTCTACGCCAACCAGCGCCGTGTGGAGGTGGACCAGATCAACATGGAACTCTCCTCTTTGGAGACGTGGCGCATGTGCCCCACCTGTCATCACATGCGCAACCTGGAGATCCACGCGGATGCCGATGGAGCCTGCCCCAAGTGCGGGGATGCCATGTGGTCCAACGTTTCCCAGAAGCGTCAGTTGCTCCGCTTCAAGCAAGCCATCGCCAACAGCGACGACACCAAGGTCCGCATCGACGACAGTGCCGAGGATAGGGAGCCCAAATTCTATGTCCGCCAGATGATGACGGACTTTGATCCATCCGACGTCAGGGAAGCCTATCAACTTAAAGCGTCCGACACGCCCTTCGGCTTTGAGTTCATCGAACGCGTCGTGTTTCGTGACATCAACTTTGGTGAACCCACCAAACCTGGTGACGCCTACGCCGTCGCCGGTCAGCAGAAGCCAAGACCTGGGTTCAAGCTCTGCAAGCACTGTGGACAGGTTCAACGACCTCCCCGCAATGAGAAGGAGCGCGCCAAGGTCCAGCTTCACTCCTTTGACTGCTCCCAAAGAGAGTCCGAGGATCCGGAGACTCTCGCAGACTGCCTCTATCTCTACCGCGAGTTTGCCTCTGAGGCCCTCCGAATTCTGGTGCCGTTCACGAAGTCGGGCATGGATGAAGTGTCGGTGCAATCCTTCATGGCAGCCCTTCAGATCGGGCTCAAAAGACGTTTCGGAGGCAAAGTGGATCATCTCCGAATGGTGACTCAGGAGGTGAAGGACTCCGACGGTGGTGCCAGCCGACACTACGTGCTGCTCTACGATTCTGTTCCTGGAGGAACTGGCTACTTGCACGAACTTCTGGCCGATGGTGCAAAGACGCTTGCGGCGCTGCTTCGACTGGCGCTGGATCACGTCCGCGGGTGTTCGTGCAACGCAAAACCCGAGAAGGACGGCTGCTACCGCTGTGTGTACCAGCATCGCCTTGGCAAGGCCATGGAAATGGTTTCACGAGATCGTGCCCGTTTGATACTCGAAGAATTGGTGACCAACATCGACCACCTCGAAAAGGTCTCGTCGATTGCTGACATTTTCGTGAACCCCAACTTCGATTCGGAGTTGGAGGCCAAATTCATTGAGAGCCTCCGTCGCATCGGTGGAAAAGGGGGGCTGCCCTTTGTCCGCCTTGTGCAGGACGTCGTGCAAGGGAAGTCGGGTTACCTGTTGGAGGCCGGAGAACAACGTTATTGGGTGGAGCCGCAGGTCGAACTCAATCACAGCGATGGAATTCAGGTCGCATGTAAACCAGACTTTGTCCTCTGGCCGGCTAAAGGGGGGTCTCATAGAAAACCCATCGCCATCTTTTGCGATGGGTGGGCCTATCACCAAGCCATCGCCCAGAGCGATGCCGCCAAGCGCAATACCTTGGTGGCTAGCGGCAAGTTTTGGGTCTGGTCGGTGACCTGGGAGGATGTGATGGCGGCGATGGAGGGCAAGCCGGAAACGACCCTCAACGACTGTCTTCAGAGCATGTCGATAAGCCCTCTGCCTTCGCCACTTGCCGCAATGGTCGAGGATGCGATGTGGGGCTACAACGGAGTGGCCGGACTCGTACGTTGGCTGGCCACGCCGGCTGGGACCGATGGAGATGCCTATGCACGAAGAATGGCTCGCCACGCTGGTGCGACCGCCTTCCGCATGGTGCCTCACCCCACCAAACCTGAGTTGGCGGAAGCACGCAGTCAGTTGGCCCAGTTTTGGGGGGCGCTCGAAGAATTGCCCTGCGAACGACAGGAGCCGTCTGTCGCCGCCGGAAACATCAATGAACGGACTGTCACGATTCGATACTGGTGGTCACCTGCTTTGCAGAATCCAACAGCACAGCCGCCCCGCAGCCCGGGCTTCATCGTCTTGGATGAACTCGCTGCCGAAAGCGAGCCGGAGCGGCACCTCGGCTGGCGTCGCTGGCTGTGGCTCTTTAATGCGTTTCAAACCCTCCCTGGAGTTCTTCTCGCGACCCGCGCCGGATTGGACGCTGGAGACTACAATGCCGTCCATTTCTCCGACGGAGCCGGTCCAGCCTCAGGCGGTGGACAGGCGGCTCATGCAGGAGGCTGGGATGAAGTCATTTCTCAGGCAATGGAATCACTGTCGGAGGGATTGCTCGTGCTGAAGGAAGCTGGTCTTCCCATTCCTGACGAGGTGGGTTTCGAGCTGGCCGAAAACGGCGATGTCATCGCCGAATGCGAGCTGGCTTGGACAAAAACAAAACTTGCCCTGCTCATGGAGCATCACGCTGACTTCCAAACCACTTGGAGCAGCAGGGGATGGACCACCGTCACAACCGATGACGGTTGGCCCACCCGCTCCAAAATAACCCTCGATCATTCCTGCAAACTTCGCTGGATAACCGCCGAGCATACCCCATTCCTGTCCTGGCACCGCCAGCACGTCTTTTGCCCGCAGTAACCATCATGAGCGAACTCACCTTGAAATGGAATGGACAGAGTTGGGAGGTTTCGGGAGTGCCTGAATCCATGCAGTTGCGGCGGGATTCCATCTTCACGGTCGAGGCCCCGGCAAGTGTCTTCGAACCGGCTGGTTCCGAGGCGGACATTCGCCTGCTCTTCCAGAAAGGCACGGTGCTCTACCTGCCGCTCAATCCCACCAAGGACGAACTCCGGCTTCGTCAACTTTGCCACACCTCGAAGCCCCGTTTGAAGAGGAGTTCAGACAAAGATTTGCTTCCCATCATGCTCGATGAGGATTTGCGCATCGACATCGCCACACGTCGATTGCTCGACACGACCTGCCACTTCGCCGGGGATAATTCTCAAGCCTTCAAAAGCCTCAACGATGCCGCTCAAACAGCCCTCAAGATGTGGACGGACCGCGAGACAGCCGCCATCGGCGTCTTCAAAGAAGTGCGTTTCGTGCATGATTTCGAACTCCTTATCATCGACAAGAAGCGCGACGAAATGCTAGATGGCAAACCACTGCCCGCGCCTGGACCTGACATCGTGATCGGCGACCTATTCGAAGATCAACCTCCCGCATGACCTTGCCCGACATCCTCGCCGAAGCTGACCGCTATGCCCGAATGACCATGAAGAGGCATGGGAAGCTGGCTCCGGTGATGATGGCGGCCACGCCGGCGGGGTTGATCCTGTTCACGCCGGACGGGCTGACTGACACAGGGATGAAGGATGACTTTGCCAACAAGGTGAAGCTCATCACCGCCTCCCACCAGGCCACGGCCGTGGTGCTCATCGTGGAGTCATGGCTCACGCGGGCGCGGCCCGACCAGCCACTCGACCAGACGCCACCCTCGGAATCCCTCGACCGCGAGGAGGTGGTGGTCCTGATCGGCCAGGCCCAGAGTGGAGAACACCGCACGCACTTCCTGCTCATCCACCGGCTGGGGAACGGCAAGTTTTGGAACCTCGGTGATGCCGAAGACATGCCCGCAGATAGTTTTAAAGGCCGATTTTCCGGACTTCTGCCACCCAAACCCGTGGACAAAAAGACCCGCCAGATGGGAAAGGTGCTACTTGAGGCGATGGGCGTGAAGGTGACGCCTTTGAAGGGGCGGTGAGAGGAACAAGCTACTCAATCTCCAAGCGCCTGAGCAAGCTCAGCAAGTCGCCAAAAGGCATCTGCGGGTGGTCGCAAGGGGGTAGCTGTGTGCTACCCCCTTTCGACAGCCAGCCGCTCACACACGCACGGATGAGAGAGGGGGTGGCGATTTACCACCCCCTTGCTCCCGCCCTCGATCTGCGCTATCCTGCGCCCTATGGACAAGACCCCGCCACCCGCTCCGAAACCCGCCGCAACAGCACTCCCCTCGCGGATCACCGCAGCGATGGCCGTGGCGCAAACGGAGGCGATGAACGCCGGCTCCCCTCGCAACCCTCGGCACTCCTTGCTTGGGCCAAAGAAGACGGCCGACTGATCGAAGGTGCCCAGCGCCCCCCTTGTGGTTTACCCCCTTTAATTGTAACGCTTAAAGCGTAACACGATCTAATATTTTGACACTTAACTCACTGGTAGTGAGAAGGGTCTAAGTACTACTGACACCCCTTCCCAAAGGTAAAACTCGATGATCAGCACCACCTGCAATCCCCAGTAAACCAGGCAAATTTAGCGCCCCCAAAGCAGGCTCCTCACCCATTTGAAATGTAACTGTTAAGACATTATTAAAATCGGCGCGTTCCAAACGATTCCAGTAAACAAAAGGTGTCGCCAATACCGACACCTTCTCAAGCACATCAAGGCCAAGAGCGCACGGGCAAGGGTGTCACTAATCGTGACACCCACTATAGCGCCCCCCAACTCTTCCCAAAAAGCATGCGCCCAGATTTCCCATTCTATTCTCTGGACTGCGGCACGACCATCCGCCTGAATTCAGGCACCCCATTTGGCCATGAGCCGCATCAACAATCCGCCCATCGTCACCTGGTTCTCTCAGGTGGTTGCTGACCAGAGAAAAGCGCATTTCATGGCGTTCAGGCACCACTACGACGCAGGTTCCTACACCCACACCTCGAAGCCGAGAAGCTGCTGAATCACTCCGTCCACCAACCGAAGCCCGACAGCCTCGTCCAGCTTCTGCAGCGCGTCCTCGCGGCAACACGGCCACCCGCACGCCAGGAATAGACCATATCTCCGACGACGGACACCACGTCACCAAGATCACCCCGCCGGCCAGATTCTACGGTTACGTGCCCACAGAGGACGTCGCCCCAGGCATCATGGGAGACTTTCGCCGCATCAAAGTCCGGCAGGCAACACCCACGGAATAGCTCCTCCGCACCCTCAAATCCGCCGACGACTCCGGCCAGGTCCTCCTCGAACCCTACGACACTCCCGCCAACCTGCCCGCGCAGTCCCAGCTCGACCTCGCCGCGCACGCCACCCTCCTGCGCACCACGCCCAAAGAACTCCTCGCACAGCTCCTCCATTAGAAGCTCGGCAACATCTTCACCGTCCGCGCTGCCTGATTCAGCCCTTTTCCTTTGTCGGAAGAATCATCCCAATGAATGCCGCCACTTGTCCCACTCCCGGCACCAGACTCAACAAAGACCAAAACGGTGGAATACCCGCATCGGTAAATCTCATCCACAAACAAGGAGCCTGCACCACACCGATCACAACCCAAGCCTTCCAAGGAATATGGATCGTTTGAGGAGGTGGGACCGCAAAGAACTTTAGAACCATCCAGACCAAGAAGGCCATCATCACACAAAACTGCCAGCGCGGCATGCGATCGACCGAATTTTTAGTCTTCATCCCGCCACTCTAGCCACCCTCCGCCCTCGTCAACTCCCATGACCGCCCTCCAAACCTTCACCTTCGCCGGCACCCGCAACGTCCGAACCGTCAACGAAGACGGCCAGATCAAGTTTGTCGCCCGCGATATTTGTAACGCTCTCGGGATCGGTAATCCTGCCGAAACCTTCCAGGGACCGGCCGAAGACGAGAGGGGTATGGACCTCTCCCTCTCCACTGGCGCAGCCACCCTCCGTAGCCCACAGGGCGAAGGACGGGCCACCATCGAGCCGCTTGAGACTCTCCTCCAGCAGCTCCAGCCCTCCCTCCCTGGCCCCTGCCGCCTTCCTCCGCACCGTCAAAGCCGCCGCCGACTCCGGCCATGGTGCGGCAGTCGCTGAAGGCTTTGCTGTGGTGGTAGGCTGAGACAATGCCTTATTCGTAGCAGAAACCTCGCTGATCTGGCCGGGTTTGCTTGGCAGAACGAAGGAAGTTCAGCGCGTTGTTCAGAGCAGCCTTGAAGACCTGTATGCCGGCAGTGCGCTGCGCGTCCATCCATGAACGATAAGCGAGGCGAACATGTGGAGGAGTGGCGGCCGAAAGCACGAAATACGAAGACAGGTCTCGCTGGAGGTAGCGATGAAACTCACTCGGCACGCAATGGCGCAAGGTGAACTCACAAACCGCAAGAGAGCCGCTTGTTCGCTGAATGGCCTGATCAAGAACGCGAAACATAGATGGCGAGCACATCCATCGGGCCTCCGTCAGGCATCCAAAAGAAGCTGTCGCATAATATTCCCATAAAGGCCTCATCTGGAGGTCAATCAGCAAGTTGGATGGATCCGTCAGGTTTTGGAGCGCTGATTTGAATGCGTAAGCGAGCCCAGATTTAAACCGGGCCGTCTGAACCGCTGCGGCTGCTAGGTTGTGAAGAATAGAAGGATGGTGGCGGACTTGATCACGCGTCGGGTGGTTTCTAAAAAAGCGAAAAAGCCGATGGTATTGCTCAGAAGATGCGAGGTGAATGCAGGCGGTATCGAGAATTTGGAGATTGTCAGGGTAGGCAAGGCTGCTCTGCACGGCTTGGTGCGCTAAATATTCGCTTGAGGTGCCCGCTTGCTCCAACACCAGCAACCGCAATGCCTCCAGTTTCCCCGACGCCATTTGCTTTTCGGGATCAGAGGTGAGGTAATCAAGCGCCCGTTCATGCAGTCCAAGCTCCAGACACCCAAATACAGGATCGTGCTGGCGCTGTGTTATGGCATCATCAAAATGGAAATCATTCAGGTAGCAACTGGCTGGTGGTTGAAGGCATGTTTTCATGTTATGTAGTGTTGGTTTGAGGCTCCTACGGATTCGCCAAAAAACCGTCAACCTCCCCAGGCTAAAAAAGGTTAAATCCCGTGAAATCAGATCCCCAGGTTATTTTTCAGATCAACAGGCACTTGGCCGAGCGGATTGCCAGGAACTACTCCAACATTCCAGGCGCAGGCATGGAGGATGTGACATCGACCGCATACGATGCGCTATATCGAGCTGCTTGCGCCTATGACCCGGACAAAGGTTCGTTCGAACCTTTTGCTGGAACGGCCATCCGCAACGCTTTGAATTCCCTTTACAGGGTCGAAGTTCGTCATGCTCAGCGTTTCATCGACGAAACCAGCTTGGCTGATGCGGCAGATGAAATTGCCGATTCTTGGCTTCAGTCGCGACCAGACCTAACACAAGATATCGTTCAGAACGTTCGTGCTCAAGAAGCTCGCGACGTGCTGTGCCGTCACTTACCGACGCTAACGGATCGAGCCCAGCAAGTGCTTGACCTATACTCTTTGGGGCACAGTTACGAAGAGATCGGACAGCAGTTGGGCGTGTCCAAGCAGGCTGCTCACAAGATGGCTGTGAATGCCTTCGAGCAGCTTCGGCTCCAGTTAGCCAACGAGGGCATTCATGGAGTGGAAGGCGGAATGCTCGCGGCCTCCAATCGCAATCCGACTGCGAAATCTCAGCCCGAGACTCACTTTCAGGCTCAAGAAAGCTGGTCGTTTTGGGGCTGGCTACGCAGTTTATTCCGATGATGAAAGTGTGATGCCAGATGACGTGCATCCACGTTACGAATGGCTCATCGCATTTAAGAAGATGGGCGTGCGCGTGTTCTCGGACTCCTAGCAGCCTGTCGGACTTCGAGTCTCAATCCTCATGAATCTCAATAAGAGCCTCCAAATTCGGCTCCAGTGTCAATTCCTGATGTGTCGTGATGAATCGAAACTCGTACAGCCGATTCTCAGCGCCTTTAATTTCTAAGTCCGACAGGCTCCTAGTTCGTGCAGATGCTGTCTGGCTTCCTGCCGCTGCCACTGCCCTCGACGCTCAAGAGAGGGGGTAACACACAGTTACCCCCTTCCGACCGCCGGCGGTGCGCACCTCACCATCATGTCATCCCAGCAGGCCGCCCTGGCGCAAGCGGACCCACACTCCCATCCTTGACGCAGTGCCTGTCTCGACGACTTTGCCGATGGAGTCGCTCCCATCCGCTAACACGGCCATTGTAGGTGGCGGATGCATAGGGTGGAATGAATATGATCCTTCATCCACTTCACCGGCTCCCCTCATTTCACCCTCACTCTAGCAATCGACGCCGATGAAGATCGCCCAAGCGCTGTCTCGTCGGAAGGATGAACTGGCGATCCATCAATCAATCTTCCCCCAGACATGCCCACCAAAGACGTCACCATCTTTGCCATTGATCTCGACTGGTGCTCCACCGGTTTGTGGATGTACCGGCAGGGAGACAAGCGTTGGGGCAACATCGACTATGAAAGCGTGGACATGCCGCAGTGGCTGGTGTCCCGGTTTGATTTCTGGACGGACTGGTACGACCGCAAGGATCCACGAAACTTTGATATGAGACAGGATGAGTCGGATGAGTTCGCTGCCTACGGTTTCTCGCTGGCGATCGATCTCTGCCGACATCTGACTGAGACCTTTGAGGAAACCTTTGAAGTTCGGAATGGCAGAACGCGAAAAGTGTCGCTTCATCAGGACGCA
>CAILZI010000244.1 GCA_903838675.1 uncultured Verrucomicrobiota bacterium
GTGTTCTCCGCCAGCCACTACTGCGGACTGTCGTCAATGATGCACTGAAGTTTTTTCATGAACAGCGTTACGAACTGCTGTCTTACGTTGTCATGCCCAATCATGTGCACAGTCTGCTGGTGCTGCATCCAGACTGGCCGCTGGAAAAAGTGCTTTATACATTGAAGCGTCGGACAGCGGGTGTGCTCAACGAGGCCCTTGGCACGGAAGGGCAGTTCTGGCAGCACGATTACTTCGACCGCCTCATCCGCGATGGCGACCACCTGAGAAACGTGATCCGCTACATCCGACGAAATCCTGCCAAAGCCCGCCTGAAAGAAGGCGAATACACGCTGTGGGAAAGCGAGCTGGCCAAGGCGGTGGCGTAGCAAGGAGCATCTTTGACAAGGAGCGGCACTTGCCAAGTGCCGGATTGGAAAAGCTCTCCCAAACCCAAGCCGGGACTTGGCAAGTCCCGCTCCTTGGGATAAGCCCAGCAATGCCGACCGCCACCAACGAAACCACCACCAAACCTGCCGCTCCCGCAGATCTGGAAATCAAAGATGCCCAGCTCATCTTCAACCACGTCTGGAAGAAGCTGGAAGAAGACTATGGCCGCGAGAAGCTGCGCTTTCCAAAGGAGCTGATCCTGCTCGGTGGCGCACCGGGCGCAGGCAAGGGCACGAACACGGACTTCATCCGCGAAGTGCGCGGCATCACAGCTCAGCCGATTGTGGTCAGCGCGCTGCTCGACAGCCCGGAAGCCCAAAAGCTCAAAGCCCAGGGCGGCATGGTGGGCGACCGCGAGGTGGTGGGCATCCTCATTCGCAAACTTCTCGAACCTGAGCAGCAAAACGGCGCGATCCTCGATGGCTTCCCCCGCACCAAGGTGCAGGTGGAGTGCCTGAAGATGCTCTTTGATGAAATGATCCGGCTGCGCCGTGATTTCTCGGAAACGCCCGACGCCGCGCATTTCAAACAGCCAATCTTCCACATCATGGTGCTGTTTGTGGATGAGGCGGAAAGCATCGCCCGTCAGCTCAAGCGCGGCCAGGAGGTGCTGGCGCACAATGCAGAGGTCCGCAGCTCGGGTCTCGGAGAACTCTGGGAAGAACGCGCCACCGACTTCGATCCAGCACTGGCGCGCAATCGCTACAAGGTCTTCAAAGAGAAAACCTACGACGCCCTGGTCTCGCTCAAGGAGATCTTCCACTACCACTTCATCAATGCGCAAGCACCGCTCGAACTGGTGCAGGACAACATCATTCGCGAGCTCGAGTACCAAAGTTCCCTCGAACTCGATCCGCGCACCTTCGACCAGCTGCGCGACCTTCCGCTGGCCAGCGAGATCGTGCGTCATGCGCGTCAGGACCTCGTGCGCCGTCTGGACAGCTACAAAGTGGAGAAACCCGAGCTCATGCAGGCCGTGGTGACCTTCATCGAAGAGAAAATGATGCCCATCATCGTCCGTCACGCCATCTCCGGGCGCGCTGACATCAACAGCGAGGACAAGCTCTTCCACGATCCCGAAGCCCTGGCGATGCTGATCGACATCTTCTCAGAACGCGGCTACCACGCCACCGCTGACCTGCACCGCATTGAGATCCCGGAACGCTTTGATCTGCAAACCGGCCTGATTCACTGCCGCAAGAAAAAGGTCTTCCGCTTCCGCATCATCTTCAAGGGCTCCGAAATTCGCCGTGGGCAATTCATGGCGTGAGGGCCAAGGAGCAGGACTTGCCAAGTCCTGGCTTAAGGTTCGAGCAAGCTTTTCTAAATCAGCCATACCGGGACTTGGCAAGTCCCGCTCCTTGGCTCGTGAGTCACTTGCGCTGCCGCATGGTCACCGCTAGTCATGCGCCCTCATGTCAACCATCGTAGTTACTCAGAAGAATGGCGTCGCCTGCATCGGCGCAGACACACTCAGCTGTCTCGGCTCCTTGCGTCAAAAGGCGCAGCATGTCGTCAACAAGACCAAGATCACCAAGATTGCGGACACCTTCATTGGTCTCACCGGCACTTCGGCGAGTCTGGTGGTGATGAACAGCTACTTTTCAAATGCGGATCGCCCGCGTGATTTCTCCTCCTGTGAGGCCATCTTTGAAACCTTTCGCCATTCCCACGCCTGGCTGAAAGCCGAGTACTTCATGGCCGCCATGCCGGACAAAGGCGAGGAGTACGAGACCACGCAGTTCTACGGCCTGCTGGCAAACCCGCACGGCATCTTCGCCATCTACTCCTACCGGTCCGCCCAGCAGTTTCACAAATTCTGGGCCGCAGGCTCCGGTCGCGACTACGCCCTCGGTGCCATGCAGACGGCGTATGACAAATGCAAGACTGCCGAGGAAATCGCGCGCGCCGGACTCGAAGCCGCCGCTGAGTTCGACAGCGCCACCAGCGCGCCCTTTGAAATTCACAACGTCCCGCTTCTCTCGGCGGTGAAACCAAAAACCTCCCGCAAGAAATAGCCTCTTGGGTCTTTCTTCTCTCCTCCAACCATGAAGCGTCTCCTCCTGCCCTTCCTCGCCCTAAGCGCCGCCCTGGCCGATGGCCCCAAGGACAATCAAGCCACCGACGTGCGCCCTGTGCCACCTCCGGGCGTGGCCGTGCCTGACGCGGATCGTGCCCGCCTCACCGAAGGATTGAAGAAACTCCGCGCCACCATCGATGACGCTGCCAAGGCGCAGGCGAAGAATCCGCAGCTCGCAGATCTGCTGCCCGACATCGAGATCTACCACAAGGCCGTCGATTGGGCCCTGCGCTACAACGAGGTTCATAAGTTGGGCGAACTCAAAAACGCCGACGAACTCATCGCCGAAGGCATGCAGCGTGCCGAGCAGTTCAAAACAGGTCAGGCACCATGGACCAAGCAGAAGGGCCTGGTGGTCCGCGCCTACCGCTCAAAAATCGACGGCTCGGTGCAGCCCTACGGCATGATCATCCCTGAGAGCTATTCCGGTTCTCCAGCACGTCTCGACGCCTGGTGCCATGGCCGTGGTGAGACCCTCAGCGAACTCGCCTTCCTCGATCAGCGCCGCAAGCAGGCCGGACAGATCACCCCGAAAGGCGCCCTCGTGCTGCATCCCTACGGTCGCTACTGCTGCGCAAACAAGTTCGCCGGTGAGATCGACTTGATCGAAGCCATCGACCACGCCTCCAAGTTCTATGCCATCGACGAAGACCGCATCATCGTGCGTGGCTTCAGCATGGGCGGCGCTGCTGCGTGGCAGTTCGCGGTGAATTACTCCGACAAATGGTGCGGTGCCAATCCCGGTGCCGGCTTTGCCGAGACCCCCGAATTCCTCGGCGGCTACCAAAACGAAGATGTGAGCGGCGCCCCTTGGTACCAGCAAAAGCTCTGGCACTGGTACAACTCCACCGACAACGCCCTGAACCTCGAGAACTGCCCCACTGTGGCCTACAGCGGCGAAATCGACAAACAGAAGCAGGCTGCCGACATGATGGAGAAAGCACTGCGTGGCGAGAACGTCGATCTCCTGCACATCATCGGTCCGCAGACCGCTCACAAAATTCATCCCGATTCCCTCATCGAAATCGAGAAACGCCTCGCCAGCATCGCCGCTATCGGCCGCAATCGCGCTCCCAAGGAAATCCATCTCTCCACCTGGTTCCTGCGCTACAACCACATGTTCTGGGTCACGTTGGATGCTCTTGAAGAGCATTGGGTGCGCGGCCGCATTCATGCGCGCATCACCGGCCCGTCTGAAATCACGATCAAGCTGCAGAACATCAGCGCCTTCACGCTCGACATGCCCTCCGGCCACTGCCCGCTGCCCCTTCTCTACAAGCCCGTCGTCAGCATCGACGGCCAGCTCCTCGAAGTCACCCGCCCGAAACTGGACCGCTCATGGCTCGTGCATTTCCAGATGAAGAACGGCAAGTGGACTCAAACGCTCGACAATAAAGGCGACGGCAAGCTGATCAAAAAACACGGCCTCGAAGGCCCGATCGACGACGCCTTCATGGACAAGTTCCTCTTCGTGAAACCCACCAAGGCTGGAGCCAACGAGAAGGTGGATGCTTGGGCCAAGGCCGAACTCGAACGCGCACAGTTTGAATGGCGCCGCCAGTTCCGTGGCGATGCTCCCACCAAAGACGATACCGCTATCAACGATGCCGACATTGCTGCCAACAACCTCGTGCTGTGGGGCGATCCGCAGAGCAATGTCGTGCTGGCAAAGATCGCCGACAAACTGCCGATCCAGTGGTCCAAGGACAAGCTCGTGGCCAATGGTAAGACCTACGATGCCGCCACCAGCGCCCCAGTGCTCATCTACCCGAATCCGCTCAACCCCACGAAGTATGTGGTGATCAACAGCGGCTTCACTTACCGTGAGTACGATTACCTCAACAACGCCCGTCAGGTGGCCAAGCTGCCAGACTGGGCGGTGATCGACCTCACCAAGCCCAAGACCAGCCAGGCTCCCGGAGGCATCAGCGATGCAGGATTCTTTGGCGAGAGCTGGGAGTGGAAAGCCGCCCCCGTGAAGAAGTAGGCCATGCAGCACACGCTCCCTGCCCTTTTCCTCTTGCTGCTGACTCACTACGCCAGCGCTCAGACGGCCAAGATCGAAACGGCATTCTCCAACAGCCTGGAGATGCCTTTCGTTCGCGTCGCGAGCATCGGCGTGCTCGTCTGCCGCTATGAAACGCGGGTGAAGGACTACCAGCCATTCGCTACAGTCACGAGTGTCGAATGGAAGAAGCCTGACTTCCCGCAAACGCCTGATCATCCCGCCATCAATGTAAGCTTCTCCGAAGCACAGGCTTTCTGTGAATGGCTGGGCAAGAAGGAAGGCCGCAAATACCGCCTGCTCACCGATGTGGAGTGGAGCGTGCTCGCAGGCTTGCAGGAGAAGCCGGACATCGCCCCCAATCAGCAACCACCCAGCACAGGCATCCATCACTGGGGCAAGGAACCTCTATCGAACACCGTCGGCAATTTCTGCGACGAGGCCTTCGGCAAGAAGTACCACAACAGCTACGACGCCAAATGGCTGGAGATGGACGACGGCTATCCTGACACCGCCCCCGTGGGCAGTTACCCCGCCGATGCCAATGGCCTCTATGACTTCGCCGGCAACGTCTGGGAGTGGGTCGATGGCTGGTACGACCCACCCAATAACACCCTCCGCATCGTCCGCGGCGGCTCCTTTCGCGCAGGAAGTGAAAAACGCCTGCTGGCTTCATTCCGCGGACCAGACCCGCACAACGTCCACCTCGACAGCGTCGGATTTCGGATTGTGTGCGAGAAGGAGTGACTTACACCATCAACGGCGGATGCATCTCAATCGGCGGAATCCGCGTGCAGACGCGCCGTCCATCCGGCGTCGTTCCAAAGAAAGAACCCGTGGCGGTGCTTTCAGTCTTGATGACGTGATATGAATTGTAGCTGAAAGTTTCCCCCGGCGAGAGATTCGGAAACTGGCCCACGACGCCGTCGCCTTCGACGACCATGGTGTCACCGTCGGTATCTCTCACGATCCATTTGCGGCCAAAAATGCGCACAATGTCGTCCGAGTCGTTGTGGATCGATAGATGATACACAAACGGGTGCGGCCGGTCCGGCGGAGCAGGCCGTGTGGGGTCGTAGGCGATGCTGTCCACCGTGACCGTAAGTCCTGGCAACGGATCGAAATTCATGAGTTCAGTCTAGTTCATACGCCGGATGCCACAAGCCGGGGTTTGCAAAAAGCAGCCGGACTCGTACCATCCCCCAACCGCCATTATGCCATCCTCCCCCCCCGTTGTTCTCTCCATCGCAGGTTCTGATTCCTCCTGCGGTGCCGGGGTGCAGGCGGATTTGAAGGCCATTTCAGCCCTCGGCGGCTACGGCCTGAATGCGCTGACCAGCGTGGTGTCTGAGACCCCCGGAATCGTCTCCCAGGTGCGTTTGCTCGATGCGGACTTCATTGCAGATCAGGTGCGTGTGCTGTTTGGCGGCTTCCCGATCGCCGCCGCCAAAACCGGCATGCTTGGCGGCCGGGATCAGGTGCATGCCGTGGCCGAAACCTGGCAGCAGTTCGGCCACGGGCGCATCCCCCTCGTCGTTGACCCGGTCATGATCGCCACCAGCGGTGGCAGGCTGCTCGAAGACGCCGCCGTGCGCACATTGATCGAGGAACTGCTTCCGCTCGCTTCCCTCATCACTCCGAATCTGGACGAAGCCCGCGTTCTATGGGACCGCGAGGTTCCCGACATGGAAGCCATGGAGGACTGCGCGCGCGAGCTGAGCACCCGTTTCGATGCCGCCGTGCTGGTCAAAGGCGGGCACTTGAAAGGTGATGCCGCCGATGTCCTCTGCCTGGATGGCGAACTTTTCTGGCACACCGCCTCACGCACGCCGGGGGTGCGCACGCATGGCACTGGCTGCACCTTTTCCGCCGCCATCGCCACCGGCCTGGCGCATGAAATGGGCCTGAATGAAGCCGTCGCAGCCGCCAAGGAGTTCGTCAGCCGCTCCATCGCCCAGCATTTCATGTGGCAAAGTGCTGGCGCAGGTCCCGTACATGCTCTCAATCATCTCCAGCAAACCGACGCATGAGACGACTCGCCATCTTTTTGACCTTCACCTCTTCCGTGTTCGCCGCCAGCGGCACGGAGCCGAAGGACGTCAGCCAGGCAGGCATCCAGACGGCGTTCCGCATCCTGCAGAAGGAATACATCCGCAGCAACGATCTGACCTTTGATGTGCTGAACCGCGCCGCGCTCTCCGGTCTGCTCCAGCGTCTTGATTTCGGTGCGGAGCTGGTGCCCCGTACCAGCGAAGCCAAATCCGGCGCCCTCACCGGAGTGCAGGCAGAACTGCTCACCCCGCAAACCGGCTACCTGCGCCCCCGTGAATTCACGCCTCGCGAAACAAAAGAACTGGAGCAGCATCTGCGTGATTTTGTGACCAAAAAAGTCGCACATCTCATTCTCGACCTCCGCAGTCCGTCTCCACCGGGGGATTTCAATGATGCAGCGGACATGCTGAGCCTTTTCGTTCCCAAAGGCGAAGTGCTGTTCAAAATGAAGCAAATTGGGCAGACGGTCTCTGAAGTTGAAACAAATACCCGCGAACCGATATGGTCACAGAAGCTGCTCGTCCTCGTCGATGAAGAGACCAACAATCTGGGTGAAACCATGGCTGCCGTGCTGCGCCAGCGGAAGCAGGCTCTCTTGATTGGTGCCCCCACACGTGGCGGAGCCGTGCGCTATGAAACGGTGCCGGTGGATGCCGGTTGGTCCCTCCGCTTTGCCCGTGCCGAGGTCTTGCTCACGGACGACAGCTCGGTGTTTAAAAAAGGTCTGCAGCCTGATTTCCCGATCTCCATGCCCACCACCATCAAGCGCCAGGTGTTTCACGCCACGGATGCCTCGGACGTCAAAAGCTCCATCACCGACAAGCCGCGCCCTCGCTTCAACGAAGCCGCACTCGTCGCCAACACCAACCCCGAGCTCGACTCCTACCTCAAGCGCTCCGCTGGTCAGGCCCTGCCCGAGGATGCTCCGCGCCCCTCAGACACCGTACTGCAGCGTGCGGTGGACATCATCACAGCGCGCACCTTGTTCCAATCAGCCAAGATCGACTGGAACCGCAAGGCTCCTGTCAGCAATGAACCTCCGGCACGCCGTGCCATTCCCGTGACGAAGTGATGGAAATCCCCCACCAGCTTGAAACCGTCGCCACGATCCGTCGTGTCCTCAGTCCGCGCACCTGCCACGCCGTGTTGCCGAATGGAAAAGAGATCTTCGGCACCATTCAGAAACAGCTGCCTGATTTTCCTCTCCAAGAGGGCACATCCGTGCGCGTTCGTCTGTACGTCAGCGACTTCTCGTATGGCGAAATGCTTGGTGCAGCTTGAGTGCGATGGGCGCTCCTGCCCGTCGACCAGCGGCACCGCAGACACACTCGCCCTCGCGTCCTCCTAAGTCACTGGAGGAGTCCTTGGCTCATGGACTAGGTTGCCCTACGCAATGATGAGATCCAACTTCACACCTCATCCGGCACCACAAACGGCGCGCGATACTTGTCCTTGAGCATCGCGTTCGCAGCGTCTTGATCAATGAAGCGCTCGGTCTTGCCATCCATTTTCAAAACGGGACCGAGAGTGAGCATGTCCTTGGTCAGGTCCACCTCGTTCTTTCCCAGGTGCTCCTTCATCCGTTCAAAGCTTTCCGAGGCGAAGCGATCTCCTTTGATCTTCTCGAGAATCGCTTCAGGCTTCTCTTTCTGACCAAGACGATGGCTGATGTTCCCGGTGTGGCAGAGGGCGCTGGAAAGGTGACCTTCGAGAATGTCGGCGTTTAAATCATCCACCCGGCGGCTGCGGCAGGCATTGATGAAGTTTTTGAAGTGGTCTTCACCGCCTTCGAACTTCTTCATCTCCTTGCCATCCTTGTCGAACACGACAGACCCGGAAGTCACCACAACGGAACCGCCTTCACACTCGACGATGACGCCCACTCCCGTGCCACTCACACCTTCCTTGCCGTCTTTGCCAGGCAGGGGCTGAAACTTCACGCCTTTGCTCGTCTGCATGAGCTTGTCCATGTTCTTGCCATCCTTCGCATCCGGCAGGCCGCGCACTTCAAAGATGAGCGGCGCCTTTTCGTAGCCGTGGTAAATGATCTGCGTGTTCGCCGTTTCCCCATCGTCCTCATAGCCGAGGCGTCCCCCCACGCTCCACACACTGGGAGACAGTTCCATCTCCCCGAGGAACCAGCGCGCCACATCCATCTGGTGAATGCCCTGATTGCCGAGGTCGCCGTTGCCATACGCCCAGGTCCAGTGCCAGTCATAGTGCAGCTTCTTGCGCGTGAGCGGGCCTTTCGGGCCAGGACCGCACCAGAGATCGTAATCGATGTTTTCAGGAATCGGCTGCACGCCCTCCGCCTTGCCGATGCTGTTGCGGCGCTTGTAGCACAGGCCGCGTGAGAGCAGAATCTTTCCCAGATTGCCTTCCTGCACGTACTTCACGGCGTCGCCGATGCCTTTGCGAATGGAGCGCGACTGCGTGCCGGTCTGCACGATTTTGCCATACTTGCGCGCAGCCTTCACCATCTGCCGCCCTTCCCACACGCAGTGGGACACCGGCTTCTCGACATACACGTCCTTGCCCGCCTGCACGGCCCAGATCGTGGCCAGCGCATGCCAGTGGTTCGGCGTCGCGATGCTCACCGCATCGATGTCCTTGTTCTCAAGCAGCTTCCGCAGATCCGAGTAACCGGTGACTTTGATCTTCTCTTTGTCGTAGGACTGCAAGCCTTTGTCGAGCGTCTTGCTGTCCACATCACACAGTGCTGCCACTCGCACGCCAGCGCCGTCTTTGTTGAGCTTGTTGTAGCCACTGATGTGCGCACCTCCACGCCCGCCAAAGCCAATGACAGCCACGTTCACGGTGTCTCCTGGACTCTTCTGAGCCCAGGAGGTTTTGGCGATGTAGAACACGCCGGCAGTAGCGGCGGCGGATTGTTTGAGAAAGGAGCGGCGATGGGTCATGGCGTGAAGGAAAACGTCACCCGCGGCGAAGACTTTCCTTTTTGACAAAGACCACCCAATTCCTTCGTTAGCCACACAACCATGATTCGCTGCCTAGCCTTCCTTTTTTCATCATTCGTCATTTTCCACTCGTCACTCGCGGCGCAGCCGAATGTCCTTTTCATCCTCTGCGATGACCTGCGCCCAGACGCCCTCGGCTGCTACGGCTCGAAGCACGTGAAGACGCCGAACATCGACCGCCTCGCAAATGAAGGCGTACGCTTTGCCAACACGTTTTGCACCACCTCCCTGTGCTCGCCCAGCCGTGGCTCCATCCTCAGCGGCCTTTACGCGCACGCACATGGCGTCACCAACAACTTCACCGAGTATCCCTCCACACTGCGCAGCTTTCCTTCCGTGCTGCACGATGCCGGCTACGCCACCGCCTACTTTGGCAAATACCACATGGGTGAGGAGAATGACGATCCCCGTCCCGGCTATGACACCTTTGTGACACACAAAGGCCAGGGCAAATACTTCGACACCGAATGGAACCTCAACGGCAAGAAGCGCGAGGTCATCAAAGGCTACTACACCAACGTCGTCACCGATCTCGCCATGGACTGGCTCAAGCAGCAGACCGCCGCCAAACCCTGGTGCGCCTGCATCGGTCACAAGGCCCCGCACAGCTTCTACACACCCGAGCCAAAGTACGAGCATGCCTTTGACGATGTTCGCGTCCCCTACCCCGCCACCGCCTTCATGCTGGATGACAAGCCCGCATGGATCAAACAGCGCCTCTACACCTGGCATGGCATCTACGGCCCCCTGTTTGAGTGGCGCAAAAAGTTCCCTGATGACAGCGCCGCTGCCGTCAAAGATTTCGAAAACATGGTCCACGGCTACTGGGGCACCATCCTGAGCGTGGACGACAGCGTCGCACGCGTGCGCGCTTGGCTGGAGGA
>CAILZI010000245.1 GCA_903838675.1 uncultured Verrucomicrobiota bacterium
ATGGCATGGTGGGGCGGGTGCGCAAGGACGGAGTTTGGGGAGGGGAGGGGAGGGAAGTTTGCCGTTGTTGGCGGTTGTTTGCGATGGTTGGCGGTTGTTTTGGAGGGGATGGGTTTGCGGGGGTGTTGGGTGAGGTGGGAGGACCATGCCGTTGATGCGGCGGTGTGGTGTCTTAGCTTGGGAGGCGTGGGTGCTGGCGGTAACGCTGGGCGACGGGCATGAGTGCCCATCGTACTGCCGGAGAGCTTTAGGCGAGCACCTGGCGTTCCTCGGTGGTATCCAGGCGTTTCCATTTTCCGGCCTGCAGGCCTTGATCGGCCAGTTTGAGGCTGCCGATGCTGACGCGGATGAGGCGGAGGGTGGGGAAGCCGACGGCGGCGGTCATGCGGCGGACCTGGCGATTTTTGCCTTCGGTGAGGGTGAGCTCGAGCCAGGAGGTGGGGATGTTTTTGCGGACGCGGATGGGGGGATCTCGTGGCGGGTGAGCGGGCTCGGGGTCGAGACGCTGCGCTTTGCAGGGGAGGGAGTGGAAGTCTTTCAAATCGACTCCGGAGCGAAGCTTGCGCAGGGCCTCATCGCTGATCTGGCCGTCCACCTGGGCATGGTAGGTGCGAGGATGGGCGTGGCGGGGATTGAGGAGGCGGTCGTTCCAGCGGGCTTCGTCACTGAGGAGCAGGAGGCCTTCGGAATCGCGATCCAGCCTGCCGATGGCGTAAACGTCTGGCGGGAAACCGAACTCGGCAAGAGTGCGGTGGGAGGGGTGCTCCTGAGTGAACTGGGAGAGGACGTCGAAGGGCTTGTAGAAGGCGAGGAGCATTTACTTCGATCTCAGCGTTGAGAGCTGATGCTCCAGTTCAGTGCGGCGCTGTTGGTAGCTGGCCTGTGCTGCTTTGCGAGTCTCCCCTTTGAACACGCCCGAGATGCCTGCAAAGAGTGCGAACAGGCCCATGCCGACTGGCACGAAGATGAATATACCCGGCACATCAGGCACGCGTTCCGAACTGGCAAGCGAAGCCATGCTGAAACACCCGGCCGCGAAGAAAATCGTGAACACGAGGCCAAACCAAGGATTGCCTGGGGGGCGTGGTCCTCTGCGGCTGGGCACCATTGAATTCATCTGCTCAATGCCCCATTCGCGATCCAGCTTCTCGATCTCATTTTGCAATGCGATGACTTCCAGACTCTCGGCCATCTTGCCGGTGTTCTCGGCGATCTTGGCGACCTCCTCGGTGAAGATGGAGCTTTCGGTGCGTTTCACCTCCAGGCTGCTCTGGCAGAACTGACAGGTGACGAAACGGGCGGCGTCGGAGACTTGAAGCGGAGCGCCGCAGTGGTTGCAACGGACGGAGAGCGTTTCCATGCCGCGAGGCTAACGGGAGGGCTGAAGATTTTCAAGAGTGGTTCCAAAACGCATGACATCTTCTAATGCGAGGCGCTTCTGCTCGAACTCTTCCTCGGTCATGCGGCGGGGGATGTGATGCGGTTTGTCGAAGACGATGGTGACTTTGGCAAAGGGCAGCGGGAGGAGGAATTCATCCCAGGTCTTGAACTGGATGGCGTGGCTGTAGTGAAGATGCACGGGGATGATGGGCACGCCGGTGAGCTGGGCGAGCTTGACGATGCCTGGCTGTACGCGATGCAGCGGGCCGCGCGGGCCATCGGGGGTGATGCCGATCTCGTAGCCTTCACGAGCCTTGGCCGCGAGGGCGATGAGGGCGCTCATGCCTTTCTCGGGCTTGGAGCTGGAGCCGCGCTCGGCTTCGATGCCGAAGCTTTCGCAGACATCGGCGATGATCTGGCCGTCTCCACTGGGGCTGGTGAGAATGGTGCCGGGAACATTGGCGAACCATTCATGGTGCAGCCAGGGAATGAGGAACATGCGGTTGTGCCAGAAGGACCAGATCCAGCCTTTGCGCGTGGCATCGAAAACTCCGGCGTCATCCCGCACCTCCCAGCTCAAAGTCGCGCCGATGCCGCGCATGATCCATGCGATGATTTTGCCGGCGGATTTGATGCGGATTTTGGCCATGAGAGTGAGGCCATTGCATGGCGGTGTTCTGATCCGTGGTCAAGGCAGGGGATGCTGGAACAGGGCATGAAAAAGGCGGGAGACATCTCCCGCCATGGAATCGTGGATCATGCAGGCAGGGCTGATCTACCACTTGCCCACAAACATGACGCCCAGGGTAATCAAGCCACCGACGAATGCTCCGATGCCAAAGCCGAAAGACGCTGTGGAGTCCGTCGAACCGCCGACGATGATGGCGCTGTCTTGAATTTCGGAAGGGAGGTAGCTCACTTTGACCGCCGGATCGGTGGTCACGGTGTCAGTGGCATGGGCGGAGAAATAGTTGGAGGTGACACTGAAGGTCTGTTTTACAGGGGTGCCGTTTTGTGGGGTGTAGGAAACATCAAACTGGTGGTAGCTGTTCTTTCCTCTCTTCCATTTCCCGCCTTCAATGATGCCATCCACCGTGATGCCTTCCTTTTCCAGCTTGGCCAGGCGCTCTTTCTCCTGATGGCCCTTGTAGGTGAGGAAGGGGCCTGCGAGGACGGCGATAAGCGCGAACAGTTTGATTTTGGTGGATGTTCCCATGCGAATTATGGATTTAGGCATCCGTTTTATCCAAAATAGGCAAAAGGGTCAATCTGAATACTGCTGGCAGCCTATCTCACGGCTTTCGCGAGCTCAATCACGGACCTGTCTTCCTCGCGACGGAAATCGACGTGGTCGAAAATCTCGCTGATGACATGGAGGCCGAGGCCGCCGATGCGGCGGTCGATTGAGGGGGGAGCCACGAGCTTTTGAAAATCCTCGTTGGTTATGCCGGAACCAAAATGCTCGATGAGAATGCGAACGGAGTCCGGGGCAGACTCCATGCGGCAACTGGCAGCACGATGGGTGCTGCTGGAGCAGTAGGCGTATTTGCAGATGTTGCTCATCACCTCATCACAGCCGAGCACGAGGAGGCCGGTGAATTCATCGCTGAGGCCGTGATAGGCGGACCATGTTTCGATGAATTCACGCACCAGTCGCAGGGTGTCGGGATGGCAGGTGAGGGCGATTTCATCTGGCACGGGTGGCGAATGATCAGTGATCGTCAGCACGGTGGCGTCATCCTGGTAGCTGGAGTCGTGGGCAAAGGTGTGCCATTGCTCGACGAGATGATTTAAGAAACCCTCGCCGCCATGGGTGTGCTGCATGGCGGCGGCGAAGGCGGCGTCCTCAAAGTATTCTCCCGCGCTGTTTTGCACTTCGAGAATGCCATCCGTATAGAGCATCCATTGGCGGCCCGTGCTGAATGGGAGCGCCATCTCCGCATAGCGTGCAGCACATGAAATGCCGAGCGGCGCATTGCCGGGAGCGGGGACTTCCTTCCACGCCTTGCCATCAAACACCTGCGCACCCGGAAGACCGGCGCAGCAGAGCCACACGCGGCGTATCTTTGGGCAGATGAGCATGGCGTTGATGGCGATGAAGCGTCCCGCCTTCATGACTCCGCAAAGGCGTTTGTTCAAGGTGGTCATCCATTCGGCGAGGTTCATCGAGACGCACAAATGTGCGGTGGAAGCGATGAGTGTGGTGCCGCGTGCCATATCCAAGGCAGCGGGGAGGCCCTTGCCGCAGACGTCACCGACGCCAAGGAGGATCTTGCCGTCGTCAATCTGGTGCCAGAAATAAAAGTCGCCGCCGACTTCGCTGGCGGGCTCATAGAAGGTCTCGACAGCCACGTCCCCCAGACGCACCTGAGGCGCAGGCAGGAAGGAGTTTTGGATTTCGGTGGCGAGAGAGAGCTGCTGCCGGTTTTCGGCTTCAAGAATCGCCTTCTTCTGGGATTCGAGGCGCATCAGTGTCACTGCGATGAGGCTGCCGAAAGTCTCAAACATCTCCACATCCTGGGTGGTGAAAGAGGAGCCGTGGTTCGGATTGATGGCCTGCATCACACCCAGGCAGCGGTCGCCATCCAGCAGGGGAATGGTGACCATGGCACGGGTGACGAGATCGGATTTGTCGGAGGCCGGCCTGAAGTGGCGCGGATCGTTGAGAGCGTCTTCAATGTTGACGGCTTGCTTGGTCGAAAAGACGTCACCGGCGATGCCTTTGCCTTTGGGGACACGAACTTCCATGGCATTGATGGGATCGAGTGTGGAACGGATGCGGAGGTCCTCGCTGGGACCTTCGGGCAGCAGGATGGAGCAGACTTCGCAGTCCATCACCTCACGCGAACGCTGCAGGATGTGATCGACCAGTTCGACCAGATTGTACGTGCTGCTCAGACGCCGGGCCACGTCGAGCAGGACGCTTTGGCGTGAAGTGATGGGCTGGGGATTACTCACGGCGTTTGAAGAGATCGAGAATGCCTTTTTTCTTTTCGTCGGGGGTGGCGCTGTCGGCAGGAACGGGGGGGGCGGCAGGTTTGGCTCCGGATTCGAGTTCTTTGATACGCACGGGGTAGGGGGAGTGGGTGCGGCGCATGTGTTCGATGATCTGCTCCTTGGTGGGAACATCATTTTCCTTGCTGCCGAAGATCAGACGGCTGGGCTTTTCAGCGAGCGTGCCGGTGATGTACTCACCCCAGATGACGAGGGCGTTCATTTCTTCGACCAAGGTGTTGATCTTGCGCATCGTGGTGTCGAGGTGCTTTTCCAAGCCGGGACCTGAGGCGCCTTCACCACCCGCGAGCATTTTGTGGAGATCGTTGGTGATTTCTTCGATGCGTGACTTCAGGCCGGGTTTGCCGTCTGGTGTGCCTGCAATTGTCTGGTTGAGCTCTTTGGAAAAGATTTCGAGGTTGGCGAGGATGGAGTCCGCACGCTTGGCGAGGCCTTTGTCAGCCGCGCCCTTCGGCCCTTTGACGAGTTCCTGAATGCCGGTGGCGGTGTCTTCGAGCTTGTCGGCCACAGCATTGATCTTTTGACCAAAACCGGGTGTTTTGCCGTCGCCGGTGAACGTGGTTTTCAACTCCTGGGTGAAAGCTTCGATGTTGGCCAGCGTGTCGGTGATTTGCTTCGAGGCGTCGCCTTTGCCGAGCGGGTCGGTGATTTTTTTGAGATCGGCGGTGATGTCCCGGATATTTGCAAAGATGGCATCTCCGCCGGGGAGCATCATCTCCAGCAGGCTGCCGAGGCTGGTGGAGGTAAGGCGTGCGCCGTCGGCCAGCAGGCCGGCCTCGTCATCCAGGCGTATGAGAGCGATGTGTTTTTCGCCCAGCACCGACTCGGCGCTGATGATGACCTTCAGGCTGGCGGGGATGGGGGCGGGTTCGAAGACCTCGATATGGACCCGTACGGTGTTGCTTTGAAGGATGCGGTCGGCGGGAGCGAGGTGCTCAATGCGATCCACCACGCCGATTTTGTCGCCGGCGAAGAGCACGGTGGTGTTGCGGTGAATGCCGGTGACGTCGGCAAAATCCACGGAAAAGCGCAGATGGGGTTTGCGCCAGGGATCGCCCGAGATGGCGAACATCAGGGCTCCGAGAAGCATCAGGGAGCATAGAATGACCAGAGTCGCCACGGTGGCATCTTGCTTGTTTTTCATGGCTTGGAGGAGTGAATGGCGGAGCGTGAATGCATGCCGGTTTCGTTGAGGCCGAGAAGCGTTTCGCGGTAAAGCTCCTCGCCTGCATCGTCACCGTTGTGGCCCTGAGGATCACCGTTGATGAACTGCTGCACGGCGGGGTGGGGATGAGCACGAATCTCTTCAGGCGTGCCAGCGGCGATGATTTTTCCCTGATTCGGGCCGGTGCCAAGCATGATGATGCGGGTGCCGATGCGGAAGACGCTGTTCATGTCGTGCGTAACGACCACCACAGTTGCGCCGATCTTCTGCGTGAGGCGCTGCGTGAGTTCATCGACCACCGCGGTCATGATGGGATCGAGGCCGGCGGTGGGTTCGTCGCTGAAGACCAGCGGGGGGTCGAGAGCAAGGGCACGTGCGAGTGCGGCGCGCTTCTTCATGCCGCCGCTGATCTCGGAAGGTTTTTTGTGGCCATGGCCGGTGAGCCCGACCTGCTCCAGCTTCATTTTGACCACGGTGTCGACCAGTCCAGAGTCGAGCTCCGTGTGTTCATTCAAAGGCAGGGCCACATTTTCCGCCACGGTGAGCGATTGCAGCAAGGCACCGGATTGAAACAGCATGCCGTAGCGGCCGCGCAGCTTGCGCAGCGCATCCTCCTTCATGGTGGTGATCTCCTGGCCGAAGATCTTGATGCTGCCAGAGCTGGGCTTTTCAGTGCCGATGAGGTGGCGCAGGAGGGTGCTCTTGCCGCAGCCGCTGCCCCCCATGATGATGAAGGTATCGCCTGCATAGACTTTGAAGCTCACACCATTCAGGACCTTCTGCGATCCGAAATGCCGCACGAGTGAATCGACCTCGATGATCGGTTCGCTTGTGACTGGGACTGGTGAGGAGTCAGGCATGAGTGATACTCAATTAATGGCGATCAGCGAAGGGGCTGGGAGGAGATTGGAGCGTTGTGAGAAATCGGCGCAAGTGCGCGGCGGGGCTGGTTGCAGACGCTGCTGGTGGGCGTGGGATGTGGCGGAGTGCTGGGTTTGCTTTCCGGATGGGACGGCCATACCCAGGGTCGCCTCGCTGAGGCTCGGCTGACCTTGGGCTATAATCCTCAGCCCCTTTGGGGCTGGTGGCGAACCGTGAGCGGAGGGGCAACGGAGGCTGTGATCTCGCTCGGAAGTGAACCGTGGGTGTAATGCCAACAATGATTTTGAGCTTGCTTGGTGAAGGGCTGTGGATGGAAGGCCAGAGGAGGGCGTGATCTCGCTTGGTGGTAGACTGTGGGCTGAAGGCCAACGAGGGCCATATTCGGGATGGCTGTTTGACATGACTCTGCGACGAGTTCCAAAATGGATCGGAACATCGCTTTAACTGAGAGTTGTGAGAGTCAGGCATCAGAAGAAGAACAGGGCCGTGAGCAGGGCATTGGCAATGAACACGCTCAGCAAGGAGACAACGACTGAGCGAGTGGTGGCGAGACCGACACCTTCGGCACCGCCGGAGACATTCAAGCCGATGCTGCAGGCGATGGTGACGATGAGCACCCCGAACACGCCGCTTTTGAGCAGGCCGATGCCAATGTCGCGCAATTCAACGTACTGCAACGCATGAGTGACGAAGAAGGCGGTGGACATGTGCAGGGAGAAATGGCCGATCAGCCAGCCACCGGCGAGGCCGACGTAGATGCTGAACACCGTCAGCAGCGGCAGCATGATGACCATGGCCAGAAAGCGCGGAACGATGAGCCATGACATGGGGGGAATGGCCATGACCTCAAGCGCTTCGATCTCTTCCGAGACTTTCATGGTGCCGAGCTCCGCCGTCACCGAAGAACCGCTGCGGCCAATGACGATGACCGCTGTTACGAGCGGGGCGAGTTCGCGAATGAGGCTGGAGGAGACGAGTCCGGGAACAAAAGCCGTGGCGCCGAGTTTAGCGAGCTGGGCGGCCGACTGCATGGCCAGCACCACGCCGATGGTCAGGGCGGTGAGAGCGGACATGGGCACTGCATGAACACCGATGCGCACGATTTGAGCAAAGGTGTGGCCGAAGCGCCACCCCCTGCCGCGAAATGGAGCGACGAAGAGCCAGTAGAGCAGACTTCCGCACAGTTCGAAGTATTGGCGGAATGCTTCGCTCATGGGCGGATTTGAAAAAGACTAACGTTTGCTGGTCAGGTCGGGGGCGTTTAAGGCGGCTTCAACCGTGGGAAGATGGGTGATGAAGTCGCCGAGGCGCACGATTTTGAAGGAGGCATCCACACGGCCCTGAATGCCAGCCAGCGCAAATTCTGTGCCCGCGCTGCTGGCGTGTTGAAAGTATTCCACCACCACGGCCCAGACGGGGGTGTTGACGAAGGTCACCTTGGTGAAGTCGATGATCAGCCGTTTAACACCGGCCTTCATCTGCTCGCGCACGACTTTTTGGAATTCGGGCACGGTCGCCAAGTCGGCATCGCCCTCGAGTTCGATGACGACGGCGTTGGGGTGGGTGCGAACGGTAGGTTTCATGAAGGTGTCAGGCGGTCAGAGCCAGCCGGTTTGATTGAGACGGCCGGTGAGCTCCATCTGCCGTTCCAGTTGTGCGGCATAGAGCGCGGCATTTTCGGCATTGGGTTTGCAGCGGGTGGATTCGTCGAGCGTGACGAGCTTTGCGCAGAGCTGCTCATAGCTCACGCGTTCGCCGCCGCCCTGGTTGGCGTGGGCATAGGCGGCCTGGATGGCACCACCGAGCGCGGCGCCTTCGCTGGTGCTGAGAGTGACGACTTCGGCATTGAAGCAGTCTGCGGCGATCTGACGCCAGACCGCGCTTTTGCTGCCTCCGCCGGTGAGGCGAATTTCAGTCGGATTCATGCCGAGATCACGGAAGCGTTTCAAGCCATAGGCGAGACCGAGGGTGGCACCTTCAACGGCAGCGCGTGCGAAGTTTGCAGGGGCCATGTTGGTTGGGCGGAGTCCATGGATGACACCGGTGCCGTTCGGCAGGTTCGGGGTGCGTTCACCATTGAGGTAGGGCAGGAACATCACGCCATCGGCACCGACGGGAGCGGAATTCACGGCAACTTCGAGCTGGCGCAAGTCCCAGCGGAACATCTCACGCACCTGTTCGGTGACGACGGTGACGTTCATGGTGCAGACGAGCGGCAGCCATTGATCGGTGCTGTCGCAGAAGGCGGCCACTTCACCCTGGCCATCGACCACGGGGGAGCCTGCCACGCCGTAGAGAGTGCCGCTGGTGCCAAAACTTGCGGTGACGACACCGGGCTTGATGTTGCCGGTGCCGATCGCGCCCATCATGTTGTCACCACCGCCGGCGCTGATGATGACATCGAAGTTCAGGCCCCATTTCACCGCGAGGTCTTTGCGGATGGTGCCATGCACGGATTTTGAAGAACCGAGAGGTGGCAGCATTGCGCGCACGCTGGGGTCGATGTAATCGCAGATTTCATAGGCCCACTGGCGGGTGTTCACATTGAGGATGCCTATGCCGGAGGCATCGCCGTATTCCATGCGCTTCACGCCGCTGAGCCAGAAATTGATGTAATCGTGCGGCAGCAGGATGGTCTTCGTCTTCGCGAAGTTTTCCGGCTCGTTTTGCTTCATCCAGAGCAGCTTAGGAATCGTGTAGCCTGGCAGCATGGCATTGCCAGCGGTGGCGATCACGCCCTGCTGGCCGCCGAAATGATGCGCGATCTCCGCGCACTGCGCCTGAGTGGAGGTGTCGCACCAGAGCTTCGCGTGGCGGACTGGTTTGTCGTCTGCACCGAGAGTCACGAGACCGTGCTGCTGCCCGCTGACGCCGATGCCGGCGATTTTGGCTTTGTCCTTGCCGATCTGTTCGAGGCACTGCTGCACGGAGGCGTCCACCGCGTCCAGCCATGACTGAGGATCCTGTTCGAGGTGCCCGGGCGGCAGTCCATCAATCAATTCATAGGTGCTGTGGCCGGAGGCTAGAATTTTGCCAGAGTCGAGGTCGAGGACGATGGCCTTGGTGCTCTGCGTGCCGCTGTCGATGCCGAGGAAATACATGAAAGGAAGGATGGTTGGGGTCGGCGAAAGGTTTACGGTGGGGAGTGCGGGCTGGTCAAGTGGTCAAGGTGCCAAACAGGATGGGGCAAAAGCTCAATCCTTCGACTGAATGTTCCCGGATTTACGGATGGCGCGCATGAGCCGCCAGCCGAAGAAGAGGGACACCGCATAGCCCAGCGCGCCGAAGATGGACACATCGTAGAACAGCGGGGCGGCCTTGCGGCTCCACAGTTCACTCGATCCGAGAAAGATCGCGGCGGTGAGGATGCCGAGGACGAGGCGGTTGACGATGGGATCGAGGTGGCGGTGGTCGATGTGCACCGTGAATGAGCCGTCACGGAAACGGGCCAGCATGTCGTTGATGTCACGTGGCAGTGCGGTGAGCAGACGATTCCAGACGCGGAAGGAGCGCCGGGCGCGTTTGGCGATGCGGCCCGGCGAAAAACGGCGAAGCATCAGGCGCGTGCAGTAGGGCTGCATCAGCTCGGCCAGACTCACGTCCGGACTGAAGCGGCGCGATGTGCCTTCCAGTACGATGAGGGTCTTCAGCAGCATCGCGAGTGATGGGGGCAGTACGATGTGATGACTGCGGATGATTTCGACGAGATTGCTCAGGGCGGCACCCACGTGGATGTCATTGAGCGGGTGGCCGGTGTAATCCGCCATGAACTCCTGCAGATCAGCGCGCAGTTTTTCACGGTCACAGTCGGGAGGTACGGAGCCCAGGCGGAGAACCTGCTCCGCCACGAGTTCAGAGTCGTTTTCCACGATGCCGAGGAGCAGCGCCTCGACTTCGTCGCGCAAATCTTCATCAATTCGGCCGACCATGCCACAGTCGATGACGCCGACGATGTTGCCGGGGAGCAGGATGAGGTTTCCAGGATGCGGATCGGCGTGGTAGAAGCCGTCGCGGAAGACCATTTCGAGATACATGTTGGCACCACGTTTGGCGAACTCACCGAGATCCACGCCGGACTGTTGCAGCGCCTCAATGTCGGTGCCGATGATGCCGTCCAGACGCTGCATGGTGACGACCTGATGTGAGCAGAGCTCGCTGAAGAGTTCCGGGATGCAGACGGTCGGGTCGTCGGCAAAGTTGCGGCCAAATTCCTCCTGATTCTGGCGCTCGTAGGTAAGATCGAGCTCTCGCAGGAGGGTGCGGCGGAACTGGCGCACGACAGCCAGCGGCTGGTAGGAGCGCAGGGCAGGCGAGTGCTTTTCCAGCAGCTCGGCGAGCGCTTGAACGATCTCAACATCGGTGGCGGCCTGTTCGGCCACGCCCGCGCGGCGTACTTTGACGACGACGCTGTGGCCGGTGTGAAGCCGTGCTGCATGGACCTGGGCCACGGAGGCGGCGGCGAGAGGGGTGTCTTCAAAGCTGGCAAAGAGCTGTTCAATCGGCTGGCCGAGCTCCGCTTCAATGGTCGCACGAGCCACGGCAGAGGGGTCAGGGGGCACATTGGCCTGCAGCTGGGAAAGTTCCTCGGTCAACTCAGGGCCGAGCATGTCGGCACGAGTGCTGAGCATCTGGCCGAGCTTGATGAAGGTGGTGCCAAGTTCGGTGAGTGCCATGCGTACACGTGCTGCCTGCGTCACACCGGCGGTGAGTGACTGGCCGTCGGCGCTCTTGAGCCGGTCCTGCAGCCAGGTGTATTTGAAGCCACCGAACAAATCTGCCAGACCATACTTGCCGAGCACGGCGGCGATTTCCGCGATGCGCTTGGCATAACGTTCGAGGCGAGCCAGGGCGTCAATCTTCATACAGGGGCAACCTCGACACGAATGAGGTGTCTGACAATGCGGAATGCTCACTCTCGGCTGGCGATTGTGGCAGCCGCGGGTATGCATGGGCATGAGCACTCCCAAAATTCTCGCTTTTGCAGGCAGCACCCGGACCGCCTCTTATAACAAGCAGCTTGTTCGTTTTGCAGCAGACGCCGCACGTGCCGCCGGAGCGGAGGTGACGCTGCTGGATCTGCGCGATTTCCCGATGCCGTTGTTTGACGGTGATCTGGAAGACCAGGGGGGGCTGCCTGAGAATGCCAAGAAATTGAAGGCCATTTTTCGTGAGCATGATGCTCTGCTGATCGCCTCACCGGAGTACAACAGCTCCATCACCGCCGTGCTTAAAAACAGCCTCGACTGGATTTCTCGTGGTGAGACAGACGATGAGCCGGCGCTTGCAGCCTTTCGTGGCAAGACCGCCGCTCTGCTCAGTGCTTCACCCGGGGCGCTGGGCGGGCTGCGGGGTCTGGTTCATCTGCGAGCCATTCTGGGCAACATTGGCGTCATTGTTTTGCCGGATCAGGTGGCAGTTTCCAAGGCGCATGAAGCCTTTGATGAAAAGGGTGGGATCAAGGATGAACGCTCAGCCAAGCAGGTGACGCGGGTGGCCCAAGGTCTCGTCGATTTCCTGAAAAAGCATGTGGGCTGATGGCTGCACTACCAATCAAAAAACAGCCGCGCATATACGGTGCCTGAGTACACCTTGTAACTGGAATCATCCTGGGTGGAAGCGGACTTCGTGTAACTGCCGATCACGTCGAAGGCGAGGTATTTCAGCGGCTGCCAGGTCACGGTCATGGTGGGCGTCCAAATGGTGTCAGTGCGGACGACATGAATGAATCGTTCGATGGAGTACTGAAGCGAGGGGGTGAAATAGAGCTTCTGCCCTTTGAGGGGGGTGAAAGTCACGCCCAGATTGACATTGTGCTTGTGCTTGTTGGGCACAAAATCCGTCGGGCTGCCGTTGTCCATGTAATAGTATTCGTAGCTCCAGGTCGGAGTGAACCATGGCCTGCAGAGCCAGGAAAACTCTGCCGCGGCACGATACGAGTAGGTGTCCATTGTGCGTGCACCCGTCGCACGGTTAAACAGGCGTGAAAATGACCAGCTCAAAGGCAGGTTCATGTCCAGCTTCTTGTCGAAGAAGGTCCGATCATAGCTGAGCATCTGGCTGAAAGTACTGGAGATAAAGTCCTGGGTGGCATTGTCAGCCCTGCCATAGTAGAACCATGATTCATCAAAGGTGTTGGACAGAGTCCAGTGTTCATTGAACTCGGCATCGAGGGAGATGCCGGCAAACTGGGCGTACTGGGTGTCTGACTGCGCATCTTCCTGCGTGTTGAAGACGTTGTTCGTCACCGAGAACATCGAACTGGTGCGGAACTGCATGGAGAGAATCTGGCCGAGCTTTTCATACCAGCTCTGATTCTGGCCCGCAGCGGATGAGATCGACTGGTCTTCCTCTGAACTTCCGGACCGCTGAAAAGTGACTCTTGGCAGCAAGCGGAGACGGGACTGGATGATGTTGGAATGTCTCGTGGTTGTGGCTGCTCCCAGGCTGTTCGTGAGAACTGCCAGAGTTAGAAAAATGAAAGCCCGGGTGCGCATCCTTCAAAAATCAGCCGGATGGAAGTTCGGATGAAAGGTGAATACCGGAGCAGTTCATTTTTTCTTGGACTCGGCTGCCTGCGCTTGTTTTTCGATCAAGCGCTGGGTTCTTTGCTGCTGACGCAGGACCCCGATCCGCTGAGAACTGCCGCCTGCGGTCAGATCATTGCGCCGCTGGGAAGCCACCACTTTGACCTGCGTCGGAGGGGAGGCCAGGACTGCGGGGGCGGCAAACAGAACAGCGACTGCTGCTGCACGAAGCAGATGCAAAGAAGGGTGGGCATGTGTGTTCATGAGCAATGTCGTAAGCCAGCCGGTGTTCGTCCCTGTACTGCTGGGATGCAGCGGTTCACGAGAGATGCTTAGAAATAACCATGGCAAACTGGCTTCTTGCAAGTGCTGTAGAAGGATTCCCACAAAACAGCTAACGCAGGCAAAAGCTGACCATGTTGATGTTTACCGGGGCTTGCCGGTGCCAGCGGTGGCGGCGGCTTTTTTCGTACCGGGACCACGGGTGCGTTCGGATTTGATCGGGACGGGAGCAAGCCGGATGGTCTCTACTTGAACAATCAGGGGCAGTGGGAAACCGGCGGCATCCTGTGCGCTTTCGCCGCCAGTGGATGGCTGCACATCACGCAGTGAGGCGATCCTGGCCTCCAGTTCAGCAAGCTCACGGCGTGCGGCCTCGATCTGTCCGGTAACTTCTCCAAGCTGGGAGTTCGGCACCGGCTCCGGAGTTTTGGAGGCTTTAGGAACGTCTTCCTGGACAGTCTGGCGCCTTGGGGGGGCGATTTGCGATCCGCCATGGGAACCGTTGGACAGTGCGTCGCGGTAGCGCTGCTCAACAGCAGCGAGGCGTTGCCGGGCATCCACAAGCTGCTGCTTTGTTGCGGAGAGTTCCTGATTGAGCTGATCCAATTCAATACGTTTGGCCCTGGCTTCCGCGATGCGGCTGGTTTCAAGGGCGAGTTCGGTGGTGCGTGCAGCCAGTTTCTTTTCGCAAGAGGCCAGCTCATCCTGCATGCGCTGAAGCGAGCCTTCGGTGGCCGCGCCTTTCTGCTCCAGCGCCATGAGGAGTGATTCGAGGTCTTTGACGGCTGCTTCATCACGCTGCTGTTTTGCACTGAGCGCCAAGGTGGCGGTGTTGAGCGAGGCGTGTTTGGCCTCCTCTTCTACGATGCGATTCTCGTGCTCAATGATCTGCTGGCGCAGAGTGTTTAACAAGGCCTCGTCCTGCTCGCACTCATCACGCACCTGTTTGAGGCGTGCGGTGGCTTCCTCTTTTTGAGCTGACAGACTTTCAATCTCCTGCTGGGCTGCGGCAGCAGTGGCGTTGAGACGCTGGACCTCGGTGGACTTTTCGTAATGCTGGGCATTGAGGCGTTCGAGGGCGGCGGTTTTGTCGTCGTGCTGGCGGGAGAGAGAACTGATGGTCTCCAGCCAATCACGATGGGCGGATTCAGCCTGCTGTACGGCGGCTTTTGTGGGCGCGAGTTTTTCCTCCTCAGCACGCAGTGACTCCACCCGGGCCAGATGCAGGGCGCGCTCTTTTTCAGCACGCTGCTGCCAGTCACGCAGCTCTTTTTCAGCCGCGTCGACTTCGGCCTTGAGCCGGGTTTTCTCAGCTTCCAGTTTTGCGACGGCTTCCAAGTGGGCTTTGTCGGGAAGCGGTGGTTCCGTGGGAGCCTGTGCTATTGGGACCTGATCTGCCGGGGAGGATGTAACCAGAGCTGGTTCTTCAGCAGGTGGAACAGGTGCTGCCGGGGCTGGTGAATCTGGAACCGACTTTGCTGCGGGGGGTGCAGGTGCCGCAGTTGCTTTTGCAACAGGGGGAAGGGGAGCTGAATCTGGGGCCGAAGCCGCGTCTTCGAGGTCGAGCTTCCCAATGAGCGGGCCAAAGGCGATGGTGTCGCCATGGAGCAGGGTGCAACTGAGCTGCTGTTCACCATTGACGAAGGTGCCGGCCGTGGATTTTAGATCGAAGACCTGCAGGCTGCCATCTGCGTTTTGCACGATTTCAGCATGGTGCGAAGATATGCGCTCGTCATCGACCACAATGTCATTGTCCTCTTCACGTCCGAGGGTGATGTGTTCCTTGAGAGGAACCACCACTTCTTGTCCGTCTTCAAGAACGAAAGTGAGTTTGGCCATGGGGGATTTTGCGGTGAAACCGGCGCAGCAAAGTCGATGAAGCGCGTGGAATCAATCAGGCATTTGAATCTGCCGGAAAATGATGCAGGAACAGTGCCTCAATCCGTTGTTTTTTTGGCCAGACGATCAATCGCAGCTTCAAAATTTTTGAGTTCGGTGTGGGCTAGGTCTGCCTGCTGGCGCAGTTCGCTGCGCTGGCGCTCTGCTTCAGTGATGTCGGCACGCATTTCGACAAGCTTGCGTTCCAGCTCGGCGAGCCGCTCACGCCGCTTTTCCTCCTCCGCCTGGGACATTTCGATGCTGCGATGCAGGGCGTGGTGGCGTTCCTGATCCTGACGGAGTTTGGCCTCAAGATGGCGGGTTTGCTCCCGCATCATGGCTTCGGCGGCTGGGCTGGCCCGGTGAGGGGCTTCATGGCGCATGCGTTCGAGGCGTATTTGTTCGAGGCGGGATTCTTCACGCTGCACGCTTTCACGCAGGTGGCTGAGGCGTGACCTGAGGGTGGTTTCCTGCGCCATGCCAACCGCCGGTACGCCACCTGCACGGTTTCTGTAAGCAGGTTCGGTTTTCACCGGCATCCTGGATATGCTGCTGCCTGTTGCTCCAGGCACACCCGCATGTGCCTGGGTGCGTGCAGTGGTTATGAGTTCGTGGAGGCCCGCCTTTTCTTTTTCGATTTCATGCCAGAGGTCTCGAGCTTCGGGGGAATCTTGCGGCAGGGTGGAGAGGCGAGCGTAGAGCTGGTCCATGGCCTCCTTCCAGTCACGCAAGGGCTGGAGGCGGGATAGGAGATCTGCCAGTTCATTGCGGGCGGTTTCGAGGCTGGAGGTGAGCTGCTGCTGCTGTGCGGTGTGCTCTTTTTCCGCCTCGGTGACAAGCTGCCGGACTTCCTCGAAACGGGTGCGGTGACTGCGTTCTGCAGAGCCAAGCTGTGTGAGCTCGGCCCGCAGGTCCTTCTCGCGAGCGTGCAGGACTTCGATGCGACCCTTTGCGGCAATTTCATCACCTGAGAGCGTTGTGACGACGGATTGTTGCTCTGTGATCTGTGCTTCAATGGTCGTGAAGGCAGATTTCACCGCTGCAAGCTGCGCTTCAGCCGCGGCCAGCTGGGCTTGAACACCGGCGAGTTTTTGGCCGGTGTCAGCGAGCTGCAGGCACTGCAGATCGAGTTCAGCGAGTCGTGCCTGGGTTTGCTCCAGGCGCTGGGTTTCGGCCCCTAGTTCGCCATTGCGGGTGGCGAGATCCTTCGCGCGTGAGGCAATTTCATCCTGGAGGAGCCGCAGGGAATCCTCAGTTTGCTGACGTGAGGCGAGGGCCGCTGCAGTGGCCGTGACGGCCTGCTGGTGGGAATCCTGGAGCGTGGCGATGCGGGATTCGAGATCTTTGACAGCGGCTGTGGAGCGCTGCTGATCCTGCCCAAGTGCTGCAATGGACGCGGTAAGAGTGGCATGCTGCGCCTCTGCATCACGGCACTGCGTGCGAGCCTGCAGGAGTTTTTCCTCTGTGCCGGTGAGCTCATGGATGTGTGCCTCGATCAGGGCGCGCTGGTGGGAAAGCTGCTCCAGCTTCTTTTCCGCCGCTTTCAACTGATCAGCACGAACCTCGGCGATCTCCTTGCTCTCCTTGCTGCGCACTTCGAGTTCAGCGATCTGGCGGCGCAAATTGTCGAGCACGGTTTCGTCATGCACGCACTCGGCGCGGATTTGCTGGAGGTGGGCCAGCGCCTGATCCCGGTGGGTGCCAAGTCCTTCCAGCTCGTGTCTTGCAGCCGCTTCGTCCTGGCCGAGGCGCTGCACATCAGCGGCTTTCTGCTCGTGCTGGGCGGTGAGACGCTGCAGTGATGCGGTGTGTTCCTCGTGCCGGGTGGTAAGAGCTTGGATGGACTGGAGCCACTCGCCATGCGCTGACTCGGCATCTTGAACCGCCTTCTTGACCGGGGTCAGGCGTTCTTCTTCGGCGCGGAGAGATTCCACACGGGCAAGGTGCGTGGCATGCTCTGCTGCGGAGCGCTCCTGCCACTCGCGAAGCTCTTTCTGAAGGGTCTCCAGTTCGGACTGCAGGCGCGTTTTCTCTGATTCAAGACGGGTGACCGTCTCTTGAAGTTCGGTTTGACGCAGGGCGGTGAGCTCTGCATCTGGGGCGGAGGCCTGTTTGCCGCCTTTATTGCGCTTTCGGGTTGCGATTTTGTCGGCTTTGACTGGCTGATCGATGGCTAATGCCTGGGTTTGATCACCTGCGGGTACTTCAGCGACGGTGCTGCCATTGGCTGCTTGATCGGAGAGATCAAGCACGGCGGTCAGCGGCCCGAAAGCCAGCTTGTCGCCATGACTGAGAGTGTGGCTGCGCACGCGCTCGCCGTTGACGAAAGTGCCGGCGGTGGAGTTGGAATCAAACAACTGGATGCTGCCATCTGCATTGCGAACCAGCTCGGCATGGTGTTTTGAAACCCGTTCGTCATCGACGACCACATCATTGTCTTCCCAGCGCCCGACGGTCATGTGCTCCGCGAGGGGGACCACGATTTCCTGGCCGTCGTCGAGAACAAAGGTGAGTTGTGCCATGGTTGCTGGTGAGATCGAGACTGCGGAAGATGAGAAACAAACTCGATCTCGAGCGTTGAATCAATCTTGCATTTGTTTCGATGTCGCAATCCTGTCCGGCCATGCACTCTGAAGCCGAAGCCCGCCTGTCCAAGCGCTGCCCAGTCATGCGCCGTCTGATCGAGGCGCATGGGCCCTGCCAGCTGGTGCCGCATAAGCGTTCGCCGTACGAGGCGCTGATCAGTGCGGTGGCGCACCAGCAGCTGCATGCGAACGCTGCGGAGGCCATCCTGCGCCGCTTCAAGGCGTTGTTTCCGCAAACGCGCTTCCCGCAGCCCGCACAAGTAATGGAGGCCAGTGATGAGGCCCTGCGGGGATGCGGCTTTTCCACGGGCAAGATGCTGGCCATTCGCGATATTGCCGCCAAGACGATCAGCGGGCAGATCCCCAAGCGAGCGGCGGCACTGAAGCTCGATGACGAGGAATTGATCGGGCGGCTCGTGGCTGTACGGGGTGTTGGCCGCTGGACGGTTGAGATGCTGCTGATCTTCACCCTTGGCAGGCCGGACGTGTTTCCCAGCGATGACTTTGGTGTGCGCAACGGCTGGCGTGTGGCCAAAAAGCTCGATGAGATGCCGAAGCCAAAGGAATTTCGAGCTCTGGCTGAACGCTGGCAGCCGCACCGAACCCTGGCGGCATGGTATCTCTGGCGCGCGGCGGATGCGGCAAAGCTGTGATGGCCGGTGATGGGGGGAGAAACGTGTCATTGCTAATCGCCCTATCGGCGGCTAAGGAGGGGGCACATGTCTTTCAAAGCTCTCGGCCTCGACCCGAACATCCTCACTGCCATCGAAGAAGCCGGTTACACGGAGCCCACCCCCATTCAAGCTGCGGCGATTCCGGTGGTGATTGCGGGTGGCGATGTCATCGGCATCGCACAGACCGGAACTGGCAAGACCGCGGCTTTTACGCTGCCGATCCTGACCCGCCTGACTTCGAATCCTGTTCCTCGGGACCAGCGCCGCCGTACGCGCGTGCTGGTGCTGGCACCGACACGTGAACTCGTGGCGCAGATCGAAGAGAATGTGATGGCCTACGCCAGACATCTGCCGCTGAAGATCGCCAAAATTTACGGAGGAGTCGGTGAAAAGCCGCAAAAGGATGCTCTGCGTGCCGGGAGCGACATTGTCATCGCCTGCCCGGGTCGTTTGCTTGATTTGATGGAGCAGCGCTGCGCGGATTTTTCCCAGCTCGAATACCTCGTGCTCGATGAAGCGGACCGCATGCTGGACATGGGCTTCCTGCCGGACATCCGCCGTGTCATCAATCAACTGCCGAAGAAGCGGCAGACGCTGATGTTTTCTGCGACGCTCTCGAAGGAGATCGAAACGCTGACGCATGAGTTCCAGCGTGCGCCGAAGGTTGTGCAGATCGGCAAGCGTGCGAATCCGGCGGAGACAGTGACGCAGCTTGTCTATGAGGTGCATAAACATCTGAAAATGTCGCTGCTCTCGCATCTGCTGAAGGATGAAAAGATGCAGATGGTGCTGGTGTTCAGCCGCACCAAGCACGGCGCGGACAAGATCGCCAAAAAGCTCGAATCGACCGGCGTGAAGTGCGCGACGCTGCATGCCAACCGCTCGCAGAACCAGCGCCTGCGTGCGCTTGATGATTTCAAGACGGGCACGGTGCGCGTGCTCGTGGCCACGGACATTGCCGCGCGTGGCATTGACGTGGATGGCATCTCACATGTGGTGAATTTCGACTTCCCGCACATCGTGGAAGATTATGTGCACCGTATCGGCCGCACGGGCCGTGCGCAGGCTATTGGGGATGCGATCAGCTTCGTCTCGCCTGATGAGCTGCCCGATGTGCGCAAGCTGGAACGTTTTATCAATCGCGGACTCGTTCGCAAAAAGGCCGAAGGCTTCGACTACAACGCCGCACCGCAGCCATTCAGCGATGAACGGCCGGAGCGCCGGGAACAGCGCTCACAGCAACCGCGCCGTCCGCAGGGCGGTGGTGGTCGCCCGGGTGGCGGTGGTGGGCAAGGTGGAGGCCGTCCCGGTGGTTTCGGAGGTCGCCCAAGCGGCCAAGGCGGTGGACGTCCAGGTGGTCAGGGAAGCCAAGGTGGAGGCGGACGTCAGGGGGGCGAGCGCCGTCCGGCAGCTGGAGCAGGGCCGCGGCCACAAGCTCAGGCCCCGCAACAAGACACCTCGCCTGCTGGCGCACGGGGTCTGTGGAAGCGGCTGACGGGGAGGTAAAATTTATTTAGCGAACCAGCTCTTCGCCAATGGGTTCGTGGCAAAGAACTCAAGCAGTTGCTTCGCGACTTTTTCGCGGCCGGTGTTGCTGGGGTGGGTGCCATCGGGGCCGAAGTCTTCCTTGGTGTATTTGAGGTCGTCGTATTTGCGGCCTTTTTCGCCATCGGCCCAGAGGTAGGGGCCCCAGAGGAGGAGGGGTGACTTGGAGAGGGCGAGTGATTCATCGCCACTGATCTGCTGCTGAATGAGATGACGCACTGCGAAGGCGCCCTCATACGCATAGGGCTCGGGATTGAGGCCGGTGCTGGCGTAGCCGGCGTAGATGCGGCTGGCGAGATAGGCGATGCGGAGATTGGGGAAGCGCTCTTTGAGAAGGTGCAGGACCTTGATGGTGTCGGCCTCCAGCGTGGCCAGATGCTCGGTCTTGGAGCCGGAGGGGCCAGCGTTGGCGAGCTTGACCCATGCCACCTGCACCTGCTGCGGGCTGACTTCGGCGGCTTTCAGGCGGTTCATGGCTTCAGGCCACGGGCGGCCTTCCGGCTGCGCCCAGGCGGCCATGGTCTGGCCACCCTGCGCGCAATCGACGATGGTGAGTTTGTCGGACTTGCGCGAGTCTTTGTCGGCGATGCTTTTAAAGAAGGAGAACTCCTGGGTGGCGTTTGACATGCTGATGGAGACGAACGCGATTTTGCCGCCTTCGGAGGGTTTGCCCTCGGCATCGAGCGGTTTGATCTGGGCGAGCGCCGTGTCGGCTGACTTTTTCAGCGACTCAGGAGGCAGATTGCTGCCTTTGCCGTAGAGGCCGCCGTCTTCTCCTTCGTACGTTTCTTCGGCGGTCATGTCTGTGAGGGGCTTGAGTCCGCTCTCGGGTGCTTTGCGCTGATTCGCCGGGCGGCCACCACCACCGCGATTGCCGCCACGGCTGCGGACTTCCTTAGCATGATCGAGATACTTTTGATCGGCCTCGCTGAGCTTTTCGCCGTTTTTCTCGCGATGGTAAAGATCCTGAGCCTTTTTCCAATCGATGCCGTCCGCTCCTTGGGAGGAGGGCTGGCCGCCAGAGCCTGTTTTTTGCATCTGTGCCTCATGGGCAGCCCGGGCCTTTTCAAGAAAGGCATTTTCTTCCGCCGTGAGCGTGGCGCCGCCCTGACGTTTTTCGAACAGTTGACGGGCCTTGTCGAAATCGACGGGAGCGTCGGCGGACTGGCTGTGCAGAGGCGCAGCACCGAGGAGCGAGACCAGGGCAAGGAGGATGGCAGTCTTCATGGTGGCGACCTTGAACACCGGGTTTGTGAATTGGATGCGCCCAGAGTGCGGCAAAACGCTTTTCGTCTTGTGTTGCGCCCTTCGACTTGTCAGCCTGACCGGCTCCAAGCCATGTCAGATCCCAACAGCACCCGCCGCGTCGTCATTGCCAGCTTCATCGGCACCACCATCGAGTGGTACGACTTTTTTCTCTATGGCACGGCATCGGCGCTGGTTTTCAACAAGCTGTTCTTCCCGAACTTCGATCCCCTTGCGGGCACGATGGCCGCTTTCGCGACTTATGCGGTGGGCTTCTTTGCACGACCCGTCGGCGGCATCGTCTTCGGCCATTTCGGCGACAAGATCGGCCGGAAATCCATGCTGGTGACCACGCTCATGCTGATGGGTGTGGCGACGGTGCTGATCGGCCTGCTGCCGACATATGCGCAGGTCGGTGTCTGGGCTCCGATATTGCTCGTGCTGCTGCGCTTTATCCAGGGCTTTGGTGTCGGCGGGGAGTGGGGTGGTGCGGTGCTCATGGCAGTGGAGCATGGGGCCGCGGGCAAGCGTGGTTATTATGCAAGCTGGGTGCAGGCCGGCGTGCCGGTGGGATTGCTGCTGGCGAATGCGGTTTTCATGATTGTGTCATCCATGAACGAGGCCGCCTTTCTTTCCTGGGGCTGGCGGGTGCCCTTTTTGCTGGGTGTGCTTTTGCTGGGGGTGGGGATGTTCATCCGGCTGAAGATCATTGAGAGCCCGGTCTTCACCCAGGCCAAAGCGCAGGACGCAGGTCCGAAGGTGCCTATTTTTGCCGTGCTGCGCGACCACCCGCGCAATGTGGTGCTGGCCATGGGGGCACGCTTTGCAGAGAACGCCTTCTTCTACATTTTCACCGTGCTGGTGCTCAGCTACGGCTCGCAGCAGCTCGGGATGCCGCAGGCCACACTGCTCAACGCGGTGCTCATCGGTTCTGCGGTGCAGCTGGTTGCAATCCCATTCTTCGGGGCGCTGTCGGATCGCATCGGCAGGCGGCCGGTTTATCTCGGTGGTGCGTTCTTTCTGCTGCTGTTCGCTTTTCCGTTTTTCTGGATGATTGAGACGCGGCAGGTGGTGCTTGTCATTGCTGCCGTCGTCATCGGACTCATCGGGCACGCGGCGATGTATGGACCGCAGGCCGCCTTCTTTTCCGAGCTTTTTGGTACGCGGGTGCGATACAGCGGGGCATCGCTTGGGTATCAGCTTGCTTCACCTCTGGCAGGTGGCATGGCCCCGCTCATTGCCACGGCGTTGCTGGATCAAACCGGTGGCAAACCGTGGCTGGTGGCGGTGTATCTCATTGTCATGGCCGTCATTACACTGGTCGCCGTGTGGATGGCCGAGGAGACGAACAAGAAGGCGCTGTGAGCGGGCAAGGGCGTCCAATTCGGCCCAAAAAGTGTCCGCCAGAGTCCTACGAACCAGTTGCACAGCGTCCTGTTTCGTCTCCCTTGCGAGTCCTACCATGAACGACGCTTTCCCTGACATCCCTAAAATTCAGTACGAAGGACCCAAGAGCCGCAACGCGCTCTCCTTCAAGCACTACAACCCTGACGAAATCGTCGGTGGCAAAACGATGCGCTCGCAGATGCGTTTCGCGGTCGCCTACTGGCACGCCATGCGCAACACGCTGTCCGATCCGTTCGGCGGCGGCACCGCCCAGCGCCCCTGGGATGACGGCAGCAACTCCGTGGCCAACGCGCAGCGCCGCGTGTGGGCCTGCTTTGAATTCATGGACAAGCTCGGCGTGGACTACTACTGCTGGCATGACCGTGACGTGGCACCTGAACTCGCCACGCTGGCCGAGAGCAATGCCGCCTTTGACGCTGTCGCTGACGAACTTGAAAAAGCACAGAAGCAGACCGGCAAGAAACTTCTCTGGGGCACAGCCTGCCTTTTCTCCCATGCGCGTTACTGTCAGGGTGCCTCCACGAGCCCGAACGCGGGTGTCTTTGCCTACGCCGCCGCTCAGGTGAAGAAGGCCATGGATGTGACGCATCGCCTCGGCGGTGAAGGTTACACCTTCTGGGGTGGTCGTGAAGGTTACGCGACACTCTGGAACACCAACATGAAGCGCGAGATCGACCACCTCGCCCGCCTGCTGCACATGGCTGTTGATTACAAGAAGAAGATCGGCTTCACCGGCCAGTTCTACATCGAGCCGAAGCCACGTGAGCCCTCCACACATCAGTACGATTCGGACGCCGCTGCCTGCTTGAACTTCCTGCGCGAGCACAACTTGCTCGACCATTTCAAGCTCAACCTCGAAACCAACCACGCCACGCTCGCCGGTCATTCCATGCGTCATGAGATGCAGGTGGCGGTCGCTGCCAACGCGCTGGGTTCGGTGGATGCCAACACGGGTGACACACTCGTCGGCTGGGACACCGACCAGTTCCCGACCAACATCTATCTCACCACCGAGATCATGCTCGAAGTGCTCAAGATGGGCGGCTTCACCACGGGCGGCCTCAACTTTGACGCCAAGTGCCGTCGCGAATCCTTCGAACCCGTCGATCTCTTCCACGCCCACATCGGCGGCATGGACGCCTTCGCCCGCGGTCTTAAGATCGCCCACGCGATGATTGAAGACGGCCGTCTCGACGGCTTTATCAAGCAGCGCTACAGCACCTATGATTCCGGCATTGGCGCGAAGATCGAGAAAGGTGAAGTCGGCTTTGCGGAACTCGAAGCCCACATCCTCGCCAATGGCGAGCCACTCCTCGGCAGTGGTCGTCAGGAGATGCTGGAAAACCTGGTGAACGACTACCTGTAAACCGGGATTAATGCGTTGATTCAAATCGTGAGGCGGTCGGCAACGACCGCCTCATTCGTTTTATGAGGAGCTGTGGGTCTTGCGGATGGCTGTGATTTGCAGCAAGCATCGGCATGGCGAAAGCGGCGCAGAATCACGATGAACAGACGATGAAGTGGGCGGATGCGCTCGCGGCGTTGAGCAGCGCTGAATTCATGGAGTATCTGCGTGGCTGCCGCTGGTTTGGTGGGAAGGCGCAAACACTGCGTGATGTGCAGTTGTTGGAGGCTTTTACTGTGGGGGATGTCGGAAAACTGATTTTGCTTCAGGTGAGTTACCTTGAAGCTCCTGCTGAGACTTATCTCTTAGCGCTGCAACTGGCGGCAGAAGGTGGTGGCTTGGTTGATGCGCTGGAGGATGAGGCGTTTCGTGCGGCCTTGCTGAAGATGATTGTTGATGAGCAGCGTCTCTGTTGCGATTCGGGTGAACTGGTGGGGATCTGTGGCGCTGATTTCAAGGCTCGGGCGAAGGAGATGGTTCAGCCGGTGCCTTCGCGTTTGCTGAAGGTGGAGCAGAGCAACTCATCCATCATTTACGCGGACCATTTTTTTCTCAAACTCTACCGCCGGCCGGAGCGCGGTGAGAATCCAGAGGCTGAACTGCTGCGCCACCTCGGCGGTGGCAAGAAGTTTGCGAATGTGCCTGGCTACTGCGGAGTCATTGAATACAAGGCGGAAGATGCTGAGCCGTGTGTGCTGGCGCTGCTGGTGACGAATGTTCCGTGTGAAGGCACTGCCTGGACTTCCACGCTAAGGGCGCTGGCTCAATCACAGGATGGGGACATTGGTGGCAGTGATCTCGATCAGGCGCGGCGGTTGGGAGAGATATCCGCGCAAATGCATCTATCGTTGGCTGCGGATGCGGCAGACGGAGATTTTACGGCCGAAGCATTCACTGCGGAATATCGGGACTCGCTTTGCCAATCCATGGGGAAAGCCACGCGGCGCATGATGCAGCTTCTGGAGCAGCAGCTGGATGTGCCTAATGACGAAGCTGCCGGGTTGCTGCTGCGTGAGCAGGAAATCCTGCGACGTCATACGGCCCTGATGGAGCACCCGATCAACGCCAAGCGCATCCGCATTCATGGGGACTATCATCTGGGGCAGGTGCTCGATACCGGAGGCGACTTCATCATCATTGATTTTGAAGGGGAGCCCGGCAGGCCATTGAATGAACGCCGCATCAAGCATTCGCCGTTGCGTGATGTCGCGGGGATGCTGCGCTCATTCGATTACGCTGCTCACACCGCTCTCGCACAGCGAACTGAGCGTGCGGAAGCATGGGTGGAGGGTGTCAGTGGTGCTTTCATGAGTGCTTATCTGGCCACGGCCAAGGGGGCATCCTTCCTGCCCGCAAATGACCAGGAACTGCGCATGCTCCTCGAAGTCTGCCTGCTGGAGAAGGCGGTGTATGAGGTGTGTTATGAACTGAACAACCGGCCGGATTGGGTGGCGATTCCGCTGCGCGGCATCACGCGTATTCTGGATCGGAACGCGGGACGATAAGGTCAGTTCTTTTTCTCCTCGTCCTTCTTTTCTTCCTTCTCTGGCTTGGTGAGTTCACGCATCGGATTGGCGGGCTTGTCATCCTTGTAGAGCTGGAATTTGCTTTTCACCGGGCGGCGCGGCCAGAAGTTGTTTTCGACGTCAGTGTCCACGAGTTCCTGGCGGGGGTCGAAGGTGACGGATTTCAGTTCCTTTTTGGTGAAGAGGAGTTTGGCGGCTTTCTCGGTGTTGAAGCGCCAGATCTCGGCGGGGAGCTTGAGTTCTTCAGTGCTGCCGTCGGTGTATTCGACTTTCAAAATCACCGGGGTGACGAGGCCGCCGACGTTGCTGAACTCGATGAGGTAGAAGTTGTGCTTGGTTTGCAGCAGCGCGGGATCGATCTTTTCCTCCTTGAGCTCCTTGATGAGCGATTCGAATTTCTTCTTTTCGCTCGGAAGCACGGTGGCTTTGTCGTAGCTGTCGTAGAAGTCTTTCAGTTCGGGGTAGCGGTCGATGCGCTTGGAAAGCGAGTAGTTGCGCTCACGGGTTAGGGTTTTGGGCAGTTCTTCCTCCTCCTTTTTCTTCCTGGGTTTTTCGATGGCGGGATCGCGTGAGTCAAGCTGCAGCCACTTCACCTCATCAATGGAGACATCGACATGGTCGGTGCTGTAAAACCAGCCGCGCCAGAACCAGTCGAGATCGACTCCGCTGGCTTCTTCAATGGTGCGGAAGAAATCAGCGGGCGTCGGGCGCTTGAACATCCAGCGCTTGGCATAAGTCTTGAAGGCATGATCAAAGGCCTCGCGGCCGAGAATGTGTTCGCGCAGGATGTTCAGCGCCACCGTGGGCTGGCCGTAGGCGTTCGGGCCGAGATCGGCGATGGATTCCGAGTTGGTCATTACCGGCACGCGGTCCTTGAGGCGCATGTAGTCCGTCATGCCGCGCTCGTTGCGGCGGTGCTTCCAGTCGTTTTCCCATTCTTCTTCCGTGAGGAATTCGACGAAGGAGTTCAGGCCTTCGTCCATCCACGTCCACTGGCGCTCGTCGCTGTTCACGATCATGGGGAAGTAGTTGTGCCCGACCTCATGAATCACCACGCCGATGAGGCCATACTTCGTCTTCTCGGCATAAGTGCCGTCTTTTTCAGGGCGTGGGCCATTGAAGCAGATCATCGGGTATTCCATGCCGCCGATGGGGCCGTTGACCGACCACGCGATCGGATACGGGTACTCGAAGGTGTAGCGTGAATAGACCTGAATGGTGTGGGCGATGGCGTGGGTCGAATACTTGTCCCACAGCGGCATGCCTTCTTTGGGGTAGAGCGACATGGCCATCACTGGCTTGCCATTCACATTGGCGCCTTCGACGGCCATGGCATCCCAGACGAATTTGCGTGACGAAGCGAAGGCGAAATCACGCACGTTGTCCGCCTGGAAGATCCAAGTCTTCTTGCCCTTGGGCTTGCCTTTTTCCGCCGCTTTGGCCTCGTCTGGAGTGACGATGAACAAGGGCTTTTTCTTTTCGCTTTCGGCCTGCTTCAGGCGGTCACGCTGGGTTTTCGTCAAGACGGCCTCCGGATTTTGCAAGGTGCCCGTGGCAGCCACGAGGTGATCGTCCGGGACAGTCAGGCGCACGGTGTAGTTGCCGAATTCGAGGGTGAACTCGCCGGTGCCGAGGAACTGCTTGTTGATCCAGCCGGCGTAATCCGTGTAGGCGGCCATGCGCGGGAACCACTGCGCGATGGTGTAAATGGTGTTGCCGTCCTCCTTGAAGAACTCGTAGCCCGTGCGCGCATTGATGCGTTCGCAGTCGTTGATGGGGTAGCTCCAGGCGATCTTGAAGACGAAGTCGGCGCCGCCGGCCAGAGGCTCGTTCAAATCGAGGCGCAGCATGGTTTTCACCACGGCATGGGGCAGCTCGTTGCCCTTGGCATCGGTGAGCTTGGTGATCTTCATCTCGCCATCGTAGTCTTCGTAGGCCAGCAGGCGGTCGAGTGCTGAGTAGGTGATCTTGGACGGATCGATACCTCGCTTGGTATTCGGCACGGCCCGCGAGTCCGCAGTGTGGGAAAGGAAATTTTGATCGAGCTGCACCCAGAGGTAGGTCAGCGGGTCTGGGGAGGCATTGTGATAGGTCACTGTGGCCTCGCCCGTGATCGTGCGCTTCACGTCATCCAGCTCGACGCTGATGTCATAGTCGGCGCGATTCTGCCAGTAGGCTGTTCCGGGTGCACCCGAAGCATTGCGCTGGGCCGAAGGCGTTGGGATCGTCGGATCGAGCTGCTGAAATTTGCCGACCGGTGCGCCGGATTCAGCAGCGGCGAGGGACAGGGCGGCGAAAAAGACAGGAATGAGCTGTTTCATGAGAAGGGCGATTCTCCAAATGCCGGGGCCAAAGGCAAGTACGTCCTGCGCGCCGAAACTGGTGATGCGTGGTGAGTTTCTTCCTCTTGCCATCGTTTCCTGCTTCTGATTGCATCAAGCCATGAACCCGCCCGCAGACTCCCTTTCCCGCCGTGACGCCCTCAAAGCCACCATTGCCTCCGTAGGCCTCAGTGCGTTGGCCTTTGAACCCGTCTGTGCGGCTCCTGTTGCAGCACCCGATGCGCGGCGTGGAGCGGTGAAGAAGTACAAGATGCTGAAGTCCATCAACCAGTGGGCCTTTCCGTATCCTGAGCGTATGACGCTGCGTGAGTGCATGCAGCTGGCCAAGGATGCGGGGTTCGACGGCATCGAGTTGAACTACGATCTCGACAATGATCTCTCGCCGAAGCATGGCACGGCGGATTATGTGAAGATTCGCAAGATGGCGGATGAAATCGGCATCCAGATCAGCGGTCTGTGCTCATTCCTGTTCTGGCCGTACCCGCTGACGAGCAATGATCCCGCGAAGCGGGCGCAGGGCATGGAACTGGCCGGAAAAATCGCCCAGTGTGCGCACGATTTAGGTGTCGAGAATGTGCTCGTGGTGCCGGGCGCAGTATACATTCCGTGGCGGACGGATCATGAGCCGGTGGCGAATGATGTCTGCGACCAACGTGCCCGCGAGGCTGTGGGCCAGCTGGCGAAGCAGGCGGAGAAGCTGAAGGTCTGCCTCAACATCGAGAACATCTTTTTCAATGGCTACCTGATGACGCCCATGGAGATGAACGCCTTTGTGGACAGCTTTGGCAGCGAGCATGTGCGCGTGCATTTTGACACAGGGAACATCAGCATGTTTCAGTTCCCTGAGCATTGGGCCAAGGTGCTTGGCAAGCGCACGAAGAACGTTCACCTGAAGGAGTTCACCAAAAAGGGCACGGACTTCAGCCTCGAAACTTTCCGCCCGCTGCTCGATGGCACGACGAACTGGCCGGCGGTGACGGATGCGCTCGCAGACACTGGGTATGAAGGCTTCCTGACTTTCGAATATTTTCATCCCTATCCGCACTACCCGGAGGCGCTGATCTACCAGACTTCTGATTCGCTGGATCGCATTCTGGGCCGAAAAGCATGAGCTGGGAAACGATCGCGCTGCTGTTTCTTGCCGGACTCAGTGCCGGATTCATTGACGCCATTGCAGGCGGAGGCGGATTGATCTCCGTGCCTGCATTGCTATGGGCGGGACTTTCACCGCAAATCGCGCTGGGGACGAACAAGATGCAGGCCGTGTGGGGCACGCTGATGGCGGTGCGGAAGTATGCGAAGGCGGGGTTCGTATCGTGGCCGCAAGTGAGGCTCACGGTGTTCATCACGTTTGTGGCAGCCTGTCTGGGTACTTGGACGGTGACTCAAGTGAGCAACGACGTGCTGAGAAAGATCGTGCCCTGGATGCTGCTGGGCATTGCTGTCTACGTGCTGCTCAGTCCGGGGCTGGGGAAAAAGGCGGCAAAGGCGCGGCTGAGGCTCGGAGCTTTTGCGTGTCTGGCGGGCAGCGTGCTTGGTTTTTATGACGGCTTTTTTGGTCCTGGCACGGGCACGTTTTGGACTTTGGCCTGCATTTCACTTCTGGGACTTGAACTGACTCGCGCCACGGCTTTCACGAAGGTTGCGAATCTCACCAGCAACATGGCGTCGCTGCTCGTCTTCGTGGCCTATGGGCGGGTGAATTATGAAATCGCAGCAGCAATGATCTGTGGGCAACTCATTGGCGGGCGGCTGGGCGCTGGCATGGCGATTCGCCATGGGGCGAAGTTTATCCGCATCATCTTCATCACCGTGGTGCTGGCGATGGTGGCGAAATTGCTGTGGGATCAATTTGCATAATTTGCGCGTAGTTCATTGAATCCGACTGAAATTGAAGGGCGTATTTGCCTGACACTCTCCCATGCCTATGATCGCTGCTCCCATGACAACCGTCCAAACCACTGCCCAAGGGCGTCAGTTTCCTAAATTTGATCTCTCACGCCTGCTCGGCACCGTGTTCAAGCCCACGTTCGGCCGCAAAATCTGCATTCTCATCGACCTGCCGGACCTCGCTGAAGCCAAGGATTACAACTTCTTGAAAAATCCGGAACGTCCCATCCAGCAGCGTGCGCATGAGCATTTCTACCTGGGGCTGAAAAGCGGCGTGGCCGAAGAGCTGGCGCTGAAGGGCGGTGAAATGTTTGCTTACAAGCAGACCACCGGAAGCAATCTCGATCTGCCTGACCTTTGTGTCGATATGAGCGGCAAGGAATTGAGCCTGGAGAAGGACGTTTATCCGAACTACGACATCATCCTCTGCATCTCGACCTTCTCCGCCACCGCGCCGCTGACGGCGTTTGCAAAGAAGTACGGCTTCCGCGGTGCAACGCTGCATGGCGTGAATGACGTCATTTTGAATTCCGGTCTCGCGGTCGATTACGAACTCGTCAGCATCGATGCCGAGAAGCTACGCAAGGCGATGACGCGTGCCGATTGGGTGGAAATCGATTTCACCGTCGAAAATGGTCCTGACATGACGGTGCGTCTGGAATTGAACCGACAGGAAGCACAGAAAAGCCACGGCCTTTGCCAGGGGGATGCGCCTGACATCGCGAATCTGCCGGCAGGTGAGGTTTACTTTGTGCCCACGGGTGCGGAAGGTACTTTCCCGCTGAAATATGAAGATGGTACGCTGGGCAAGCTCACTGTCACCGGTGGTTGCATCATCAAGGCCGAACTCATCGCTGGCAATCAGAGCACGATTGATGCGCACAATGCCAAGCTTGCGGATGATCCCATGACCGGTGTGCTTGGAGAGCTTGGTTTTGGTACGCAGGTGCTGCCTGTTTCAGGGGCGGACATCCAGGATGAAAAAGTGCTCGGCACCTGCCATCTGGCGACGGGTCGTGATGACCATCTGGGCGGGCACATCACCCCTGCGCAGTTCAAGCGTCATCAAAACGCAACACACGACGACATCCTTTTCGCGCCGCACAAGACGCCTAACTTTGACATCAAGCAGACGCGCATGTTCCGTGATGGTGTGGTCACGGTCTTGAACGAGCACTTCCAGCCGTCGAAGTATCTTTTGGAAGCTTTGGCCGCCGAATAGTCTGAGCGATGAACATCTACGAAACCCGTCGCCTGCTCGACGAATACCTGCTTTTCCATTATGGCCAGCCAGCGGAGGTGCTGCCATGGGAAAGCGGGCCGCGTGAGGCGCTGGGTTTCCCAGTGCGCACGGTGATGGAGCTGATCGATTTGCCGCGCACGCCTTGTGAGGCGGTGGCGCTGGATCTCGGTTGTGCGGTGGGGCGTTCGAGTTTTGAGCTGGCGAATTTTGGTGTCAGCGTGCTGGGCATTGATTACTCGCAGAGTTTTGTGGATGCGGCCGCGGCACTGGCGCTTGACGGCAGCATGAGTTATGAGCGCGTGGATGAAGGCAGCGTAAAAACGGCGCTGGTGGCTCGCGTGCCGGAGAATCTACGACGGGACCGCGTGCGTTTCGAACAAGGGGATGCGATGAACCTGCGCAGCGATCTGGGTGACTACGACATCGTGCATGCGGCGAATTTGCTCTGCCGTCTGACCGATCCGCTGAAACTCATTGAGCGCCTGCCTGACCTCGTGCGTCCAGGCGGGCAGCTGCTGCTGACGACACCTTGTACCTGGCTGGAAGAATTTACGCCGCGTGGCAACTGGCCGCAGGGCTCGACGCGCGAGTGGCTCACGTCCCTGCTGGAGCCGCACTTTGATTTGTCCAAGGCCTGCGACATGCCGTTTCTGATCCGCGAGCATGCGCGGAAATATCAGTGGAGCGTGGCGCTGGGGATGCGCTGGCGGCGGAAAGTCGAGGAGGTGTGAGTTTGTGCGATTGATTCCCGCCGGCGTTTACGTCTAGGCTGGGTGATCATGAAAAACGCGTTGTTATTTGCCTCACTCCTCGCCGCCTCCGTGCAGGCGCAGACACCGAACTTCAAAGAGCAGCAGATTGATGATGCCGTTGGCATCGGCTACGGGCTGGTGGTGGCGGATGTGAACGGGGACAAGCGAACGGACATTCTGCTGGCGGACAGCAATGTGATCGTCTGGTATGAGAATCCAACGTGGAAGAAGCACATCATCGCTGAAAAGCTGACTGAGAAAGACCATGTATGCATCGCGGCGCGTGACATCAATGGTGATGGCAAGTGCGAGATCGCCGTGGGTGCCGAGTGGAATCCGGCGGACACCGTGGGCAGCGGTGCCGTGTTTTATTTGATCCCGCCTGCGGATCGTACTCAGAAGTGGGAGCCGGTGAAACTGACGCATGAACCCACGACGCACCGCATGAAGTGGGTGCGCAACCGAGCCGGGCGCTATGACCTCGTCGTGGTGCCGCTGCATGGCCGTGGGAATGACAAAAACGCCGAGGGAGCTGGCGTGCGTGTTCTGGCCTACCACATGCCTGATGATCCGCACAAAGAGTGGAACACCACGCTGGTGCAGGGGACGATGCACAAAACGCACAATCTCGACATCATTTCCTCACCGGGCACGGAGGCGGAAAGTCTGCTGCTCGCCGGACGCGAAGGCGTGGTGCGGCTGGATCAATCCGACAACGGCTGGAGGGAACACTGGATCACAAAGCATCCGAAAGACTCAGCCGAGCTTTTAGGTGCGGGCGAAGTACGCTATGGAGCCTTTGCAGGCGGGCAGCCCTACATCACGACGATTGAGCCGATGCATGGGGACAAGCTGGTTCTTTACACCCCGAAGCCGGAAGGTCCCAAAAACGGTGAATGGGAACGCCGAGTACTCAGCGATCAACTCGTCGATGGTCACGCCATTGCCACGCATGATCTGCTTGGCATGAACAACCGTCAGATCGTCGTTGGCTGGCGTGCACAGCAGAAGATTGGCAAGGTGGCGGTGAAGCTGTTCTGGACAACGAAAGAGGACGGCAGCGGCTGGCAAGAGACCTTCATCGACGATGGCGGCATGGCGTGTGAAGATGCCGTTTGTGCCGACCTTGATGGCGATCGCGATTTGGAGATCATCGCTGCAGGTCGTCGGAGTAAGAATATTAAGATTTACTGGAATCAGCGAAGCCAGTGAAATTTAAAACTTGCTTTGGGCTCTAGCTGATTGGTTGCACGGGCGCAGTATGTGCTCCTAGAATTGTGATCGCTATGAGAGTCTCTCGTCTTTTCATTTCCTCCGCCTGCGTACTGCTCCTGAGCCAGTGTGCCATGCCGGAGTTTTCCCTGTTCTCTTCGCGCACTGAACTGGCTCGTCGGCCGATGAGGATCATGCCGCCGCTTGCATCGCAGCCGGTCATGTATGTGTGGAATGGCACCAGCAAGCCTGGTCCGTTGAGTGTGAACATCGATCTCAGCGAGCAGAAGGCTTATCTATTTAAAGGTGGTGAAAATGTCGGCTGGACTTACGTCGCCTCCGGACGCAGCGGATTTGCTTCTCCCACAGGCACCTTTCACATCATGGAAAAGATCGTGGACAAGCGCTCGAACCGCTATGGCATGATCGTGGACAGCAACGGCGATGTGGTGAACAGCAACGCCACTGCGGGTGTTTCGCGCATTCCTCCGGGCGGACATTTCGTGGGTGCCAGGATGCCCTACTGGATGCGGATTACTGGTTACGGTGTGGGCATGCATGCGGGACCGATTCCCAATCCTGGATCGCCAGCTTCGCATGGCTGCATCCGCCTGCCGAGCGACATGGCGGAGACGATCTTCCAGCACGCCCCAGTTGGCGCGCGGGTGACGATCATGCAGTAAGGCGAGACCAAGCCGTTTACCATTGTTGACGGTGGTTGGACCAGAGGGCGTTCGCGAGGCGCACTGGCAACTTTGCTAGCTTCGTACCGTTTCGGCCAAGATCTCTTCGAAGCGCTCCAACCAGGCCTGGGGACTCGCCTCGCGCAGCAGCCACTGGCGACCGGCGCTGCCAATGACGAGGCGTTCTGTGGCAGGGGTGGCTTCCATGGCCAGCACATCCTGAACAATGCTGCGAACATCCCCAGGCTCATGTTGCAAACCGGTGACGCCATGTTGAACGATCTCGCTCAAACCGCCTGATTTTGCGGCGAGCACGGGTTTTCGATAATCATACGCTTCATAGACCACGAGGCCGAGGGGCTCCCACCACGTTGAAGGCACGATCACAGCGCGGCAACGACGCAGTGCCTCGCGTTTGGTTTCACCTCCCGTGTGGCCGAGCTGGCCGATGTAGGGATTGGTGCGCACGCGCTGCTGCACGGCATCGCTGAGCGGACCTTCTCCGGCGATGTGCAGCAAAGGGGTCTTTTTGCCGAGTTGCGCACGCAATTCGTCCCAGGCATCGAGCAGAGGAATGACGCCTTTGGTTTCGACCAGGCGCCCAAGAAAGAGGTAGTAGCCTGCATCCTCCACCACAGGGGCCTGGGGCATCGCATCCCAGGCATGACGCAACGTGTGAACCCGGGCCTCAGGCAGCGCACCTGAGCTGACCAGCTTCTGTCGCATGAAATCTGAAATGGTGATCCATGACTTCACGCTCTTCAGCCAGCCGCTGCGGTGCAGGGCCTTCAGCATGACGGCAAACATGGCGCTCTTCACCACGGATCCCTGCCATGCGCCTGCGAACACCTCTTTCCAGTAGCTGCCGTAAAGCGCGTCCTGCATCAACCTGCCGTTCACATGCAGCGAACCATTGACTGAAAACGGACGATAATTATGCAGGTACTGCACCACCGGAAGACGACGCTGCAGCGCTGCATGATACAACGACGGCGAGCCGACCGGGAAGATGTTGTGAAACAAGGCCACGCTGGCACCGCTGGCATCCAGGGCCGACTCAAAGCGCGCACGCGACTCTTTGTTGTAAAAGAGCCGCTTCACCTGCCCGGCAGTTCCCGGAGCGCCTTCGGCTTTCCAGTCCGCGCTGTCGAAGAAGCACCGTGACATGGCATGGCGTGCGCTCAGGTGAGTGAAGATGCGGTCCACGCTCATCTCTTCGCCGCCAGGGAAAAGATAGCGGTTAAACACCTGTAGAATACCCGGTGTCATTGCTGTTCCCTCGTTTCGTCGTAGTGTCGTCGCGCCCATTCCTCCAGCACGTATAGCATCCAAACGCGCTGACTCAACGGCCATGCTGCCTTTGAGTCCAGACTGCCGCCGAAATATTGATCACAAATCTCCCTTTTCTGCCCCTCCTCCACCCAGCCACGGTCACGAAAGCGCTGTGAACCGAGGGTGTCGCGGATGCGTTCCTGCCATTTCGGCAGACGCATCCATTTCATCAGCGGCAGCGTGAAGGTTTTCTTCTGCCGGTCATCATAGATACGGGGGGGAAGAAGTTCGCGGAAGGCCTCGCGCAGCACACGCTTGCCGCCCAGGGTGTTCAGTTTGCTTTCCGGCGGCATCCTGCCGGCCAGCGCAAAGATCTCCCTGTCCACCAGCGGCACGCGCAGTTCCAGCGAGTGAGCCATGCTCATCACGTCATTGTCCCGCAGCAGGGTGTTGGCCAGATAGGTCTCTGTTTCACGCAGGAGAAGTTCATGAAGCCACGAGTCTGGCGACTGTGGTTCGAAGACCGGAGGGCTAGGCATTTTGGAGTCTCCATGCAAAAGTCGTGCCACTTGAGCGGGTGGCATGATGGTGCGGCCAAAGGACTGCCATTCGCGCACGTCACGCCCGGCACCGCCGAGTGCATAAAAAAGCACCTTCCACGCCTTGTGACCACGCATGCCCTGCGGCAGCAACGAATCCGCCTTGCGCGCCAGCCCGCCGGCGGAAAGCAGCGGCGACTTCGCCGCCAGGGCAATGAGACGGTGGTAATTGTATCCGGCCCACCACTCGTCGGCACCCAGCCCGCTGAGTGTCACCTTGACCTCTGAGGAAGCCAGCCGCGACACCAGCCATGTGTTCAGCGCATCACCCGTCGGCTGATCCATTTGATCAAAATAGCTGTCCAGACGCGACTCAAGTGCATCAGCGGTGAGTCGTTCACGCACGAAATCACAGCCGAAATACTCTGCTGTGCGCCGTGCCGCGTCGCTCTCGTCCGGCACTCCTGCATTCTCCTCGTAGCCAATGGAAAACGCCTTGATGCTCTTCTGGCCTGCCTCGCGCATGCAGGCCACCAGAAGGCTCGAATCCAGTCCTCCGCTCAGGAACACACCCACCGGCACATCCGAGACCAAATGGGCCCTCACGCTTTCCAGCACGCCCTCACGCACCAGGCGCTTTTGCTCCACCGCATCATGCACCCAGGCATCGGGCCCGGGCCAGGCTGGCTGGAACCAACGTCTGACCTCGGTCTTGCAGCCACGCCATACGAGCAGGTGTCCCGGAGGCAGGCAGCGCACGTCATCAAACAGGGTCTCCGGACTCTGTAGCGCACCCCACTGGAAATACTGCGCGAGTGCAACGCGCGATACTCGCCCCCCACCGCCCAGCTTCCGCACGGCACGCAGTTCAGAGCCGTAAACCAGCTCTCCGGCACTGCTTATGCGATAATACAGCGGCTTGATGCCAAAGTGATCCCGCGCCAGCACCACCGATCCCGTTTCCGCATCCCTCCAGGCGATCGCGAACATGCCACGCAACTCCGCCAGCACCTTCTCAACTGGCGCTCGCTCAAGCAACGCCCCCAGCACCGCTGTATCTCCTGAGGATGGCAGGTTCACTTCTCCAAGGCCTGCCCGCAGCTCGCGAAAGTTATAAATTTCGCCGTTGAAGGTGAGCGTGAAACGGCCACCACCGAACGACATGGGCTGCCGGCCGTGATCGCTCAGATCCAGGATGGAAAGCCGTTGGAAGCCCATCCACCAGCCATCACCTTCGGCCTCCGCTCTGTCGTCAGGACCGCGATGCACGATCATCTGCAGCGCCCGGATCCGCATGGCACGCTCATCCTCAAGCCACTGTGTGCCTGGCAGACGAAACCAACCGAGAAAACCGCACATGAGATGACGAATTAAAAAAGAGGGCCGGACACTTTCGTCCGGTCCCGCCCACCATGACACCCTTTCGCTTCTTTCAAACAGGAAGCATTTGCGCGAACAACATCCGGCATTGTATAAATCCGGCATGAACTTCCGCCCCACCCGGATCATTCTGGCCATGTGCTGCACGATTGCGCTCACTGAGGCAGCAGATGCGGAGGAAACCGTCCTACGTCCGTGGAAGGATGCGCAGGGACGAATCATTCAGGCCGCCTTCGTCAGCGCCACTGCCGACAGTGTCACCTTGAAAATGGCGGATGGCAAAGAGCACCAGCTGGCACTTGCCCGGTTGTGCGCCGAAGATCAGGCTTTCGTGAAGAGTCAGACCGCGGCTGCGCCTGCGCCAGCCACCGCCCAAGGGGCCGCGCCTGCTGTGACAGCCCTCTCATTTAACCGGGTTCCCGTCGAGAAACGCACCTGGCCGGAAAATGTTGTGGTGCCTTCTAAATCCATTGAGATTCAGGTGGTTGAGGAGAATCCGACGGCGCGAAAGTGCTTGTACCGCTCCGAAGGCTTCGAGTTCACCTCGCAGGCCAAACTCATGCCTAGTGTGATGAAAGAGGTCGCGCGTACCTTTGAGTCCACGAAGACGCTCGTCGCTTCTTTGCCATGGGGGGTGATCTGCCAACCCCCCGAGGGTTTCGAGCGCTACAAGGCCGAGCTGTATGAGACGCGGAAAGATTACATCGCCGCAGGTGGCCCGGAAAACTCCGGTGGGGTGTACATGAGCGGGGACAAGATTTTCCGTGTGCCGTTTCCCAGCATCGGCCTCAAGCTTCTGGGCAAAACGTATGCCAAGGACGAGAACTACGACGGAGGTACCCTGATCCATGAGATCACCCATCAGGTGATGGACGCCTACCTCACCTTTTTGCCCGTATGGGTGATTGAGGGCACGGCGGAATACACCGAGATGCTGCCCTACAACGCCGGAAAGTTCCGCGCCGACGCGCACCAGAAGGGCATGAAAGACCATATTCAGGAAATGCAGAAGCGTGGGTATGCCATTGAAATTGATAATTTGGAAGAGCACCTGACAATGAACCGTGCCAAGTGGTCTGGCATCGCCAACACCACCAATCGAAAGATGGGGGAGCTCTACTTCCGCTCGGTGCTCGCGGTGTATTTCTTCTGCCATCTGGATGGCGACAAAAAAGGCACGCGTTTCATCAAGTTTATGGATGCCGTTTATGGCGACACCGAAGCCATGCGCACCTTTTTCAAGGATCCTCGCGTCAAGCATCTTGAAGGTGGTCGCTTCAGCTACCCGACAAACTTTCCGCCGCCGGACATGAAGGCTGAGACGGCACCTTTCAAGCATATTGACCTGCTGCTAGACGGACGAAGTTATTCACAAATCGCGAAGGAGATGACTGAGGCCTACAAAAGCATCGGCGTCAAAATCTTCGTGAATTGAGCCGCTGAGCGGAAAACCGGCAAAACAGCCCCTCCTTTGGGTGCTATTTCACGTCTTTTCCACCCCTGCGTTTGACGCACTGCATCGACTGTGCAAGATGCCGGGCTTTCCGGCCCCGCGATGCCGTAGCCCTGGCCTGCCAGCCAGTGGTTCCTTCGCTCCGAAAGCGCCCAGATCATACGCTTTCCACTCCTCTCAACCTGCCGCACTCGTCGTCCGCACCCGGATTTCGTCCCATTTTTCCTCCCCCATGCCCAAAGATACAACCATCCATCGCATCCTCGTCATTGGTTCCGGCCCCATTGTCATCGGCCAGGGCTGTGAATTTGACTACTCCGGCGTCCAGGCCTGCAAGGCCTTGCGCGAAGAAGGATATGAAGTGGTGCTCATCAACTCGAATCCGGCCACCATCATGACCGATCCGGAGTTCGCCTTCCGCACCTACATCGAACCCATCACGCCCGAGATGGTGGAGAAGATCATCATCAAGGAGAAGCCAGATGTACTGCTGCCCACGCTGGGCGGCCAGACGGCGCTGAACTGCGCCATGTCCCTGCACCGTGCGGGCACGCTGGAAAAGCACGGCGTGCGCATGATCGGTGCGAAGCCGGATGCCATCGAGAAGGGCGAGGACCGTCTGCTGTTCAAGAATGCCATGCTCAAGATCGGGCTCGACCTGCCGCAGTCTGGCGTAGCCCACACGATTGAGGAAGCCCGCGTGATTGCCGAGCAGATCGGCACCATGCCGCTCATCATCCGCCCCGCCTACACTCTGGGCGGTACTGGCGGCGGCATCGCCTACAACAAGGAAGAATTTGAAACCATCACGGCCAGCGGTCTTGATCTCTCGCCCGTGACGGAAGTGCTCATCGAGGAATCGCTGCTCGGCTGGAAGGAATTCGAAATGGAGGTCATGCGCGACAAGGCGGACAACTGCGTGATCATCTGCTCCATCGAGAACCTCGACCCCATGGGCGTGCATACGGGTGACTCGATCACCGTCGCCCCCATTCAGACACTGACGGATCGCGAGTATCAGATCATGCGCGACTTCTCCTTCGCCTGCATTCGCGAGATCGGCGTGGAGACGGGTGGCTCAAACATCCAGTTCGCCATCCATCCCGACACGGGTCGCATGATCGTCATCGAGATGAATCCGCGCGTGAGCCGCAGCTCTGCGCTGGCATCGAAGGCCACAGGATTCCCCATCGCGAAGATCGCTGCCAAGCTGGCTGTGGGCTACACGCTGGATGAACTGAAGAATGACATCACCCGCGAGACGCCGGCCAGCTTTGAGCCGTCCATCGACTACGTGGTGACCAAGGTGCCGCGCTTCACCTTTGAAAAATTCCCGGGTGCCAACGAGACGCTGACCACGCAGATGAAGTCGGTGGGCGAGGCCATGGCCATCGGCCGCACGTTCAAGGAGTCCCTGCAGAAGGCCCTGCGCAGTCTGGAGATCAAGCGCTTCGGCCTCATCGGCGATGGTGCCGACAAGGAAGTCGATGACGAGACGCTGACCTCGAAGCTCACCGTGCCGAATGCCGAGCGCATTTTCTTCCTCGGCCAGGCTTTTGCGAAGGGCTGGACGGTGGACCGTGTGTTTGAGCTGACGAAGATTGACCGGTGGTTCTTGAGGCAGCTTGAACAGATTGTGCAGGAAGATCTGCTCATCCCCAGCCAGTCTGCCGAGGCTTTGATCAGCCAGATTCCCGAAGCAGAGCGCACCGAAGAAAAGAAGGCCGAAGTGATGGTTGGTGCCATGCGCAAATGGAAGCGCATGGGTTTCTCTGACAAGCAGATCGCACATGCATTTGGCACGACGGAGAAGGCCATTCGTTCTGGCCGCATCAAGTATGGCGTCATTCCCACCTATCGTCTCGTGGACACCTGCGCGGCTGAGTTTGAGGCTTACACGCCCTACTACTACAGCACCTACGGCATCGAAGACGAAGTGCGGGACAACGACCGCAAGAAGGTCATGATTCTCGGTGGCGGCCCGAACCGTATCGGTCAGGGCATTGAGTTCGACTACTGCTGCGTGCATGCCAGCTTCGCTCTGCGCGAGCTGGGCTATGAGACGATCATGGTGAACTCGAATCCAGAGACTGTTTCCACCGACTACGACACCAGCGACAAGCTCTACTTTGAGCCGCTGACGCTGGAAGACGTGCTGAACATCTACGAGCGCGAAAACCGCCACGATCAGGTGCTCGGTGTCATCGTCCAGTTTGGTGGGCAGACGCCGCTGAACCTTGCCAAGGGACTTGAAGAAAACGGCGTCCGCATCATCGGTACCTCGCCGAAGAACATCGAACTCGCGGAAGACCGCAAGTTGTTCGCCAAGCTGCTCGACGACCTCGGTTTGCTCCAGGCACCGAGTGGCACTGCCACTTCGTTGGAAGAGGCGCTGGCCATTACGGCGACGATTGGCTACCCCAGCCTTGTGCGCCCCAGCTTCGTGCTCGGCGGTCGCGCTATGCAGATCGTTTATAGCGATGTTGAACTGACGCATTACATGAAGAACGCTGTCGAGGCCACGCCCGACCGCCCCGTACTGGTGGACCGCTTCCTCGAAGACGCCACTGAGGTGGATGTCGATTGCATCAGCGACGGCGAGACCACGGTCATCGGCGCCATCATGGAGCACATCGAAGAGGCCGGCATTCACTCTGGCGACAGCGCCTGCGTCATCCCGCCCTTCAGCCTTAGCAAGGAGATGCAGGACCGCATCCGCGATGCCGCGAAGAAGCTCGCCAAGGCCCTTGGCGTGCGCGGCCTGATGAACATGCAGCTCGCCGTGAAGGGCGATGATTTGTATGTCATTGAAGTCAATCCGCGTGCCTCCCGCACCGCGCCGTTTGTCAGCAAGGCCATCGGTGTGCCGTTGCCGAAACTCGCCGCGA
>CAILZI010000246.1 GCA_903838675.1 uncultured Verrucomicrobiota bacterium
CGATGCTCTTTTAACAGGACTTAAACAGGATGACGGCAAAGCTCTCGGCAGCTATTACATCCAGCGCAAAAGCGCCGCCGGCACAGAAAACCTGAGCATCCGCGGCGAAGAGCACAGCGGCGCGGTGTTCCAGCATGCGATCACTGGTAAATGGGACAAAGACACCGTCGCTGGCACCAGCATCGCGACCGTGGGCTCCGTCATCGGCTCCGAACTCGCCAAGCAGTCCATGTGGGCGATGTTCGCCGCTTTGATCGCGATCTTCCTTTATTTGCTGATGCGCTATGAGTTCGCCTTCGCCCTCGGTGCCATCATTGCGCTGTTCCATGACGTGCTCATGGTGCCCGGCCTTTGCGTACTGTTTGGCCAGGAGCTCAGCATCATTCACGTCGGCGCGCTGCTTACCATCGCCGGTTACTCCATCAATGACACCATCGTCGTTTTTGACCGTATCCGTGAAACCATTCAAAAGGGCACCGGCGGCAGCATGCGCGACATGATGAACGAGGCCATCTGTAAAACGCTCTCCCGAACACTCCTCACCGGCCCCACCGCCCTCGCACCGATGGTCGTGCTGCTTTTCCTCGGCAATCCTGCCATGCTTGAGTTTGCCATGCCGATCACCATCGGTGTGCTGCTCGGCACCTACTCCTCCATCTTCATCGCCTCCCCGCTGGTGCTGTGGTATGCGAAGAAGACTGGCACCAGCCTCAAGCGCCAGGTGCTTGATGCGCAGATCGAGCAGCTGAAGGCCGAGCAGGCCGTCGCTGCTGCTGCGGTGGCTGCTGGTGGCAAGAAGTAAAAGGGCACTCCCGGTTCTCGATTGCAGTTCCTCACAACTCATGGCCTGGCAGGTGTTCGCGCTTGCCGGGCCAAATTGTTTCACAGCGGTTCGCGCAGGATTTTCGCCAGGCAGGCATGGAGACGTGCGGTGTCGGCGCAGGCATCAAAACGAACGCTGCCAAACCCACATCGCTAACAACCATAGCAGTATCCGAAACTCATTTCCGAAAAGCGCACATGGGGCCGCTCGGCGGCGCTTGAAAGGACCCAGCGCCCTACCAGAGCTGGGCACTCGCGTTGCCGAGGGCGAGCTGTCACGGCTGAAAAAAAGGGCGGCATTACTGCCGCCCTCTTCGTTTTTGTTAAGCTTGTCGTTTGCCTAGTTGTTCGCTGGAGGTGCCGGATTGGCCGGTTCTGCAGGTTTGACTTCGACCGGTGGTGAAGCAGGCGTGCCGGGAGGCGCTCCGAGCGGAGGCGTCGTCCCTGGAGGTGTCACCACTCCCCCCTTCGGACCGTTGGGATCATCGGGAGCCAGAGTCGTGGCAGCCGCAGCAGAGGCGGCCGCTTCCTCAGCTTTCTTCTTCGAAGCTGCGAGCTTTGCAGCGTTGGCTTTCGCCTTTTCGGCGGATTGTTTGAGGTAGGTTTGATAATCCGGACCGTTGCCCGTGATCGTCACCGGAGTACCAACACCGGTGTGTTCGAACAAAATCGGCGCCATCTTGGCGGGAAGGCGAATGCAACCATGCGAGGCACGGCGCCCGGGTTTTGGAATCGGCCCGATGTGCATGCCGACACCGTCGCCGGTGAGGCGCATGAAGTACGTCATCTTGGCGGCTTCAAAGTGGCCGCCTTCCGGCAGCAAATCCCGGCCCTGCTTGAAATCTGAGTTCACCAGCTTGCCATTCTTGTCGAAGCCTTTGCCGTAGAGATTCGAGACCTTGTCCTTCACCTTTTCAAGGATCTTGAAATTACCTGTGGGCGTTGGGAAACTGGGGATGCCGCTAGCAAAATAGGTCCAGCCGACGAGCTCGCCACCATTGTACAACATGGCACGTTGCACATCCACGTTGATGACCATGCGCGTGATCGGTTTTTTGCCACCGGTCCACTCACCGGGATACTTCCACACCTCCTTCACTGGTTCTGGTGGCGGTGGCGCCGGCTTTTGACGGGACGACTGGCAGGAAGCAGCCAGCAACATCATGCCAAGCACGAGGGCGGCACGGATCGGAGAAAGGGGGTTTTTGAATTTCACAACGACCCAACAGTAAGGTGCCTGTTTCCTGCGCTCAAGTACCAGCGGGAACAATATTTTCAGCGAAGATCGAACAGTTCCGCAGGACGTGAAATGAGCAGGTCAGCACCGCACTCGATCAATTCAGCCTCGCTGCGAAATCCCCAACGCACCCCCACGGCACGCATGCCGCTGTTCTTCGCAAATTGCATGTCGATGCCAGAATCCCCCACGTAGGCCATTTCATTTGTCTGCAAGCCGAGGAAGGCTGCCATCTCGTGCGCGCCAGCGGCATCCGGCTTGCGCGGCACCTCGGCGCGCTGGCCCAGGATGTGGTCAAACACCGACGTGCCAAAGAAATGTTCCGTCATCGGCACGGTGAAGCGGTGCGCCTTGTTCGAAATCACGCCCAGTTTAAGCCCTCGGTTCCGCAATTCCGCCAGCATCGCCACGATGCCCTCGTAGGGCTGGGTCTCAGCCTGCCAGAGCAGGTCGTACTGCGCACGATACTCCTCCGTGCAGACTTTGATCAACTCCTCGCTACGCACTGCCTCAGGCAGCGCCCGCTCCACGAGTTTCTCCATGCCATCCCCCACCATCTGCTTGAACACTTCCTTCTCGCAGCGCGGATACCCCCGTGCATCCAGCATCCGGTTGATCGACTCCGCGATGTCCGCAAGCGAGGCGATCAGGGTGCCATCGAGGTCAAAAATGAAGGCTTTGAGGGGGGGCATGACTCCTTCATGCCGCGAAATGTAGCCGCGATCAACTTGCCAGAGCGCCCAATGCAGCGAAAAACTCCCATGCTCACCGATTACCACACGCACACGCCGCTTTGCCTGCATGCCGAGGGGAATCCCGTCGATTACGCACGACACGCACGAAGCATCGGCCTGGCTGAGATCGGTCTGTCTGATCACAATCCCATGCCGGAGAAGTTCGACGACTGGCGCATGCTGCTCTCGGACCTGCCGCGGTACTTTGAGCTGGTGAATGAGGCGCGAGAGGTGCTGCCGGATTTCCCAATCCGTCTCGCGCTCGAATGCGACCACATCGAAGGCTATCAGAAGTGGATCGACGAAACGGCGGGAATGGCCGACTGGGATTACCTCATCGGCAGTGTGCATTACATCCATGACGGCATCGCCGTGGATGATCCGAAGCATGTCTCACGCTGGAAAACGGCCTCCGACATCGAGCACATGTGGGGCATGTATTGGAAGCTCTATGAGCAGATGATCCGAACCCAGCAGTTCGACTTCCATGCGCATCCCGATCTGGCCAAACGCTTTGGCCTGCGGCCTGCGGGCGATCTGCGGCACTATTACGAGCCCGTGATCCAGGCCCTCGTGGACACCAAAGGCATTCTCGAAGTCAGCACCGCGGGCCTGCGCAAGGACGTGCGCGAGATCTATCCCGCCCGCGAGATGCTGGAGATGGCCTTCGCTGCGAAGGTGCCTGTCGTGATCAACTCAGACGCGCATCTGCCCACGGATGTCGGGGTAGATTTCAACAAGGCGCTCGACCTCGTACGCAGTGTCGGGTACACGACCACCGTGCGTTTCGAGAAACGTCAACGAAAGGTGGTCCCGCTGCCTGAAAGGTGGCCGCTATGATCTGGCAGGCACGACAGCACCGCATCGAATTCCCCCGCCGCCCGCTGGTGATGGGGATCGTGAACATCAATGACGACTCCTTCTGCGGCGATGGTACGCTGGACCCCGGCAAGGCGCTGGCCCAGGCGAAGCAGCAGCTTCAGGACGGCGCGGACATCATCGACATCGGTGCAGAAAGCGCCCGCACCAACCGTGAAGCCATCAGCGTACCGGAAGAGATCGACCGTCTGCTGCCCTTCCTGGAAAAATGGCCGGAACTTAGTTCACGCTTTCATGCCCCGCTGCTTTCCATCAACACCTGGCGCAGCGATGTCATCGCCGCAGTGCTGCCGCATGGCGGCGACCTCATCAATGACATCAGCGGCCTGCCGGATGCGTTCAACGCCAAGCTCTGCGCCGAGCACAATGCCGGCCTGCTCATCATGCACAGCGTCGGCCAGCCGAAGGTGCCACACACGCATGTGAAGTATGACAGCATCATGGACACGCTGGACCACTTTTTTGAGCAGCGCCTGGTGCTTGCAGAGAGCGTCGGGCTGCCGCGTGAGAACATCGTGCTCGATCCCGGCATCGACTTTGCCAAACAGAAGGACGACAACCTCACCATCTATCGTGAGCTCATGCGACTCCACCGCTTTGGGCGGCCCATCCTGCTGCCGGTCTCACGCAAGACCGTCATTGGCGAAGTGCTCGGCATTCCGGCCTTGGAACGCGACGCGGGCACCCAGGCCTGCATCGCCGCAGGCATGCAGCGCGGTGCACAGATCTTCCGGGTTCACCACGTCAAAGCCGCCGTGCAAACCGTGAAGATGCTGTGGGCGGTCGAAGACCGCCGTTAAGCATAGGATCAAGGGAATCAGGCAGCGCCTTTTTCAGCCGCGGGTTCTTCCACCGAGGATTCCGCGAGCGCAGTTTCAGCCGCCTCTGCAAGCGCTTCTTCCGCCATGGACTCTTCCACTGGAGCTTCTGTCAGCTCAGTGTCAGCTTCTTCAACATTGGGTGTTTCCGGTGGCGGTGCTTCTTCGGCGGCTTCTTCAGCCGCAGGTTTTTCCACCGAGGATTCTGCCAGAGCGGTTTCAGCTTCCTCTGCCAGCGCTTCTTCCGCCATAGACTCTTCTACTGGGGCTTCTGTCAGCTCTGCTTCAGCTTCTTCGTGCTCAGCGTCAGCCGTTGCTTCCGCAGCAGGAGCAGCTGCTCCTGCAGATTTCTTGGCGGCTGGAGCCTCCTTTTTCGCAGCAGGTTCGCCCTGCACGCCGAGGAAGACCATGCCGTCGCTGTATTCGATGACGTAACCTTCGTTGGCGAGCCAGCGGATGTCCTTGATCACCGCAATCTGCTCCTCCGTGGGATGCTTCGGCGCGTCCGGGGCGGTGCCTGCGGGGGCTTCGGGTGAGGGCACAATCGACTCCACCAGCTTCTGCATGGGCATGCCATGGCTGGTCTTGAGCTGCTCGACGATCAGCGCGAGACGATCTGAAAACACCATGCCGGGTTCGATGGCGCGAGGCTTCTCGCGGCAGACGAACTGCTTGCCCGCACGACGCTTGAAGAGCTTCATGCCACGGCGTTCAAGACCGGCGCCGAGCTTCTGCGAGATTTCAAACAGGTGCTTCCGCGCCGCATCTACAGACTGGCGCATCATGATGAAGAAAATATGCGCGAGCTTCTGCTTGTCGATGTTGCCCGGCACGGTGGCGTCACGGACTTCGATGACGGCATCATTGCCAAAGGTGCGGCGGAAATGCGCCTCCATGTCGGCGCGGGAGCTGAGCGCGAGCGGCTCGCCGCCCTCGGGCACTTCGCCCTTCAGGCAGACCCAGCGGCGGCCCTTGCTCATGTTTTCCTTCCATTTCGCGACGAGCTCCGGATTGGACTCCACACGAATGCGACGTTTGAAATCCTCGATCGGCATGTTCGAGAAGCGCTCACGATGCAGCCTGATGACACCGGTTTGATAACTGTGATGGCTCGGTGGTGCGATGAGTTCGCCGCTCATGCCGCAGACGGCCACGGAGGCAAATTCGCCCTTGGGCGCTTCGAGTTCGATTTCTTCCACACGGTAAAACTCATCAAGTGCGGCGCTACGCAGCACATGATTGAGCGCTTCATCACGTGAGAGGAACAGGCTGCCGTCCGCAGGCACATGGTAGAAGCCTGTGGGACGTTCTTCGGCGCAGCGGAAGCGCACCATGAAGCGATCACCACCTGCCAGTACGAGGCGTGCGGCATCAAACATGCTGAAGGCATGACCCGTCTGACGCACGTGCGCGGCGAGTGCATCCACCGCCTTGTCTTCCGGAAAGATGATGATCTGCACGTCCTTCGGAATCTCCACCCACTCACGCTGTGGCGGGCCGGCGCGATCACGATCACCAAAACGACGCGGCGGACCACGGCGGTCATCACCGTCACGGCGTGGCGGGCCGCCTTGTCCTGGTCCACCTGGACGGAATCCACCACCAGGACCATCACGACGAGGAGGTGGACCACCCCCAGGGCCGTCACGACGTGGAGGCGGACCCCGACGATCATCACGAGCACCAAATCCACCACCACCGCCACGGCGGTCGTCACGACCACCGCGCTGCGGACGGTCTTCAGAATCGGCATAGCGTTGTTTGATTTTGTCTTCCTTGCCGAACTCGCCTACCCATGCGGGCATCAGTTTCAAATCGGAAAGGTCAACCAGGCCGCTTGGCTTTGGCGGTTGGTTGTCGGAGCTGGCTTCGGGTTCGGTCATACTTTTCAGGCTGGAAAGGGGCAGCGACTATGCCTCGAATCGTGTTTGTCGCCAGTTTTGTTCGTGTGGCGTTTTCTTGGCTTGGCATTATGTGAACAAGTCCCATGCCAGCCGCACCCATCACTTTTTTCAACCGCCTTACCCAAAGCCTCGAAACGGAAGCGGTGTATGGGGAGGGATTTCTGCGCTTTACCTACGAAAGCCCGTTGGGTGCCCTGCCGCTGCATGCAATGGTGAAACGGGCGGCTTTTTCCAGCTGGTATGGTCGCCGCATGGACGCCCCGCCCAGCTCGGCAAAAATCGCCCCTTTTCTGGCCACCTATGGAGTGGATACCGGTGAATTCGCCGAAGCCCCGGACTCCTTCCGTTCCTTCAACGAATTCTTTTACCGCAAACTCAAGCCGCAGGCGCGGCCGATTGCCCCCGGGGACGACGTCATCACTCTTCCTGCAGACGGCCGTCACTTTGTGCTTCCCGACATCGCCAATTGTGACGATTTTTTCATCAAAGGCACCCGCTTTGACCTCCCAGCCCTGCTGCGCGACGCCGCCCTCTCCGAGCGTTTCGCCCACGGCAGCATGCTGATCTCCCGCCTGTGCCCCGTGGACTACCACCGCTTTCATTTCCCGTGCGCAGGCACTCCCGGAGCCGCACGGCTGATCAATGGCCCGCTTTATTCGGTGAGTCCCATCGCCCTGCGCCGCAGGGCCAGCATTCACTGGGAAAACAAACGTGAGATTACCGTGCTGCGTACTCCTGCCCTCGGCGATGTGCTGCTGCTCGAAGTCGGCGCCACCTGTGTGGGCTCCATCGTGCAAACATACACGCCAGGCGCGCCTGTCGAAAAAGGGGCCGAAAAAGGCTACTTCCGCTTCGGCGGCTCCTGCTTCATCACGATCTTTGAGCCAGGCAAAATTCAGTTCTCGGACGATTTGCTCGAACACAGCAAAGCGGGGCGCGAAGTATATGCCCGCATGGGAGATGTGGCGGCTCACGCCCGCGGGTGAAACCGCCGGTGCACGTCCTTGAGCCGTGCCTGATCCACATGCGTGTAGATCTGCGTTGTCGAAATGTCCGCATGGCCGAGCATCTCCTGGATCACTCGCAAGTCGGCGCCGTTGTTCAGCAGATGCGTGGCAAAGCTGTGCCGCAGCAGATGCGGATGTACGCGGGCGGGATCCATGCCGCACAGCGTGGCGCGCTCCTTTACGATCTGCTGGATGCGTGCTGTGGTCAGTCTTGTGCCGTTGCGCGAGATGAAGATGTGGCTCTGCGATTTCGGACCCACAAGTTCTGGTCGCGCATGCTCCACATACGCCGCGATCGCATCACGTGCCGCACCGCCCACGGGTGAAAGCCGGGTCTTCGAGCCCTTGCCCGTCACGCGAATCCAGCCTTCTTCGAGACTGAGGTTTTCCAGCCGCGCATCGGCCAGCTCCGACAACCGCACGCCGCTGGCATAAAACAGCTCCAAAATCGCCCGGTCGCGCCGATCCAACGGCTTCGTGCCGTCCACGGATTCGACGAGCTTGCGCACGTCCTGCTCGTTCAAAGAGTCAGGCAGGTGCTTTTCCTGGCGCGGCGGCAGGATCGGGTCCGCAGGATCGGCGGGGATGTGTTTGCGAGCGGTCAGCCAACGGAAGAAGATTTTGACGGCAATGAGTTCGACCCGCGCCGAGGACGCCGCGATGCCGTCCTTTTTTCTCTGGCCCAGAAAGCCGCTCACGTGCTCCGTCGTCACGGCCACCACGCTGGCGGAATCGTACTTCTCCTTGAACCATGAAGCAAACGCCTCCAGCACCCGGCGCACCAAGAGCTGATAGTTCGTGGACAGACCCCTCTCGGTCGCCAGGTGAAGAATGAAGCCATCGATAAATTCCAGCATCAGCCACAGCATGCCACGGGTTTGCGCGCGCCCCATGACAAAATTCTTGCCCTCAGGCACGGGGGGCGGCAAAGATGCCCCATTATGGCCTCCTACAACAAAGTCATGCTCATCGGCAATCTGACCCGCGACCCCGAAGTGCGCTACACGCCCAAAGGCAGCGCGGTGTGCGACATCGGTCTCGCCGTGAACCGCGTGTACACCTCTGACAGCGGTGAAAAGGTGGAGGAAGTGACCTTCGTAGACGTCGTCCTCTGGGCCAAGATGGCTGAACTCGCCGGCAAATACCTGCACAAAGGCCGTCCGGTCTTCATCGAAGGCCGCCTGCAGATGGATTCCTGGGAAGACAAGCAGACCGGACAGAAACGCACCCGCATGCGCGTCGTGGGCGAGCAGATGCAATTCCTCGGCAGCCCAGGTGGCGACCGCGCTCCTGCCGGTGGAGGTGGTGGCGATGAAGAAGGTGGCTACTCCGGCGGCGGTGGTGGTGGCGGAGGAGGTGGTGGCGGTTACAACCGTCCCGCAGCCCGTCCGGCCCAGCGCCCAGCTCCAGCCCAGCAGCAGCGCCCGGCCCAACGCCCCGCGCCTGCACAGCAGAACGATGACTTCGGTGAAGGCCCGATCACCGACGGCATGGAAGACGACGACATTCCGTTTTGAGAACTGAAGCAGGTGTTTTGCCCTGCTTGATTGGAAGAGAACCTGCTCCTGAGCCGTTATTTGCGGCCCGTGAATTGCTCTGTCCCCAGCTTGGTTTGTGCGCTCAGCGCCGTCGCTTTGTCGTCGGCGTTCGCCGCAGAGCCTGTGTCCTTCCGCAATGACGTGATGGCCGCCATTTCCAAAGCCGGCTGCAACCTGGGCACCTGCCACGGCAATGCGACGGGCAAAGGCGGCTTCAAGCTCTCACTGCGCGGCCAGGATCCTGATCTCGATTTCAAAGCGCTCGCCCGTGATGCCTCCGGTCGCCGCGTGGATCTGTTTGCGCCAGAGCGCAGCCTGATCCTGGTCAAAGGCGCGAATCAAATCGCCCATGAAGGCGGCAAAAAGCTCGACACGAAAAATTGGGAATATCAGGTGCTGCGAAACTGGATCGCCGCCGGGCTGCCGCGTGATGACAGCACGGCACCGAAAGTGACCAAGCTCACCGTCACGCCCACCGAGCTCGTGTTGGACGAGCCACAGGACAAGGTGCAGATCACCGTGCAGGCCACGTTTGCCGATGGCACGCAACGCGACATCACGGACCGTGCTATCTATGAGCCGCTGCAAAACGGACTCGTTGAGGTGAGCCGGGGCGGCCTGGTCAAACGTCTGCAGTTCGGCGAGCCGGGCGTACTGGTACGTTACCTGAACCAATCCGTGCCTGTGCGGCTGACGTTTGTGAAAGCCAACCCGGCCTTTGTGTGGAGCAAGCCGCGCCGCGACAACTACATCGACTCCCACGTCTTCAACAAGCTCAAGACCCTTCGCATGAACCCCAGCGCAGTGTGCAGTGATGCGGTCTTCGTGCGCCGCGCCTGGCTTGATCTCTGCGGCATGATCCCGCCTGCGGATGAAGCGCGCGCCTTTGAAGCCGACACGCACCGCGACAAACGCGCGCGCTTGATCGACCGCCTCATGGTGCGGCCTGAGTTTGCGGATTATTGGACGCTGAAATGGTCCGATGTCCTCAAGGTCGAATCCCGAACGCTGGACAAAACCGGTGTGCAGGCTTTCCACGACTGGATTCGCGAAGGCATCACCAGAAACCGCCCCATCAATGAAATGGTGCGCGCCATGCTTGCCTCACGCGGCAGCACCTATCATGAGCCCGAGACGAATTTCTACCGGGCCAACCGTACCCCGGAGTTGCGTGCCACCACGGCGGCACAGGTGTTTCTCGGCACACGTCTGCAGTGCGCCCAGTGCCACAACCACCCCTTTGACCGCTGGACGCAGGATGACTACTACAACTGGTCCGCCGTCTTTGCCCAGGTGGACTACAAGATCCTCAGCGACATCAAACCCCGGGATAAAAACGACAAGCATGAGTTCAACGGCGAACAGGTCGTCTTTCTCAATGCCAAGCTGAACATCGAAAACCCGCGCACAGGGGACAAGGCCAAGGCCCGGTTCCTCGGTGCCGACATGCCCAAGCTCGCCGATAAGGAGGATGAACTGCAGGCCGCCGCCAACTGGCTTACCAGCGCGCAGCATCCGCTCTTTGCCAAAGCGCAGGCCAACCGCATCTGGTATCACCTCATGGGTCGTGGTCTGGTCGATCCTGTCGATGACATGCGCCTCACCAATCCCGCCAGCCATCCGCAGCTTCTTGAAGAACTCGCCCAGGATTTCATCCGCAGCGGTTTTGATCTGCGCCATCTCATTCGCACCATCATGCTGAGCCGCACCTACCAGCTGGACAGTACGCCGAACGAGACCAACGCGGCAGACCTCATCAACTACTCCCATCACCTGCCACGCCGCCTCAGCGCCGAACAGCTCATCGATTCGCTCTACGCTTCGATGCGTGTCACCCCGGATTTCAACGGCTGGAGCCGGGGCACCCGCGCCAGCCAGATCCCCGGCCCCGACAATGGCCGTAGCAGCCCCAACCCCACGTCGCCGGAGGCCTTCCTCGCCCAGTTTGGCCGACCCAAACGCGAACTGAGCTGCGAGTGCGAACGCGCTGCGGACACTTCCATCGGCCAGATCTTTCAGTTCATCAGCGGGCCCATCGTCAGCAACGTCGTCTCCCAGAAATACAACCGTCTTTACTCGCTGCTCAAAAACCCCGACAACGGTGCCGTCACCCGCGATCTCTACTGGGCCCTCCTCACCCGCGCGCCTACCGCCGACGAAGCCAAGGTCATGGAATCCCTCCTCGCCTCCGCCAAAGACCGCCGTCTCGCCCTCGAAGACATCACGTGGAGTCTGGTGAATGCGAAGGAGTTTTTGCTTTGTAGGTAAGTTCGTGCCGACTTAATTCCCGATGTTCTTGACTGAGGAACACAAAGAGCGCATCTACGAAGGAGTTCGGCGCATGGTCATCTGGGATGAGCCTCGTGCTGACGTCTTTCATCGGTTGGAGGTCAATGGCATACCCCAGGCTGAAGCACAGCAGATGTACGACAAAGCCCGCGCTGAGCGCATGTCGATGATCAGATCCGACTCCATCCGTAAAACTGCACTCGGTCTGGGTCTGCTGCTCGTTGCGTTCGCCCTGCTTTTCGGATTTTCAGCCGGCATGGGGATCGTCATCCGCCCGGTTCTTGGTCTCGGCGGAGCAGCGGCGGTTTTCGGCATTTGGTTCTTTTGCAAAGGGCTGTTCTACTTCCTTTTTGCCCATGCCAAAAGTGGCTCGTTGGCTGACGACAACTGACTTCGTTAAAGTCAGAACAGTTCCATGCTCCCAATGAGGAAGTGTTCATCGCCTGGATTAGACCGTTCCCGCATGACAACACCGTGCCTCCGTGGCATAAGCACCGCATGAACTCAATCCATCAACGCTTCGCTTTTTTCCTTGCAGGTCTGCTCACCGCAGCCGCACTGTCCTCCTGCGCGGAGGGCAATCTCAGCCGTCTTCACAATGCGCGCACAGGTGCCATCGGCATCGGTCCCAGCGGTGAATTTCCGAGCGGTCATGCCCTGTCCCACTCCAAACCGGAATCCCCCGAAGAACTGCGCGTGCATCAGGCCGTCCAGCGCGGCGTGGAGCGCGCCTTGGATGACAGCCGCGCCTTCCACTACGTGCCCTTCGCGCAGATGAAGCAGGTTCCCTCTCACCTGAACCCCTTCAACGAACGCGCCGAAGTGAAGAAATTCGCCGCCGCCAACCGCCTCGACTCAGTCGTCCGGGTGTGGGTCACCCCTGACTGCAAGGGGCAGAGTGTCAATGTCGGTTTCCTCGCTCACTTGCGCAGTGGCAAAGCTGTCGCCAGCGACCTCGCGACCGCCCATGGCCCTGTCCCCCCGCTGAAAAATCCCACGGCCCGAGCCTCCCTCCCCACCTGGGAAAAGACAGCTTACGAGGCCACGAAAAAGGCCCTCGCCAAAGTGCGCGGCTGAAAAACCTGAGGATTTCGCATCCCTCGGTGCCTTCTGGTATCACGCGATTGACGTGAGAACCAGCCGCCGCACAACGTACTGATGCGCCTCATGAAATCAGCCATCCTCCTCGCCCTCTTTGTCGGCACCTCGCTGCTCGCTCAAACTGCCGCCCCAAAAGCGCCGGCACCTGCGGCCAAACCCAAAGGCCCGGTCATTCCCGCCGATGCGCAGTGGCATGATGTGACGACCTGGGGTGTCGAAGGACGCGGCTGGGGAGATCAAGAGCGCTTGCGCTGGTTTGACCGCCTCCCCGCGAAGGCTGAAAAAACCGTCACCCCTGCCGTCTGGGGCCTCAGCCGTGACAGCGCCGGCATGATGGTGCGCTTCAAGACGGATGCTAAGGCGATCTACACCCGTTACGATCTCTCCAAAGCCAATCTTGCATTGCCAGCCATGCCAGCCATGCCTGCCACTGGCGTGAGCGGGATCGATCTGTATGCGCGTGATGAGAAGGGCCAATGGAAATGGGTCACCTGCACGAAGCCAGCCAGTCAGCATGTGGAAGCCGTGATGATCAGCGATCTCGCGCCCGGTGAGCATGAATTCGCCGCCTACCTGCCGCTCTACAACGGCATCGAAAAACTCGAAATCGGCGTGCCTGCGGGCACGAAGTTCGAAGGTCTGGCCCCACGTGAGAAGCCCATCGTTTTCTACGGTACGTCCATCACCCATGGAGCGAACGCCTCCCGCCCTGGCATGGTTCACACCGCCATCCTCGGCCGTCATCTGGACCGTCCCGTCATCAACATCGGTTTCTCTGGCAATGGCAAAATGGATGCGGCCGTGGGCGATCTCATCAACGAACTCGATCCCGCCGTCATCGTCATCGACTGCCTGCCCAACATGGGGCCTGCCGACGTCACTGCCAAATGCGTGCCGCTGGTGAAGCAGCTGCGCTCCAAGCACGCCACCACGCCGATCATCCTCGTCGAAGACCGCCGCTTCACGAATTCCTGGATCACACCCGCCAAGGCGAAATTCCATGACGACAACCACGCCGCGCTCAAAGCAGCCTACGACCAGCTCAAAGGCGAAAAGGTCGCCAACCTCCACTACATTGGCGGCGATGCACTCTACGGCACTGATGCGGAAGGCTCCAACGACGCCTCCCACGGAACCGACCTTGGCTTCCTGCGTCAGGCGGAGATCTTTGAGCCGGTGCTGCGTGCGGCGCTGAGGTGATCACTTCCCAATCTTATACAGCGCCTTGTCCGTGCGGATGAACAGGGCGCTGCCATCGGCGATGGGGCTGGCCATGATTGGACCGTCAAGGGTGTTCTGGGAGAGGATTTTGAATTCCTTGGCGGCGTTGATGATCGTGACGACACCTTCGCGGCTGCAGAAGTAGAGCTTGCCATCCGCAATGATCGGCGAGGCGCTGAATTTGCCACCCATGCGTTCGCGGTAAAAGGCTTCGCCGGTTTTCGTGTCCACGCAGCTGACGATGCCGCCGTCATCGACGTAGAAGAGCAGACCGTTGTGCAGCACCGGCGAGCACATTTTGGGCGCATTTTTGTTGTTGCGCCAAGCGACCTCAGGCGTCTTCACACCGGCGTATTTGAGGGCAATCACTGCCGATTTGCCAAAGGCCGTGCTGAAGTAGATTTGCTGGTCATCGGCGACGGGCACAGTCGACATGGAGAAGCCCAGTTCACCATAATGAATCTTCCAAAGCTCCTGCCCGGTGGCGGGATCGTAGCCATAAACATTGTTGGCGGCTGAGCTGACCACCTCTGGCTTGCCGTTGATCGTCACGACCAGCGGCGTGGCGTAGGCTTTGCGCTGCTGGGGCCGTGGGTCCATGTCGCCACTGCGGGGTGTCTTCCATGCAATCTTGCCGTTGCTTGTGTCAAAGGCGGCGATGAACTGCTGATCGCTGCCATCAAAATGTGCGATCAATCTGTCTCCATGCAGCACCGCGGTCGAACCCGGGCCATTTTCGTGCATGACGTGCAGTTCCTCATTTTTCCACAGCACCTTCAATGTTTTTGTATCGAGTGCGACAGTGCCAAAGGAACCGAAGTGCGCGTAGAGCCAGCCATCCGCCAGGACGGGTGAAGGTGAGGCATAGCTGTTGAGCTGATGCGCCCACTGCGGGTCCTTCACATTGAGCAACTCGATGTCGTGCAGGATTTTGCCGCTGCTGCGATCCACACACAACGCGTGCAGGCTCACAGAACCAAGAACCGTGAGGGGCTGGTCGCCGGTGTTCGATTCGAGACGGCGTTTGGCCTCTTCGGGAGTGGCCGCTTTTTCAAAGGCGGTTGTGAGCCAGATCTGATCACCCCACATGACAGGGGTCGAGTGGCCACGACCCGGAAGCTCCGTCTTCCAGGCGATGTTGCTCGTCTCGCTCCAAGTATCCGGGAGGCCGGAGGCGCTGGCATGACCTTGGGCAGAAGGGCCGCGCCATTCGGGCCAGTTGCCGGCATGGGAGGAGGAAGCGAGAACCAGGAGGGGGAGTAAAATGCGGTGAATCATGAGCGGGAAAAAAACGTGGCAGGCGACGAGGAACTGTCTTTCACTGGGAATGATCATGCGCATCCCGTTTTTTCTTTTTGTTTTCGCCGCCGCATTGCAGGCTCAGACAGCGGAGCTCGAAACCTACATTGAGGTGCGTTCCGGCACTCTGCCCATCATACTCACGGTGCCTCACGGCGGCAGTTTGAAGCCGGCGAACGTGCTGGCGCGTCGTTACGGTGTCACGGGCACTGATTCCAACACGGTGCCGCTGGCTGAAATGATCGTCGAGGAACTGGCGACGCGCTATGGCGGCAAACCTCACGTCATCATCTCCCGCCTGCACCGCATGATGCTCGATCCAAATCGCGAGCTCGAAGAGGCGGCGCAGGGCGATCCAACTGCCATCGCGGCTTGGCACCGCTTTCATGACAGCGCGGAAAAAGCCTGTGACACGGTGATGAAAAAGAACGGCGTGGGTCTGCTGCTGGACATTCACGGCCACCGCCATCTCGATCAGCGCATCGAACTGGGTTACCTGATCAAAGGCGACATCCTGAAGCACACCGATGCTGAACTGAACGCGGACACCGCGCTCATCGCCTCCACCAGCATCCGTGATCTGGACAAGCGCTCGCCAAAGAGCTTCGCAGAGCTTGTACGCGGGCCGCAGAGCCTGGGCGGATTGCTGGAATTCAACGGCTTTCGCTGCCTGCCAAGTCCATCAAAAGCCAGCCCGGCTTTTCTGGCCGGTTACTTCAGCGGCGTGTATGACGTGGCCGCGCATGGCTCACGCAGCGGCGGCACAGTAAGTGCCATCCAGGTGGAGTGCCCTTGGAACAATGTTCGTGACGTTCCAGAGAATCAGCGCCGCTTTGCCGCAGCGCTGGCGAAATCACTCGGCGTTTATTTTGAGGTTCACTTTGGCCGGAAGCTGAAGTGAGAGTTCGGTTTTAGGCTGCGGCTGCTCGGAATCTGCTTTTTTGAGCTTGTCCCAGCAACCGTCCGCAATTTCTTTTTGCGCGATGAAAACACGGATCTGCGCAGGCGTGCTGGAAGCCCAGTCAATGGGGATGCGCTCATCCCGCAGCCCCCGGCGATGCAGCCAGCCAAAGAAAGCGATGCTGCCAAGAAGGGCAAAATTGAATGGCAGGCAGAGCGGCAGCAGCGCCAGACGCAGCAAGGCTTCCGAAAGCGGATCCCAAAGCAGGGCCATGGCCAGTGTGACGAACAGCATCCACGCGACGGTCTTCACATTCAGCCGCAGGTAATGACCGCCGAGGGCCAGTGCGAGGACGATGATGTTCATGGCGAAGGCGGGATCACCAAAGACCGGCTTCCAACAGGAGCCCGCAACACAGATGAGGACTGCACACAAAGCCACGAGTGCACTGGTGCGCGAATGCCAGAGAATGCCGATGAAGAACCAGAGCCAGCAGAGCAGCACGCGGGTCGAAGTAAACTGGGCTGTCAGGCTGAGATGAGTGGAAAGAAATCCACCCCACGATTTCGCGTACTCCTGAGCCGTTCCTCCGGACAGGGTGGCCGCGAAGCCATTGTAGGCATCTGCAAACAAAGGCGCGCACAGCGCCGCCGTGGTGAAGTGGTGGCGTGCTTCATCAGGATGACCGGTTTGCAGGGCGCACCAGCCAAGACCATCCCAGGAGTCGGCAAAAAAGGAGTCCAGCGCGACGGCACGCCGAAATGCCAGCGTGGCATCATCATAGCGTCCCTGGCGGAAGCGGCTCCAGCCAAGACCATCATATGCGTCTGCGACTCCGATCTTGAGCGAGAGCACGCGTGAGAAGGCTGTCTGTGCACCGGTTTGGTCTCCCCGGCGGTACAAACTCCAGCCCAGGCCCGCACAGCGGTAGGCCTCCGCCATGTCGGTGCTGACCTCCGTGTTGAGGAAATGTTTCTCAGCCTTTTCAAAACGGTTGATTAGCAGCGCGCGCCAGCCGCGCGTGAGTTCGGCATCATGCACGCCAAAGAAAATCAGCGCCGTCAGTGCAGCCCACGCTGCGGCGACGTAGGGCAGGCTGAAGAGGACATAGGGCGACTTTTTCTCGTGCATGCGCTCGGCCACGGGCACGAAGAAAAAAGCCATGGCGGCACAACCAAGCGCGGTGGTGAGCGCCTGCGCCCACAGCGGCACCTGCGGAAAAAGAAACCACAAGGCACCGAGCAACGCGCCGTTCACGCTGAACAGCCCCGTTTTGAGCACGCTGTCGTCCTGCGCACGCCACTGCGCGAGCGCAGAGATGAGAAGAGCCCCGCCCAGGCTCATCAGCGCGGCCTCGGTCGAAAGTACAAACAGGCCAATGAGCACGCACATGCCGGTGATGCGGCTGTTCGCCACGAGCATCTGCCCGTAACCACGCAGGGTGTGGTCGAGCAGGCGTTTCATGCGGCGAGGGGAAGTTCTGAAATCACGAGCGGCACTTTATGCGATCCTGAAGGCGCGGCAATCTTGGAGACGAAGGTGATTTGCAAATCGGCCGCGCTGTCCAAAGCAGCCTCAAGCGCACTTTGCACACTTTTTTCAATGCGATTGCGCGATGCTCCGGCATCGGCAACCACGCGGACTTCGAGCATGCCGGGCTGCTTTTGCACGACCTGATACTGCGCCAGCCCGGGAACCTCCTCGATGGCGTTGGTGATGACATAAGGCGAAATCAAGGCTCCGCCACGTGTGCGCAGCATGGCAGCGCTGCGGCCCTCGATGTGCCGGATGCTGCGCGCGCTGCTGCCACAAGGGCAAGGCTCCGGCTCCCAGCGGGCCAGATCTCCCAGCCCGCGATAACGCAGGATCGGAGTGGCAGTGTTGGTGAGATCGGTGATGACGATGTGGCCCAGGCCGGTGGTGGGCAGTCCGTTTTCATCGACGATTTCACAGAGGACGTTGGTCTCGGCGACATGCCAGCGCGAGCTGTGCACGCATTGCCAGGCGACGAGACCTCCTTCGGTGCTGGTGTAGGTTTCGATGAGTCGGGCATTCGGGAAAACCTGTGCGAGGAGATGTTTCGTATGCGCATCCAGCATCTCGGAGGTGAGATGAATGAGGCGCGTTTTTTTCATCACACGGTTTTGAGCACGAAGATCCAGCGCGATGGCGCGCAGAGTCGAAGGATAGGACGAAATGAATTCAGGCGCGATGCTCAGAAGTTCACGCGTGAGCTTGGCAACGGGATCGTGAACAGAGAAGATGCGCGAACCCGGCACCGTGGTGCGCAGGAGATCGGCCGTGGCGAAGTCGATGCTGTCGGGAGCCATATCGACCAGATAAAGGCCATTGCTGAGCGGCTTGCCTTGGCACCAGTCATAGTACAAAGCCGTGTTGCAGGCCATGTAATGCCAGAGGGACTCCTCTGTGCGTGCCATGCTGGCGGGAATGCCGGTGGAGCCGGAGGACGCCAGCCAGCGGATGTCAGCGCGGCTGTCTTTGTCGATCAGATCCGCCCGGGCGGCGGTGCGCAGGTCGGCTTTGGTGAGAATCGGGAGCTTGGGCAGATCATCCCAGTCATCGAGCATCGCGGGGGTGAAGCCCGCTTCGGCAAACAGCCGCTGGTAGAGCGGGATGTGGGCATGAGCATGCTGCACCAGGGAGCGCAGCGAGCGCCACTGGTGCGCCCGGCGCTTCGGCGTGCTCCAGCTGCGTTGTTCAATGACTTGATCAAGCGCAGCGTGGAGATGCCGACCACGGGTGTGGATCTGCGAGGGAGTGTGCATGCCGTCCTCCTCAATCAACGCTTGCCGGGAGGAGGCCCTGGTGGGCCGGAACGCGTGATGGCATATCCGTCATGCACCAAGTAGCCCTGCGGATTGATCTGCATGAGCTTTTCAAACACGGGCGCGGCAAGCCGGACCTGCCCCTGATTGATCTGCGACCAGCCAAACCAGCTCATGCCGATCGGGTCTTCGGGCATCAGCTTGTAGGCGCGCTCAAAGTACACCTCGGCTTTGCGATATTCTTTTTGATTGAAGAGAATCTCACCGGCAACGAGCAGCGTCGGGCGATGAAACTGATCGATTTTCAGCACTTCCCGTGCTGCGCGGAGGACGTCCTCGGGCTGGTTCTGTGCCTGATACACATTCATCATGCCAAGATGAGGCGTGAGGGCGCGAGGTTCCTGCTTGGCAGCCGTGGTGTAATACTGGATGGCCTTCACGTAGTCTTTGTTGAGGTAGGAGAGCCAGCCGGCGCGAACCGCCGCAAGGTAAGTCTCACCTCCGGCGTTTTTGAAGGCGAGGACGCTGTCGAGCGCTCCGGCATAATCACTGTTGGATTCAGCGACAAGGGATTGCTGCCATGCATCGGAAATGGCATGGAGCTTGTCGGCGGCATTCACAGCAGTGGCGAAGGCAAAGGCGAGGATGAGGATGTGTGTTTTCATGGTTGAGAGGAGAGTGGTTTATTCGGCGTCGCCGTTGGGCAGCGTGGGGGTGAAGCTGGTTTGTGTGAAGGTGCTGTCATGGGTTTTGAAATGCGCGGTGAGGTGGGAAAGACCGCGAATCGGTTCGAGGGAGAATTCGATTTCGTGCGGGAGATCACCCGTGCCATTGGCGATGGTGGTGGCGAGGTGAAGGCGCTGCGTGGTGGGGTGCAATGTGTGGCGGGTGATGACGCGCTGGGTGGGATAACCCACATAGGGCGCGAAAGCGCCCGCCAATGCCCGACCGTGCTGCTTTGACTGCAAAGCGACACAATCCTCCCAGTTCATGCCGCTCTGATAAGCGAATGGCACGGTGGGCATGGCGAACGAAAGGAACCGCAGGAGCTGCGAATGACCGCCGAGGCTGCTCTGCGTGATCTGCAGGGCATGCAGACCGAGCACTGCGGTGAGCGAATCTTTGCCGCTGCGGAAGAGGTAGCGGCCGGATTCATCGAGTGTGGTGGTGATCGTCTCGAACGAGGTCGTTCCCCCCGTGCAAACACGATAGGTGGCCACTCCGGGCGCAAAATGGGCCAGCGTGCCCAGCACGGTGGTGGAGACCGTCGCCGGGGCGATGCGGGCTCCAACTTTGGGCACGCTGGCAAAGTTCCAGCGCACACCATCCGAGGTGCGCGTGAAAAAGTTCGTGAGGCAGAAAGGCGTGGTAGGTGCGCCAGTCTCGGTGGTGGCTTGATTGTGCAGATGGATGTGCGGCACGGGGCTGCGGCCGGAGTTGCCGCAGTAGCCCAGGAGATCGCCCGCACCGACACGCTGGCCGGTTTTCACGACGATGCCGTTCTTCATGAAGTGAGCGAGCTTTACGGTGCCGCCGTAATCAAGGCGCAGAATGAGGTGGTTGCCCCAGTTGCTGGCAAAGTTGCAGCCGCCAGGGGCGTTGTCGGCCACGCCGTCGATGACGCGGATGACTTCGCCAGTGCCAGGAGCGCGCACTTCGAGACCCTGCGTGTAGTAGCGGCTCAAATCGTCATCCCAGCCGGGTGGGCAGGCGTTGTCGGCAGCATCATGCACTTCAAAATCGAGCGCGTGTTTCCACTCACCGCGATGGCTGAGCTTGTCGTCAAAACCCTGAGTCACGGTGACTTCGCGTGCGGTGGGCAGCAGAACGTGGGTTTCATTGCGATGAGGAAAACGGGCATTTGCGAGAGCCAGTGAGGCAGCGGCGGCTTCAGGATTTTCAAAGATGCCCGTGGCAGGCAGCAGCGAACCTGTCCTCTCACGCAGGCGGAGGCAGCAGAGCATGCTCCAGATGGTGAGCAGATAAGGCAGCGGCAGGTATTCCCAGCCCGAACCACGCAGAAAGTGCTGCACTGCCGCGACGTGCAATGCGGCGACCGCACCTGCCACAAAGGCGAGCGCCAGACTGCTCCAGGAAGGCACAAAATAGACCGAGCCCAGCGCCATGCCCGCCAGCAGATAATTATGTCCGGCAAACCAGCCGAGCCACTGCAATCCGCAGGCTTCGAGCAGCTTCACGATGAGGATTCCACCTGCGTAACCCGCAATGGCATTAATCATGGCGACGCGTGACCAAACGAGGATCGCCAGTGTCACGGCGAGACCGGCCCACACGTTTGGCAGAAACAAAATCGTGCCCATGCTGCGCAGAAACGCAGTAACGACGAAAGGCAGGGCAGGCTCCTCCGGCAGTCCCATGTCGAGCAGCGTTGTGCCAGCCGCCCAGTGCGGGAAAAACGTCAGCAGCGTGCCGAAGGCGACGACAAAGGCGACGCTCAGCGGTGGCAACCCGGCGCGCAGCGGAAACCAATGCCACAACGCAGCGGACATCAGCAGCGTGTAAACTGTGACGACAGCCAGCATGCCCCAGATCGCAGGAGCGGCGAGGGAGGAACCCCGTGTGATCCATGCGACGGCGAGAGCACTCAGGAACACATTGTAGAGCAGCGTGCCGTCCTTTCGCATCGCAGCAGGCAGATGCAGGAGCCTTGATATGAAGCCTCCGAGCAAACAGGCGCTGACGGCGAAGGCAAAATAACGCGGCATGAACAGGAGCGCGGCGCACAACAGCGCACCCGTCTGCCAGCTGCCGCAGAGGAAGACGGAACTGGCGGCGCGCGCGACTTCCAACAACGGCGTCGTGACAATCTGAAGACGAGGGCGCAACGTCCTGGCAAAGGCTGCAGCTCTCACCATTCCTCTCTGCAAGAGGGAGGGAGGGTGAGCGGTGGTCTCATCAAGAATGGCCATCACGGGGAGGGTAGATGGGGCTTCCGGGTTCATGACAGTGAAGAATTAATGATGCGATGGGGTGAGCAGACGTTCAGGCACGCGTTCAAGGCGCTGCACATAGTCGAGGTCTTCGCGTTCGCGGATGACATCGACGCGGCCATCCAGGCCGATCATGACCACCGCCGGACGATAAGTGATGAACTGCATGCTCTGCGTGATGTTGTAGGCACCCACGGGATGCATGACGAGGTGATCGCCAGTGGTCATCGCCGGCAGGGATACCTGCTCGCGGATGACGTCGATGTTCATGCACAGGCAGCCATAGAGTTTGATGGGCTGCTGGGCGCTCTCACGCTGCGCTTTGGCGGGCTTCACATTGAAGCGATACCAGTTGCCGCTGTAGAGAATGTTGATGCCAGCATCGATGACATAGGCGGCACCCGTCGATTCAGGAATGTAGGCAGGTGCCTTCGCGGCCTTGCCGGCGAGTGTGATCGGCCCTGACGCATTGGTTTGCTTCACCGCGACAATGCTGGAAATGAGATAGCCGGCTTCATCGACAAGAGCGCGACCGCTTTCCAAATAGAGACGCGGGCGGCGATCACGTGGCAGTGTGTTCAGCGCACTGGCGATGGCCTCGGCGTATTTTTCGATCGGCGGCACCACCTGCTCGGCAGGCTGATACGAGTAATGCAGCGTGCTGAGCGATGGGAAGCCGCCACCGAGGTTCAGGTAGCGTAAAGACCAGCCATAACTTTCACGGCAACGTTCCATGAGCGTGATGAGCTTCTCCGCTGCGACTTTGTAGGCGTTGGGCTCGAGGATGTAGGTGCCGATGTGTGTGTGCAGCCCCTGCAAACGAAGCCGGCCTTTGCTTTCAGAGATGCGCCGGATGGCACGCCAGGCCTCCCCAGTTTCGACACCAAATCCAAACTTGCTCCACACCGGCAGAATACCGGCATCAAGCCAGCAGCGGATGGCGATGTCGATGCTGCGGTTCTGTTCCTTCGCAATGGTGTCGAGCAGCAGGAGTTCATCCCAGTTATCGACCTGGATCATTGCTCCCTCGCTGACGGCGAGTTCGAGACCTGCGCGTGTTTTATGCGGTCCGTTGAAAATGATGTCGCGCCCGGCCACGCCGTTGCGACGGGCTTTTTCATACTCAAACTCGCTCACCACCTCTGCGATGGAGCCCTCGCTGTGGAAGACGCGGCAGATCGCGTTGAGGTAGTTCGTTTTATAGCTCCAGGCGAAGCGCGTATTAGGGTAGCGGCTTTCGAAAGCTTCACGCGCACGCTGGATTTTCTCGCGCAGTGTGCGCTCGGAGAAAACAAAGAGCGGCGAGCCGAAGCGTGCGGCGAGGTCGGCCACGGGCACGCCGTCGATGCGTTCGCAGACGTTGCTGTTGAGGCCATGGGCATGGCGGTTGCGATTGGCGGCGCTGTTCTGGCCGCTAAGATGACGGGTGATCGTCGGCGGGGAGTAGGGCTGAAGTGTTTGCATGGGAGGATGCTGTTGAAGTTTAAAATTAAAGACCGTGGGAAGAGGCTGGATGTGGGATGATCTCACGCGGCTGGCGGAAGAACTGACCCGTCGTGGTGAGGGCGGCGAGATCGCGAATGTCACCGGTCATGTCGATGGCATGCCGGATGAAGAACTTGCCGGGGATGGCGTGGCGCAACGGCTCACGTGGCTGCCAGCCCAGGGCGAGTTCGAACGCAGCAGCAGGCAGGTTGCAGTTCAGCGTGGAGGGGAAATCGCACCATGCCGGGAAGCGTGGATTGATCTCAATGAGGCAGTACTCGCCCTTCGGGCCTTCGGATTTGACGAATTCAAGTTCAAACGGGCCATTCCAGCGCAGTTCTTCGATGAGTGATTGCGCGATGGCATCCAACTGAGGGTCACGCACGATCATGCCGCCGAATCCTTTGCCGCTGGAGGTGCGCAGCATCTTGCGGATGGAGCAGGAGCCAAGAATCCGGCCGGTGCCATCGCCGAGACCGACGACATTGTATTCCTCTCCCTGCACATTTTCCTGCACGAGCACCGGCGCACCCCATTGTTCCAGCATGTGCCAGTAGGCGGCTTCACGTGCGGCAGGTGTGATGGCGTGCCTGGCCTCATAAAAGCGGCCTTTGACGAAGACATTCCCACCGAGTGCCGCCGCGGCCTGATGGAGCGAGTTCACGTCGCTCACCGCGATGGTCTGCGGCGTGCGGCAGTGCGTGCGCTCGCACAATTCGGCGAGCTTGGATTTGTCGCGGCATTTGAAGCTCTCGGCGGTCGGAAGGCAGGCGCGAATGCCACGCTCGCGCAGTTTTTCGGGGGAATCGACCAACGGCCCCATTTCGGCGTCGAGGCAGGGGATCAAAACATCGAAATGTTCGATCTCCCGAATGGCATCAAGACGCTGCCAGAAGGCTTCCACCCCGGCGCCGGGGTAGGACATGGTGAAAGCGGCATCCGGTGCGTCTTCTTCGCTGAAAAGACCGCTTTCGAGTGAATCGTAAACAAGACCGATGATGCGCAGTTCAGGATAAATGCGGCGCAGGCTGCGAATGACGGCTGAACCGGGCTGAGGATTCTCACCGCGATGAAGGCCGGTGACGGCGATGACTGGGGAAGCATTCATGGGAGGATGATGCGTGGTTGGGTTGGTTGGGGCTCAGTTTGATTCCGGGGTCAGGCCGATGTGGACGAGTTCGGCGAGGAAGGATTCCAGATCGCGCTCTGCAGTGCTGCGGGCGACTTCGAAGCGTGTGGTGAGGCGGTCGAGGATCTGCTGGCGCGCGATGCCCTCGCTCAAAGCCTGCATGACGATGAGCGCCGTCGGGCTGGCGGTGAAGAACTCGCCACTGGTGGAATCAAAGCCAAAACCGTCGGCCTGCCAGGTGACGGTGTGAAAATGGAAGGAGGACGATTCGGCTCCTGGGATCGCGGCGGGGGCCGTGATGCCGGCAGGCTCCAGTTCATGCTGCTGGCCGTGGGGACGAATCAGGGAGGGAAGAGGGGCGAGTTTCATGGTGGTGGTTGATTGAATCACACCACATAGAAACCCGGCGGGTTAACACCACGGCAGGGGCCAAGATGAATATGCGTTTATTTTTGCCGTTACCGGGCCGGAATTCGGTCAGGCGGTGCCTTGTTGAAGTGTCCCTGCTCCGTCGCATTGAGCTTGATCAGCATTTCCTGCGCATGCCGGCGCTGGTCCTGCCAGACATGGTCTGGATCTGTGGGCCAGTTCCAGGTGCTGCGCTGTGGCTTCTCGAGCACAAACTCGGCGTTGCCTTCAGCGAGGCTCTTGAAGAGCGCCCTGCGGCTGTCTTTATTCTTGAGAGCTTCTCTGAGCAGTTCGTTATCCTTCACGATGTTTGAATACTTTTCCCGGATCTCCTGCAGCCTTGCCAACTGCTGCTGACTTTCCGCCTCCCTGCGTCCGTTGTAGTAGCGGAAGCTCGCCCACCACGTCGTGGCGGGCACCAGCAGGGCGATGATCAACATCACCCCCCTGAATAATTTTGAGGATGTCGTTTTCATGGGGAAAATGAATTCCTTTTTTTGCCTCCCGCAAGCCCTCCTTTGGAAGCGGAGTTGACGCCCCGCCACCAAGCGCGTAGCCATCGAACCCATGAGCACCACACGCACGCAGGGCATATCGCTGATCACGGCTACAGCGGTGGTGGTGGCAAACATGATCGGCACCGGGGTTTTCACCTCCCTGGGCTTCCAGGTGGGCTCCCTGCCCTCCGGCTTCGTCCTCATGATGCTATGGATCGTCGGTGGCGTGTGCGCCTTCTGCGGTGCGGTGTGCTATGGCGAGCTGGCGGCGGCACTGCCGCGCTCCGGCGGCGAATATCACTTTCTCTCGAAGATCTTTCATCCGGCGGTCGGGTTTCTCTCCGGCTGGCTTTCGGTGACGGTGGGGTTTGCCGCTCCCATCGCGCTGGCGGCCATGGCCTTCGGCAAATACTTCGCCGGCATCTTTCCCACGGCACCGGCGACGACCTGGTCCCTCGTCATGGTATGGATCGTGACCTTGATCCACGTGGGCGGCATCAACACGGCCGCCAAGTTTCAAAACACCGCCACCTGGCTCAAGGTCGCGCTGGTCCTCGTGTTTATCGGTGCCGGTTTCTGGTTCGGCAAAGCCCAGCCAGTGCATTTCCTGCCTGTGTCGGGTGATCTGGATTTGATCGGCAGCACCCCTTTCGCCGTGAGCCTTGTTTATGTGATGTATGCCTACGCTGGCTGGAATGCCGCCACCTACATCGTCGGAGACATCCGCGACCCGCAGAAAAACGTGCCGCTGGCTATCGCGCTGGGCACGCTGCTGGTGGCAGGCCTCTATCTCGCGCTTAATGCGGTGTTCCTGCATGTGGCGCCCATGAGCGAGCTGGATGGCAAACTGGATGTCGGCCACATCGCCGCCGTCCACATCTTCGGCGAGACCGGGGGAAAAATCATGTCAGCGCTGATCTGCCTGGGCCTCGTCTCCAGCATCAGTGCCATGACCTGGGTGGGACCGCGGGTCATGGTAACCATGGGCCAGGATCTGCGCATCCTCGCCCCGCTGGCGGTGAGCGATGATCGTGGCGTGCCGGTGGCCGGTTTGTTTGTTCAGCTTGCCATCGTGGTGACGCTGCTGCTCACGGCCAGTTTTGAAACGGTTCTCACCTGCGTGCAGTTCAGCATTCAGCTCGGGTCCTTTGCCACAGTCGTGGGTTTGATCGTGCTGCGCATCCGGCAGCCGGACCTGCCGCGGCCCTACCGCTGCTGGGGCTATCCGGTGACGCCCATCCTGTTTCTCGGCATCAGTTTGTGGATGATGATTTTCGTCGCCAAAAAGCATCCTTACGAAACACTGGCCGGAATGGCGTTGATTTTGCTGGGTTGGATCTTTTATTTCATCTCACCGCGTACTCCACGCACCCCATGAAGAAAACACTCGTTCTGCTGCTTGTTCTGGCTCAAACCGCCTTCGCCGAGCCCCCCACACCCAATGAGCAGGCGCGTTTCCTCGCCGGCCTGCCGCAGGAAGGCTCCTCGCTGGCTGGATTGGCGCAGCGCGGTGAATTCAACTCACATGCCAAAGACCTCGATGCCACCTGGGCGGATGCCGAAGCGCGCCAGTTCACCTCGATCCGTGCCTGGGCGCCGCTGGGCCTGCCAGAGGCTGTCAGCGACACCTCGCCGCTGCTCTATGTCTTCAGCGGCCCGGATTTTCTGCATGCGTACACCTTTTTCCCCAATGCCTCCGCTTACGTGCTGGCTGCGGTGGAACCTGTGGGCCTGCCACCGGATGTGACGAAACTCAGCGAAGGCGAACTCGGTTCATCACTGCGCAATCTGCGCAACACGCTCAATGCCTCGCTCAGCTTCAGCTTCTTCATCACGGCGGACATGAAGAAGGACCTGCAGGCCACCAAACTCACCGGCACCCTGCCAGTGCTCTACGTCTTCCTGGCCCGCTGCGGCTGCCACATTCAAAACGTGGAAAACATCTGGCTGGATGCCGAAGGAAAAATTGTGACTGACAAGCCCACCAAAACCTCAGGAGTACGCATCAACTTCCTCGGTGCCCAGGGCAAGCAGCAGACCCTCTACTACTTCTCCACCAACATCTCGGGCTGGGCGCTCAAGCAGGACGCCTCCTTCCTGCGCTTCTGCGATGGGCTCGGCACCATGAACGGCTTCACCAAGTCCGCCTCCTACCTGATGCACATGGATGAGTTTCACACCATCCGCGACTACCTCCTCACCCACTGCCACACCATGACGCAGGATGATTCCGGCATCATGTGGAAGGACTTCCCCCGCGACTCCTGGGACGTGAAAGCCTACGGCTGGTATCCGGGCCCGATCCCCCTCTTCAAGCAGCACTTCCAGGCCGATCTGGCCGAGTACTTTCGCACCACCGAAGTCCCCGCGCTCCCATTCGGCATCGGCTACCAATGGCGGCCCAAGCACAGCACACTCATCTACGGCGTGTCCAAAACCATGGTGCGCAAAGCGATCCCGGTGGTGGAGCAGACACCAGCTGTAGCCCCCACCGCAACGCCTCCAGTTCCAATTCCAGTTCCAGCTCCGAAAGCCTTGCCTGTGGCGCAATGAGACGCTCAACTTGGCGGAGCAAATAACAGCTTCAGCATCTCCGCATCATTTGGCTTTGAATCCTTCGCCAAGCGCACGATGACGAGCTTCAGCGATGGCACGATGTACAACCGCTGGCCGTAGGAGCCGATGCAGGCGATGAGGTCGGCGGGAGCGGCACGGCTGAGGCAGGCGTTGCGCCAAGACTGCTGGTGCCATTTTTTGTCGAGCATGGCCTCCGCATCCACCTCGTGGGCGGCTCTGGATTCGGCGGCGTGGTTGTTCCAGAAGCCAAAGGCAAAGGCGGCATTGGCGCTGCTGCCCTGAAGTTTCATCAGCACGTCTTCGTGCTTGAGCATCCACGTGCCCAGTTCCGACCACTGGCGTGCCGTCTGCATGAAGCCTGCGGCAAGCAGCGGAGCACCGCGCTGATCCGGCAGGTAGCGCTGCGAGCCGAGGCCAAGCGGACCGAGCACCTTGCGCTCCAGGTAACGGGTGGGGGTTTGCCGCCGCTGCAGTTTGCGTGCGAGCAGCTCATGAAACACCTGCAGCGCAGCAGGACCATAAATGAAAGACTTGCCGGGTGCCGCCACCGCCCCGGCCTTCAACGCTGCGGCAGTACGATCTGAATAAGTGTTCTCGTGCAGTCCAAACATCGGCTCCAGTCCGTGGCTGAAATCGAGCAGCTGCCGCACGGTGATGTGTTTCTTGCGCGGGTCGCCCTGCCATTCGGTGATGGTGTCGGCGACGTGTTCATCAAACTCAAACAGTCCGTCTTTTTCAGCCGCAAAAGCGGTGAGCCCCCAGAAGGCCTTTGTGCCGCTGTAGATGCGGTGCGGTTCATATTTCGTATGCCCGTTCGTGTAGGATTCGTGCAGAATTTTGCCGTTCTGTTTGATCAGCAGGGCATGTCCGCCGTGCGCAGCGGAATAAGCCGCCGCAGCCTGAATGCCCTGCGGTGGCAGCGCCGTCGCTGCAGGGGAGGCCGTGAAGAAATGCAGGAATGCCAGCAGGGGCTTCATGAGAGATGAGTAACAGAAAATGACGAATGACGAAACCCGAATGACAAAATAAACCCACATGCCAGGCCAGCGTTCCGCTTGATCATTGGGGCATTCTGACTTCGTGGTTCCTTGGACATTCGGATTTACTCATTTGTCATTTCAACAGGTGCCGGTGGACAAGCCGTCATCTCGCCGCATCGTCCGCCGCATGCGCATTCTCCTCGTCGAAGACCAGGCCAAGCTGCTTTCCTTTGCCAAGAAGGGGCTGGAGGAGCAGGGCATTCAGGTGGACGCCATCAGCGATGGCGATGAAGCTTGGGAAATGGCCACGACCGTGCCTTATGACGCCCTAGTGCTCGACATCATGGTGCCGGGCCGCGACGGCCTGAGCATCCTGCGCGGCCTGCGCGAAAAGCGCAACAATGTGCCCGTCATCCTCCTCACCGCACGCTCCACGCTGCCAGAAAAAATCGAAGGTCTGAACCTCGGCGCGGATGATTACATGACCAAGCCGTTCTTCGTCGAGGAACTGGCCGCGCGCCTGCACACCGTGGTGCGCCGCAAGGCGGGAGATTCCAGCCACCTGCTGCGTGTCGATGATCTCTGCATCAACCTGCTCGAACGCAAAGTCAGCCGCGCCGGTGCAGACATCGAGCTGAGCACGCGCGAGTTTGAACTGCTGGAGCACCTCATGCGCAGCCCCGGCCGTGTGTTTGGCCGCATGCAAATTTATGAGCATGTCTGGGGCTACAACATGGACCCCGAAACCAACCTCGTGGAGGTGTACATCCAGCGCCTGCGCTCGAAGATCGACAAAGACCACGACAAAAAGCTCATCCGCACCGTGCGTGGCGTGGGTTATGCGCTGGGTGGCGGCTGATGCGGAAGGAAATACCACTCTAACGAGGTCATAAATGACGTCCCTTGATTGCCAATCACCGCAGGCTGAATCTAGCATGCCCCACATGAGCGCTACGAGCACGTCCGGCCCGGTTCCCCAAGGTGGTACTATCCGCCACGGCCTGATGCTCGTCGTCGCGATCGCTTTTCTTTTCGTGATCGGCCTGGTGCTGCCGCAAGGTGACAGCGGCGAGGCATTTCGCACCTGGTTCATGGCGTCCCCGCTGTTCCTTCCACTTATCATCACCCTGTGGGCCATCGTAATCATCGAAGGCATCGCCGGATTGTTTGTCACGCATGATGCCCTGCCTGCGCGCCTCAAGCGCCTGCTGCTCACTGCTTTGCTGCCGCCGCTGCGCATGATCACCGCCAGCAGCAAACCACGCGGCTGGCTCTGGCTGCCCGGCATCGGCTGGAAGCCTGTTGGGGAGGAGACCTCCGAACAGCTTGAGCAAAAGCTCGCACTGCCAATGGTCATTCTCACACTGCTGGTGCTGCCTGTGCTGGGGGCTGAACTCACCGGCGGAGAAACACTGGACAACCATCCGCGCATGGCTCTGGCCACGCACCTGACCACCTGCGTCATCTGGATCGGCTTCACCATGGAGTTCCTCTGGATGGTTGCCGCCGCCCCCAGCAAAGTGACCTATTGCCTCAAGAACTGGATCAATCTCGTCATTATCCTGCTGCCGCTCGTCGCCTTCCTGCGGATGCTGAACATCTTCCGCTTCACCCGCATGCTGCGCGCTGGAAAGCTCCTCCGAGCCTACCGCCTCCGTGGACTATGGACACGGCTCTGGCGGCTGGCGCTGCTTTTCAATCTCCTCGACCGCCTCCAGCAACGCGACCCGGCAAAATACTGCGACATCTTGGAAAAGAAGATAGCTGATCTCGAAGAAGAGCTGGCCAAACTGCACGCCAAACTGGCTGAGCAACGTAAAAAAGTGATCCGAGAGTGATGTTCTGGGCCTTCCTCCAATTGACACCTTTGCCGTCCAAGGATTATAATTACCATAATTGACGCTTCGGTTCTTCTCCCTGCTCTGCCTAGGCTGCTATTCAGCACTTGGCTGCTTTTCCTTGTTTGTGCCGCATCTTCTGCCTTCTCACAGCAACTACCTCCACAGGTTGTCGAGCAGTCACAGCGTGAATCACAGTCTCCAGATGAGCGCGAAAAGCACGACAACTTCCAGGCGGCTGCCAAATATTGGTACGCCAGCCGCAATCCGAAGCACCTCGAAGACATGGACGACGCGCTCAAAAGCGTGCTGCCCAAGGCCTCCAAGCTATCTTCCTTCATCGACAATTTCCAGACGTGGGAGGAAGCGCAGAGCTACAAGGCCTACCACGATGCAGGCGCCATCCTGCTGGCCAAAGCCTACACCTGCCTCTACTACGGCGATGTCAAAAGAGCCGCCCCGGCCATCGAGCTCATCGAGACCAAGTTCCCATACTCGATGACGCTGGCGGACGACCGCAGTTATCTCTGGGTGCGCAGGGCGCTGCGCTACCACGAGCACTGTTGCATGCTGTATGCTGCCATGAGCCTCAAGGTGGTGGGGAAAATCCACTTCCCGCATGAACGCGATGAATTCGATGGCCCTCAGCAGCGCAAAGCCATTGAACACATGGCCGTGCTGCGACTGCGCGAGGGCAACATCGAGAGGCTGGAGCATTTCTTCACCGCCATCAATCACAGCGAACTCCAGACATCCGGTGGCGACTGGGCCCTGGACATCATCATGAGCGCCATGCGCCCACTGGATCAGGACTACCAATCCGAGGCCTCGTGGCGCGAGATAAATGACGCAATCCAGATATGGAAGAAGCAGAAGCCCACCTCCGTTTTTGCTCGCCTCGCCGAGGCACGCTACCTCTTTAACTACGCCATGTTCAAGGCGAAACATGGCGGATCCTTTGCAGCGATCCGCGAGGCATCCGAGCGTGGCTTGCAAATGATGCATGACATTCCCAAAATCGGTCCGGCCTGGTATGACACCATGCTGCGCCTTCAGGCATTAACTGGCCGCCCGCCGGATGAAGTCGGCACGGTCTTCAAGGAAGGCCTGATCAAATACCCAGACTATGCGCCTCTCGCCATTGCCTTGGGCAGAGGTTTCGTAGATGAAGGCGAGACTGGCCGCCAGATCTGCGCCCAGATTTTGGAAGAGCTCCAATCCTCCTCCAAAGGCGGCCTGGCGGCACAGATGTTACGCCGCATCTATTTCGATGGCGATCTTCCAGCCATCCAGCCCCGCCTCAACCTTGACACTGTCCAGCTTGCGATCCGCGCCGCCATCACACAGTGGCCCGACAGCTATGAGCTCCGCAGCGACCTCGGCCTGCTTGCCGTCACCATTGGCCACCGTGAACTGGCCGCCGAAATCATGCAAGGCATGAGCAATAAGTGGTGCCGAGACACCTGGAATGGTCGTGAAGACATCGCGATCATGCTCACGAGTCCCTCCGCTCTGCCGCCGCAACGGGTGGATCCTGCTCGCAAAACAACTCTCTGAGCCAAGGGCCCGTTCACTGACCCAGGCTCAGATACTCGCGCACGGTGTGGTTCATCGCCCGGCGTGCAGGGGGAAAGCACTCAGCCACTTTTTCGAAGGTCTCCTCCATGGCAAACTCATCCGCCAGCACGTGCTTGCGGGCCGCATCGAGATGGCTCACCACCACTTGCTCGTAGTAGTCCACATCCGGTGCGCCGCGCCTTGCGGCACGACGGTGTAAAAAGTCAGGGTACAGGCAGGTCAGCACCAGGAACTGGTTCGCGCACTGCACATGCAGGAAGAACTTGTGGTGGCGGCTCGCATTCTCGATCGCCTCCAGGTAATCAACACTGTAAAGACTGTCGATGCTGTGATTGATGTCCTCCGGACCTTTTGTCGGGGAGCAGCCGAAGTCCGCGCAGACCACGGCCATGTAGTCCGCCACCGCCATTTCCTTGATGCCAAATTCCTTCAGCGAATGCCGCACCACGATGAAGAAGAACAGCTCCGGCGAGAGAATGGCCGCCTTGCGCGAAAGGATCGCCGCATCGAAGAGCTTGTCGTTGTCGAGGATGATCGGCACAGCGTCCGGATCGTCCATCATTGCCTTGAAGCCCTCCTTGCCGCGCTCGGTCAGCGCCAGGGTGTCTCGAATGAAATTCCAATCCGTCGGGGTAAAACGGAACCAGCAGCCTGGGCGAGGGAAGCGCGTCATGGAGATAAGTTGTGAACTGTCAGCTACCTTTAGCATAACGAATGCCAGTTAAGTTAAAGCTTTGGACGGAGGGTTCGTCTGGATTGTTCAAATCACAGGTTCATCAGCTTATTAAAAGGCTTTGGCGCACCCTCGCTTCGTGCTAAGCACAGCCATGCCCAGAACCGACGGCCGCACTCCCGACCAACTCCGCAAAATTGAATACGTCCTCGACGTCGCCCCGCACGCCGCGGGCTCCGTCCTCATTGCCTTTGGCAACACCCGCGTCATCTGCACCGCCTGCATCAATGAGGAAGTGCCACGCTGGATGAAGGTGCAAAACGTCAAAGGCGGCTGGCTCACCGCCGAGTACTCCATGCTTCCGTACTCCACGCTCGAGCGCAAAGACCGCGAAAGCTCACGTGGCAGGCCGGATGGCCGCAGCACGGAAATCCAGCGCCTCATCGGCCGCAGCCTGCGTGCCGTCGTTGATCTCGAAAAACTCGGCCAGCGCACTCTCTGCGTGGATTGTGACGTGCTGCAGGCCGACGGTGGCACCCGCACCGCCGCCATCACCGGTGCCTGCATCGCGGTCGCCGTCGCGTTCAACCGATTGCTCGAAAAAGGCAAGATCACCCGTCAGCCGCTCAAGAAAAAAATCGCCGCCGTCAGCGTCGGCATTGTCAAAGGTGAAACCCTTCTCGACCTCTGCTACACCGAAGACGCCGCCGCCGATGTGGACAGCAACATCGTCCTTACTGAGGACGGCGAGTTCGTCGAAATTCAGGGCAGTGGTGAAGAAGCCACCTTCACCGAGGCGCAGCTGCATTCCATGCTCGAATACGGCCGCAAAGGGATCAAGGAACTCATCACCCTCCAGGACGCCGCCATCGCCAGCGCCATGAAGCCCGCTGAAGGCAAGGACCTGCAAAAGCTCGCCGAATTCTTTGGCAAACGCTGATCGCAGAAGTTTGCGGTGGTTTGCAATCGTTTACGGTTGTTTGCATTGGTTTGGCAAAACCAACGTCAACAATCGTAAACAACAGTCAACCACCGTAAACTCAGCATGACTGCCCTGCTTCTCGATCCCATTTATCAGCAGCACGACCCGGGTCCGGGTCATCCCGAAAGCATCAAACGCCATGTGGCGATAACGCAGGCGCTGACGCATTCCGGCCTCGTCGCCAAAACTCAGGCCATCGCTCCGCGTGCTGCGACGCTGGATGAACTCGCCCTCTGCCATGATCGCGGTTACATCGCCACGGCCAAAAAAGATGTCGAATCCGGCCTCGACGACCTCAGCACTGGCGACACCGCCATCTGCGCGAAATCCTACGACGTGGCAGTTCAGGCCGTTGGCGGCGTCTTGAACGCCGTCGATGCCGTCTTCGCTGGAAAGGTCAAAAATGCCTTCTGCGCTGTGCGACCGCCGGGACATCACGCACGCCCTGCCCAAGGCATGGGCTTCTGCCTGTTTAACAACATCGCGATCGCCGCACGCCATGCGCAGCAAAAGCACGGCGTGCAAAAAGTCGCCATCGTCGATTGGGACGTGCATCACGGCAACGGCACGCAGGACATCTTTTATGAGGACGGCAGCGTGCTGTTTTGCAGCACTCACCAGAGCCCGCTCTACCCCTTCACTGGCCACGCCAATGAAACCGGCAGCGGCAAGGGCCAAGGCTGCACCCTGAATCTCCCCTTCCCCGCCCGCACCGGCATGAGCACCATCGGCGCCGCCTTCACCGACCGTCTGCTGCCCGCCATCGACGCCTTCAAACCGGACCTGATTCTGATCTCCGCCGGCTTCGACTCCCGCATCGACGATCCCCTTGGCCAGTTCCGCCTCACCGATGACGATTTCGTCGCTCTGACCAAACTCCTGCTCGAATCCGCGCAAACACACTGTCAGGGCCGCCTCGTCTCCATCCTCGAAGGCGGCTACAACATCCAGGGCCTCGCCAGTGCCGTGACGCATCACGTGCAGACGCTGGCGGGATAAACAAACCCAAGATTCGGCGGCGTTGACAGTTTATTTACACACACCGCCCTTGTCAGAGCACTGCTTTTCTGGTGCCATGTAGCAGCATTCCAAAAATCACCATGTCCAACTCTCCGCTTCCGCAAGACGACGTCGCCGCCATTGATGAGCTTCGCAAAGTTTACCTCCAGCTCAGCGACGAACTGAAGAAGATCATCGTCGGCCAGCAGAAGGTCGTCGAGCAGCTCGCGATCTGCCTCTTCGCCCGTGGTCATGCGCTTCTCATGGGCGTGCCCGGCCTGGCCAAGACACTGTTGATCTCACGCCTCGCCGAAACGATGTCGCTCAGTTTCAGCCGCATTCAGTTCACACCCGATCTGATGCCCATGGACATCACCGGCACCGACATCTTGCAGGAGCTGCCCGGCGGCAAACGTGCCTTCGAATTCGCCAAAGGCCCGGTGTTCGCGAACATCGTCCTCGCCGATGAAATCAACCGCGCGCCCGCCAAGACCCAGGCCGCCATGCTTGAGGCCATGCAGGAGCACAAAGTCACCGTCGCCGGACGCACCTACACGCTTGATTCACCATTCTTCGTTCTCGCCACGCAGAATCCCATCGAGCAGGAAGGCACCTACCCGTTGCCCGAAGCCCAGCTCGACCGCTTCATGTTCATGATCGGCGTCGATTACCCGAGCCGCGATGAAGAAATCGCCATCGCCCGCACCACCACCGGCACGAGCCTTCCAACACTCGAACACATCCTCCACGGCCCCAAGGTCATCGCCTTCCAGGAACTCGTCCGCCGCGTGCCCGTGCCGGATCACATCTATGAGTTTGCTGTCGATCTCGTCCGCAAGACGCGCCCCGCCAGCAGTGAAGCCCCCGCGTGGTTGAAACCCCTTGTCAGCTGGGGCGCCGGTCCGCGTGCCGTGCAGTATTTGATCCTCGGTGCCAAAGCACGCGCTGCTCTGTACGGCAGCTACATGGTGCGCATGGAGGACATCATGGAAGTTGCCGAGCCGGTGCTGAGGCATCGTGTTATGACCACGTTCACGGCGGAGAGCGATGGCATTAGCAGCCGCGATGTGGCGAAGAGGTTGGTCGAGGAACTTGCGAAATCCTAAGCGCATTCGAATTCGGTTCGTCCTCGTCCTCCTACTCGAACTCGTCCTCGATCAAACCGCTTCGTTATGCCAGCCACTCTCTTCGATCACGAAAAGCTCGATGTTTACCAACTCGAACTCGAGTTCATCTCGTGGCTGACAGAGCTTTTCGACGAACTGCGCGAAAAGAAGACCTCACGTCTCACCGAAGCGCTTGATCAACTCGACCGCGCCAGTCTCTCGCAACTCCTCAATACGGCGGAGGGAAACGGAAAACGTATTAGCCAGCTCCGCTCTCGATTCTTCGACGACGCCCGAGGTTCAACAACAGAATGCGCGGCCTGCCTCGATGCCCTCGTGGCAAAAAGAGCCTGTTTGCCAAAACGCATCGAGCAGGGAAAAGCCATGCTGGTGCGCATCGTAAGCATGCTGACGAAACTGATGGATCGGTTTGATGACACACCCGGCGTGACGAGAGCACAGGTTTCGAGGACGAGTTCGAGTAGGAGGACGAGAACGATCCAAGGAGGAAACAGCCATGCCATCTGACACTCGCTCCTTCCTCGACCCAGCAGTCCTCTCGCGCCTCATGGCGCTCCCGCTGAACGCCCGCCATGCCATGCTCGGCGGCGTCTCCGGCAAACACCGCAGCCCCGTACGCGGCTCTTCCCTCGAGTTCGCCCAATACCGCAAGTACGTCCCAGGCGATGACACCCGCCGCCTCGACTGGCGCACCTGGGGCCGCAGCGACCGCTTCTACATCAAGGAATTCGAAGCCGACACCAACCTCCGTCTCTGCCTGCTCATGGACACCAGCGGCAGCATGAACTACGGCCCCGCCGGCAGCACCCGCTTCGACTACGCCCGCAAACTCGCCGGCACGCTCGGCTACGTCGCAGCACAGCAGGGCGATGCCGTGGGCCTGTGGAGTCTCGCGGAGAAGCCCATAGAAATCCCCGCCAAACGCGGGGCCTCGCATCTCGGCCTCGTGCTCGATCAAATGTCCGGCATCCAGCCCGTCGGCGGCACCACGCTGCTCACCGCACTGCACGACGCCGCCGAAAAAATCCGCCAGCGCGCCCTCGTCATCATTTTCTCCGATCTCTTCGTCCCTCCGGCCGAATTGAAGTCCGCCATTCAGCACCTGCGCTTCCGCAAGCACGACGTCGCCGTCTTCCACCTGCTCGACCAGCAGGAACTTGATTTCGACTTCGACCGCCCCGCGCGCTTCATCGACATGGAAGGCGGCGAAGCCATCCTCGCCGACCCCAGCCTCATCGCCCGCAACTATCGCGAAGCCGTGCGCCAGTACATGCACGAGATCGACGAACTCGTCCGCACCACCGCCATCGACTACCACCGCGTCAAGCTGCACGAGAAGTACGACGACGTTCTCGCGAAGTTTCTGCTGGCACGCATTCAGAAGAAAGGGGGGCGATGATGGCCCAAAAGAAATCCAAATCTGCGCTCTATTCTACCGAGATGCTGCTGGCGCTCGCTTTGTTTGCCTTTGGTGGATGGCAACTTTACATCGCTTGGGAAAACCCTCGTCATGTGGGTTATATTCCAAGTGGATCGCTTCTAATGACCGGCAGCACGACCTGCGCATGGTTGATCTGGATCAGGCGAGGATCACAGCGCTCCACACTGCTTCCGATCATGCTTGTTTTGAGCTCATCCATTCTAGTCGAGCACATTCTCAAATGGCAGGCGCAGGAGGAGAGTGCTGCGTGGACAGCTGCGAATTGCATCGTGGTTACTTTGATGCTGGCGGCCATGATAGCGGAGAAGATCACGCATCGTAAATTACTTGCCCTGGAGGCAGCTTGTGAGGCAAAGTTCTTTGAACAGGAGGACAGGCTATTAATTGCTCGCGAAGTTCCTACTGGCACGCATTCGGTAGAACGGCGGCCGATGATGTCTGAACAACACCTGCTGCCATTGACGAAACGCCAAGTTCACTACAGCTTCATGCGGCCCGGAGAATTTGGCATGTCCATTCTTCTTATCGGCATGACTGCGTTTCGATTTCAGTCTGCCTACTCTTTGCATTTGAACGAGCTGCAGCGGGTTTCCTGGCTCGGAGGAGCAGTTTTGACGTTGCTTTGTATGATCTGGTACGTCTGGCTTCGCCGCAGGCGCAGGCATGTGTGCGATGATTCTGGCGAGCTGATGATCGCCTTGTTTACCCCGATTACGTTAACGACAATTTGTGATCAATTTGCCGACAACAATTTGCGTCGCGGCTGGTTGCTTGATCTCGGTTATTTTATGTTGCTGGCTTATAATGGCTTTCGCGTCTGGAAAGCACCTCAAACGGCCCGTGAACTCGCAGCCAAGTACGACGCCTGCGAGACCAAGGATTTCACCGATCAAGGCGGACTATGACCTTCCTCGCCCCAGCGCTCCAAGCTTTTTCGCTCCGGCCTCATGCCGCGACGGAATCAATGAGCACCTTGCGTCCCAAGACGCACTTGGCGGGCATCACTCATAAAACAGGGAGACAGCTATGTTGAAACACATCTTAAAGCCCAGAAAACGGCATCTGCGATTTCCTTTCCTCGTTCTTCTCTCCGTCCTGCCGATGATTGGCATCTGCATCTACGGAAGCATCCCACGCGAGCCAACGGAGCACTTTTACAATGTAGCACTTTTTGCTCTTCTCGCCTTCACCTCTGTCATAATAGGCATAGTCACTCTGGCCACGTGGGGAAATGACGTGGCGGCACGAATCGAAGAACTCGAAGAAGAAATCGCGAAGCTGAAACGCCCAGAAGCATGACCTTCCTCGCCCCAGCGCTCCTTTTCGCCCTGCCGCTCGCGCTGCTGCCGGTGGTCATTCATTTGATCCATCTGTACCGTCGCCGCCAGGTAAAGTGGGCCGCCATGATGTTCCTGCAGATGGCCCAGCGTATGAACAAGGGTCTGTCCCGCCTGCGGCAGATCCTCATCCTGGCGTTCCGCGTTTTGGCAGTAGCAGCCATCCTCTTCGTCATCACCCGCCCCATGGCAGGCGGCCTCCTCGGGCTCACCGGCGGAGTGCCGGATACGGTGATCGTGCTGCTGGACCGCTCTGCAAGCATGGAGCAGCAGAACCTTGCCACTGGCACGAGCAAGCGTGCGGCGGGCATTGCCAAACTCGCACAGGCTTTGCGTGACACCGTGGGCGTACGCTCAAAGCTGGTGCTGATCGAAAACGCACACTTGCAGCCGCAGTTGCTCGACAAACCGGAGTCGCTGATCGATCTGCCGCTTACCGGCCCCACGGACACCACCGCGGATATTCCAGCGCTGCTACAAGGCGCGCTGGATTACATCACCAAAAATCAAACCGGCCGCACCGATGTCTGGGTGCTGAGCGATCTGCGTCAGTCCGACTGGGATGCCGCCAGCGGACGCTGGCAGGCCCTGCGCAGCGCCTTCACCACGCTGAAGGGTCTGCGCCTGCACCTGCTGAGCTATGCACAGCCTGCGTCACAAAACCTCGCCGTCTCGGTGCAGCGTGTCGTGCGCAACGAAACCGCTGCCAAAGCCGAGCTGCTGCTCGATCTTCGCGTGACACGAGACGCTTCCTCACGCGAACCTCTGGAACTGCCGCTGCGCTTTGTGATCAATGACGTGAGCACCACGATCAAGGTCGAGATGAAGGACTCGCAGCTCATTCTTCAAGGCCACGCCATTCCCATCGACAAAACCACCAAGCGCGGGTCGGGTCGGGTCGAACTGCCCGCCGATGCCTCGCCATCCGACAACGTGTACCATTTCGTCTTTGATGAGCCTGCGGTGCTGCAGTCCGTGATCGTCAGCGATGACGAAGCGGAGGCCGGACCGCTGCAGGCCGCGCTGGAAGCCGCGGCCGATCCCACGCGCAAATATGCCGCCACTGTACTGCCGCCCTCGCGTGCAGCAGAGATCCCATGGGACGACGTCGCTCTCATCGTCTGGCATGCACCATTGCCGAAGGCGGATGATCTGATCGGCAAGCAGCTCACGAATCATCTCAGCTCAGGTCGCAGCATTTTGTTCCTGCCGACGGACTCCGCAAACGCGGAAGCCTTCGGCGGCCTGCACTGGGGCTCGTGGACCAGCGAAGGTAAACCGGCCAGCCTTGAGTGGTGGCGCAATGACACAGGCCTGCTCGCCAACACCCGCAGCGGTTCTGCGCTGCCTGTGGGCGACCTCGAAGTGAGCCGCCGCTGCGACATCCTCGGCGAAGGCACGCCACTGGCCCGTCTCACGGGCAATCTGCCGCTGCTCATACGCGCCGACATTCCCGGTGATGGCAATGCGTGGTTCCTTGGCACGCTGCCCGGTTCCGGCTCCTCCAGCCTCGCCCGCGATGGCGTGGTGATGTTCGCCATGTTGCATCGTGCATTGAATGAAGGCGCACGCAGTCTCGGCAAAGCGCAGCAGCGCGAAGCCAGCGCCACCGCCCTAGGCAGTGGTGATCTGAGCGCCTGGAAACGCAACGGCCCGGCAGTCCTCAGCTCGGAGCAGCCCCTGCGCGCTGGCATCGTCGAAAACGGCGACAGGCTCGTGGCCCTCAATCGACCGCTGCGTGAAGATCATCCCGAAACTCTCGGTAAAACAGCGCTCGCAGAACTGTTTGCCGGACTCGACTACCACGTCATCGAAGACCAGGTCGAAAACGATGCCAGCCTCGCCAGCGAAGTCTGGCGCACCTTCCTGTTCGTGATGGCTCTCGCGCTCCTGGGCGAAGCCCTGCTTTGCATGCCGGCCAAGCGCGCCCCCCAAGTTTCTCCTGCCCGATGACGCCCACCACCTCCCAGCTCGTCTTCAATCCCACCCCCGCCGCCTTCGGTGTCGGTGTGGCGTTTGTCGTGGCCATGGGTGGCCTCGCGTTCATGGCTTGGCGGCGCAGCGGATTTCGGAAGGTCATGGGCTGGCTGGAGCTGCTGCGCTTCGTCATCGCCGTCGGCATCGCGATCACCCTATTGCAGCCGGAGTGGCTGGAGACTTTCAAGCCGCAGACCAAGCCCACACTGGCGGTGCTGCACGATGTCTCAGGCAGCATGACCACCAAGGACGTCATCGACAAGACGCAGCCGAATGCAGAGCCGAAGTCGCGTGAAGAAATCGCCAAGCCTTTGATCGACGCAAAGCTGTGGGAGCCGCTCAAGCAGCGCATGGATGTGGTGATCGAGCCCTTTTCCTCAACACAGACACCACCCACGGAAGGCACGGACATTCATGCGGCGCTGGCAGATGTGCTGGAAAAGCAGCCGAACCTCAAGGCCGTCGTGCTGATCAGCGATGGCGACTGGAATACTGGTGCCGCACCCTCCCAGGCCACCACCCGGCTGCGCATGCGTGAGGTTCCCGTGTTTGCCGTGCCCACGGGGGCGGAGACGCGGCTGCCGGATGTCGAACTAAGCAGCTTCGACGTGCCGACCTTCGCAGTGGCGGGCAAGCCGCTGCGCATTCCGTTCACCATCGAAAGTTCGCTGCCGCGTGATGAAGTCGTGATGCTGGAGATGAAGTCCTCCAGCGGCGAGATCATCACCAAAGAAGTCACGCTGCCCGCCATGAGCCGCTATCAAGACGTCATCGGCTGGAAGCCTGACAAACCCGGCGAAGTGAAGCTCACGCTGACGATCCCGAAAACACCGAGCGAACGCTACCCCGAAAACAACTCGCAGGAAGCACCGCTTTCGATCCGCAAGGAGCAACTCCGCGTGCTGGTGATCGAATCGTTCCCGCGCTGGGAGTACCGCTACCTGCGCAATGCGCTGGAACGTGACCCGGGCGTGGACGTCAGCTGCCTGCTGCTGCATCCCGGCCTGGGCAAGGTGGGGGCTGGCCGCGGTTATTTGAAAGCCTTTCCAAAGGATGAAGAACTGACGAAATACGATGTCGTGTTCCTGGGCGATGTCGGACTGGCCAAAGGCCAGCTCACCGCAGACCAGTGCACGTCGCTGCAAAAGCTCGTGCGTGATCAGGCTGGAGGGCTCGTCTTCATGCCCGGATTCCATGGCTTTCAATCCACCCTGCAGGAAACACCGCTGGCCGACCTGCTGCCGGTGATCTGGGACGCCGCACAGCCACGCGGCTGGGGCTCGTCGTCGCCGGGCAAGTTCGCACTCACCGAAGCAGGCACCCATAGTCTTCTGACCAAACTCGAAGACAGCGATGAAGCCAGCGCCCGTGTCTGGGGCAATCTACCGGGCTTTCAGTGGTATGCTCCTGCACTGCGAGCCAAAGCGGGCAGCGAGGTGCTGGCCACGCATGGCACCGAGTCCAATCAGTTTGGCCGCGTCCCGCTGATCGTGACAAAGACCTACGGCGCGGGCAAGATCCTCTTCATGGGCACCGATGGCGCCTGGCGCTGGCGCAAGGGCGTGGAGGACAAATATCACTACCGCTTCTGGGGTCAGGTGGTGCGCTGGATGGCCTACCAGCGCAACATGAGCAGCGGCGACAAGATGCGCCTGTTCTACTCCCCCGACCGCCCGCGCACCGGCGATGTGCTGACACTGAACGCAAACGTCATGAGCGTCACCGGCGAGCCGCTGCGCGACGGCGTCGTGATCGCACAAATCGCCGCGCCCAGCGGCAAGGTCAGCAGCGTGCGCCTCATGCCCGCCGGTGAAGAAGCCTGGGGTCTGTTCAATGGCGTCTTCAGCCCTGTCGAGCCGGGTGAGCACGTGGTTCAGCTCAGCTGTGCCGAGGCAGGATCATCACTGGAGACGAAAATTTCGATTCAAGGCACCAGCCGTGAAAAGCGCGGCCAGCCGGCACGCCTGGATGTGATGCGTGAGATTTCCCGGTTCACCAAGGGCGAAGTTCTCGATGCGAGCAATCCCGCCTCGATCCTCGCCGCGATCTCCGCCATGCCTGAGCCCGCAGTCCAGGAGCGCCGGCTGCAAATCTGGTCGCACCCCGCCTGGGCTGGGCTGCTGGTGCTCCTGCTGAGCCTTTTCTGGGTTGGAAGAAAGGCCGCCGGAACGTTCTAAACTCCCAATCAAAAGCTCGTCAGAGACGTTTCATCAGGATAACATTCGCCTATTATGAAAACAGCACTGCCTGTCATCCTCGAAACAAAGCTCGCGGATTTTCGCAAGCGCGTCTGGATCGTCAAGCTCACCGAGGGGCTGCTGGCGGCGGCCTTCGGGATCGTGTTCTCCTACATTCTGGTGTTCGGGCTGGATCGCGTCATGGAAACCCCAGTGTGGCTGCGAGCGACTCTATTGATCTCTGGCGCTGCGGTGCTGGGCCTGGGCCTGCCGCTGAAATGGCACCGCTGGGTGTGGTGCCAGCGCAGTCTGGAGGACGCGGCACGGCTGCTGAAACGCACTTTCCCACGGCTCGGAGATCAATTGCTCGGCATCGTGGAACTGGCGCATGTGGAATCGGGCTCGGCAGGCCGCAGCGAGCGGCTGGTACAGGCCGCGATGGAGCAGGACGCAGAGGAGGTGAAGGACAAGGACTTCTCGCATGCTGTGCCTGAGGCCAAGCATTTCCAATGGGGCTGGGCTGCAGGTGTGGCGGCGCTTCTAGCCGTGGCCGCACTGACCCTGCTTCCAGACGCCGCGTGGAATGCCCTGGCACGCTGGGCCACTCCATGGCGTGACGTGGAACGCTTCACCTTCGCGAAAATCGAGACACTGCCAAACCGCCTCGTCGTTCCGTATGCCGAGCCATTTGATTTGAAGGTCCTGCTCAACAAGGACACCCGCTGGTCACCTGCCTCGGCCAAAGCCCAGATCAGTGATCAGCCTGCGGTGGTGAGCAATCTGAACCAAGGCACCTATCCTCTCGCGTTTCCCCCGCAGAAGGAAGATGCAGCCCTGTCCCTCTCACTCGGTGATGTGCGCAAGACGGTGAATGTGCTGCCACGCACCCGGCCGGAATTGACAGCCCTGTCTGTGCGCACGCGGCTGCCTGAGTATTTGAAGTATCAAACAGAGCCCATGACCGAAGTGCGCGGCGGCTCCGTAAGCGTGCTGAAAGGGGCGCAGGCCTCCCTCGAAGCCACGGCATCGCGTGAGCTGGCCTCGGCGGAAGTCGATGGCGAAGCAGAGAAAGTTTCCGGCGCAAAGGTAACCACGCCATTCCATCAGATTTCCGCAAACGCTGAAAAACATGTAATGTGGAAGGATCGCGACGGTCTGACCCCGCGCGAGCCGCTGGTCTTGAAGATCAACGCGATTGAAGATGAAGCCCCGCGCCTGGCCGCACGGCGTGAAACACAGGAGCAGGTGGTGCTCGACTCGGAAGTCGTCGTTTTCGATGTGGATGTGCAGGATGACTTCGGCATCCAACGCACCGGTCTCGAATGGCGCAGCGTGAATGATGACAAGACCAAGGGTGACAAGATCGCCGCTGCCGGCGAGCCCGAGAAGAAGACCCTGGCAGCCAAGGCAACCTTCTGTGCGGACCGTGACGGCGTGGCACCACAGACGCTGGAGATCCGCGCCTGGGCGGAGGATTACCTGCCCAAACGTAAGCGCGCTTACTCCACAGCATTCCTGCTGCATGTGCTGAACAAGACCGATCACGCACTCTGGCTGACGGAACAGTTCGGCAAATGGCTCGAAGCGGCCCGCGAAAGCTATGAGCGCGAGCAGCAGCTGCATGCCACGAACAAGGAACTGCGCGCACTGACTCCGGCGGAGCTGGACCGCCCGGAGAACCGGCGCAAGATCGCGCAGCAGGCCAGCGCGGAGAATGCGAATGCGGCCCGGCTGGGCACGCTGAATCAAAGCGGACGCAGTCTGGTGGAGCAGGCGACACGGAATGATGAGTTTGATGCCAAGCGGCTCGAATCCTGGGCCACGATGCTCAAGTCACTGCAAGACATCGCAGCCAAACGAATGCCCAGCGTGGCGGACCTGTTGAAGCAGAGTTCGAATGCGCAGAGTGGCAAACCTTCACAGTCCACAGCCGGCAATCCGCCGTCGAATTCATCCCCGCAGCCAGCGAAGGAAGGCAAGTCAGGAGAAGGCAAAGCCGGTCAGAGCAAGCCCAGCGCTCCCCAGATTGCCAACGGCCCCGACCTCCCCAAAGCATCGCAGGGAGGCAAGGCCTCCACGGAGGAGCAGAAGAAGGACAACATGCCGAGCATCTCCGACAAGGAGGGCTCGATGAGCAAGGCCGAGCCGCAGCCGGCGGACCCCAATGCCAAACCTTCCCCGCCGAAGCCCAGCACGATGAAACTGCCAACGACGCAGATGGCTGCGGCCCCGGGCGGCAAGAAGAAGGATGACAAAGCAGAGGAGAAGCCTCAGGAGCCTCCGGCATCTCAGGCGCAGAAAAAAATGCAGGATGCTCTCGATGAGCAGAAGCTGCTTCTGGCCGAGTTTGCGCGCGTTTCAGATGAACTGGGCACGATCCTGGCAAGCCTGGAAGCCAGCACCTTCGTGAAGCGGCTCAAAGCGGCCTCCCGCCAGCAGATGGTCGTGGCCAAGGATTTGAACACGAAGACTCTCAGTGCCTTCGGTCTGGAGCGCAAGCCGGTGCAGGATGCGGCGGTGATCGCCGAAAATGAAAAGACGCAGAGCGAAACCGTGCGCGTGATCCAAAGCGACCTGGAGGCCTACTTCGCCCGCAAACCGGACATGCACTTCAAGAACATCATCGGTCAGATGAAAGAGACCCAGGTGGTGAAAATGCTGACTTATCTGGGAGATCAGGCAGCGGTAAATCTGAGCGGAAACAGCATGGCGGGTGCGGAGTTTTGGGCGGACACACTGGACCGCTGGGCCGAGGAGATGGTGGCCGCAAGCGAGTGCAAATCGTGCAGCAGCTGCAGCGCAGACAGCCTGCCGCCGGAGATCGTGCTCAAGGTCATGAAATCCCTGCGCGATGAAATGAAGCTGCGCGACGAAACACGCGAACTGGAAAATGCGAAGCCTGCCCTCAAAGAAGGAGAGCACGGCAAAAAGTCGGCCATCCTGGCCTCGAAGCAGTTTGGCATCCAGGCCAACACGCGCGGTGCGTTTGATGACATCCTGCACCTGCCGCAGGGGAATGAAAAATTTGGCAAGGAACTCAAGCTGCTCAACGCGGTGATGAGAGTGATGGATGAAGCGGCGGGCATTCTCGATAAAGCTGACACAGGCGCACCGGCGATAGCAGCGGAAACAGAGGCCATCGAACTTTTGCTGCAGGCGAAACGTCAGGGCAAAGGTGGTGGCGGTGGCGGCGGATCAAATCCCGGTGGTGGCGGCGGTGCAGCAAGCGCTGAAGCAGCTTTGTCAGACCTGGGACCGGGCTCGGATTCAGATTCGAATGTGAACGCACGTCCGGTGGGCCAGGCAACTGGCAAGGCAGGTCGTGAACTGCCGGAAGAATTCAAGACAGGACTGGATGCCTATTTCAACAAACTGGAAGCAGGAGGCGGGGCGAAATGATCAAGCTGATGCTGCTGGCAGTTGTTCTGACCGGTTCCGGTGGATCTCAGGCACAGGCACCGTCGCGTGCCGACTTGAAGAAACCGCTTTCACCGGCGGTCGAAAAGGTGCTGGCTGACTTTGTACAGTCGTGCGTGCCGGAAAAGAAGAAGCAGCTCACGGCCCATATGGAGGAAGTCGTCAAAACCATCGACGCAGAGGTCAACCTCTCGCCGGAGGAAAAACGAGCGTTGCAGGATGAGTCTGGGAAGGCCGTGGAGAGAACGCTGAAATCCTGGCAGCCCCAGGCTGTGATGATGATGCGCACCTATTTGTCACGCACTTCAGACTCGGCGGCTATCCGCCACATCGGCATGTGGAAACCTGAAGTGGCAGGGCCCAACGAACCCATCGAAGACTGGACGCCGCCCGATGAAGACGCCGCATGGCTTGCCGCATTGAAAACAACTCTCGGTGAAGCGCGCTATACCACCTGGCATGAGGCGGATGCAAAGGCCAGGCAGAAGGTGGACAAGGACATCTCCGCACATCTTGAACGCTGGGTGCGTGAATCTCGGGGACCGATGAATGAAGACCTGCGGGCCAAAATCGAGCTGATGAAAAAGAAGCTCAACCTCGCTGAGGCACAGACCACGGCCTTGACCAAGGCGGCGGACAGCCTGCTGGAGCGCCTCAGCAACGAGGAGAAAAAACGAGCCGCCGGCATGCTCCGCACACTGCCGCCCTCAGCCCGTGAGACGATCATGGGCCGCAACTACTTCTACATCCGCTTTGATCGTCCTCGTGGTGAAGCCTGGGACAAGGCCTGGGATCAAGCGGCGGCCGGCGTGCTGCCTGCAGATCAGCTCGCCCAATGGCATAAGGCTGACAAGGAGGAGCGCAGCAAGGCGGATACCGATCTGGCTGACATGATCAAGCCTTCCGAGCAGCAGGCGGAGCAGCAGATGGAGATTGCCATGGGTGCGGAGATCGATGGCATGATCATGGCGCTGAATTTGAACAAGGACCGGCAAAACGCGCTGGAACAGCTGTCAAAGGCAGCGATCCAGGAATCGCTGAAGCAGGCGCGCAAAGCCTGGCTGCAGCAGGCAAGGAATTATTCGGCCACGGAGCGCAAGCGCATTCGTGGGAACGTTTACTTTGGCATCAACGACGACCTCCAGGCCATCAAGCTGCCGATCTGGACCGAGGGGATCAAGAAGCTGCTGACAGAAGAAGAGCGCACGCGCATGACGACCGAAAACAAGCAGCGTGAGCAGCGCACCAACCTGGCAGTCTCACGTGTCTGCCTGGCGGAAATGGACAAGATGCTCACACTTTCCCAGGAGCAGCGCACGCGTCTGGAACCGCTGCTCGTGGATCTCATGCAGCCGCTCATGGATCAGCGACGTCAGCAGTACTGGAGTTACAATGCCAACCAGCTGTTCCAGAACGCGGGCAAAGTGAAGGAGGATACGGCGCGCGCCATTTTGGACAACGTGCAGTGGAAACATTGGAAGGAATTGATCGCCGCCACCAACGGTTCATCGCGCAACATCCTGCCGGACATGAATGGCACCTTCCCCGAGGCAGCGGACATGGAGGCGGCGATCTCGCAGCACCTTTACAAGATGTTTGTCGCGGAGCGCAGCAGGACACTGGCGGCGATGATGCCGCAGGTCGAGGAAGCAGCGCGCCTGCTCTCCCTGCCCGAACCGACTGTCACAAAACTCACCACCGCAGCGAAAGGAGCCGTGGAAACCAGTCTGGAATACTGGCGCCAGTTCACCGAAAACTTCGTGCGTCAGAGCGTGCAGACTGCCACGCCAAAGAACATCCTGCAGACGCTGGCAGGCACAGCGCGCGCGAACTTCAGCCGCACTGAAACCAAACCACAAAACACGGAATTGTGGAAAACGACTCTGCAAACCACACTGAATGAAGCCCAGTTAAAAAAGCTCCAGCACGTGGCGGATGAGCGGCAGGACTATCGCCTGAAGTCCATGGCGGCGATGTGTGTCTCCGAACTGGACCGCCGCCGCAAGCTTTCAGCCGATCAATGCGCCAGAGTCGAAACAGCCGTCCAGCAGGTGCTGGCCGAATACCTGCCGGACATCGAACGCTACATGTCCACCCAGTGGTTTTTGCAATACTACTACGCCTTGGTCCCACTGGCCGGCGTGGCTGATAAAGAGATGCAGGCCATCCTCACTCCGGAGCAGTGGAAGCTGTGCAAGGAACGCGACCTTCCCGACGCCGTGCAGTACTGGGAGGGCATCAAGACCAATCACGATCAACGCTTGAAGCAAGCTGTGCCTGCCAACGGACCCCAGATTTTCATCAACGGCGGGATCATGATTGATCAGTGACGAAACCCAAATGACGACTAAAGAACCATCCTTGGCGAATACCGCAACGAATGCCGCACACATCGGTGATGCCCAACGTTGCCTGCGCGAATTTTCGTCGTTCGACACTCTGATTTCGCCAATCCTCTTCTGCTTTCTGCTTCTCACCTCCCATGCCTTTTCACAGGATCCTACACTTCGCTTTGGCGGCGCGATCCCGCAGGAGGTTGAAACCGTGTATGAGCGCGGGCTGGCGTGGCTGGCCTCCAAGCAAAGTGAAACGGGAGGCTGGCAGGGCGGCCACGATGGTGCTGGCATCGACGGCATCTGCCTCATGTCCTTTCTTGCGAGCGGAGAGGATCCTAACTTTGGCCGTTATGCGCCAAATATCCGCCGGGCGCTTCGTGCCATCATCCGCAGTCAGGATGCGGCCAGCGGCTACCTGCCGAACAGCATGTATCATCACGGCTTCGCGATGCTTTCGCTTTCAGAAGCCTATGGCACGGTGGATGAATCCTTGCTGTGGGAAGGAGACAAGCCGGTGCGCACAATCGGGCAGGCGCTCGATCTCGCGATCCGTTGTGCCGGCACCTCACAGAAGGCAAACCGCTGGGGCGGATGGCGGTACATGCCAAACTCGACTGACGCAGACACTTCAGTAACCGGCGCTGTGCTGATGGGACTTCTCGCCGCGCGCAACGCCGGCATGGAAGTCCCCGATGAAGTCATCGACAACGCGCTGAATTACATGAAGCGCAGCACCGGCAAGGATGGCAGCGTGGCCTATGCTGGCGGTTTTGGCGGTTTTGGCGAGTCAATGAACCGCAGCGCCATCGCCACACTGGTGGCTGCCGTTTCAAAGCACAAGGACAGCGAGGAGTTCAAGGCCACGCTCCAGCACATCACCGAGCGTCTTGAGCACAGCGAGGGCAACTACAAGGAGTACTTCCGCTATTACATGGCGCAGGCCTTGTTTCAGGGTGACTACGCATCCTGGCAAAAATGGAATGCCGCCACCGCACGTGTGCTGGGCGAGAGCCAGGCTGCGGACGGAAGTTTTGGCAATGGCGCGTATGAGACTGGCATGTCGCTGCTGGCCCTGGCTCTAAACTACCGATTCCTGCCGATTTATGAACGCTAAACACCTCATCACAGCGCTCTTGCTGCTGGGCGGTGGCAGCCGTGCTTCCGAGCTGCACTGGCAGAACGGCGAGTGGGTCGGTGGTCACTTCGTGGGAGCAGAAGACGGTCATGTGATCTGGCGCACTCCCATGTTCAGCGAAGACTTCAAGGTGAGCATGGAGGTACTGAAGCAAGTGAGCCGGTTTAAAACCGATGCTAAAACGGAGGAAGCGTTCAGCATTCGTCTCGCCGATGGCAGCCGCCTGTATGGCACGGTCACCGGGATGGATGCGAAGACACTGAGCGTGAAATCCGCGCGCTTTGGCAGCATCCAGGTGCTGCGTGACTCTGTCGTGAGTGTGCAGCGACTGAAAGCCGAAGGAATGCCTTTTCCTGCACTTTCAGGCACCAGCGGCTGGATTGAATCCGGCTCGGAGAGCAGCGCACAAACCAAAGAGAAGCTCTGGCGCATGGTGCCCGGCGCGGCTTTGCAGCAGGTGGGCTGGAATCACCGCGCCACTCTTCCCGTCGAGGCTCCGGAACTGGTGGAAATGCAGTTTACCCTGAGTTCGACCGCCAGACCGGAGTTTAAAATTGAACTCAAGGCACCGGATGATGAGCGCGTGATTGTGGAGACCTGGGCGGATGATGTCGTGCTGCAAGGCCGCGTGTTTGAAAGCGTACAAAAGCTCAGCGACGACGCACGGCGCATCACGCTGACCTTGTTCTGGAATCGAAAAACCGGCCTGTGTTCCATCTATGGCGCAGACGGCAAAAAGCTGGCGCAAACAACCAAGCCGCCTGTGGACAACGCAGAGCCAGCGCCTGAAGCGAAGACCGAAGAAAAAAAACCAGCCGCGAGAGCCGGTGGCGGCGGTCTTTTTGGTGCACTGCTTGGTGTGGTACAAGGCGCAGTACAGGTCCGGGCCGAAGCTGTGGCAAAGGCACAGTCCCGCGCTGCTGGCGAAGTTGCAGAAGTCAGCCCCACCGGCTTGACACTGTTAAACAAGGGGCCCGACCTGACTCTGGAGGCGCTGCGCATCCGTGAATGGGATGGCTCACTGCCTTCAGACATCACCGATGTGCGGCCGCGCATCGAACTGACAGACGGGCACTATCTTAAAGCGAAAGCCGTGCGCGCCGACGCCACGTCTCTGACCGTGCGTGCGGTGGATGGCAGGGAGACCAGCCTGCCTTGGGACAAGGTGCTGGCGGTGGAGATGATCGCCGAGGTCTCACCGTTTTTCCAAGCCGCGCAGCCGCTCACAGAGATGTGGTTCACGGATGGTGAGTGGGTGAACGGCACTCTGCTGCAGGTCCACAATGAAGTGGCCACTTTCAAAACCGCTTTTTCCACCGCGCCGGTGAATTTCAAAATCACCGCGCTGCATCACCTGGAGTTCAAAGGCTTCGAAACCGCCGCGAAGAAGACCGACCTCGCTAAACTCGACACCCTCACCATCAACAAAAACGTACTGCACGGCACACTCGATGCCGGCGGCGAAGCGCAGCCGCGCTGGAAACCGGTCGGAGCTCTCAAGCCTGTCGCCATGGCCAGCACGGGCGAAATGGAAATCACCCGTGCGGTGGCAGACCAGCCGGCGGGCATGCGCAGCGAGGCGTTGTTTTATCTTCAGGACGGCGATGTGATCCCCGGCAGGCTGCGGGCCATTGACGCAAAACAGGTGGATCTGGACTCCGACGTGGCTGCGGTGAAGCAACTTCCCGCCGACAAGCTTCAGGCCATTCAGTTAGGAGGTGCCACCCTGAATCTCGACGGTTTCGAAGATCCAGGCTGGCAGCGTGTGCGTGGCAATGCTGATCAAGTCCACCGCAACGGCAAGGCGGAGATCGACTTCAACACCGGCGGTTCATGGGGGCATCCTGCCTTCATGCAGGTGAATGAAATCAACTTTACCCTCGTCAACAACGGCTTCTCAGCCCTGCGGATGCGCTTGTTCTGCGACGGCATCAATCCCGCTGCGCCGAGCACGAATCTCCTGTTCGGTCACATGGGCAGCGAAGTCTGCTTCGGACTCGAAGCCACGGATGAACAGATGGACCGGCAGTTCCGCCTGCGTACGAACGAATCCATGCCCGTCCGCATCGCCATCGCGGAGAACACGATCGAAGTCTTCTTCAATGGCGTCTCCGCGCGCAAAATTCAGCTCACTCCGAAAATGCGCTCAGGCAACGGCATCATCATCGAGCCGTTCAGTCTGTGGGGAAATGGCGAGCGCCCCGTGAAGATCAATGCCTTCAGCGCACGCATCGCCCCCGGACGCGTGGCGGTGCCGCTCGTGGATGCGCGGGCCAAGGAGAATGCACTCACCGTCCCGCGCTTCCGCAAAGAAGATCCCCCGCGGCACGCCCTGCTCGCCGCAAACGGTGATCTGCTGCGCGGCGTGATCGAGGCGGCCACGGCGGAAAATTTTGCCATCAGGTCCGGTTTGGAAACAATTCAGGTGCCTCGCAACCGTGTGAAGGCCGCTGTCTGGCTGATCAAGCCTTCAGACGCCGTCAGCGCCGCCTTCGTGGCCCAGGACAAAGAGGCAGCGCCGGCTGTCATCACGCACTGGCTGCTGCTGAACAACGGCGGACGCCTTGGTTTAAAGGTGGATCGATTCGCCGATGACGCGGTGTTCGGCACCAGCCCGCTCCTTGGCAGCTGCCGCGTGCCGCTCCCACAGGTTTATGTGATTCGCACCACCTCGCCACCGGACAGCGCCACCATGCTGGCCCTGCGCGAGTGGAAACTGAAATTCGCCCCCGAACCCGTGCTCCCTGAATCCGGCGGCCAAAGTTCCCCGCTGCTCAATCAGGACGCGAAGCCTTTCAAACTGCCGCTGCTCTCAGGTGACGATTTTGATCTGGCCAGCGAGAAAGGCAAAGTCATTGTCCTCGATTTCTGGGCCACGTGGTGCGGCCCCTGCATCAAATCACTGCCGCAGATGATCGACGAAATGTCAGCCTTTGATCCGAAGCAAGTCCGCTTCATCGGCATCAATCAGGCCGAAGACAAAGACACCGTGAAAACCTTCCTCGAAACCCGCGGCTGGAAGTTCGAAGTCGCTCTCGATGCCAACCAGCGCGTCGGTCAGAACTTCGGAGTCGAGGGCATTCCCCACACCGTCGTCATCGGCCCGGATGGCAAGGTCGCGTATGTAAAGTCCGGGTATGATCCCGAGGGTGCCAAGGAAGTCGCGGAGATGGTGAAGAAGCTGATGAAGAAGTAAGCTCCTGCGCGGAAAACCTGATGGCATGCGCACCGGGCCCGTGCTTGCACTGTTGTTCCCCTGGGTTCCGGCCAAGTGACATCGTTTCTCTTCGGCCTGATCTTGAACATCCGCATCGGCATGACGGGTGCATGGAACGTGAATGCCGGGTCGAGTACATAAAACAGGCGCGCCCCCCATGAAAAGATCGCGCCTGCGTTGGTTTCAAACTGCCTGAGGCTCTTCCCGCCGCCGGACGGATGATTGGCGGATCATCCAGGCAGTCGGCGGGGAGGCTCCAAACCGCTTAGAAGTTGATGCGGATGCCCGCCTTGGCGTACTGCATGGTCTGATTGCCAAAGTGACCTTCGTAGCC
>CAILZI010000247.1 GCA_903838675.1 uncultured Verrucomicrobiota bacterium
AGGACGGCAGCACGCCGCCCTACACGGTGTGGCTGCCCAAGCTCATTGGCGGCACGGGCAGCGGTGGCTTTGCGGGGCGGGTGGCAGAAGTGTTGTTCTACAATCGCGCGCTGGGAGACTATGAGCGTCAGCAGGTGGAGACGTATTTGCAGGACCGCTATCAATGCCTGCCGAACTACAGCAGCGAGATGAGCAGCGAAGTCAGCAGTGAGGAGAGCAGCAGCGAGGAAAGCGACAGCAGCGAGTCCTCACAATCCAGCAAATCTTCCCACCAGAGCCAGCAAAGTCAGGGGAGCAAAACAAGCGCTAGCAGTAGTTCACCCAGCTTGGATGTGGATTTCGAGGTTTTAACAAACTTCGAAGAGATTTTCACAATTAGAGATCCTGAAAAGCCGAGGTATAGAGATTTGTCCTTTGGAATTCCGCAAGTTAAGTTCACCTCCTCGCCAGACGGACCTATAATGAGCGCAATTTGCAAAGTTCGAATTTCAGTCCCTGGCACAAATGAAGAAGATCCAAGTTCCGTTGCTGCGGCTAACCAAGAGTGTCAAAAGTGGCAGCTCAAGATTGAACAAGATATTCTAACTTGTGCGCCGGGAGAAGTCCGCTACTCAACAGGATTTTTTGATCTAGCTCCAGATGTTAACACTTTGCCAGGAAAAGATCAGGCACTGAATGGTGATACAACCAAGCGCTTTTCTGTGCATAATGGCGATAAAACGGTGACAGGTCACGATAATCCAGGGTCCCCCGACACACCGCTTTTTTACAATGAAGATGCGCAAGGTTTTCCGCATATTGATCCCGCTGATCCAATAACGGGTCCGTTGGGTCACGCAAATCGCTGTGAAACTTTTATCACTCGTGTTTACGCAGTCCGTGATGAGACAAACGAAAAGCATTTCCTAAAATGGATTAAATGGACTGCTTGCTGGGACGTTAACTTCCAGATTGCCTACAACCCACAAAGCGGCGTCACTACCGCAACGGATACAATTGTAAGCTGGACAGTTCAAATGATAAGCCAAGGAGAAGGAGAAGGGCCTGAAGGAAGTGCTGACAGCGACTTTGAATTCGACTTCAAATGGGTTCCAAATCCATGAGTGCTAAATATTCACTTCTTGCGTGCATCCTGTTTGGATGCTTCTATGTGTCGGCATTTCCTCAAGATACTAAAAGAGAAACGTTTTGGGTTGGGGTCACTCTCGAAGACATCAAAGAACGGTCGATCAAATCGCCTTGGACGAAGAATGGATCTGGAGAGCTATACCACTATCTTCTTAAAGATGGGTTCATGATGGCGTGCTTCCGTCCCACGCCAGTGTTCGGAGTCTTGTTGCGAGGAGGCAAATGTTATATTTTCGATGTTGGTAACTTGCCGGATAAGATCGGAAAGATACCGTTGAAGCACGGAGATAAAATTTTTCGTTACCGTAATCGTGCCGAAGTAGAAGCATTAAAGCTTCCGATTTTGGAGGGCACTGACGCAGCGACTACGCTCCTTGCCCTTGAAGCCATCTATATAAAAGATGCAGCAACAAATAAACCAAATAAATGACAGCGCCCGCATAAAAAGTTGTTTAATTTTCACCTTCAATCCATTGCCTCCGATGCCAACTAATCCCCCCGTTACCGACGGTCTGAGCGTGTGGCTGTGCTCTGACACCAATGTGGACACCCGGCCTGACGGCACGGTGGTATCATGGGCGGCGGCGGATGGATCAGCGCTGCGTGCGGCGGCAATTGGTTCGACGCGAACGCAGTGGTTATCTGGGCAGATCAACTGCTATGTGAATATAGTAAAACGATGAATGGGGACGGCTGACAACCAAATAATTAATATTCATTCATGCGTGGAAGTGAAGCTCTTGAACGCCTACTTTTGTATTCCGACATCCAGACAGTAATCGATGTCGGAAGCGGCTCTGGCATGCAGGCGAGTCTCATTCGTGAGTCTGGACGCCGTGTAACAACAGTTTCCCTCATGCCACCTGCTGACCATGTCGCTTCATTCGAAAGTCTCGACTTAGGAAAAAGCTATGATGCCATTTGGATGTGCCATGTGCTGGAGCACACTTTGAATCCGCATTCATTTCTACAGAAAGCGTTTAGAGTCTTGCGAGATCAAGGTGTGCTTGCCGTGACCGTGCCGCCAATGAAGCAGGCTATTGTTGGCGGGCACATCAATCTTTTCAATGCGGGCATCTTGCTTTACAGGCTCATTATGGCGGGGTTCGATTGCCGCGATGCTCGGGTGGGAATTTATAGCTATAACATTTCAGTGATCGTGCGGAAGCGAGCTATTCTACAGGTTCCAAATCTTTGTATGGATTGCGGCGACATCGAAAAAATTGCACAGTTCTTTCCATGCCAAGTTTGTCAAGGATTTGACGGACGTTTGCCAAACATAAGATGGGCTATAGATCATTGCTCGCAGGAAGGAGGCGAGAGGTTGTGACTGTTTTCGATAGCTACGCTTGGACAAGCCCGCATAAGGGCGGATGGGTTGTACATTGTTACTCGCAGCACTTTACGAACTTGTACGATAAAAAGATTATCACCGAAGATGATCTCCGCAAGAGGCTGGCTTTGGTTAAGGCGCACCCAGAAATCATGCTAATGTGCAATTTTGTAATGGATCGTTCGGCTATCACTGGAATCTGCCGCGAGGAAGGAATCAACGTTGTATGGTGCGAAGACGGCTTTTTTCCTCACTACGAAACGATGCATGTCGATCCCTTGGGCTTTTGCTGGGAATCCTCATTGCCCAGGTTGGTTTTTATTCGTTGTGGCGATGATCAGCGCCGGAAGGCGCAGCAAGCGCGCACACATTGGCTCGGGAGGCCGCTGACAGAACTACCCCAGGAGATCAGAAAGCCCTTTGTTCTGTGGCCTTTGCAATTGATAGGCGACAAAGTAAATGAGTTTGATTTGGCCGTACAGGACTGGAGGGAGTTGCTGACGCACTTCCGAACCTGTTTGCCCCCTGAGGTGCAATTGGTGGTGAAAGAACATCCGCGTGCTGAGGAGACCGAACTGACAGGGATGGATCAGTTCGTCGCAACGCTGCCCAATAGCTTTCTCACTCCGCGTGACACGGATCTGCATACACTGCTACATGCATGCAATGCGGTGGCAGGAGCGAACTCTTCGGTGCTGTATGAAGCCCGGCTGATGCATCACAAACCAGTGTATGCGTATGCCCGGAGCTGGTTCACCCATCATGAAGAACTGTTTCTGCCGGTGCAAAGGAAGATGGTGCGCCCCCTGCCACGGCTGGATTGGCTGGAAAGACCTGAGAACATGCGTTCTGCATGGCTTGATGAATACACTGACTGGTTCCTGGCCCAATTGCTGGCAAGGCAGATCAGCCGTGAGGAGGCCATAACCGATCCAAAACGTCTGAAACAGCATGTGCTCAAATTCAGCCGAAAGAGCTTTCTGGAACATGGCCCGGCGATTTTTGAATCATGAAGACAATCAAGTTACGACTCATCAACCATCTATCTCCCGGTGACATTGTCATGCTCACGGCGGCGGTGCGCGATCTGCACCGCTCTAATCCAGGTGTTTTCGCCACGGAAGTTGACACGATTGGCAAGTCCATCTGGGAGCATAACCCGCATGTCACCAAGTTTGCCAAGAATGAGCCAGGGGTACAAAAGATTCGCTGTGAGTATCCGCTGATTCATCGCAGCAACCGGACGCCATGGCATTTCATTCACGGATTCATGCAGGATTTGGGCGACAAATTGGGAGTGAAGATCGAGCCGACGGAGTTCAAAGGGGACATTCACTTTTCAGATTCAGAGCGGCTGTGGATGAGCCAGGTGCAGGAAATCACGAAGGTGCCGGTGCCATTCTGGATCATTGGGGCGGGCGGCAAGTTTGACTTTACCGCCAAGTGGTGGCCGGTGGAGCGCTATCAGCAGGTGGTTGATCATTTTGCGGGGCGCATTCTGTTTGTGCAGGTGGGGGAGGCGCATCATCACCACCCACCGCTGCACGGGGTGCTGGATCTGCGTGGCAAAACCGATCTGCGGCAGATGATCCGGCTGATGCACCATGCGCAAGGTGTGCTGTGTCCGGTAACGCTGCACATGCACTTGGCGGCGGCGGTGCCAGTGCGGAAAGGCATGCCCAAGAACCGTCCCTGCGTGGTGGTGGCAGGTGGGCGAGAGCCTGCCCAATGGGAGGCCTATCCACATCATCAGTATTTGCACCGCAACGGTGCATTGCATTGCTGTGACCAAGGCGGCTGCTGGAAATCACGAGTAGTGCCGCTGGGGGACAAAGATTCCAAGGATGAACTGAGCAAGCTCTGTACCCATGTGGTGCATCTGCGTGATCCTGCGCGGAGCTTTCGCCGCAAGACGGATGAACCACTGCCACCACATGCCTGGGTGGACGCACCGGGCAGGGTGGCAACGGATTATCTGCCCCAATGCTTGGACCTGGTGGCAGTGGACGATGTGATCCGGGCGATTGATCTGTACTTTGCTGGAGGCGTGGTGAAGTACTTGACCGCGAAAGAGGCGGAGATCGTCCAGTCCACGCTGCGATCTCAGGAAGCACAACCAATTACGGTTGAGATGGAAATGAGAAAGACCGCATGAAGACAACAATTTCCTTTCCACATGGGCTGGGGGACTGCGTTTACTTCGCGCATCAACTGCCGTTGTATCAGCGGCGTGGTCATGACATTCAAATCGTGTGCAACAAAGACAAACGCTGCCTCTTTCCGCCCGAGTGTGTGCTGAAAGAAAAATGGGAAGCACCCAAGGTGGCCTGGAATCACGCGAAACATTTGGAATCCATCAATGACGAAAATCATTGGATGGCGAACAAGGCGATGTTCAACATCTCCGCCTAGCCGATGCCAGACATCGGACCTCCCAGCACCACCTTGTGGGCGGAGTTTGCAGCGGAGAAAGTGGACATCAGCAATCACATCCCAGAGCAGGCATCCGTCTTGGTGCAGCGCTACTTTGAGCAGTTGGAGCGTCCCATCACCCTGCTGCACACGAAAGGGAACAGCTTTCAGAATGGCAAGAGCGTACCCGATGAATTGGCGGTGGAGATGTACCGGGCCATTTTGGATGAGATCGGCGGCACGCTGATCCTGCTGGACTGGGACAACCGCGTGCCCCGCATCGCGCATGGGCGGATCAAGCACATGACCGATGACTGGAAACGCCTGAGTGTGGAGGAGTTGATGGCGGCGCTGCTGCAAGCAGACCTTGTGGTAGGAATCGACAGCGGGCCTTTGCATCTCTGCCGCTTCACCGACACGCCTGCCGTTGGCCTGTGGTTCCATGGTCATCATCCTTCGATCTACTCGCTGCCGCGTGAGCGGCAGGTGAACATCACACTCAAGAAGAACGCCCCCGAGGCCAACAAGAATACCCGCTGGTTTTATAACATTGTGGAAGAGCACGGCGAGCAGGTGCGTGCTGCGATTGTGGGACGGACTTGCCGTCAGTTACTAGAGCCCCCGCGCTATCTGAGTCACAGCCAATGTGGCAAAGATGTGGTGTTGCGACATTGGATTGGTGACTGGACGAGGTCGAATGTTTCAAGCCATCGCACGTTCGTAGATCGTGATCACTCCTTCGACTTGATGCTCCGACGTCTATCAGGGTTTAAGTTACCAAGAATTGTGGAAACAGGATGTATCCGTGCCGAGGAAGACTGGCGCGGTGCTGGCTTCAGCACCTACCTTTTGGGGGCTTATGCGGCAGGCTGCGACGGGAAGTTAGATTCCGTGGACAGTGGGGAAAAACATTGTGCCTTTGCCAGAAAGTGGACTCGTGTTTTTGGCAAACATGTGTCGGTTCATTGTGATGATTCCCTGCATTATCTGTGTGAGCGACGCGAGCAGACGGAACTGCTCTATCTCGACTCTTGGGATGCCAACGTTCCCGGTTTTGCCGAACACGGTCTTAAGGAAATCCAGAAGGCAGAGCATTTGCTTCACGCGAAATCCATGGTTGTATACGATGATACCTCAATCCTAGCGGGAAAGTGGCAAGGGAAAGGAATGCTTGGTGTACCGTGGATGATTGAGCGTGGATGGAGACCGGTTCATATCGGACATCAAACGGTTTTGGTGCGCACTTAAACGATCGCGGTAGAGACGCGGGCTGTCCCCGCCCCTCCCACTGATCCCGGCGGGCCGCATTACTGCACCGGGCTCTTACCTTTAGTTCTGGCGGCAAAGAGGCGTTCTTCAGTTCTTCAGGATATTGATGCAGGACTTTTCGGCAGGGGCCGCCAGCGGCCCGCATGTGGGTTCATCTTGCTCCAAGTGGCGCAGGCTGACGGAGTGAAGCTGCTCGTCGCCAGCACGGTGCAGTCGCTTTACCGCCAAAGCCTGCTTCAATCAAACGCACCCACCGAAATCAAACGTGCGACAGAGGCTAAACCAGCACGCGGAGTATTTAAGGGGGATGAGGGGGCAAGGTCACGTCTTGACCTGCGTCCGTGGAATTCAACGCGGCTGCGGATGAGTGAGCAAGAGCCTCGCGGCAAGGTGGGAAGGCATCTGCGAAGCTCATCCAGCAGTGGCGTTGTCACAGCTGGCGGTGGAATCGCATGGCTTGTCATTTGCGAAGCGATGCCAAGCGAAGCGATTGCGGTGGAAGGCTGGCCTCACGCATTTGGGATGTCAAAGATGACGAGGTCGCCGCAAGGTTTGCATCTGCGCCATCTGAAGTTCCTCAAATCCGGCGGGCGGAGGTGGGCCTGCGCGAAGACGCAGGCCGACCAGAGCAGGGGCAGGATCCTCTAAAACTTGAGGGCGTTGCGGGACACCTCCCGCTCGAAGGGGTAGCGGCCCACGCAGTAGCCGCGAGGGGAAGACATTCCCCACAAAACTATCCCTCCAGCACCAGTTGCCCGTTGAAAAATAACCAACGCATATTCTATTCAGAGCCTAACGTTGATCTAGCTCCGCTAGACTTTCAGGATCAAACCCCAGATACGCCACCAGTACCTCTCGATTCCTTCCAGAAGGAGGGCATTTGTGCAGTTCCCAATACTTGAGCGTACCATGTGAAATTCCCAATCGCCCGGCTAATTCCTTCATCGTCAGGTTCTCCTTCAACCGCTTCACCCGAACATGATCCGCAAGGCACGTCGGGTTCAAATGCCTCTTCGACCGCAGCCTCCATCGCCGCGTATATCGCTCCCGATTGACCACCAAACGCCGCTGATGAAAAGCCAACAAACGCATCCGGGAGTGGCGGGCCATCCGCCCACTACGAACTATAGGCTGCCGCATGGCCTATCCATTCAATCATCAAAGGCCCGGCATGAAGGGCGCTCGGTTAAGACGCTGTGTCGTGGTTTTCGTTGGCCTGTTGCATCCCAGAGCTGCGTTCATGCTCGAAGCATCTCATTACGGAAGGCACCTCGCTCATGCAAAGTCGCTGCTAGGCCGCTCCTGGGTGGCGAGCTCAAAATCCGCGAAGCATGGCGTTAACTGAGGGGCATTCGTGCCTGGCATCCATGGCCCCTCTATTCAGTGGCCCATCAGAGCTGTTCAATACTCATTTTGAAATTCCTCCTCTGCAGGGCCAAATCCCTGCTTCAGCCCGCCCTCCGCACAGAATGCCCCTCCTCCGAAAAACTAAGCTCTTGCCTTTAAATCGGCCTTTTGTGTAGCCTGCCACAGCATGGCAACAACACCGCCGGCTCATGCCCCCATGCCACAGGCCTTCACACGCATGAAAACACGACTGCTCACTCTATCGGTGCTGGCGCTTGGGGTGGCGGGCATCCTTGCCGCGCCGCGCACGGTGAACGGCATCTGCATGCTGCATCACCATTGGCCCTGGCTGCTGCCTGCCTCTCAGCTTGCGCGGAATCTGGAGAGCACCGACACGAATGTGGTGCGGGAGAGCTTGGGCGTGTTGCGCGACTACAAAAATCCCATCGGCGCAGATCGGGCGGTACGGCTGCTGGCCAGTCCGGATGACTACGTCTGGCTGAATGCCGTACTGTATCTTGGAGCGGTGGGGCGTGCCGAGGCCGTGCCGTACCTCATCAAATCCTTGCGCCATACCGCCTGGCGTGCGGAGGCAGACAACCTTTCAGCCTTGCAGCGCATCACCTCTCAGAGTTTCGGCACAGACTTCCAGGCCTGGCGCGGCTGGTGGGTGGCCGCACACCCGGGTACCGCCTTCGATTTCGACAGCAAGCTGGGCCCGAATCCGCGAAGGTGAGAGCATGGGGATCGGGCGGAGGGGCAAGCACGCAAAGGATTGACCACCAGGACGCATCACTCGCCCCGTGCTAACACTACCAAAAAATACCACCGAATGCCCCAAGCAAAAGGCCGGGAGGCCTCCAAGAGAGACAGCCCGGCCCAGGCGACGAACTGCGGTCAGTACGAGCGGACGGTGGTGGTCTCCGTCGTGTTTGAAACGGGGGCCTGGGACAGGGGCATCCTGCTGGTCGTGGTCTCTTCCGTGGTGGTGGTCGTGGTGGTCGGCGGGCGGCGTTTGTCGTCCATTGAGTCACAGCTGGTGAGGGACATGAAGCCGGCTGCCGCAAGGCAGAAGTAAAAGAGAGGGTGGTTTTTCATAGGGGGTCGCAGATTACTTCTTGGTTTCGGTGGTGGTCGTGGTGGTCTTCTCCGTCTTTTCCGCAGCCGGGGTGACGATGACGGTGCTTTTCTCGATCACTTTGTCCGGACCGGGGGCGGCGGTGTTGACCCGTGCGTCACACGCGATGAGGAAAAGCGGGGCTAGACCTAAGAGGATATAATGCTTCATGGTAGTGTGGGGGGGATATGTGGGGTTGATGTGTGGAAAATGAGTGTGAAAAGAAGACAGTAGATGGTTCGCGGATCGTGGGCGCTGCTCAATGATTGCAGGAGCCCGTCCCATCACGCCGCCTGCAGCGTGTGGATGGCATTGCGCGTGCGGAACACCTGGCGCAGTCTTTTCAGCCCGAGGTCGATGCGGGTCTTCACGGTGCCCAGCGGAGTTTGCATGGCGTGTGCGACCTCGCGCTGCGTCATGCCTTGGAGGAAGGTCAGCTCGATCACCTTCTTCTGCGCCACGGGCAGCAGGGTCAGGTGCTCGCCCAGCACGCGGCCCATGTCTGCCTGCGCGCATTCATCCGTGTGGCTCTGTGTGAAGCACTCGGTGTGCTGCAGGGAGTTTTCCATGCGGTCCATGGCGCGGCAGTAGGCCATGCTGCGGCGCAGGTGGTCGATCGCGCGGCGCTTGCACAGCGTGACCAGCCAGGCCAGGGGGCGGCCTTTGGCGGGGGAGTAATGCTTGGCCTGCCGCCACAGACTCAGGAAGCACTCCTGCAAAACATCTTCAGCATCCGCATCATCCGTGACGGTGCGCTGGATGGCGCTCTTGAGCAGGCGGCGGTGGCGTTGGATCAAAGTTTCCAGCGCAGCAGCATCGTGCTGCTGGATGGCGGCCATGAGATCTTCGTCCGGCGGCAACTGGGTGTCGTAGGTGGCTGCGGCGGCCTCAGTCTGCGGTGATCCGATGTTCCAGGCAAGGGTGGGGGCGAATGTGTTCATGATGCGATTAGGGGCTGATTCTTTGTCAGCATGGCGGGCACAAGCCCCGCTGCTGATCCTCGGATGATGCCGAGCCCGCACGCCCTGCACCATGGGGTCAAACCCTACGATGGCCCGCCGCGCCACTGCTAAGGCAGCCTGGATGTGGCCGCCAAAAAAAGGGCAGGTGGCATCACGCCCCTTCAGGACGGCTGCACGCTGCTTCAGGCGCGCTGCTGCTTTTTGAAGATGAAGACGATGGTGAAGGTCAGCGCCGCAAAGGCCCCGTTGAAAACCACATCCCATCCATCGCACGACCTATGGGTGACCATGACCCACAGGATGTTCGAGCCATGAACGGCCAGCATCAAAGCCAGAGCCAAAGCCATGGAAGGCACACGCATCTTCAGACGATAAATAGCCAGCAGCAGAGACACCGCCGCCGCCATGGATGAGGCCAGATACAACCCGTTCATAGGAAACGAATCTTTACCTGACTGACGGGAAAAATGCCAGCGTTGATTCCAGCCTCCCCGCCTTGAATGCCTGCGGCAGGGCAGGGGAGTCTATGATCCACACCCCGGCGACATGCTCTGGGTTCCGGCATGAGTGTTCAATCAATGCGAGTCAGGGGTTTTCCTGGATGGTTTCTTCAGATGTGCACTCTCGTCCAGATAGTACACATCAATCCCGGCAGACACACTGCGGATACAAAAGCTCCTCAAGATGCACCGGTCATTGACCCCGATCCCCACGATATGGTCCTCACTGATCTTGATGATGGCGGTTCCATCCACAGCGGTCTTCCCATGCGTCGAGCCTGAGCTATCCACCACCCAAACTCCTCAGCCCCCTCAACGGGCGTCCCCTGGGAATCGCGCACATTCACCCTCACCGTTCCCGGCTCGCCATTCGGCAGATAAAGCATCGTGGTACTCAGTGGAAGCAACGGCTTCGCCTGCCACATCTGCAGGAAGACATGCTCCAGCACGACCCCGAACCCCACCGCTATCATCACCAGCAAAGCTATCCATTTTTTCATGCAAGAAATCCAGTACATGATTGAGGCATGCCGGCGGCAAGATTTCCAGCAAAAAGAGCTGGTGTCGATGAGGCGATAAAAACGCATGCCCTGCATCAATCAGCAGAGTCACCGATCATCTGGGGTCTACACCCCATGGTGTGGCGGTGGCGCGGCTCCTAGCGTGCGGAGTTGTCGGCAAAGAATTGCCATCGGCAGCCACACACCCACCACCCTCCATGAAATTCAAGTTCACCCGCAGCACCGCCGCAGTCCCCGCCACACGCTTTGAGTCGCAGGCCGGCGCGGGCCTCGCCTCCCTCGCGCTCGCCATCAGCCTCAGTCTCGCCACCAGCGCGCAGGCAGCCGACAAAGCCAAAGAAGGCGCACCCGCCATCGCACCCGTCGCCGTCACGGCCACTCCAGCCGATGCAGCCAAGACCGCCGATGCCACCCAGGCAGACGCCGCCGCCAAAGCCGCCGCAGACAAACCCGGCTGGATCATCATTGAGGAAGACTTCTGGGTGCCGCTGCAGTATTCGCCCCTGGAATCCCTCGCCGCAGTGTTCACGCATTACCGTCATGCCGAGGAAAAAGCCGCTGCCGCTGAGATCCGAAAGTCCGTGAGCTGGCTGAAGCTCGCCGCCGGCCATGCCCAGCCCCACACGCAAAAGCGCCTGCTGGAGGCCGCCGCAGAGCTCACCATCCTCAGCAAAGAACTCGCCGCAGGCTCCGTGCTCGCCGCCAATGCGCTCGATGCCCCGCTGGCCCGCGCCTCCCACGCCCTGGCCGAATGGCACTACTACCGTGCGCAGGAAACCTGGGGCAAGACCGAGGAGCAGAATGCCGGCAAAGACCTCGTCCTCGCCGCGCACTACCTGCGCCAGGCCGCCGACTCCGCCCACTTTGAGTTTGGCAAAGACACCAATGCCGTCGTCACCCGCATCTGGGAAAACGGCAAGCTGACCACCAACAAAAAAGAGACCACGCACAACTGGGTGGCCAAGGACATCGAAGGCGTGGAAAAAGCCCTGCACGAGCTCGGCAAGACCCTGGAGAAGTAACCCCCCCCCTCATTCACGAGCCGGCCGCCATTCCACGAGGATGGCCGCCGGCTTTTTTGTGCGCAGGCGATGGGGAAGGGGAGGGATTGAACAGCTGTTTATTTGAAACGAATCACTTCTCCTCAGCCAATTCATTTCCGCCTGTAGCCGTATGGTCTAAACCGAGCCGGATTCCGGCATATGGCCGGAATAAGCGGTGCTTATGGCTTCTTCAAGGCCGGTGATCTCGGAGTCAGTGAGTTTTTCGAACTGAGGGATGGAACGCTTGCTCCTGGAGAGTCGGCCTTGGTTTTGCAGAGCCAGCTTCAGGAAGAGATTGGCATGCGGTTCGGGCAGGTCAACCACCTCGCGCATGGCCGCGCGAGCCACGTCATAGCAGCGCAGAAAGGCCAGTTCGCGCGGGAGTTCTTTTTCAATGGTCTCCGCCACGAAGGAGTAAAGGGCCTCCGCCATCACCGTGCAATCGATGTAGCGGAAGTGGTCCAGCGTCTTGCTGGTCACGGTCATCTCGTTGAGCTCCGTCAGCGTGTATTCAGACCGCTGCTTCAGCGGCACAGAGAAAGCCTCCAGACTGGCGTCATAGTCCTTTGGGCGGTTCAGCATCACGGCCGAGACTGGAAACACAATGCCCTCCGGGCCAAACTTTCGCCGTCTCAGCACATGATGGATCAGGAAGCGATGGATGCGCCCGTTCCCATCAATGAACGGATGAAAAAAAACAAACTGATACGCCACAATGGCCGCCGCTGGCACGGGTGGAATATGAGTGAGCTGGATGAGCCTGCGCGAGACCTTGGCCCACTGCTCCATGAGAAAGGAGAGACTCTTGCCCGGCTTTGGCGGCACTAGATGCACCTGCTCCACACCCGGGCCCAGCGTCTGGCCCACAAAGTTCTGTGTGGTGCGGAATGTCTGCGATGCAAAGCGCGGGTCCACAATGGCCTGCTGCAGCGTGCAGAGCGCCTTTTCAGTAAAGTACTCCTTCTCACCAGCCGCACGCAGCAGGCCGATGAACTTTTCCGTCCGTGTCTCGTCCGCCACTTCATGCTCGATGGCGTAGGAGGATTTGGTCTCCTTTGAATACAGCCAGGAAAGCGCGCGCTGGTAGAGGTTTGGCGGGTACTGCTCCAACACCTGCCGGCACTTCTCCTCCAGCCCCTCCTTCTCCCACTTCACCAGCCGGGATGAACGGCGCAGCATGGGTGAGAAGTGGATGTCTCCAATGAGATTGTTGATGATGCGCCAGCGGCTATGGCGCGCCTCCGGGCCGGTGTAGTAGATCTCAGGATCCGCCAGAGGGATGTAGTTGCCCATGGTAAGATCCGGAATGTCCAGCGTGCTGTTGGTAAAGCACTCCCAGAGATACCCCAGGCAGCGTGCCGTGGCACCTGTGGGAGTGGCGCGTACAAAGGCCTGCACCTCCTCTACTGGCACCCTGGGGAGTACCGCTCGTAGCAACTCCAGATGGAGCCCCTCGCGCTTCAGGGCAAATTCTAGGTGATCGCACACCGTTTCCAGTTTGATCGCGGACCAAGGGTGGAACTCCTTCCGGCAGCCATCCGCCTTCTCCACCGTCTTTCGCTCTCCAGGCTTCGCGACGAAGGACTCGACAAAATGCGGCATGGCATCCACCTTGAAGGCATCTGCCAGATAGGCGTAGCCAATGGGGTGGTAGGTTTTGTCGGCAGCCATTACAGAAAGTGTTCAGCAGCGGTATTTTGCAGATAATTTTATTATCCGGAACATTTTTTTATTATTTTAGGCCTATTCTCTGTGAAAATTGTTAACTATTTTTCGGTGGGAAGACAAGATATCTTGACTCAAGCGTCAAGTCTTGGCCCGGCGGCCTCAAAAGACAGCGTTTCCCGCTGCCGCATGCATTCACCGCACCTCCGTGCGCGTTTATTGCAATCCTCCTCCACACAATGAAGCGTCAATACCACCGCGCTCCTCCCACTCTCTGCGCCCTTGCCCTGACGGCGTTTCTCGCCCATGCCGCAGACCCCGCGCCGCCGAAGGGCACACCTGCACCCGCAGCACCCGAGGCAAACGCCGCACCCATCGCCGCACCCATCGCCGCCGCAGCGCCCGCACAGCTCTACGTCTGCACCTACGGCCGCTCGAAGTTCCCGGAGAACTTCGCCTTCCAGGACGGGCGCAAGGATGCCAGCGTCGATCTCGCGTGGAGCTTTTACGTCGCGCGCAGCGGCAGCGAAGTCACCCTCATCGACACCGGCTTCAGCGCCCCCGTCATCGCCAAACAGTGGTACGTCACTCACACACGCACGCCCACCGAGCTGCTGGCCGATTTAAAAATCACGCCCGATCAGGTCACCCGCATCCTCATCACCCACATTCATTTCGATCACATCAGCGATCTCCCCCTCTACCCCCGCGCGCAGATCATCATCAGCCGGCGCAGTCGCGATGACTACCTCAGCGGCAAGCCCCTCGGCGGCGTCATGTTTGATCCCCTCATCACCGCCATTCTCAAAGACCCCGCCCGCACCCATGTTGTTGATACCCGCGAAACCCTTCCCGGCGGGCTCGACTTCGAAGTCATCGGCGGGCACACCGCCGGCTCCGCCGTCGTGCATCTGCAGCACGCAGGCGTGCACCACGTCCTCGCGGGGGATGAATGCTACCTCTGCGCCAATGCCACCCAGCAGCGCCCCATCGGCCGCACCTTCAATCCTCCGCTCAATCTCGCCCTCCTCCACCGCCTGGCAGATCCCGCCATCGTCGTCCTCCCCTGTCACGATCTCACCCTCCTCACGCGCTACCCCGCCGTCACGCCCAACATCGCTCGCATCTTCGGCGAGTGAGTTGCTCCGCTGTGCCACAACATACCATCAGCAGTTGAAAAGTAGTCTTGATGCTGGCTCAAGCGGAGAGGTTGAGATGCAGAGCTGTTTTCCATCGATGGTGGCATTTCACCCCACCTGCATGCCATTTCGGCAACGGCCCGCATCTTCTGCCTTTCCTCGTTCCAAGGACGGCGCACCTTGTTCAATGCCCGCGGCGCCACAGACCCGAAACTTCGGACCCGGCGCAGCGGTTCCCTACCAGCCCTGCGGCACGCGCTATTCTGGATGGTAGGGATGCGCTGTGCGCGTCCGTGGAATCCTTCGCTCCAGCGTGGTCTGCTGCCTCATCGCATTCCCCCTTTTCAAAAGCTCCCGCTCTCAGGCGCACACGTCCAGACCTTAAATACCGAGCCTCGTCAGACCTCATCCTCGCATTCGGGCCTGCCTAACAGAGCATCACGCAGCCAAAGGTGAAACCTTCTCGGATCTCACCCCTCCTGCCTGAACGCTTCGTCATTGTCCGGCAGCAGCGTTGTAGCCAGGGCTTGGAACCAAGACTCGATGTCTTGCAGTGGCCCGGGTCCGGTGAGCTCGGGGACAAAGAAGCTTTCCGCCGCCGCTTCTCCAAGCGCGCGGTAGGCTTCAAACTGCGCCTCATCGTACACCTGGTCTCCCGTGCTTTGGTGGGGGAAGATGGGGTGCTGCCGGTGGTAGTCCATGACGTAACCGGGGCCATAGCCGACCATGGCGAGCTTCAGGTAGAGCATCCATCCCCACTGGGCCGTCGAGGGATCACGTTCACGGCGCACGGATTCATTCGGCGGCGGATCGTAGTCGATCTTCACCAGCACGCCGTAGGCGCGGCTGTAGCCGTTGGATTGCAGCATGAGATCCGTGAGATCGTAGTGGAACTTGATGCCGAGGTCGATGGCCGCATAGCGTTCCAGGCGCGTGAGGTCCACGCACTGCATGTCGGGCTCCTGCCCGCCGTCCACGCACACGATGAATTTGCACCGCCGCCGCAGCAGCTCATACGCAGCCAGGTTTTCAATGTGGCCGCCGTCAGAGAGGTTGAGGTAGGGCTGCTTTTCATCCATGCCTTTGGCAAACATTTCACGCATGAGGTAGCTGGGGCCGGGGCTGTGCAGACCGGTGGCCTCGTCCACGCCCAGCGCGGGATGTCGCAGCCAGTAGCCCAGCCGCACATTGGCCAGCGTCATGACAAGGCGCATGTTGTTGAAAGTCTGCCAGCCCATGTTGGATGAGATGGCGGCGCCGGAGATGGCCATGGCCGTGCCTAGGTCCAGGTGCGGGTCCGCCGCTTCCAGCTCTTCCGTGCGGTGGTAGCCGGCCAGGGGGCTGCCGCAGTAGTGCTTGCTGAAGAGGAAGAAGTCGCCGTTGCGGCCGCGCAGCTCCAGATCCTTGCTGCTGGGGAGATTCAGCGTGGCATTGATCAGGTGATACGGCGCGGCCATGCACGTGCCCAGCTCGGTGAGGCGCAGCCGGGGCCTGGTGATGGGCACAGTGTTGCGGTTGGGCTCCAGCTTTTTGTCAGCTTCAGCACGGGACTGCAGATAGCACTCGCACAGCCGGTCGCGGTAGTAGCCATGGGGCGAGTAGGTGTTCACATCCACCAAGAACCAAGCCCATGCCAGCAGCAGCACTGTCACCACCAACACGCAACACCAATGCCAGCCGCCCTCCGCCACCGGCATAAAGATCATGCGGTACCCCACGCCAAAATAGACCAGCAGGTAGAGCAGCGGGCCGACGAGCAGCCCTGCATTCATGAGCCAGCCCAGAGACCGCGCCTTGCGCGGATGCCGTGAGGCATAAGTGGTGAGCACCGTGGTGACCACCGCTCCCAGGGCGATCAGCCAGGCATCTCCGCTCTTAACCGCAAACCCTTGGCGCAGCCACTCCGGCACCTTCAAATGGCTCACCTCATGGTAGAAGTGGAAGCCCGCAGGCACCAGCCACCCCGCCAGAAAGATGCCCGTGACGATGAGCATCCATTTGAAGCAGGTGTTCCAATGCTCCAGCCCGCGGCTCTTGTCATCGATGCGCACCTCCTTCAGCGAGAGCTTCTTCACCCTTGGAAAAAGCAGGACGATCAAGGACAGCACGCTGAGGGCAATCCACAGCAGAATGCTCAACGGCGCATTCCAGAGAGGCAGCCAGCTCGCCACTCCCGGCGCAGCGCCCTTGACCTTCAGCAGCGGAGTCTGATACAGGAAATACGTGAGCAGCGCCGCCACCAGCGGCACCGGCAGCACGATCAGGAGATTGAAAAGCCCGCCCGCCAGCACCATGCAGATGCTCGTCAGACGGTCCCAGAATTCGCCATCCAGCAGGTAGCGGCTGCGGTTGCGCAGATGCCGCAGCGCCCGGGGCTCGTGAGTGTCCGCCTCTGGTTGGGTAGCAGGGGCTGGTATGGAAGCAGGCGCTGCAGCTTGAATTGCGCCGTCTAGCGCAGGCGCGGCCGCAGCCTGTGCGGGTGCTGCCTCAGCCTTGTCCGGCACATGAAACGTCTCTTTGAGCCGTGCCTCCACCTCCTCGGCTGCATCGTTGTTCTTCGTCTCATTGGCCCCTGTGCCGAGGTAGGCGCTCAGAAAGGCCCCCAGGTAGCCGCCGCCAGACACGGTGGAAAGATAATCAAAGCCCGGCAGCAGGCGGCGCCTGGCCAGCACCTGGGTGATGCCCAGACAAAAAGTGGCGGAACGAATCCCGCCCCCTGAAAGCGCCAGCCCGCAGGCGTTCATCAGCTTTGGGGGAGGCACCGCATCCGCCACCGCACCAGGCAGAGACAGCGCACGCCGCCGCTTATGCAGCTCATCCTGCTCGCATTGGTTGATGATTTCGATGGATGCGTCCGCCGTCATTTTGTTTGCGGCGGTCTGCAGATCCTGCACATGCTGCCTGTCAGCATTCGCGTTTATTGCGGCTTCTTTTCTCCGCCGGATCTTGTCGGCACACCACTGCACGCAGCGTTGCATGACCTTCTTCAGCCACTGGCCCGGCGTCAGCTTCACCAGTCCTTTCTCGGCCCGCTGCACGCAGTACAACAGCGTGTCCACCACGACTTCATTCAGCGTCGCCGCAGTCCGGCATGCCCAGAGTCGCAGGGTTTGCAGCAGCCCCTCGGACACCACCGGCAGCTGCATCACCACCTGCTTCTGAATGCCCGCCGTCAGGTCCGCACCCAGCTCAGCACCCGGCCGGGCCTTGCCTGCTTCTGGTGCATGCCCCGCACCTGTGCCGGCCACCTTGTCCCGCATGACCTTCGCCATCGCTGAAGACAGCGGATTCTTCGTCCATTCGGGGTCGGGAGTCTCCCCGTCTTTCAGCGCGGCCAGCGCCTCCTGAAAGCCACGAATGCGCGGCTGCAGCTCCAGCAGTTCACGCCGGAACTGCTGCCTCACCCACGCATCCTTGAACTTCAGCAGCGGCCTGCCATCCGCGCTGTGCAGTGCCTTGTCCTCAGTCATCCACCCATGCCAGCGCGCCGTGTAGGGCCGCAGCGTGTCATTGAGCAGCTTCAGCGTCAGCTCTTCAAAGGCATGTGCTGCAGGGTTCTTTTCCAGCAGCCCGCGGGCGATGGCAAAAATCTTGAACACACTTTCCGCCGCCGTCTCCTCATCGCCGGAGCGGAAATGCAGATGCTGGGTGGTGATGCGCGTGACGAGCTCCACCCACAGTGCATGTGCCGGCAGGGCGTCGGGCTTGGCCTTGGGACTGTCTTCAGGTGCGATGGTGGACATGGGAGGCGTGGATTCAGACCGGCGGCAGGTGGCATGCCAGTCTTGGGGAAAGGTTCAAGTGAGAATTTGCAAGGCTAGGCTTGCAAGAGTGTGCGCTGATCTTTTGGGGATTAGGTGATCTCCTGACTCAGAACAACTCCGCCTCTCCTCTAAAATTGCGGTCTTGACTTGTGTGTCAAATGATACATAAATAAGTATCAAATGAAAAAGCAACCCACCATGGTTCAAGACATAGCTGCTGTGTACCACAGCGGTGCGGACACCCGGAAGGCTGGCACCGGCATTGTGGCTTACCTGGCGCATGGGGCCACAAACAAGCGGGCACCTTGGGAGTATACCACGGCCATGCTCATTCAGTCTCTCAAGGCCGGGCTTCCCGTCCGGGAGCTTGATGATCTGCGCAGCAGCCTGGACGTCTCCATGGAAAGGCTTGTGCCCATGCTCGGCATTTCCAAGGCCACCCTGCATCGCCGGATGGCGGCGGGCAGGCTGGACCCCGCAGAATCAGACCGCGTCGTTCGTTTTGCCCGGCTCATGGGCAAGGCCGTGGAAGTCATGGAGTCCACTGAGAATGCGCGGGCATGGCTCACCTCGGCTCAGCGCGGCCTCGGCGGTGCGGTGCCGCTGGAGTACGCGGAGACAGAAATCGGGGCCCGTGAAGTGGAAGATCTCCTCGGCCGCATTGAATACGGCGTCTATTCATGAAGCTGCAGGCCTGGCGCATCGTGAAGGCAAAGCATGCCGCCACCGCCTTCAGTGGCGAAGGCGCGCGGCTCTACGGCGGCCGCTGGAACTCCGCCGGCTTGAGCCTCGTGTACACCAGCGGCACGCAGGCGCTGGCAGCGCTCGAATCTCTGGTGCACCTCAATCCGCCGGTGATCTTCAAGTATGCCGTCATTCCCGTCGAGTTCGATGACACACTCGTGGAAAAGTTCACCGCCTTGCCCCCGGGCTGGATGAACTCGCCAGCCCCACCGTCCACTCGCACGCTGGGCGATCTCTGGGCCAAAGAAGCCCGCTCCGCTGTTCTTGAGCTCCCCAGCGCCATCATCCCCACCGAGTCAAACTACCTGCTCAATCCCGCGCATCCCGACTTCAAGAAAATCGTCATCGGCAAGCCCACGCCCTTCTCGTTTGATCCCCGGCTGCTTTGAGGATGGACGGCGCAACAGGACAACTCTGCCCCCGCTCACCTCGCGCTCAAATCACGATGCTTGATCTTCATCAGCGCATCATCGGAGTGCGTCGTCAGGATCTGACGCGGGTACGACCACACGTCATAGACCTCCGTCGGGCTCACCACATACTGCTCCTTTTGCACACGCCCGTAGAATCCCCACACGCTGTGCTTCCAGCCCTTCGGCAGCCGGTGCTCAAAGTCCTCCCGCGCGATCGGCGGCCGCACGCCCAGCTTGTTTAAAACCACCGCGTCATACGGCGCCGCACAGCCCGCCAGCAGCAAAGCCGCGGAGAGTGAAACGAAAGATCTAAAGCGAGTGACCATGCATGCAGTGCCAACGCAGCTCCGCGGCCAGGATTGCGCGAATTCGAAAAGCCACGGGCCTCGATGCTTAAAAAGGGGGGGCGGCCTGCAGACAGAATGCATCATCGCATCGCCGTCCCCCATTTCAAAGAATCGCTGCGCGGCCTTGATCAAGGACTGGCCCGCTGACCATCGCCATGCAACGGCCTAAGCTTTTTCCAGCCGGTCTTTTGCCCGCTCGATATATTCGGTGATTGGAAAGAGTGGAATCTCTGTGCCGCGCACACTGCCATCCTGATCGTATTCAAAGGGGGCGTCGATGTCCTTGATGAGAAGGTACGCATAAGTATAGACCAACGAAACAAAGAAAACGATGATGACTTCAGACGTGATCCCTTTGAAAACGGTGATCATAAGCAAGGTCATGATCAAAGTTAGAACCAGTTCCAGCAACGAATAACCGGCTGAGATAAAGTTGGTTCGGGAGATCACATTGATGCGCAAAAGAATTTTCCGCACGTTCTGGATGTCAGTCATGGCTTTGATCACTATGTTTGGAGCTATGCCCGCCTGCTCCAGCTTTTGAATGCTGTTGTTAAAAGCAGTGAAGATTTGCAGCAGTTCTTCGGTGGAAACTTTTTTCAGAAACCATTGATACATGGAGGTGCTGACGGCAAAGAGCTCCTTTTTGAGCTCCACAGCATTCAATGCCGGTTTTGAGTTGGCGCTGTAAACAAGGGTTTCTTCCACCGACTCGAGGGATGAAGCGAGTTCAGCCGGAAACTTTTCGCTCTCTTTATAATCGGCCAGGACACCTGTCAGCATCAGCCCCACCAAAAAGATGCCGGCTGTTAGGATCATCCCGATATCGCTCAATTCCATCAAGCCTTTAAATCGGACGACTTCCGTCAAGATGAGCTTGGCCGCTAAAACGACCAGAACGATTGGCAGGGAAGCGAACAATAATTTCCATTTTTTCATATCAGGTGAAAATCTAAATCTGAGAACTTTTTACGGGGATGAGGTCTTTGCAGTGAACGAGCGGGAGTGTTCTTGAGCGTGGAGAGGAGAGGTGATGTCAGGGGGGGGCTTGAGGAATGATGGGAAAAGGACGAATTCGCAGCGCAACTGGAACCCGCCATGATCAGTCTGCGCCTGATTTTGGGTCCCCGAAGACCACCGAGGCTGTATTCATAGCGGATTCTTTACGCTTGCAAGCGAAGCCTTACTAATCGCCCAGCAATTATTTTTTCAATCAATCACAACAGCCAGGGAAGACTGGCGCCTGGTTAATCTCAAACCCTGACACCTGAAACTAGCCCAAAATGGGGTCAGGATGCAAATTCTTGACAAAAATTTACTCGTTCATTCTGCCCTATTAGAAGATGCTGACCCAAGCCCGTAAGACTGGCTGCTGGCCATGGAGAAGCGCACCCGTGCTGCAACCTCGCCCTCTGCCCGCAGGAGCACAAGACTCTCAAGCGCGCGGTGCCCATGGCCAGACGCACGCTGCATGGCTGCCCCAAAGCGCACGACAAGGGCCTCGAAGACATCCGTTCCAACCAGGCGCTGATCGATGAGCAGAGGCCGAAGGGCACCAAAAAAGAAGCCCAATGCTGGAGCCCTGACATGACAAAAATACATAAAGAAGGCACTCAGCGGGAAAAGGGTGGTGCGGTGGGCTGCGTTGTTTGTCTGCTCACATGCTCAAAACACACGCCCTCATCTCCATGACTCCGCAGGGGAGCACCCGCATGCTGCTCCTGATTTCGTTTCTTCTGGCCGCCGGATGCGCGGTGGCCGCAGAGTTTGGCGACAAACGTGACAAGCCCGGCGAGGTGCAGGCGCTGCGCGTGCCGGAGAGCGAGATCCCGCCCTCCACGCCACGCACGCCGGAGGAGGAGCGGCAGTCCTTTCAGATCGCGCCGGGGTTCAGGGTGCAGCTCGTCGCGAGCGAGCCTCTCGTGGAGTCGCCGGTGGTCACGCAGATCGCGCCGGATGGCAGGCTGTGGGTGGTGGAGATGCGCGGCTTCATGGCGGCCATGGATGGCCAGGGCGAGGAACTGCCCGTGGGCCGCGTCAACGTGCTGGAGGACACCAATGGTGATGGCGTCATGGACAAGAGCACCGTCTTTCTCGATGGCCTGGTGCTGCCGCGCGCGCTGCTGCTGGTGGGAGATGGCGCGCTCATCGGCGCACCGCCGAAGCTCTGGTACTGCCGCGACACGGACGGCGATGGCCGGGCCGATGAGAAAACCGAGGTCGCCGGTGATTTCGGCGCGGTGAACAATCCCATCAATCCTCTGCTGGGAAATCCTGAGCAGGCGGCAAACTCACTGCTGTGGGCCTTCGACAACTGGATCCACGCCGCGCATTACTCGCGCATGTTCCGCTTCGAAGGCGGCAAGTTCACCCCGGCACCGTCTGCGTATCACGGCCAGTGGGGCCTCGCGCAGGATGATGACGGCCACCTGTTTTACAATTCGAACCAGGACCCGTTGCGGGTGGACATCCTGCCCGCGCATTACCTCGCGCGCAATCCGGACTACGAGAGCGGCGGAGGCTTGAACATCCGCGTGTATACCGATCAGCTCGTGTGGCCTGCGCGTGTGAATCCCGGTGTGAACCGCGGCTACCGCGATGGCATCCTGCGCGAAAACGGGCGGCTCAAGGAGTTCACCGCAGCCTGCGCGCCGCACATCTATCGCGGCGGCGCTTTCGGCGCGGAGTTTGAGGGCAACGCCTTCATCTGCGAGCCCGCGGGAAATCTCATCAAACGCGAGATCATGACCGCGCAGGGCGGCACGCTCTCCTGCAAGGAGGCCTACGCTCAGCACGAATTCATCGCCTCCACGGACGAGCGCTTTCGTCCGGTGAATCTCACCACCGGCCCGGATGGCGCGCTGTATGTCACCGATCTCTATCGCGGCGTGCTGCAGCATCGTGAATCCTTCACCACCTACCTGCGCGGCTACTCGGAGCAGCGTGGCCTGGACAAGCCGCAGAACCTCGGCCGCATCTGGCGCATCGCACCGGAGAGCGTGAAGCCGTACGCGCGGGTGGACTTGAAAAACGAGACCTCCGCGCAGCTCGTCGCGCATCTCACGAAACCCAACAACTGGTGGCGCGAGACCGCGCAGCGCCTGCTCGTGGAGCGTGCAGATGCAAGCGCCGCACCCGCGCTCAGAATGCTCATTTTAAACAGGTCCGGAGACATGGAAAAAGTACACGCGCTGTGGACTCTCGATGGCCTGCACCAGCTCGATGAAGCGACCGTCATGGCGGCGCTCTCCGCCACGGCTCCGCGCGTGCGCGCCACCGCCATCCGCCTGTGCGAGAGCGTCATCAGGCCCGGCAGCGCCGCTGGTGAAGAGGCTCGCAGCCGCATGCTTTTCCAACTCATCGCGAAGGCCCGGCTTGATGGCGCGTTGGAGCCCGAGCCCTTTGTGCAGCAGCAGCTCGAGCTCACGCTGGGCGAGGCGGCGGACCATGAAGCCGACCGCGCGATGGCTGCGCTGGCGTGCCGGGCTGTTAAGACTGAGTATCTGGCCGATGCCATCGCCAGCGGTCTGACCGACCGAGAACTGCCGCTGCTGGAGGAGCTGGCCGCAGATGCCGGGAGCAATGACGCGCTCGTGGCCGCGCTCTCACGCTGCATCATGGCCTCGCGCAAAGTGCCGGAGATCGAGCGCCTCGTGGCACTGGCCGCATCGTCCAGGAAAAGCGCCGCCGTGCTGGAGGGCGCACTCAGCGCTGCGCTGCGCAAGCCCGTGAAACTCGCGGCAGAGCCTGCTGCGCTGCGGCAGATCGCGGACGCGCGCGCGGCGAAATTCTCCGCGCTGCTCGTCTGGCCCGGCAAGCCCGGCGTGAAGCCCGAGCCGCCTCTCGCACCGCTCACGCAGGAGCAGCAGGCGCGCTATGAGATGGGCCGCGTGCTCTTCACCGGCGTGTGCGCCGCCTGCCACCAGCCGCATGGCAAGGGGCTCGATGGCGTGGCGCCGCCGCTCATGGATTCCGAGTGGGTGCTGGGCCCGGAGCAGCGCCTCGTGCGCATCGTTTTGCACGGACTCACCGGACCGCTCTCGGTCAAAGGCAAGACGTATTACCTCGACATGCCCGCCTTTGGCTCCCTGCCGGATGAGCAGATCTCCGCCGTGCTCACCTACCTGCGCCGCGAGTGGGAGCACACCGCCGCGCCCGTGGAGCCCGGCACCGTCAAAGCCATCCGCGCCGCCACCGCGGACCGCCATGAGGCCTGGATGCAGGACCTCCTGCACGAGATCCGCTGAACTACCAACTTCTATGAGGACCTATTTACAAACAGCAGCTGCAGCGTTCTTCTCAAGCCGGAGTGGCAGGAGTCAAATCCCGGCCTTTTTTATCTCGCCCATTTCATCGCTTCACACCAAGGATCACGCACCATGATTGATCAAACCCTGCAGCCTTCGCTGGAAAGCCAGCAGGAAATGCTGGACCGGCTCTTTGCCATGACCCCGGAGACACGCCGCCGGCTTGATGAAGGGGACGTGCCGGAGCGCGAGCTGAGACGTGTTTACACCCTGGCCTTTAAACGAGACCCCTGGTCATTCAGGCAGCGGTGGATGGACTCGCGATGGCATTCGCCGCCAGTTGGCTTGATGCTTGTGAGCTTGGTCCTTGGCCTGGTCATTTTCCTGGTCGTGCTGGGCTTTGGCAATCGATTGTCCGCACAGCACAGCCCCATGGCGGGCCCCTGGCTGGTGCTCGGGATCTGCGGTGCCACTCTCTACATGTATCACGCGCTGAGCGGGGGCATTCAGCAACTGACGCAGCAGGCCCGTGCGCGCCGCGCCACGCGCCCGGGTTCACGTCCCGCTCTCCAGATCATTGATGCGGAGGTGTACTCCTTTCATTCCTGGGACACCACCACCGGCTCTGAGTTCGACATGATTTTGCCCACGTCGGAGCTTGTCCTGGACTCCATCGAAAGAGCTGTCCCTGGCGATTCGCAGAACGTGAGGGATGGCAAGGTCCCGCTGCCCATGAAGATGGCTGCGGTCAGCATCAGCGGTCCCGTCCGCATCTATCTCATTTCTGGTGCTCATCAAAGCAGCCCCCTCCGGGGGAGTATCGTGGGCATCACCCTGCGCCAGGGAGCCTCCGTCATCGAAAGGGAACCCAGTGACCAGCCGCAAAGAGGCAACATCGACCGCAATCACAAAATCTGCGCTGACTAGCAGGCCTGGATGCAGGACCTCCTGCACGAGATCCGTTGAAATGCCATCTTCCATGAGAACCTCCTTCAAAACACTCGCGCTCATCGCAGCCGCCCTCTGTCCGCTGCTCGCCGCACCCCCTGATCCTACCCAGCAGCCCACCCTGCGCGCCGTGGACCTGCGCATCGGCGAAGCCGCCGAGGTGACACTCGCCAATGGCAGCACCGCGAAAGTGACGCTGCTCGATCTCCAGGAAAAGACCGACTCCATGGCCAAAGCCGTGCGCGAGGCCCGGGTGAAAGTGCAGGTGAATGGCGCGGAGGCCTGGCTCACGAGCGCCAACTACAACCTGCCGCAATCCGTCGGCGGCGTGCAGATCGACTGCCCCATCACGCGCGGCTACAATGCCAGCAGCAGCGAAGACTCCTGGGGCCTGGAGAAGGATGCGCGGCTGCGGCTCTGGCCTGCAGGCTCGCCGTGGATCGAGCCCGGCACCTTTGTCTATCCGCTCAAGCAGCGCTGGTTTGCCACCAGCACGCAGTTCTCCAACGAGCCCACCTACGTGGATGGCGGCGACAAGCCGGACCGGAAGAAAATCTACTACCACAACGATCTCGATTTCGGCGGCTGCGAAGGCCTCGTGGAAGTCGTGGCCGCCACAGACGGCCTCGTCGTCAGCGTGCGTGACAAGACGCTCGACGGCTACTCCCTCACGCCCGTTCGTCCGCGTTACGATGTGGTCTATGTGCTCGATGCCAGAGGCTGGTATTATCGCTACAGCCATTTCCACAGCATCGATGACGCCATCCAGCCCGGCACGCGCGTGCACATGGGGCAGCGCATGGGCCTCCTTGGCAAGGAAGGCGCCAGCGGCGGGTGGTCGCACCTGCACTTTGGCATCAAGAGCCGCCAGCCCTCCGGCAAATGGGGCACGCAGGAGGCCTACGCCTTCGCGTGGGAGAGTTACCTGCGCGAGCAGAAGCCAGCATTGATCGCCGTGGCGCGTCCGCATCACCTCATCCGCGCCGGCGAAACGATCACGCTCGATGCCACCAAGTCCTGGGCCGCCGCAGGCAAGATCGCCAGCTATGAGTGGACCCTCGCAGACGGCACGAAAAGCAGCGCCGCGAAATTCGAGCACACCTATACGAAGCCCGGCAGCTACAGCGAGATCCTCAAGATCACCGGCCCCGCAGGCAGCGCCAGCTACGACTTCGCCATCGTGCAGGTCATCGGTGCAGACCTCGTGAACATTCCGCCCGCGATCCATCCCAGCTTCTCCCCCACGATGAACCTCAAGCCCGGCCAGCAGATCACCTTCAAAGTCCGCACTTTCCGCGATGCCGGCGGCGAGACCTGGAACTTCGGCGACGGCACCCCTCCCGTAAACGTCACGTCCGACGGCAACGCCAAAGCCCTGGCCCCTGACGGCTACGCCATCACCACTCACACCTTCACCCAGCCCGGCGACTACATCGTCACCGTGCAGCATGCAAACGCCCGCGGCGAGAGCGCGCTGGGGCATCTCTGGGTCCGCATTGAGGAATAAGCACCGCCATTGACACAGGCACACTCAGTTCAAACCATTCTGGCATGCACGCACGTCTCCTTCTTCTCCTGCTCGCCGCTTCAGCCTGCGCGGCACTTCCCGCCGCAGAGCTGCGCGAGGATCGGTGGTCCACCATTGGCGAGCACGGCTGCTGGGGCATGCCGGAGGTGATCCCCAATCCTGACGATGCCGGCTCGCTGCTCATCACCTGGCAGCGCTACCGTGATGCCGCAGAGACGCTGATGGATGTGAAATACGCCACGCTGGATCTGCGCACACGCCGCGTCTCGCCGGAGACTTATCTTTTTGAGCCCCGGCCCGTCACTGTGCTGCAGGCGCATCCCACCCTCGCGCGCTGGCGCGGCGGCTGGCGGCTTTTCTACTGCGAGTGCCTGCACGGAGATCCGCGCGGACGCATCGTGGAAATCCCCGCCACCAGCTGGGATGGCTTTCGTGCGCACCCCGTCTCCGCCGCCGAATGCGCCGTGACGCCGGAGCTCGACTTCCATTCGCATGTGCAGTTCCTTCCTTTCTCAGACACCCGCGCATGGCTGTTCTACACCACCGGAAACCGTGCAGACACCCTCAGCTACTCCATCCTGCAGCCAGATGGAAAATGGAGCCCGCAGCCGCAGCCCGTGCCCACCTCCACACTCGTGGGTGGCGCTGAGAAAATGACGCTCGGCAGCACCTTTCTGGAAGGCGAGGATGCTGTGCTCTACAGCAGCAGCTACGAGATCAATCCGCAAAAACAGACCGGCCGCCATGGCATCGCGTGGCGCTTCCGCTTTGCGAAAAACACCGGAAGCTGGAGCGCCGGGAAGCTCAGCGTCACCGGCATCGACGAGCCGTTTCAGAAAGCCGGCATGTTCTTCGTCCGCGTCGTCCGCATGGGCGGCAGGTACTACCTCAGCGCGCAGAGCCAGCACTCGCACCGCTACCTCGCCGCAGGAGACGACGGCATTCATTTCAAAGTCATCCGCGACTTCGGCGAGCGCCCCTCCTTGGGCAATGCCATGTTCGGCATCGAAGCCAATAAGTCCCTCCTCCTCATCTATGCCGACGCCACCCACGGCCTCGCCAAACTCGGCGGCAACGTCGAGGCGATGCTCGTTTCCACCGCTGCGAAGAAATAGGCCTGGCAGATGCCCCGCGCAGATTGGGTGCACGAAGCCACGCGCCAGCGTTTTGGCGTTTTTTACGCATCTGCAAAGCATTGGCACATTCGCCTCGATGGCCCTATAAGCCGGGCATGCCATGCAGCAAACTCAGCCAGGAAACATGAAGAGATTCAGACCATTTCTCCACCTGCTGGGCCTCGTGCTCGCCTTTGCGGCAGGCTGCATGCTGAATGAAAAGGACAAGCACAAGCCCTTGCAGGTGCTTTACATGGGCGATGCCGCATTACGCACCACTCCGCCCGAGCAGCAGGTACTTGCGCTCATTTTAGCCGATCCCTGGCAGGATGCTCAAATGGCGGTACGGTCGAAGGATTTTAGAAGAGCCAGGACCTCAGGGGCGACGCCCGAATCCCTCAGCTCCCCGGAATCTTTTAAGATCCTGCCGTTTGGCGGCGACTACATCCGCAGCTTTACCCAGAAGCAGGTCGGTATGATTGCCGGAAACTATATCCAGGCCTACAACGACTCTCTCGACCAGTTTCTCAGCAAACCTCCAGTGGCTGCCCCTGCTGCCGGTCAAGCCAGCCCGCCACCGCCGCAGGCAGGTGCAAAGCCCTGAGTCTCCCATCTCACCCGCAGCCTGATCGCCTGCTGCTTTGGCTGCATGAACGTGGCCGCTAAAGACCAAACGCATCGTGGATCTCGACTCGCAAACACCAAATAATACCCAGCCTCAAAATGGGGTCAGGATGCAAATACTTGACAAAAAAGCACCTCTAATTCTGTCGCCATCACCTCGCTGCGACCTGCACCCGTCATACCCCCCAGCCCTCTGCAATCGCATCTCAAGATTCGTGCAGGAGCAATCCAACATTGACTCCCCGCACGCCTCCTTCACTCTCCCGCACACCCGCCCCTCCATGCGCATCCTCACCCTCCTCGCCGCCGCGCTTCTTCTGCCTTCACTCCTCCATGCCGCAGAGCCCCGCTGGGTGCTCGGCGCGCCGCTGATTGATGCAGACGCCACGCTCGATGGCAAGCCCGTGAAGCTGGTAGATCCTGCCATCGTGCGAGATCCCGCCAGCGGCCTCTGGCACGTCTTTGCCTCCGCCAGCGGCGGCACCGTGTGGTTCAGCATGAAGGACTTCACCGCACGCCCCGCCGTGCGCGAGGTCACACGGCTGCCCATCTCTCCCTGCTTCGTGCCCCAGGTGTTTTACCATCGCGCGCAGCAGCGCTGGCACATGATCGGCATGGTGCCGGACACCACCGGCCGCTTTCCAAAAATGGCCCCCTGCCTCTGCACCAGCACGAATCTCAGCGATCCGCAAAGCTGGTCCAAGCCCGAGATCCTCGATGTCCCGCCGCCGCAGGACGCCGCCAAACCTGTGAAGCTCTGGATCGACTTCTGGGTCATCTGCGATGAGGCCAAGGCGCACCTCTTTGCCACCTCCGCAGACGGCCGCCTGTGGCGCACCGAGACTACCATAAACAAATACCCGCACGGCTGGTCCGCGCCCGTCCTCGCGCTGGAGGGCCCCTTTATCTACGCCAGCCACACCTACCGCCAGGCAGGGCAGGGGCCCGCGCGCTACCTCACCACCATCACCGCACGCGGCGCAGACCCCGCCACACCGAAGCAGCCGCATCACTACCAGCAAAGCTACACTGCAGAGCACCTCGAAGGCCCCTGGCAGCCTGCCGAGGCCACCCCCGCGCAGCCCTATGCCGGCAGCGCGAACATCCGCCTCACCGATCCCCGCTGGACCGGCGACATCTCCCACGGCGAGCCCCTCCGCCTCGGCAATGACGAGCGCATGCTCCTCGATCCCCAGCCCCCCGGCTTCATCTTCCACGGCTCCTATCGCAGCAGCTCCGATCCCAAAGAGAAGCCATCGCCGTGCGTGGGCCTGCTGGAGCCGGAGAAGAAGTAAGCATCGAGAGCGTTATACCACAGCCATGCGCGAATCATGCCTCGCATGAATGGCATTCGGTTAAGGCAGCGTATCGGGGCTTCATTCGGCTGTCACATCCCAGAGATCCGTTCATGGCTGGGAGCGCCGACATTTTGTCGGCTCCGGGCGGGCGTCCATGGTGCATCGCCGGGGAATGACGCTGCACTTAAAATGCGGCGTTCGCTCACCACGCGGGGCGCAGTCCACAGCCGACAAAATGTCGGCGCTCCCAGTACGGAATGCCCGACTTTGCACCTCAGTCATTCTAAGACGCTGCGAGCCCGCGCACGTTTGGCGAGCTCATAAACCACGATCATCGCCCTTAACCGAGTGCCATTCATGTCTCGCATCTTTCTTCGCCCTTGCCTAGTCTCCTCCCCATGCACGCGCCCACGGCACTCCTCGCCTCTCTGTTTCTTCTCGTGGCTTCATGGCATGCTAAATCGGAAGAGGTCAAATGGGACCGCATGATCTTGCGCGTCGGCACCACATCCACCTTGGGGCTCATCTATCCTACCGGCGGCAAACCCAGCCTCACCTTGAGTGATGATTTGCACTGGGGCGATCCCAAACGAGCCGGAGACAGAGCCTACTGGCTGCGCACCCTCAATGAACAGGTGCTTTCAAAATTGGGCGGCCAGGCCCTGCAAGCGCCCACGGGATCGGTCCTGCTCGCCGACAAAAACGCCGTGGAAATCTACGGCCTCATGACGCATCCCGTCAAAAAGGGCAGCTACACCGGCTTTGAGTTTTTGCGTCAGGCCACCTCCGGTTTGATCACGCTCTCAGAGGTCGTTTTTGGCGCGCAGCATATGGGCAAGACCATCCACCTCAAAGAAGACGTTCCGTCACAAAAGCTCGACGAGCTCATGTTCTTTCTCTGCGGTCAGCTGCGCGGCAATTTTTGGACACTGACCCCATCGGTGATGACCGACAAGGAGGGCAGGGTCCTGCCAGAAGGAAACCGGTGCCTCTGTCCCATGGTGGTGCACTGGGTGCCAGCCTCGCCGCCCTAGGAAGGCAAGCCCGGTGTGAAATGGCATGCAGGGCGGCCCTATGCGGACCGCCCTGCAGCCAGTCATTGATCAAGCCTTACTTCACCACCAGCACGCCCTTCATGCCCGCCATGCAATGGGCCGGGAAGGAGCAAAGGAAAGGATAGCTTCCAGGAGTCGTGGGTACGGTGAAGGTGGTCTTGGCACTTTCTTTCGGACCGAGCTGCGGAATCGAGGCAATCACCTGGCTGGCGAGTGACTTGGGCTCGAAGCCCTCCTTCACGGCAGACATCGCGGACATGGCATAGCTTGTCGGGTCTGCGCCAGCCTTGAGCAAAACCCAGTTGTGCGCCATGGTCGCTTTCGGGGCCAGACCCGCGCTGGTGAGCACCACCGTGAGCTTCTCTCCAGGCTTCGCCTCGATCTTGGTCAGGTTGTACTTCATCGTGTCGTAGGCCACGAGTTCGATCACTCGGCCGTCGCGGGCATGGGCGCAGGGAGTCAGCCAGGTCAGAGTCAGGAGGATGATCGGCAGCAGGAGGGAGTGGATTTTCATGCGTTGTTTTTTGGGGGTGTGGGTTGGGGGAAAGTTTGCGGACGGCTGCCATCAAAAGGCCAGCCAGGCCTGCAGGTACAGGGTGTTGTTGTCGCTGGCGTTGCGGCCTGAGCCGTCGTAGTTGTGCTGCGCACCGTTGAACCGGTTGTAGATCACATACTGCAGGGAAATTTTAGCGTTGCTCTTCGGCCAAAACCCAGGCCCGCCGTTTTTGTTCAGCGGCATCCAGTTCAGCTGCAGGATGAACCCGTCGCTTAGCGGCGAGCCGTTGGCGCTGTTGGAATACAGCAGCGGATCGCTGCTGCCGTTGATGAGAAAGTACCCCACGGCACCGCCATAGGTTTTGTCATAGAGATAATTGAAGGCGCTGCGCAAAGACCAGAGGCTGTCCCGGCTGTTGCTGGTGCTGCCCAGCGCCTGGCTGGAGTTCCACTGCTGGCTTTCGCGGATGTAAGTGACCGTTCCGAGAATGTCGCTCTTGTTAAACGAGGCCTGATACTGGGAGTCCAGCCCCCAGTCCACCGTGCGGTCTTTGCCGGCGCTGCTGTCACGCCCGGGATAGGTGTTTGCCGCCATGCCGAACACCCCAAATTCAAGCGACTGATTGCCGAACTTTTTCGTGTAGGCCGCACGCCAGTACGGTGCCAGGCCGGACACCTGGGCCTGCGCTGCGGGGTGGATGCCCATGTTGCGCTGAAAGGCCGCGCCCGGGGTATGATAAGCTGCCACATCCAAATACAGGGAATCCGACAGCATGATGTAGCCCCCCACGCCGATGACCTGCTGCGCAAACGTGCCATTGAGCATGGTGGTGGCGGAAGGGGTTGGCGCCAGAGCGGAACTGCTGAAAGGAAAGCCCCAGGCGGGCATGGTATTCCAAGGGTCCTGCATGCCGGGGTTGTTGTTGGCATAAAAGCCGTAGGTCACCGACTGCCCTGCCAGGGTGCCGTGGTCCGCGTAGCGCAGCTCCGCGTTGTCCCAGTGCAAAATCCGGTGCACCCCGTCGAACGTGGTCTGGATGAAGGTGCCGAATTTGTTGAGAAAATTTCCCGCCGTGGGGCCAAACATGGATTTGGCATACGGACCAAAGAGACGGCCTGCGTAGAAGACGCTCATCTGATCCATCGCGGTGTTGCCATTGTTGCGGAAAAGCGGGGCCGCACCACCCGGCTGGCCCGCGTTGGTGTTGGTGAATGAAGGCTGCAGCATCACCGCCAGCGGCGGCGCCATGGTCTGCTCCACGCTCATCGAGTAGCCGCCCAGCTTGAAGGCACGGCCCATGTCCGTGAGGATGGGGAACTCCGTGTGGCAGGCCGTACAGGAGACGTTCATTTGCCGGGCATAGCTCGGTACGGCCTTGGCAATGTCTGGCGCCAGCCAGACGGCAGCCAGCAGGGCAACTGTGGCGAATGATGGGGAAGTTTTTTTCATGGGAGTTCAGGGGGGGTGCACCATCATTCATAGTCTTTCTGGCAGCGCTCTCTACCCGGTGCTTGTCAGCTTCGTGGCTATTCTTGCTGCGCAGTTTTTTTATATCCGCGATCCTGACCTGGATGTTTGCAGGAATAAGTGCTCGCGCATTCAGCGCCGCCCTGCCAGATGGATCCCGGTGTCTCTCTCCTATGGTGGTACGCTGGGTGCCGTGGCCTCCTCACTCGCTCCCCGCGTCCCCCGCCGTTCCCTTCGCTATTTTGAGCTCCGCCTTGGAGATCCTCATGGGCAGAGCGGGCAGGTGGTAGATGCGGTCCACGCCGCCTGCGGCAAAGATCGCCCAGGCCATGTCTTCCTTTGCGCGCAGTTCCGGGCGCACGCATACGATGTGAGGACCTACCACCATAAAATACATGCCCAGGCGCTGCACGTGCAGGCGCGGGCGTACATCCAGCCCGATGTAGTTCGGCGGATCAATCGTTGACTCCCGGAAGGCCGTCATGAAATCCCGCGCGAAATGCTCAAACATCGTCGTGGCCCCATGCCCGAACTGGTTGTCGAAGGCGTGGTTGAAAGGAAACTCCTGGGACTCCATGCCCAGGGGCGAGGGGAAAACAAAGTGCGCCACGCCGGGCTCCCACAGGTCGTTGTCGCGCTGGCGCAGATACGCCGCCGCCAGGTAGGCCCCGGAGAATCCATGCTTGATGTAGCGGCAGCAGGCCTCGGCGATCATCCAGTGCTGGATCTGCATCCACTGCTCCGCCCCCTCACGGTCCACCTCCACCGGCTGTTGTTTGATGCAGTGGACCTCCTCCTCATCGCACTGCATCACCAGCCCGTATTTCGCCCCGTCTTGCGGCACGGCAAACTGGATCGCCCCGAAGGGCAGCAGATCCCGGATGCTGCGCAGCAGCCCCAGCCCCGGTTCAAGGATTTGCACAGAGCCTTTCGGTGTCTCAATGTTCATCTCCGGTACCATAATATCGGTTGCCCAAATTGCCAGTCTCTGTGCTGGGGCTGGGCGTGAATCTTTGAGAGCTCAGATGCTTGCACTTCGGCCCGCTTTCGGCTGAACTGCATGCCGTGAGTCTGTCAAGAGTTTGCAAACTGACCTCATTTGAGCTGACCGCCAGCCCCGTGCCCTGGCTGTGAACTCCTTTCGCTTCACTCAGCCTTCATCCTATCCTCCTTCCTCCTCCATGGACTCCTTCCACCTCGACACCCTGCTTGGTTTCATCACTTTGTGGGGCTGCGGCCGCATCATCAAGAACCCCACCAAGGGCAACATCGTCAGAATGAATGTGTGCCTCTTTGCCTTACCGCTCTTCATGTGGCTCCGTCCTCCGGTGGCCACGCCCGCCGTCTGGGTCGCCGTCGTCGCAGACGCCCTCTTCGTTCTCATCCTCACTCAAACCCGGGCCCGCCCCACGCCGCCCACCGCAGGGCAGGGGGAAACCCAGTAGCCCCGCTGCGCCGAAGCGGCTTCAGTCACAGCATCCCCCCGCCAGCCCATGACATCCACCCCGACCACTCCCCGATGGCTTCACCTCACGCTTCTGGCAGCGCTGTTCCTTGCGCCCCTCCTGGCAAGAGCGCAGACCGCGACCGATCTGCCGCTGCCAGCGCGGCCCTTTCATGTGGAAGGTGAAGACGGTGCCCGCTGGGATGTGCGGATGACGGTGCATCACGCGCCGTTTCATGGCCTCGTATTTTATGCCGTGCCGCCGAATGATCCCTGCCAGACCATCAACAGCGTGGAGTTGTACGCCGAGACCGCGAAGGGCCGCATCGATGCCGTGCGCGTGGCCGATGCAAGCCCCTACAAGAAGCCCCTGCTGCAGCTCAGCATCGATGCCGCCGCCGCCTTCACCGTCGTCGCGCATGTGGAGGTGCAGATCCACCACACCAAGCTCGCCGCCGGCCCGCCAGCCGCCAAGGTGAAGCCCTTGCTGCCGCTCGGACGCAAAGAATACCTCGATGATGAATGGCCCGATGAAAAGGCGCGTGCGTGGTTCACCCAGTGGATGAAAACACACAGCCTCATGCGTGGCGATGAAGACCACGCCGCATTCGCCTTCCGCGTGCTCAAGTTCATGCAGCAGCACTTCCGCTACGTCATTCCCGACAAGCTCCCCGACTTCATCGCCGCCGTGAAAAGCGATCCCGCCATGGGCGACTGGCACTACACCCTGCGCACCGGCACCGGCGAGTGCTACCGCATCTCCGACACCTACTGCCGCATCATGCGCATGAACGGTGTCCCCGCGCGGCTCGTCAGCGGCAACTACGTCAATGAGCAGGACGGCCACCATCTCCGCAGCCTCATCTATCTGGCCGATGCCGGCTGGATCCCCGTGGAAGCCACAGCCAGCCTCGACAAGCAGCCCGCGCTCAACTACTTCGGCACCTGGGGCGGCCCTTTCCTCGCCGGCAACCGCAGCGTCAATTTTTCCCTGCCCGGCCCCCAGGGCCCGATGTACATCGGCACCCTCGACCGCCTCGCCTTCGGCTCCGCCTCTGGCACCTGGGATTTCCCACCCGGCGAGATCACCGCCACCATTCTGTCCAAGCGCTGAGCTAATTTTCGCCATCAGCCGCACCTAAAAATGGGGACAGGATGCAAATACTTGACAAAATATGGCTCAAAAAATCTCGCCGCATCAGCCACGTTTGTGCGCACCTCGTGGCCTTGAGCGTGACTGACTCCAGGTGAATCACACGCTGAATCTCGGTCAAGAATTTGCACGCCGCCCCCAGTTGCTCTGACCCGGAGGATAGGCCTCCGGCCTGTCCACGGCCCGAGGCTTCCAGCCTACGGATCAGGCACAGGCGGGACGCCCATGCGCCAGAGACAGGCGGGACGCCTATCCTCCGCCTCAGCCTCTTCACTTTCCGCACTCACCCCCTCAGCGCCCCATTCTCATACACCGCCGGATTCACCACCCAGCGTGGTTTGCGACCGGCCATCACATCCAGCACGGCATCCGCCACGGCCTCGCTGACCTTCGCGCCGCTGCCGTAGCCCAGGGAGGCCTGGTGCGGAGTGAGGAGCAGATTCGGCACCGCGTGCAGCGGGTGGTCGGCTGGCAGCGGCTCGATGATAAAAACATCCAGCGCAGCACCGGCGATCCATCCCTCCGTCAGCGCGCGGCCCAGCGCCGCTTCGTCGATCACCGCGCCGCGTGCGGTGTTGATCAGCACCGCGTTGCGCTTCATCCCGCGCAGTTCCTTCTCACCGATGAGTCCGCGCGTCTCCGGCGTCAGCGCCGAATGCAGCGACACAAAATCCGCCTCCGCCAGCACCTGCTCCATCGGCATGAATTCAATGCCCAGACTGCGCGCCGCGTCTGAGGGGAAGGGGTCACAACCCACCACGCGCATGTCAAAGCCCAGCGCACGCTTCGCCACCGCCTGGCCGATGCCACCGCAGCCGATCAAGCCCAGCGTCTGCCCGCCCAGGTCCGGGCCCCACTCCGACTCCCAGCGCCCCGCCGCGAGGGATTGCGCCCCCTGCGGCAGCCGCCGCGCCATGGCCAGCAGCATCGCCATTGCATAATCCGCCACCGCGTTGTTCAGCAGGCCGGGGGTATTAGCCACTACCACGCCATGCTTTGCTGCTGCCGCCAGATCCACCGCATCAATGCCGATGCCCCAGCGCGAAATGATTTTCAGCTGCGCCGCCTCCGGCGCGGCCAGCACCTCCGCATTGAAAGGGTCCATCCCCGCCAGCACCGCATCCACGCCCACCAGTTGTGGCAGCAGCTCCGCCACCGTCAGCGGCCCATACTTCGGCGGATGAATGAGAGTGCAGCCCGCCGCCTCCAGCCGCGCCAGCGCGCGCGCGCCCACGGGTTCAATGCTCAGTGCTTTGGCGGTGATCAGAATTTTCCAGGACATAAGTCCGCACATAACGCACCCCGTATGCGCGTTCCATCCGCAAATCCTGCCAGTCAGTCAGTCTTCCACCTGCATGCACGTGACCCGGCCGCTCATTAGAAACGGGAAAGTCCTAAAAAATTCTTGCGGATTTTATATATGCTATTTAGTCGTGCCCCGATTGATCAAGTGCCGTGGTGCCAAACATTTGATATGAAACATTGATACCAGGGTTCGGCCTCAAGCTGCAAATCTCATCACACCAAACCTATCAGACCATGAAATGGAATGCATTGCTGAAAACGCTGGGCTTCATGTCACTGGCCGCCACCTCCGCTGTGGCCGGACCCTCCGCGCCTGCACCTAAAAACCCCATCGCACCCGCTCCGGTGGATGATGATCTCGGCATCACCGCCTCCATTGGTTATGACTCCCGCTACGTGTGGCGTGGTCTCAACTTCGGCCCCAACTGGGTGCGCGCAGGCATCAGCGGCACCCACACCCTCGTCGGCGGTACGGGCGAAGACAATGCAGGCAGCACCTCCCTCCTTTGGGATGTGCAGTACGGCTCCATTGCCGGCTCCAATCTCATCACCAACACCCGGAGCAATGTGCAGAATAATTTCACCTACGAGCGCCTGCAGGTTTCTGCCGCCCTGGCGCACGATTTTGGTCCAGCCACGGTGAGCCTCGGCTACCGCTACTATCAAAACATGGGGGCATTCGACACCCTCGGGCTCATGAACGCCGCCCAGGAAGCCTACCTTGGCCTTGCCACCGCGCTGGGTCCGGTCAACTTCTACTCCACGGCGAACTACGACTTCGTCAATTTCACCTGGTACTTCGATCTGACAGCGAGTTCCACGATCAAAGTCACCGACTCCATCAGCATCGTTCCATTTGCCACCATGGGCTATGGCCACAAGATGAGCTGGCAGTTTGCCAGAGGTCGGAATGCGGGCCTCGCCAACACCTGGGTGGGCCCAAACAGCACCGGCCCCAACAGCGTGACGGGCTTCACCGCAGTCACCACAGGTGTGCGCTTTCCCATCAAGGTCAGCAGCCGTGCGACCCTGACTCCCTACATCGCGGTGAATGTTCCCATCGGCGCCACGGCCAATCTTGCCAGCAACGTCCGTTACAATGGAGCGCCTGACTCCCCCTACAAGAGCGTGCTCTACGGCGGGGTCACACTCAGCATCAGCTTTTGATCGTGGGCCGGGCCGTGAACCCCAGGCTCTGAGAGCGCGGACAAGGGAGAAAGAGCAAGAGCAGGATGAAGAGGAAGATATTCCTCCCACCCGCGTTCTCCTCCACTCACCCACCATGCCCAGCTACTCAGACCTGCAAGACGCCACCGTCCTCATCACCGGCGGAGCCAACGGCATCGGCGCCGCCATCGTCCGCTCCTTCCACGCGCAAAACGCCCGCGTCTTCTTTTGCGACACCGATGCCACCGCCGGCCACGCCCTCGCCGCAGAGCTCGGCCCACGCGCTGCCTTCACGCAGGTGAATCTCATGCGCGAAGCCGAGATCATCCGCTGGGTCAAATCGATCACCCACGGCACAAAGAAAACCAAAAGCGCCGCGCCTCCGCAGCCCATCCACGCCCTCATCAACAACGCCGCACGCGATCCCCGCATGAGCCTCGCCAGCATGTCCGTCAAGGACTGGGACGACCTCTTCGCCACGAATCTCCGCGCCTACTTCCTTCTCGCGCGAGAGACCGCCCCGCACATGCCCGCCGGAGCCGGTGCCATCATCAATCTCTCCTCCATCACCTTCCACATCGCCCCCGCTGAGATGAGCGCCTACGTCGCCACCAAAGGCGGCGTCATCGGCTTCACCCGCTCCCTCGCACGCGAGCTCGGCCCGCGTGGCATCCGTGTGAACACCGTCTCCCCCGGCTGGATCATGACCCCGCGCCAGTTGAAACAGTTCGTCACCCCAAAGATCAAAAAGCAGATCCGCAGCTCCCAGTGCGTGCCCGAGCTCCTGCAGTCCGAAGACATCGCCGAAGTCGTCCTCTTCCTCTCCAGCACCGCCAGCCGCGCCATCACCGGCCAGGAAATCCTCGCCGATCGCGGCTGGGCGCATTCGTGAATGGGGGAAGGGGAGTGACGGCTCGTTCTCGAACTCGAACTCGAACTCGAACTCGAACTCGAACTCGAACTCGAACTCGAACTCGAACTCGAACTCGAACTCGAACTCGAACTCGAAC
>CAILZI010000248.1 GCA_903838675.1 uncultured Verrucomicrobiota bacterium
GAGCCGATGTTAGACGGGTCGTCCTTGCGGTGGCGGTCCTTCAGCGGCTTGCTGCCACCGAAGTAAATGCGCAGTCCGCCCAGCAGGTGGGCGTAGCCGTGCTCACCCACGCCGCCGTCTGCAAAGATGGCCACACCGCTCGCCGGTGTCTGCCATTCCACATGCGCCACGTAGAAGTTGTGATTGAAGCGGCTCTGGTACTCCATGCGTACCATCAGGTCGTCCATCGGGTAGACCGCTGCATACACGCGGGCCGCCACAAAGTTCTGGTGATTGACCAGCCCCGGAAAGGTCGTCGCCACATGCGAGTCATAGTTGTCCCACCCTGCCACGGCGCCCAGTGTCACCTGCTTGAAGTAGTACTCGCTTTCCACGCCCACGATCAAGTCCGTGAACTTCTGGCTCGTCATGCCGCTGAAGGCCAGACCAATGAGTCCTTTGCCCGGATCACGCGCAAAGAAGTGCGTGCCCACACCATAGATGTTCGTGGCAAAGCCATGCTGGTACAAACCGTCAAACTGCGCACCAAAGCGGTGGCCCAGCGGCACCGAAATGGAACCTGCCAGACCGCGTGTGGAGCTGCGGTTGATCGCACCGTAGTTGGCGTCCAGCTTGCCATTGATGGCTGACACAGCAGGTTCGGAAGCAGCCGCCACGATTCCTTTGTCTGCGGAAGAGGAGACGGGGCTGCCGGCGTGGATCTGCGTCACAGCCGTGACAGCCAGCGCAGCGAGGAGGGGGAGTGTGTGTGTGGTTTTCATCATTAGGTGTGGGGTGACAAGCGATGCATAACGATCGCAATTTCAGAATAATAAAAAGTCGCCATTAGGCAATAAAGAAAAGATTTAGAATTACGTGACCTCATACGCCTCTGGCACCTTTTCGCAATGCAGGGCAGGGCGGGGCGGGGCTGGGCGGTCCTTGCCACACCATCAAAGCAGGCTCACTGCCACAGGCCTCCACCTTTTGTCTCATTGGGATGAGTGAGCATCCCCGCCATGGGTGGACAATGCTCCCTAAATGCATAAGAAAACAGCGGGCTTGGGCTAAAGGATAGTTCATTTCTGGCGCTCAATTACGCCATTGCTTATGAGGGCGAGTACCCCATGCGCGCCTGACTTTCTCCAACCAATATCCTGCTTCTCCTGTCATGACACCCTATCTTGGCCAGATCATTTTGTTTGCTGGAGATTTTGCGCCTGAAGGCTGGGCTTTCTGCCACGGTCAGGTGCACATGATTACGCAGAACACAGATTTGTTTAATCTCATTCGCAACACCTACGGCGGGGATGGCACCAACACCTTTGCCCTGCCTGACATGCGCGGGCGCATCCCCGTGGGCAGCGGTACCCCAGACCCTGCCAAGCACCGTCTGAACGCCCCGCTGGGCTCGGCTGGCGGGCGGAATGAAGTGCAGCTGACGGAGGAGAATCTCCCTCCTCACCAGCACAACGCAGCACTCGCTGAAGATCTGGAGTTGAAGACCAGGCTAAAGCCCAACCCCTTGGTCATTGCCACCACCGATGCGCCCGCCACGAGTCCGGATCCTGGCGGTAACATTCTGGCCATGACCTCCCCCTCAAACTTTCACCTGTATGCGCCTCCAAATACCGACATTGGTCACTTGGGTGGTTTGACCGGCGGGCTGAAGGTCGGCGCAGAAGTGAGGGGCGGGGTGTCCATTAATTCTGCAGGTGGAAGCTCCACTGGCAAAGCCACCCCCGTTCCCACCCTGCCGCCCTATCTCGGGATCAATTACATCATCGCGACGAGTGGTATTTACCCGCAGGCAAACCGCTGAAGTGAGCCAGGCGTGCAACACCAAGTCCCCGGCCCCATGCCTTCCCATCGCCACCGCTAATGCTCCAGACCTGCTGCCGCCACACAGCCTGACTGACCACCGCCACAAAGCAACGCGACACCTGTGGCGCCACCTCATCGGCACCGGCTTCATCGCACTGCTTCACTCGCACACTGGGAGCAAAGTTGTAAGCACAATGAGGTTGACACCCTGGGCATGTCGCTCACTTTCTGGCAGCTTGTCCTAAAGCGATTCTTAGTGCGAGGCTCCCATGCGTATGCGATCCAACAAAACCCTCGTCATTCTTTTAATTTCCGTCCTGCTGGCTCTTCCGGCCCAGGCGGTCACGGTGCTGGACAACACCGCGAGTTACACCGGCCAGGTAACCAATGGTAATGAAACCGTAATCCCTGTGTCCACCTATGCGGACACGAATTTTAGCAACGGCTTCAGCGCGGTTGGTTCGTCGTTTACCACCGGAACCTCAGACCTCTCCTTGAATTCAGTAACCCTGCTGTTCGACCCCGAATCCTTGATCAAGACCACAGATCCGTCGCTGGTGGTCTCCATTGTTGCCGACACCACGGCTACAAGTTATTATGAAAACTCAACTGGCACCGTTACTCACACCGGCCCCCTTTCTCATCCCAACACCAATGTCAATATAGTAACGAATGCCATCCAGGGGGGCACCGTGCTCACTGCCTCCCCAAGCAACAACTTCACGACACACCCCAATCCAACTCTTGCGGGAACCCCCTTCACCTGGGTCGCCACCGGCGGTCTGACTTTGACCGCAAGCACCACCTACTGGATCGTGCTGACATCGACGAACGCCAACGGCTACTACAGCGTTGATGCTGACACCACCCTCAACAAACCCCTTGCGACTTTCACCACTGCCGGGGGATGGTCAGTACCCACTGGCACGACCTCTTCCACGGTGGACTTCGCCGAATTCACGACTCTCGGTGGTACTTATGGTACCAACAGTGTCGCTGTGCCGGCCAAAAGCTGGTTGTCACTTGGAAATGACCCTCTCTTTTTCAGTATCGATGCCTCAGTCCCTGAGCCCTCCAAAGCCCTGCTGACTTTCCTTGGGATGTTATCGCTCGGAATGCGGCGCACTCGCCGTCGGTGAGATGGTCTCGCACCTCAACTGCCGCAGCCGTGGTGAATTCCTCTTTCGATCGGAAACGCAAGCACAAGAAGAAGCGCAAACCAAGGCCTGCGCCACCTGCCAGAACCACGGCCGAGCCCTCGGCGCCTCCTGCAGCCCCTCCGCCTGACGAAGCGCCCGCACAAAACACCACGGCCCCCGCTGACGCCGTTGAAGGCAGTCATCCCCCCCTTGTCCCGCCCCAGGCCGTGGCCCGCCCCACCTTTGGGCAGACCAACCCCACAGCCGACCCCCGTCTACCTCCCACCTTGATCGTATTGACGATTGCGGTCACGCTCCTGCTCATCTTTGCAGTAAACACTTTCTATGAAGGGGCTCTCATGCCCACCAAGAGCTACATTCAGCGTGGAGAGGAAGCCGTCGCACAGCAGGACTGGCCCGCCGCTCTCGGCGCCATCAAGATGGTCCCGGAAAGCGGGCGCGAGCGCCCCGGCTTCCTTCGCCTCCTCGCAGACTACCTCATCGGCACCCGCTCCAATCCCGAGCTCCTCGCCAACACCCTCGAAAAGCTCAAGCCCAGCGTCATGTTCCGGGATGAAGATCGCCTCTGGCTTTGCAGCGCCTGGCTCAATTCCCAGCACCTCGACCGCGCCCGCACTGCCTTTGAGGCCCTGCCTGCCGAGATGGCCTCCAGCTTGGAAGCCACCCAGTTGAAGATCGAGCTCCTCCGCAAAGAAGGCCAGAAGCGCGAGGCCCTGCAGATCCAGGAAGCGATGGAGAACATCTTCACCGCAGACCCCAAGATCGCCGTCCAGCACGCCTGGAAGGAATGGAACAGCCCCTTTCCCGAAGTCCGGCAGAAAGCCCACGAGCGCCTCTGGGACCTCGCCCTCCGCCATGACGCCCCCGGCCTCAGCGCCATCCGGAATCTCAGCTTCGACACCAACCTCACCCGCACCGAGTTGGACAAGCTTCTCCTCCTCGCCACCCAGCACCCGGATGCCCAGGCCGCAGACCGCCTCACCGTCGTCTCGCTTCAGATGGCCCGGCAGCCTGAACACCGCCAGGAAATGATCCAGGCCGAAGTCACCCGCTACCAGTCCGGTGGCCCCGCAGTCCTCGCCCATCTCTCCTCCTGGCTCGCCAAAGAAAAAGAGCCCGGCCGCATCCTCCAGCTCATCCCTGAGTCCCGCTGGAAACAGCAGTCCGTCCTCCTCCCCCTCGTCGTCCAGGCCCTCGTCGATCAGGCACGCTGGCTGGACCTCCTCAATACCCTCAATGAAGCGGATAGAGCCCATCTCTTCTCCAAAGCCCAGCTCATGAACTGGCGCGCCCAGGCCCTGAAAAAACTCCACCCCGAAGACGCCATCAAACCACGTGACGAACTCGAGTCCGCCATCCGCCAGGGCGATGTGGAAAAAAGCTATCTCGCCCTCATGACCTCCGCCCAGATCGCCGAAGACTGGCAGCTCACAGACCTCGCCTTGCAGGCCTACCAGTTCCTGGCACACCCTGGTTCCCCACAGGAGGCCGAACTCCTGGAAAAATGCACCCAGATGGCCGCCCTCCTCAAAGACACCGACGCCCTCGCCGAAGCCACCGTCCGCCTCGCCGTACTCCA
>CAILZI010000249.1 GCA_903838675.1 uncultured Verrucomicrobiota bacterium
GTCCTCGGCCCATTCCGCAGCATGATAAGCGCGGGATTCGAGTTTCTTCAGGTCACGCTCCAGAGCTTTTGTCATGGGCTTGAGAGTTTTGTTCATAGTGGAAATTTATTGCCCGAATTTAGGCGCTGGCTATCTTGAGTGTGTATAAAGAACGCCACTGGGCCAAGAAGCTGGACGGCCCATGACAGCCTGATTCAGTTGATGGCTCCGCCCCCCGACTGCGTTCCCATAAATCCTTTCAGACAGCCATTCTTCAGTCACAATTGGCTCCCCCAAGCCACCCACTCATGACAGCGATAACCCCGAATACAAGCACGAAGCCGATCTCGCCAGGAAGGACATGGAGTGGGCTTGATCGATCCGCATGGCGACCTGGCTGTAGCTCGCATACAGTCCCGATTCCCCGTCAACTACACCGCCGCCCATGGTTCTATCGCCAGAATCTATTTAGGTCTCACCGTCGTTCGGATCAGAAACTTCAGTCGCCCGAAGTTCGATCCCCGACCCGGTTATCCACAGGGCGATGTGACCGTGCGTGTCACGTTCATGGTAAGATGAAGACATGGAAAAAATTGTGCGTAAATCAGCGGGAGTGAAATTCGAGAGCGACGTGCTCGCGTTCATTGATCAGTTGGCTCGTGAGCAGCAGCGCAGTCGCAGCTTCATCATCAACGCGATTTTGCGTTGGTATGCGAAATGGCTCATGGAGCAAAAGCTAAAGGTCGAGACCGCGAAGCCAGAGCCGGTGATCCGGCTTTAGCGAGCAAACATGCAGCACACGGTTGCGGAAAATAGAATCATCCTCATCCCCTCGAAGGCACCAAGCTCGGCGGCTTCGACGTTTAGAGGATTCAGATCGCCTACCTCGAACACCACCTACACACCGAACCAGTTTTTCGATGTCGTCATTCCCCACTTCTCGCGCGGTGTCGTGCGCATCGTTGGCTACCTCATTCGCAAGACTCTTGGCTGGTGTGATGCCAACGGCAACCCGCAGGAGGAACAGATCGAGGCGTCCTACAGCGAGCTGGAGCACAGGGCAGGTGTGAGTCGCGACATGATCCGTTCTGCGCTGGATGATGCTCTTGCTGGCAACATCCTCGAATGCGCTCGCGAGGGACGGCCAAAGCTCGCTCACGATGCCGGCCAGTCCGCGCTCTATGCCATGAGTTGGAGTGGCGCGTCCTACACCACCCGTCCAGCAGAGTTCCGAGGCTTCTTTGAAGGCGATGGCAATCGCACGGACATCCCGAACGAGTTCTTCGATGTCGTGATCCCGAATGAACCCCTCTCAGTCATCAAGGTCGTCGGTTCCGTCATCCGTCACAGCATCGGCTTTCAAACCAAGCATGGCCGCCGTCGCCAGCAGGTTACGCTCTCCTTCCAGCACATTCAAAACTACGCACGCATCAGCAGTCGTTCCGACCTAGCGAAGGCCATACGCACCGCGCTGGAGAAGAACTACATCATTCGCGTGGCAGATGGCGTGTTCAGCAATCGCTTCGATGAACGACGCAGCGCGACGTATGCTTTGCGCTGGTCAGATTCTCTGATCGGTCAGAAAACCGCACCAGCAGTCGATGAGTCAGAAAATCGCACCAGCATCGGTCAGATTTCCGCACCAGCCGATCAGTCGGAAATTCAGACCAGTATTAAAACGAAACCAGAAAATGAAACTATAAACAGGCAACCGGTGGCAAACACCGAGCTTCAACAAAAGCTCATCGCCATCGGCTTCAGCGAGAAGACCGCA
>CAILZI010000250.1 GCA_903838675.1 uncultured Verrucomicrobiota bacterium
CCAGATGCGGCGAAAATCTTCCACCGCAGACAGGTCACACGGCACGATCAAAATCTCTTCATCGCTCACGGAGGCCTTTGCAACGATTTCTCCATACGGATTTGCAACAAAGCTCTGGCCCCAGAATTCGCTCTGCTGCTCGGTGCCGACGCGGTTGACTGCGGCGAGGTAGCAGCCATTTGCCACGGCATGACCGCGCTGCACCGTCTCCCAGGCGCAGTGCTGGGCGGCGCCGAGGGCGGCTTTTTCGCTGGGCAGCCAGCCGATGGCGGTGGGGTAGAAAAGGATTTCTGCGCCCATGAGGGCGGTGAGGCGGGCGGCCTCCGGGTACCACTGGTCCCAGCAGATGAGGACGCCGATGCGGCCGAACCTGGTGTCCCACACGCGGTAGCCGAGGTCTCCGGGGGTGAAATAAAACTTCTCTTCGAAGCCTGGGTCCTGCGGGATGTGCATCTTGCGGTACTTGCCGAGCACGGTGCCGTCGGCGTCGATGACGGCGGCGGTGTTGTGGTAGAGACCGGGGGCGCGCTTTTCGAAGAGGGGGACGATGATCACCACGCCGAGCTCTTTGGCGAGAGGGGCCAGTCTGTCGGTGGTGGGACCGGGAACGGCTTCGGCGAGGTTGAACAATTCCGTGTCCTGCGTGATGCAGAAGTAGGGCGTATTGAAGAGTTCCTGCAGGCAGATGATCTGCGCGCCACGGGCCGCTGCATCACGGATGAGCCGTTCATGCTGCTGCACGCTTTCTTCCTTGCTTGAAAATGCCCGGCTTTGCACCAGGCCGAGAGTCACCTTTGCCATAAGACGCGGACGGTTCACTGCTTGGGGGATGAATGCAAGAAAAGCTATGGGGACAAAAAGGCCCGGCGGCACCGGCTTGCGTCCATGCCGACTGCTGCTACTTTCATTGCATGAGCACCGCTGTCGATGCGATCAGTGACCCTATGGAACGGGGCGAGTGGCTCTCACAGTCGCAGCGACAGCTTGAAGCCGTGTGGGAGAATGATGCTGACGACGTTTTCAATGAACTGCTCGAGTCATGATGTTGTGCTGCTGCCGATTCCGTTCACGGATTTGAGCAGCCAGAAACTGAGCTCATTGCAAAAAGGTCTAGAAAGAATGGTGCTCGGTTAAGGGCATTGCTCGTGAGTTTTGGATCTGACGGCACCTTCAAACCATGCGGAACTCTTTGCAGACGCTGCTGGAGATCGGGAGATGTGTAGAAAGTGCCGGGTTTGCTTCCCCGACGTGCGGCCCTAACCCAGGGTCGCCTCGCCAAGGCTCGGCTGACCCTGGGCTCTATTACGCAGCCCCTTCAGGGCTGGTGTATGGCGGAGCGAAGAGACGAAAGATTACGTCTTCCTGCCAGGAAGTTCAGGGCGAAGAGAAGGACACGCCGGGGAAAAACAAAAAGGCCCGGCAGACTGCGCCGCCGGGCCTGGGTGATTCAAGACGGCGTTTATTCGCGATCCACCGAGAACTTGCCTGCGCCGGTGAAGAGCAGAGTCACGTAGGCGACAAGGTAGACCATGGCGAGTTCACCGGAACCCGGACCGGCAATGAGACTGGACTTGTGGACGATGAAAAAGGCGGTGCCCATGGTGATCGCGAGCGCCAGCGCCGCGAAACGGGTGAAGAGACCGGCGATCAGCAGCGTGGAGCAAAACACCTCCGCGAAGATGGCGAGGCCGAGGTTCACGTTGGCGGGTAGTCCCAACAAGGCAGGGAATTTCGCCACCGTGCCGGAAAAGTCCAGGAGCTTGCCGCGACCATGGAGCAGCAGCATGGAAAATCCGAGAGCGACGCGGAGGATGAGCAGACCGTAGTCGGGAGACTTCGGCAGGAATGACAGTTTCAGTAGCTTGAGCATTGATGTGGTTGGGTTCGGGTTGGCGGGGATTTATGCGAGCATGGTCATGCCCTGCTTCCGGGGACAAGACTAAAATTTAAGCTGCAAATGCAGGAAACGGAGGGCTGGCGGCGTAGGGGCGGGTCCGAGAGAGAGCTCTGCGTTTATAGCATCCGAACCACCAGAACGGGCTGAAGCCCGAACTACGTACTCAGAGGTGATGGAACGGCGGTTGCCAGCGTGCGCGCCGTGCAGACAGCCGGGCATCATAAATTTTCAAAAGTATGACTTCTCCAAATGAAGTTTGCGATGCACGGCATTTAAAACTGACTGCGAACAGACTGTTTGCGTGGGCGCTGAAAGGCGGATGCTCTAGGAAAGGGTGGAGCGGCTGAGGTGGCAGGCGGCGCTGGGAGGAAGGATTCTACGGACGCGCACAACGCGTCCCTACCAGCCCTGGGGCAGCAGCGCGGTGCCATGAAAAAGGTGCGCCGCCCAGATGGTGGTGAAAGGCACAACGCGTGGGCCGCGCGATGCGCTGCTCTGCGTTATGGGTTCGACATTCAGCGTATCCAAGTCGCCAGAACGGGCTGCTGCAGAGCCGCGAAGCGAACCCCGAACTACGTAACCAGAGGTCGAGCGAGGAACGTCATCGCAGTGGCGTTGCGTCGGGTTGTGTCACCGCTACGCGGTTCCACGAATGGCATCAGCGTATGTTGACGCGTACCGTGGGCTGGCGCCCACGGCTACGGTTATGCCAGCGCTACGCGCTTTGTGAGTATTTTAAATTATCTTGTGCCCGATAAATCCAGTGCAGGATGGAATGATGCCCCCCTCACCCTTACCTCTCCCCAAAAGACGTTTTGGGCATTGCCCTGTCAGGGGTGGGGAGAGGAGATAAGCTTTATGCCCGCACGATGTAATGAGCCAGTAAGGCTATATCATTATTTGAAAGGCTTTAAGACCAGGCAGCCCAAGCGACGGGGGCAGGATGCCCCCGCTCCTGATTAACCGAGGGCGGACATCATTTCTTTGAGCTTGGCGAGTTTCTCCTGCCAGTCGGTTTTGCGCTGCTGGTGCTCGTCGAGCACCTTTTGCGGGACCTTGGAGGTGAATTTTTCGTCGGCGAGTTTGGCGGTGACTTTCTCCAGTTCGGATTCGACTTTGGCGACTTCTTTGCCGATGCGGGCGCGCTCGGCTTCGACGTCGATGAGGCCATCGAGGGGGAGGAAGAGGGTGCCTAGCGGGGTGAGGGCGCTGGGGGTGCCTTGAGTGGGAGTGAAGGAGGCATCGACATCCAGCGGTTCGGCATTGAGGAGGATGCGGAGGACTTCGATCTCGTGGGCGGGGAGTTCCTGGCTCGGCTTGAGGACGAAGCGGACGCGCTTGTTGATGTTGAAGGTGCTCTTGAGGCCGCGGCCGAGATTGACGGCTTCGTATTTGTCGTTCGCGGTCTTTTCGTCTTCGGGAAGGATGCCAAAGTAGGCGAGTTCATCGGCATCGAGAGGTTTCGGCCACTTGGCGAACATGATGCTGTTGCCGCCCTGATCTGCGGGCAGATCGGCGTTGAAGGACATGCCGTGCCAGAGCTCTTCGGTGATGAAGGGCATGAAGGGATGGAAGAGGCGCAGGGTGTTGCTGAGGACGAAGTCGATGACCGCCAAGGTGTTGGCCTTGCGTTTGTCGTCGGTGCCTTGAAGCACGGCTTTGCTGGCCTCGATGTACCAGTCGCAGTACTCGCTCCAGAAGAAGCGGTAGAGGGTGGCGGTGGCGTCGCTGAAGCGGTAGTCTTCGAGGGCGGCGGTGACTTCGGCGATGGCGGTGTTGAGGCGGAGGAGGATCCACTTGTCGTCGCTGCTGAGAAGCGCGGCGCTGATCTCGGTCTCGGTTTCGCCGCCCTGCATCTGGCGGAAGCGGGCGGCGTTCCAGAGCTTGGTACAGAAATTGCGGCCGAGTTCGACGTTCTTTTCGTCGAAGGCGATGTCCTGGCCCAGCGGGGCGCTGCGCATGATGCCGAAGCGCAGGGCGTCGGCGCTGAAGCTGGCGATGAGCTCCAGAGGGTCGGGGGAATTGCCGAGGGACTTGGACATTTTGCGACCTTGTTTGTCGCGGATGATGCCGGTGAAATAGACGTTCTTGAAGGGCAGCTCGC
>CAILZI010000251.1 GCA_903838675.1 uncultured Verrucomicrobiota bacterium
CGCGTGCTCGACGGCGCTGTCGCCGTCTTCTGCAGCGTCGGAGGCGTGCAGCCGCAAAGCGAAACCGTCTGGCGTCAGATGGATCGCTACCGCGTACCCCGTGTGGCCTTCATCAACAAGATGGACCGCCTCGGCGCTGACTTCCCCCGCGTCGTGAACGAACTCCAAACCAAGCTCGGCGCCTCTGCCTGGCCCGTGCTGCTGCCCTGGGGGTCCGAATCCGCATTGCTCGGCCAGTTCGACATCATCGAAGAACGCGCCCTGCGCACCCATGCCGACTCTCCTACTGGCTTCACCGTGGAATCCATTCCCTCCGAATGGCTCACCGCCGTCGAATCCGCACGGCGTGATCTCATCCAGGCTCTCGCCAGTCTTGATGATGAAATCGCCGAACTCTGGATCGAAAACCTCCCCGTGCCCGCGCAGGCACTCCGCGCCGCGATCCGTCGTCAGACCATCGCAGGCCGCTTCGTGCCCGTCATCGGCGGCAGCGCTTATAAGCACATCGGCGTTTCTGCGCTGGTCGATGCCATCGTGGACTTCCTCCCTGCACCCGAAGAAGTGCAGCGCGTGAATGCCATCGATGCCCCTCTCGCCGCGCTCGCCTTCAAAATCGTGCGTCATCCGCAGGCAGGCCGCCTCGTCTATGTGCGCGTCTATTCCGGCACCCTCCAAAAAGGCACGCCGCTCCTCAATCCGCGCCTCGGCAAAACCGAGCGCTGCGGCAGACTGCTCCGTGTCTTCGCAAATCGACGCGATGAACTCGAAAGCGTTCAGGTAGGCGACATCTGCGCCGTCACCGGACTTGGCAACTTCAGCACGGGCGATACCCTGTGTCTGGTAGATCATGCCATCATGCTTGAGCCCCCCGTGTTCCCCGAACCCGTCGTCAGCATGGCCATCGAGCCCGCGAAGTCCGCCGACCAGTCACGTCTGGCCACCGCTCTGTCACGCCTCAGCGATGAAGACCCCACCTTCCGCGTCCGCACCCATGAGGAGACTGGCCAGTGCCTCATTTCCGGCATGGGCGAGCTCCACCTCGAAGTGATCCGCGAAAAACTCCTGCGCGAGCATGGCGTCGAAACCATCGCCGGCGCACCAGAGATCGCCTGCCGTGAAACCATCACGCAAGAAGCCGAAGCCGACCACCTGCTCAAAAAGCAAAACGGCGGCTCCGGCATGTTCGCACGCGTGAAGGTCACCGTGCAGCCACTCGAACGTGGCGGCGGCCTCATCATCGAAGACGCCATCGTCGGTGGCAGCATCCCCTCCCAGTTCATGGGCGCGGTGCGCCGTGGCATCACCGAAGCCGCCGTCGCAGGCCCCCTGCGCAGCAGCCCGCTCGTCGATGTCCGCGTCCGCATTATCGACGGCGCCAGCCACGCCAAGGACTCCAACGACCAGGCCTTCCGCATGGCCGCTGGCGAAGCCCTCCGCGAAGCCGTGCGCCTCGCCGCCCCCGTGCTGCTGGAGCCCGTCATGCAGGTCGAATGCACCGTCACCGACGAGCACCGGGGCGACATCCTCGGCGATCTCAACCGTCGCCGCGCCCGCATCACCGGCATCGACCATCGCGGCACCGAATCCGGCATCCTCGCCGAGGTCCCCTTGGCGGAAATGTTCGGTTACGCCGGAGCCATCCGCAGCCTCTCACGCGGTCGCGCCAGCTACTCCATGGTCCCCACAAGCTATGAAGTAGTCCCCGCCTCCGTCCTCCCCCGCATGCTCAAAGCATGACCAAGCCCCCCCACGCGGAGCCCGTCTCGAAAGAGCCGGGCTCCGTTTTTTAAGCGCCAAGAGGTCAAGGAGCGGCACTTGCCAAGTGCCGAAGTGCCACCCATCGCTCGATTCGCCCATCGCAGCAAAATCCTCCTCTTACTCATACTCTTCCTCCCTTTCCGGCGGGAGCGGCTTCGATCCCGCGAGCCATCACGTAACCATATACATAAAAATCTCCTTCACCCTCTGCTGCACCTGCTCCTCACTCCAATCAGGATGCTGCTGTCTCAATCGCGCCGCTTTGAGCCTGCGCGCACCCCAGTACATCTGAAAAGCGACGCGCAGCTTCTGCGCACCCGCCATTCACCGCTGCCTAGCGATGTATTCAGGACTGAGATTGCCGACCATGGCGCGAGAGTAGTATAACGTAGCCCACTTTGCACAAAAAAGCGGCCGGGTCTCCCCAGCCGCCTTCAAAGTAGCCCAGTTGCGCCGCAACTGGAGTCATTAAACACCTCATCCAATCACCTCAGGCCATTCCGTGTGGAACATCTGGCCCTCAGGCTTGTCCGTGCGCTCATAGGTATGAGCACCGAAGAAGTCGCGTTGCGCCTGCAGCAGGTTCGCTGGCAGACGTGCCGCACGATAGCTGTCATAGTACCCAAGGCTGGCGCTAAACGCCGGAACCGGAATACCGTTCAGCGTCGCGATGCTGACCACTTCACGCCAGTTCTGTTGGGTGCTGCTGAGCACGTCCTTGAAGAACGGATCCAGCATCAGGTTGGCCAGAGAAGCGTTGTTGCGGTAGGCGTCAGTGATGCGGTTCAGGAAACGCGCACGGATGATGCAACCCCCGCGCCAGATGGCGGCGATACGTCCCAGATCCAGCTTCCAGTCCTTCTTCGCACCCATCGTCTGGATGAGGTCGAGACCCTGCGCATAGCTGATGATCTTGGAGGCATACAGAGCGTCATGCACTTTCTTCACCAGTTCAGCCTTGTCCGTCGTGATGTTCACGGTCGGTCCGGTGAGCTGCGTGCTTGCGGCCACGCGCTGCTTCTTCTGGGAGGAAAGAATGCGGGCTTCCACAGCGGCGTTGATCGTGCTGATCACCACGGCGTTTTCGGCAGCATTCATCAGCGTCCACTGGCCCGTGCCTTTCTGGCCAGCCTTGTCCACGATGAGTTCCACGATCGGCTTGCCAGTCTCAGGATCCTTCTGCTCCAGCGCTTTGCCGGAGATCTGGATGAGGTAGCTCTGCATGTCGCCTTCGTTCCACTCGTTGAAGATGGCGGCCATCTCGTCGGTGGTGAATCCCGCGTGCTTGAAGATGTTGTAGGCTTCGCAGATCAGCTGCATGTCGCCGTACTCGATGCCGTTGTGAATCATCTTCACGTAGTGACCCGCACCGCCTGGGCCGATGTGGATCACGCAAGGCTCGCCGTCCACCTTGGCAGCGATGCTCTCAAAGATCGGCTTCATCACTTCCCAAGTGGAGGCCGGGCCGCCGGGCATGATGGAAGGGCCTTTGCGCGCCCCTTCTTCACCACCGGAAACACCCGCGCCGATGAAGCGCAGGCCTTTGCCAGCGAGGTAGGCGTCACGGCGCTCAGTCGTCTGGTAGAAGCTGTTGCCGCCGTCGATGATGATGTCGTCCTTGTCCAGGAGCGGGATCAACTGCTCGATCACGGCGTCAACGGCGTCGCGGTCGGTGTCCTTCACGGCGGTGGATTTCACCATGATGTGAATCTTGCGCGGCAGGGCGAGGCTCTGCACGAACTCTTCGAGCGTGTGGCAGCCGACGAGGGCCTTGCCCGGATGTTTGGCAACGAATTCATCCGTCACGCTGGTGGTGCGGTTAAAGACGCTCACCTGAAAGCCGCGGCTTTCCACGTTGAGAACGAGGTTTTGGCCCATCACAGCGAGGCCGATCAATCCGAAGTCACTTTTTTTGCTCATATTTAGGGGCTGCAGACATACCCCCCGGCCCCCGTTTGGCAAAGGGGATTTTCCTCATGCCTGGCATGAGCAGGATTGATGGAATCGGCACGATTTACCTGTTGTGCAGTCCCCGCGCCTTCGCTTATCCCTGAATACCTCCAGTTTCACCCTGCATCCTCATGCAATACCGCATTGCCCACAATAGAGAGAAATCTGGCCCTTTTGAATTGGGTGAATCTGTGGCATCTGGCACGGTTCTACCCAGCGCAGTGCTCGCAATCCCTTTGTTCCTATGAAAATCACCCTCATCATCCCAGTCTTGCTGAGTCTCGCTGTCACAGCGGTTCTCGCCCGTGAACTGCAAAAAAAGCCTGCCAGCCCCGCTCCCTCTCAGCCGCCTGCCGCAGTGCCCGTGGAGCCTGAGCCTGTGAGATACTCCATGGCAGACTGCCATCTGCATCTGGTCGATTTCCTGCAGCGCACCGACGGTGCCGCCGCAGCACTCAAAGCCATGAAAAAATCCGGCGTCACAGATGCCGTCGTCAGCGGCATGCCCGTGGTCAAGCAGTGGTCCGAATCTGAGCCCCTGCAGCCTCAGTACTACCTCGAGGACGATGCCCGCTGCTACTGGTACTCCGCCACCGACATGCTCGTCGCGCGCGAGATCCAGGCGCTTCCGGAAGCCGACCGCAAACACTTCCACCCCGTCATCTGCGGTTTCAACGGCGCAGATCGCAACGCCGTGGATCACGTCCGCCGCATGATCGAATGGAACCCCGGCTTCTGGCAGGGCATCGGCGAGGTCATGACCCGCCACGACGACCTCTCCGCGCTGACCTACGGCGAGACCGCGCATGCCAACAACGAATCCCTCCACCGCGTTTACGAACTCGCAGGGGAGCTCGGCCTTCCGGTGTTTGTTCACTCCAATGCCTCTTCCGTCTGGAAGCGCGAACCCATCTATCTGCACGAGTTTGAAGAAGCCGTGCAGCAGAATCCCAAAACCAAATTCGTCTGGTGCCACGCCGGCATCAGCCGCCGCGTGGACATCCCCACCCTCACGCAGGAGATCGACCGCATGCTGGCCACCTATCCAAACATGAGCGTCGACATCTCCTGGGTGCTCTTCGACACCTACCTCGTCAAAGACGGCAAGCCCGTTCCGGAGTGGCTGGCCCTCTTTGAAAAGTTCCCCGAACGCTTCATCATCGGCTCAGACAAAGTCGGCCGCTTCCACGATTATCCGCCCGTCATGCAGCGCTACTACGTGCTGTTGGATGCCATGAAGCCGGAAACAGCCAAACGCATCGCCCACGACAACATGCTCGCCATCCTGCCAAAGAAAGGCGCCGTGTTGAAAGCCGACTCAACACCCGACGAAGTGCGTCAGGCCACCCCCGTGCTGACTCGGTGAGGTAGAGGCTTTCGTTTTTGGTCTTGCCCGGTAATTTTTGAACCAGCGCTCCGCGAGCGCGAAGCGTCTTGGAGTGCGTGCGGCAAGCCTTGGCGCGACGCCGCTTTCGCAGGCCGGACGGTGCGCTGAGTCCAAAGAAAACACTTCACCCCGCGTAAGCGGTGCCGCTGCTCCAGGGATGCTCCGTGCATCTCAGCCACCGCACTGCCTGACGCTGGCGCGCCACTTTTACCCCAACGCGCACCTCACGGCACCGGCTGCCCCTTGGCCCCGATGCTGTAAAGCGAGTTCGCCGTGCGCACATAGATCCGCTTGTCGCCAATCGCAGGCACAGAGTTTACCGGTGCATCCAGCTTGCTGGCGGCGAGCTTCTCAAACTTCGGTCCCGCCTTGATCACAATCAGATCACCCTGCTGGCTGGCGCAGAAAATCTTGCCATCGCCCGCCACGGGGCTGCTGAAAAACTTGGCGCTTCCCGCAGTGCCTTCGAGGCGCTCTTCATAGATGACTTTGCCCGTCTTGAACTCCACACAGCGCATGATGCCACCGTCTCCCAGAAGGTACATGTACTCGCCAATGACGAGAGGGGAGGGGACATAAGGCAGCCCCTTGGGAATATCAAAAGGCACGGGCACAGGCTTGCCGCTCTTGAGGTTGATCGCGGCGATCTCCTTCACGCCGCCGCCGGTGCCGAAGGTGCAGAAGTAGAAATCATCGCTGATCACCCCTGAGCCCAGGCTGCGCTGCTTGTACCCCGGATTGTACTGCCAGTTGATCTTGCCCGTCTTGAGCGCGATGCCCATCACTCCGCTGCCATTGTCCGCGCAGATGAGCTCCTTCGCGCCGCCCTTCAGATCATGCACCACCGGCGTGGAGAAAGTATTCAGGCAGTTCGGGATGTCCAGCTTCCACACTTGTTTGCCGGTCTTGGCGTCCAGCGCCGCGATGCAACTCTTCCACTTTTTCTGCTCAGGGTCTTCAGTGTAGGCCTTGCCATCTCGCTGCCAGTCAAACTCGCTGCGCACAATCATGAGGCCATCGACAACAATCGGCGAGATGCCCGTGCCGTGCTCATGGATGTAATCCGCCACATGATCATTCCGCCACACCAGCTTGCCCTTGTGATCCAGTGCCAGCGCCTGGATGTTCGTGCCGCTGCTCCAGTTGATGTAGATGCGCTCCGCATCCACGTAGGCGGAACTGCTGGCATAGGTGTTGTACGTCTTGTGAATCGGGTGTGGGACAAACTCTTCTTCATGCTTCCACAGCTCCTTGCCATCCTTGGCAGAAATCGCGATCACAGCGCGCTTCGTCGCGCCGGTTTCAGCCGTCACGATCACCATGTCCTGCCACAGCACCGGCGAAGACCAGCCTTTGCCCACAGCAACCTTCCACACCGTCGTGCTGTCATCGACCACGGATGGTAAACCGGTCGTGCTGGCGACTCCGGCGCCGTTCGGGCCGCGAAAGCGTGACCAGTCCGCAGCGGAAAGCGCAGAGACAGAAAACAGGGTGATGAGTGCGAGAGTGAATTTCATGCGAGCGGATAGAACGTGGCTGGTGGGAAAAAATTGCCCAAAGAGTCCTCACTAATTGTGAGAAGTGCGAATTACACCTGCGTCTCAGCAGCAGCAGCGGGCGGTGGTGCTTCTGGAGGAGTGGCAGATTCTGTCACGGGCGCTTCTGCCATCAGCAGGCCAGTTTCAGGAGCTGCGGTCATCGGTATGCCAGCTTCAGGAACTTCTGCCACGGGAGTCTCAACCACCGGAGATTCCGCCACCGGAGCCTCGTCCTTGGCCTCGATCACGGGTTCCACTTTCACCGGCTCTGCTTCCACTTTTGGAACTTCATTCACCACGGCCATTGGTTCCGGTGGCGCTGGCTCTACCACCGGTTGCGCTGGTTCTGCCACCGGCGGTGCAGGTTCTGCCACCGGTTGCGCTGGTTCTGCCACCGGCGGTGCAGGTTCTGCCACCGCCACAGCTTCAGACTTGGCTTTAATCAGCGCATTCTTCACCGCTTCCAGCGCCTCGCTCAGGCGATACTCGAGCTCTGCAATCTTATAGCCGTCTTCACGGGCACGCTTGCGCGATTCAGCTTCCAGCAGTGCGAGCTTTTCTTCCTGCTCACGCAGCTTTTTATCGCTCGCAACCGCAGACGTATTGGGAGCCGGGGCGGTGGCCAGACCTACGGCATTCATGAATTCCTTTTGCACCATTTCCACACGTGCTTCCGCCGCCTTCAGGGCGCGTTGCAGGTTGGCTATTTTCCCCTCGGCCTGCTGGTGCGCTTCACGCGCCTTGGTCAGCTCGGCCTCGGCTCCCCCTGCGGCCGTGTAGGCCGCCTGCTCATCACGGACTTTTTTCAATTCCACCAGGCACGCCTGCATCTCCGCCTTGTGCTTGATCACCAGGTCCTGGGCTTCGATCATGCGTTTTTCGAAATCAGCAGCACGCGCATTCGTCGCTGCGATGGCCTGTTCCTGCGCCTGCATCCGGCCCTGCTCGGCGGCAAGGGCGGTTTCGAGATCCTTAATGCGCGACTGCGTGGGCACCAGCTGCGCCGCGACTTCACGCGTCGCGGCCAGATCAGCTTCCAGCCGCGTGATCTGCTGGGAGGCATCGTTCGCACGGCGATCCGCCACTTCCCGATGCGTGTTGAAGCGCTGCTGCAGGTCGGCAAAGCTCGTGGCCGCAGCGGCGCTGTTTTTGGCGTTTTCCGCAGCCTCGGCAGCGGCTTTGGCCTGCACAGCCTGCAGCTCAGCTCCGGATTCGGCGCGCAGTTTCTCCAGCGCAGCGCCGGATTCACGCTCCAAACGCTTCAGTTTGCTCCGCATCACCAGCCAGATGATCAGCGGTGGCAGCAGGATGGCGGCTGCCGCCACACCGGCAAATTCTTCCAAAGATAGAGGGACGATCAAACCGAGCTTGGCTTTTGCTGACGTAGTTCCTGCAAACATAGCACTATATGAACGCTCCCTCTGTATTCTGTCCAGCACGCATTGCTCCTTGAGCGCACGATAAAGGTGGCTAGTTTGAGCCCCCTTTCCCCCAAACCAACCCATGTCCAAGTTCAACATTCTCATCGCCGGCGACAACGACCCTATTTCGCCCAAAGGCATCGACCTGCTCAAAGCGGAGCCTTCATTCAACGTCGTCGTGAACATGAGTCTCAAGCCTGAGGATGCCATGATCGAGGCCTCTCGCGATGCCCATGCCATAATTGTACGCAGTGGTGCCAAGGTCACCGCCAAGGTGATCGACGCTGCTCCCAACCTCAAAGTCGTGGGTCGTGCCGGTGTCGGCGTGGACAACATCGACATCCCCGTGGCCTCGAAACGTGGCGTGGTCGTAATGAATACGCCTGGCGGCAACACGATCTCCACCGCAGAGCAGGCCTTCACCCTCATGATGGCGCTCTCGCGCTCCACCCCCCAGGCTCACGCTTCCATCCTCAGCGGCAAATGGGCCCGCAAAAACTTCCAGGGCACCGAAGTCTATGGCAAAACCCTCGTCGTCCTAGGCATGGGCCGCATCGGCGCGGAGTTCGCCAAGCGCGCCAAAGCCTTCGGCATGAGCGTCGTCGCCTACGATCCCTACCTTTCCAAGAACCGTGCGGAAAGCCTCGGTGTCACCCTTTGCGAGGACCTCGACGCCGCCATCGTGCAGGCCGACTACATCACCATGCACATGCCGCTGACGCCTGAGACGAAGCACATGATCAACGCCAAGCGTCTCCTCACGCTCAAAAAGACCTGCCGCATCATCAACTGCGCCCGCGGCGGCCTCATCGACGACGCCGCACTTGCCCAGGCCCTCACCGACGGCACCATCGCCGGCGCTGCCCTCGACGTCTTCGAAGTCGAGCCCCCTCCTGCCGATTACCCGCTGCTCAGCGCTCCAAACACCGTCTTCACCCCTCACCTCGGTGCCTCCACCGAAGAAGCCCAGGAAAATGTCGGCATCGAAATCGCCGAAGTCATCAAGGCCCACCTGCTGCAGGGCACCGTCGTCAATGCGGTCAACATGCCCAATGTCGATCCCAAGGTGCTCGCCGAAATCGGCCCCTTCCTCAAATTCGGTGAACTCCTTGGCCGCCTCGTGTCCCAGTTCGCACCTGCACGCGCCAATGTCGTTCGCATCAACTACAGCGGCAAAGTCGGCGGTGGCGACACCACCCTCATTTCTCGCGCCGTGCTCAAAGGCTTCCTTGAACGCGCCGTCGGTGCTGAACAGTTGAACTACATCAACGCCAACGGCGTCGCTGAAAACCTCGGCCTCCGCTTCACCGAAAGCCGCCTGCCCGAAGCCAGCGAATTCACCGACCTCATCGAAGTCATCGCCAAGAACGAAACCGAGTCCGCCAGCATCTCCGGCACCTTCTTTGGCAATGAGCCGCGCATCGTCAAGATCAACAGCCACCGCATCGAGGCCCGCCCTGAAGGCACGCTCCTCTTCATCGAGAACATCGACCGCCCCGGCATGATCGCCGCCTACAGCGCCACCCTCGGCAAAAACAACGTCAACATTGCCGACATGAGCCTCAGCCGCGACAAAGTCAGCGGCAAAGCCTTCACCCTGCTCACCCTCGACTCCACCCCCAGCGCCGAAGTCCTCGCCGAACTGGAAAAAATCCAGGGCATCAGCAAGCTCCATTGCGTGGCCGTGTAAGCGCTGAAGGATTAGAGCCCTGCCAGCGCATTCTGCACTGGCAGGCTCATTTCTTGGCAGAATGACACAGTCCAAACTTACGCCCCTGAAAAATCAGGGTGGTGTCGGTTGCCCCGTGCCATCGGGCGCACGATCCAGCACAAAACCACTGAAATCAGCAGGCAAGGGCTGGAGCCGACCATCGGCCGTCAGCACTTGCCCCTCCGGAACCAGCAGGGCAGTCACCCGCGTCATGCGACCGTTGCGAATCAAATACGCCTGACCATTAATAGTGAAGAGCCCCTCTCGAATCGTCGGGCTGATATCGTTGACGAAGTCCGTTGGTAGCTGCACCAGCCGACCTTCGGGCGTCAATACTTGCCCCACAGGCACCAGGAAGGCATCCACCAAAACTGCCCGCTCATTGCGAATGAAGTAGGTTTTGTTACGGTAAAACACAATACCGTTGGGCACGACGCTCGTCTCCACCGCAGTCGTTTTGACCTCCTTGGCGGGCGGGCTGACCGTCTGAGCTGAAGCACCGCAACTGCAAGTCAGCGTTATTGCAAAAAGAAGGAAGGGAATGGGTTTCATGGTGACGACACTCTAAAAAGCCCCCCAGCATTCACCATGGGGTGTCCACCCCAAACTCATAAATAATGCCAGGCATTTAGTAATTGCTCTCGCCAATTCCCCATTCATCTTCCACCCCATGAAACCCGCTCAACCCTCTGATCCCCAAGCGCTCCCGCTCGAAGAACAGCTCGTCGGCGTCAATGCGAAAACCGGCCTCTATCCCGGCGCGCGTTCGTGGTCCGGCGGCAGGTTCCGCATCCTCGGCAAGGGACCCCTCGAATCCTACTGCTACCACGTCATGTCCCGCACCTGCGGCGGCGAGGTGTTCTTTGATGACGTCGAGAAAGAAGCGCTGCGCCGCGTGATCTGGCGCATGGCGGAGTTCTCCGGCATCAAAGTGGTCACCTACTGCCTCATGAGCAATCATTTCCACCTCCTCGCCGAGGTGCCGCATCGCGACACCTGGCTGCAGCGCTTCGACGGCCCCCAAGGCGAAGCAAAACTCCTGGAACACCTGGGCACCCTCTACAGCCGCGCCTACGTGGGCCTGCTGCGCGATGAACTGGCCGATCTGCGCGCACGCGGCATGGCCATCCTCGCCGAGCAAAGGTTGACCGCCCTCAAGAAGCGCTTCTGCGATCTCTCCCTGTTCGTCAAAGAAGTCAAAGAACGCTTCAGCCGCTGGTTCAACAAGCGGCGCGGTCGCCGTGGCACCCTGTGGATGGACCGCTTCAAAAGCGTGCTCGTCGAAGGCAAAGGCGAGCCGCTGCGCACGATGGCCGCCTACATTGATCTCAACCCCGTGCGCGCAGGCCTTGTCAAAGATCCCAAAGACTACCGCTGGTGCGGCTACTCCGAAGCCCTGGGCGGCAGCCGCAGAGCCCAGCGTGGACTGTGCAAAGCCCTGGGCAAACCGGTGGACGGCTGGAAGAGCGCCGGCGCAGCGGCCGCGTATCGCTGCCTGCTGCACGCCGAAGGTCGCGAGGTGAAAGACGCGCAGAATGAGAAAGTGGTATCTCGTGGTGTCACCGCCGAGTCAGCCCGCGCCGTGCTGGCGGAAAAAGGCAGGCTCAGTCCCGCAGAACTGGTGCGGCTGCGCGTGCGCTACTTCACCGACGGCGTGGTGCTGGGCAGCAAAGAGTTTGTGGAAGGCATCTTCGAGGCGCAGCGCGATCTGTTCGGGCCAAAGCGCAGGCAGGGCGCCCGCCGTATGCCCGAGTCAGACGCCCCCTTCTACACACTGCGTCAGTTGCGCCTGCGTCCCTTGAGTTGATTGCAGGCAGCAAACAAGGCAGGCAAGAACGCTTGGCCGTTCAGATGACGAACGGCCTCAGTCAATTTTCTGCCACGCCTCACACGAGCGGCCCCTGCTATTTCAGCAGCCACTCCACCAAGCCTGCCTCCGGATCCTTCCCCTCGCCACGCACCCAGCGCAGGTAGGGCCCCTGCACCTTGAGCATCCCTGGCAGGTCCAGATACTTCGCGCCCCCTGGCAGGAACATCGGATCCCGGTAATCAAGAATCTTCCCAAAGCGAAAGCCGTGCGTGTCATACGCCGCACGATCAATCGCCTCACCCGCCACAGCACGCGCTGCGAGTGCAATGGGACCCGTCTGCGCACCTAGCGCCGCGATGCACACTGTCTTCGGGCTCGGGTGCGATCCCACCTTCGTGTTCCGCAGGAAAGTGGTGAGCGTCAGTACATCATGCGCGCGCTGCGCAAACAGCGCGCTGTTGTAGCCATACGTGTATCCCGCAAACTCACGCGGATTCGCCACCACACGGTTCTGCTTCGCAAGTTCACTCCCTTGAAACAGCAGATCCACACCCAGCACCGCCGCGCCACCCTTCACCAGCGCCTTCACATCCTTGTTCGCGAGGCCTGATTTCCCCGCATCATCCAGCCAGATCACCACCCGCCCGTTCCACTCCTTCGGGTACAGCCACGCCACACTCAGCTCCTCGTTGTACGTCTTGTTCGTCAGCGTGCCGGTCATTTCCAGATGATCACCCCGGTCTTGCTTGTCCTTCAGCGTCCATTCCACTTCACCCGCCTTGTCATACGTCCGGCTGATGACCACTTCGATGCCCTCGCGCAGTACCTTCGGGTCCGCCTCGCTCAACTGCTTCTGCGCATCCTTGGCCAGATATGCCAGCAGCTTCCGCTCAAACTCCACATCACCCGCCTTCGGGGCAGGGTGCTTCTCATCCCAAACCGTCAGTTGCTCCCGCGTCAGCGGCTCATAGTCCTTCTCGATCACTGGCGCTTCCTGTCCCAGCTTGAAGTGCTTGTTTACAAACGTGTAAAACGCAGAGCGCGTCACCGCGTTGTAGTTGTGCGGGAAGTGCTCCCCGCGCAGCAGGAAGACATTGTCCTTCTTGCCAAAGGTCGTGTACAGCTTTTGCAAATCCGGGAATCCCTTCGTCGCCATTTCCTTAGTCCAGTCATTCGCCGTATTCATCCCCTGCGGCTTCGGCGCAAAGAGTCCCGCGAATTCCACATTGCCCGTGTTGATCCGCAGCAACGAAGTATTTTCACAGGTGCAGCCACCCTGCATCGCCGTGCTAACCATCACACATGGAAAGGACAGCTTGATGCGGTCGTCGATCGCCGCCAGCAGCATCGTCTGCGTCCCACCACCACTCGCGCCCGTGATCGCCGTGCGCTCAGGATCCACCTCTGGCAGTGACAGCAAAAAATCCAGCCCACGCACCGCGTTCCACGTTTGCAGTCCCATGATCGACTGCAGGTGCGCCTCCGCCTGCGGACTGTAGAGGCCCCAGTTTTCCGTCGTGTTCATCTCCGGCCGCTGCTTCGCAAAGGTGTGCACCATCTCACGCGGAAACTGCACCGAGTCCGAATCACTCAGCATGTCCCACTGCCACACCACGCAGCCCATCCGCGCCAGTTGAATGCAGAGCGATTGGAAAATGCTCTTTCCACCCCGCTCAAAACGCTCACCACCCGCCGCGATCTCCGCCCGCACCTTCGGCTCCGTCTCCAGAGACAGGCGCGCATCCTTCCAATGACCGTGCGCAAACATCACCCCCGGCACTTTCCCCTTGATCACCTTCGGCTTCCAAAGGCTCCCCGTCACAAAAAATCCCGGCGCGCTCTCGAAATAAACCTTCTCCACCGTGAAGCCATCCCCCTCCACCTTCCCATGCACCACCGCATTCAGCGGCGTCTTCGTCGGCATCGGCCACAGCCCCTCCGCCACCAGGATCTGCCGCCGCACATAATCCTTCCGCGCATCCCACTCACTCAGCGAAGACGGCGGATTGAAAGGAAAATACCCGTTCAAATCCTTCGGCGCCTGCAGTCGGCTGTCCTCGGCATGGACAATGGACGACGCGAGAACGGCAAGGAGGAGCAGCTTGGATTTCATGATTGGGAAGTGAAGCGCATTCTAACGCTGCGAGCAGGCAAAGTTCATCATGCGAGCGAAACGACTGCTCTAAAACCCCTCGCTCTGGCTTCCCTCAATCACAATGCGCTTCGTCTCCGGCCCCTGCTTCACCACAGCACGCGCCTTCCCGCCCCGCGATTCCGTGAATTGATTGTCGCTGATCGTGATCGCTTCCGTCCCACCCTGAATGTCGATCACCGCCCCACCTTCCGGCGCGTTGTCGATAAAACGGTTCTTCTCGATCCGGTTGCGATGCCCCGCAAAGTCCGGTCCCCGCTCCGGGCGAAACAGCAAGCCGTTGACCTTGCTGCCCCGGATCGTGTTCCCCGTCACCAGGTTGTCCGTGTCACGATGGCCAATGGAAATGCCAATGCGATTCCCCTCGATCTGATTGCCCTCCGCCAGCCCATACTTGACTCCCCAGCAGAAGAAAATCCCGATGTCATTCCCGCGCAGCGTGCTGTTGCGGATGATCGGCCGCTGCGATCCGCTGCCCGGGTGCAAACCCAGCCCGCTGTTGTTTTCGCTCATACAGTTTTCCACGATCACATCGTGGCAGATCTGCCAGCTGATCCCATCCCCATGGTTGTTGCGGGCGGTGACACCGCTGATGTGGAAGCGATTGCAGTCCTGCAGAAAAATGCAGCCCGCGTAGTTCCCATCCAGCTCCGCATTGTGCTCACGGTTGCCGTCCAGCACCAGATTCTCGATCCTCACATCGTTCACAAATTCGCCGCTCAGCAGCGGAAACAGCGTTGCACACGTCGCCTCGTTCATCTGCCACAGGTTCTCACGCAGCGCCTTGTCCAGTTTGAAGCGGTTGCCGCTCCGCGCCACCAGCGTCCGCTTGATCACCGTCTGCCGCCCCGTCTTCGCATCCTTCGCCCGCAGGCACACCCCATCCCCCACGCGAAATCCGCTCGCATCATGCAGCGTGATCTCCTGGTCATACCAGTCGCTGTCCAGCTTCAAGGGCGTCATCACAGACGGCTCTTTAATGAGCACCGTCTTCTCGCCTTCGCCCGTCAGGTTCACACCCGTCTGCAAGTACACCGCATTCCGCAGACGGTACGTCCCCGCCTTGATCTTCACCGTCCCTCCGCCCAGCCGCGCCACATAATCCACCGCAGCCTGAATCGCCCGCTCGTCACTGCCCACGATGTCCGCATCCTTCAGGCCCACCGTGATCGTCAGCCCTTCCTCCCATTTCGGCTGCACCCCCGTATCACCGCTCGTCTGGCGTGGCACCGTCACCGCAGGACGCTCTGCCGCGAGCATTGGAACAACAAACATCAGGCTAAGAAGAAAGCATTTCATCCCCGAACCAACGTCCCTCAGCCGCATGAGCTTTCCCCGCCTCACCCAGGTTTCATTTGATAAAAGGATGCAGGGCAATCATTTTCACTCCATGCGCATTCTCAGTTTGATGATCTGCCTGACGCTTTCCATCGGCGTCCTATCTGCCGAAGAGACGGCTGACTTGCAAATTTCCACTGGGACAAAGTATTCACTTAAAGGAACCATGACAGTCAAACGCGGAGGGAAGCCTGCGCCAGGTGTTCGAATTCGATTGGATTTCAATTCTGCCAAAAACTACGATGAGTTTTTCACGGGTGCCGATGGAAGTACAGAGGTTACAGTCGCGAAAGAGCATTCGCTCGCTTTTCTTTATCTGGATTCCAAGAATTTGATTAGATACCGGCTTGGTGGAGCTGGTTTGCCATTTCCTTTGCTGATTGAGCTTCCTGAATTTGAGGTCCGCAAGGAGGCAATGTTGCCCACCGAGGTTTCGTTTGTTGATAATCGAACTCTCCGAATTCCCTCCTTTGATCCCCGACTTGAGGCAAGCGCTTCAGGATGGTGGAGATATGAGACAAAGTTGGTGGGCACCGTTAAAATTCCACCCCACGAAGGCATGAAGAGTATTTGGATTGATCTGGAAAACCCGACTATTTCAATCTACAACATCGCGCCATTCAAGCATCTCAGAGTGCAGTTCACCAACAAAGAGGCTGATCAACCAGCAGGCAAAGCGGTCCAAACGTCAGGGTCATCAAGCGTGCCAGGCGATGCGCAGCCAATACCTGCGAAGCCCTGAGTCAAACAAACTTCGACTCAAGAATGGTGCTCGGTTAAGGCAGCCTTTCTTGATTTCCATCAGGCCAGGAACACTGAGTAAGCACGCTGTAATACCGTTCTGTTTCTCACATTGCCCCTCTCCACACCAGCCCTGAAGGGGCTGCGTAATACAGCCCAGGGTCAGCCGAGCCTCAGCGAGGCGACCCTGGGTTTCCGGCAACACCACTGGGAAGCAAACCCAAAACTCCGCCGCACCCCACGACCACCAGCAGCGTTTGCAAAGAGCTCCGCCACGCGTTGGCTCCGCAGTCAGCCTGCGCCTCCAAAACTCACGATCAATGTCCTTAACCAAGTGCCATTCATACCACTCATGTCATGCATTAGGTGCTTCAACCTCGGTCAAGTGCTGGGCCTGAACCGCCTCAAGCAGCCACCGCTTCACCCCCGTCCACCACCTTCGTCTCAGCCAGTGGTGCTGCCGCAATTGGCGCAGTGAACTCATTGGCTCGAGAACAAATGCCATTTAGGGCCCGGCCTTTTACTCCGTGAAGTCTCATGGATCATCTTTCAGTCAGACTACGGGCGGGCACCACCACACATCGGAAGCCGTGGTCGTTGTGCCGGCCACCTGGGGCGCCGTGAAGGCGGTGGGACGACAGCAGAAAGAAGCGGTTGGCGTCATGCCAGGAGGCTCCGCGCAACTCACGGTCTTGCTGCGCATTGTCATACCAATCTTCGCACCATTCCCAGACGTTGCCGCCAAGATCATAGAGACCGAACTTGTTGGGCTTGAAGCTCATCACCGGTGCCGTGGTCGGGAAGCCGTCATTGTAGTTTTCGATGTCGTTTTGCTTGCCATCTGGGCCCGGCGCTTTGCCTTTAAGGCTGGCATCGCTGTAGTTTCCAGGCTTGTCCTTCGTCTTCAGTGGGTAGTCGTCACCCCACGGGAATGCGTCTGGCACTGGTAGCACCTGGGAGGGCAGGGCTCCCTTCTTCCGCTTTTCCTCGCGCCCGATGCCCACCGCGTAGCTCCATTCCTCATCCGTAGGCAGGCGGTAGCTTTTCCCTTCTTTCTTGCTCAGCCACGCGCAGAACTTCTGCGCGTCATCCCAACTGACCTTGATCACTGGGTGGTCTTCGTTGCGCTCAGTGATGGCATGGCCATCGATGGTTTGGTCTTTCCAATCGCCATTGACGTTCTGATTCTCCTTAGCATACAAGGCATAGTCTTTGTAACGCACCTCATGGATGCAGAACAGCACATCGGTGCCTTTCACCGGCACGAACTCCATGCCGAGTGTGTTGGTAAAGCCATCTTTCGCCGTGATCATCGCAGCCGGATTGAGAGTCGTTGCGGGCCTTGGCTCTCCTCCGCTCGGCGCTTCCTCTGACAGCGCTTCCCGGTAGCCGCGCACGGTCTTCGCATCGGCGATGCGGTCCGCTTTGATGAAGTCCGCCTCCATCTTTTTCAAGCGCACGTTAAGCGGTGCGATGAGCCCTTGCTGATTCTTCAGGCGTTGTATTTCGAGCTTCGCATACGACGTGCGGTAAATGTTGCGGAGATTTTTCACCGCCGCTGGCGTCTTTTCATCATCGGTTTCTGGCAGAGGCAGCTTTTCGGCGGAGAGCTGCTTCTCGGTGAGCAGCTTCTTTTCTGCCTCCAGCGCCAGTATGCCGTCCAAATTCGCGGCTTCTTTTTCCGCTGCCATGGCTTTGACGATGGCGCCCAAGTAACCGGTGTTGAGTATGACAAGTTCAGATTCAAAGGGGGTCGTGACATGCTCTTTCTGCAGCGTGATGAACTGTTGATTCAGCAACTCAAGCTCAGGAGGCAATGCCGTCTGCTGTGCTGAAATGACCGTGGCCATCAATGCCATCGCGGCTGTGATGCCAGTCAAAGTGCTGCGGATGATGGCGGTTGCCAGATGTTGCCGCTCGTCGAGAAGCTGATAGAAAGTCATGCGTTTTGTTTAACGGGCTTTAGTTAAGATTTTTTAACTGGAATTTGAGAGGAAAATTTTCAGCTCAAAATGGTTAATTATTTATTAGTCTCGGTCCATGCTGGTGAGATGCCTTGAAGTGTCAACGTAGTCACCCCGTTGACCTGTGCAAGAAACTAGGCATGAATGGCACTCAGTTAAGACGTGGTTTCGTGCATTTGCGGCCTTCCTTCCTCACTGTTCTTAAGCCCTGAAGGGGAGGCATAATGTACCCCAGGGCCGCCGAGCCTTGGCGGGGCCGCCCTGGGTTGCCGTCAGGAAGGCTGAGAAGCAAATCCAAGACTTCGCCACACCCCATGCCTGCCAGCAGCGTCTGCATGTAACTCCGCTACGAACCCGTCGCGCTGAATCCTCCAAAATCCACGATTGGCACCCTTAACTGAGTGCCATTCATGCCAGGCATTATGCAGACGTCACAAGGTCTAAAAAATTATAAATCAAAGGCTGATTGCGGCCAGTGCACCGACCCCTGTGGCGCGTGAGTATGGAAACGCTAATCACACCGTCCCATGAATCCCGTCCCGGGTGAACATACCAGCATCTGGGTGTCGTCATCCCGCTCAAGCTTCGCAATCGGTGGCCTGATCTCCTCTCTCGGTCAAGTGCTGGGCCTGAACCACCTCAAGCCGCCACCGCTTCAACACTCTCCACCACCTTCGTCTTATCAATCTTCGCCACGTTCGTGTTCGCCACCTTCTTATCCACCGTGAAATTTGTCAGGTTCAAATCCAGATGGTGCGCATCGCAGCGCGGGCATTTTTTCAAAACGAACGTGATGCGCGCCGCAGCATCCTTCTGAATACTCTGATCCAGCGTGGCGATCGCCCCCTCTGTCTCTGTCAGTGGCGCTGCAGCAATCGGCGCCATGAACTCATTGGCTCGTGCCGTGAGCGCCTGGATGGCCGCCTGCAGGGCAGCAAGACGTTCCTTTTTCTTGAGCTTCTTCACCACCGACCACTGCTCCAGCGAATGCAGGTGCCCCGTGCGATGCTTCTTCAGGTACTGCTGGCAGCCTTTGCAGTATGGCATGCCAAAGACCATCGCTGAAGGCACCATCGCTCCGCCCGCGTATCCGCCGATTTCGAGCAGCTTGTAGAAATAGCCCCACATGCCCAGCGGACTTCCGGGCTCTTTGGAGTACTTGTCTCTAAAGGACATCCCTTCACTGATCTCACGGAAGTAGTCGATGAACCCGTAGCGCTCTGCCGGGATGTGATGCACCTCAAGGACGCTCAGGTAGGTCAGGTAGTGCGCGGCAAAGTAATCCACCACCGCAGTGGTGAGCATGCCAAGCACAAACGCCTTGCTCAGTTTCACCTGCAGCAGTCGAGAACCCACCGCATATCCCACCCCGCTGGCGATGCCGACAAGAAACGCTCCGGCGGGAATGATCCCGTTCGCATACCACCCCATGATGTTTTCCCCGTTGTCATTGGCGATCTGTACCAGCCACAGCGCCAGCGCAGAAGTTCCGAGACCACACAGATAAACGATGAGACCGGGCTGTCGAAGGGGTTTGCTGGGCGTGCTCATGACAAAAGATGGAAATATCAGGCCGCGAAAACGAAGACAAGCCTTTTGTCATTTCAAACAAATCAGTCACGAAATCCAAGCTCCTCTGCAAATTTTAGGCACTCGGCCACAGGCCCAAGTCCTTGCGACGGCGTGGGATGCCTCAGGCACATCGCAGCACTGCACACGCCAAGCCTTAAGCGCTCTGCGACGGGCCAGTTTTCGTGCGTGCCATGCAGGTAGCCGGCAGCGAAGGCATCTCCAGCACCCGTGGCTCCGGCGATGAATCCCTGCGGCAAATTCAATGACGTCTGATGATGCACCGTTCCGTCTTTTTCAACGACCATGGCTCCCGCCTCAAAGTGAATGACGACCTCGCGCTTTACCCCCGCATCAAGCAGGGCTTGCGCAGCGATATGAATGCGTTCCAGATCCACCGGCGCTGACCGCAGGTCCAGCCCCGTGGCGCTCCCGGCTTCGATCTCATTGAGAATTAGACAATCCGCGAAAGGCAGCGCGGCCGCCGCAATCTGTCGAAACTCCGCATGCGTCGAGCTCACCAAATCCACACTCGTCATCAGTCCTGCCTTTTGCGCCGCCTCCAGCACACGGCTGGCAATGGTGCGCCCATCCTCCAGCAGGCGGTCCATCTCACTGAGCAACATCAGGTATCCAAGATGAAAGATCTTCGCCTGAGTGCGGCTGAAATCGAAGTGCTCCTCACCCAGCAGCGCATTCGCCCCCAGTTGATGAAAAAAAGTACGCCTCCCGCTGCCTCTCACCGTCATCGCATCCGTGTAGCTTGTCGGCGCCTTGTCCGTTTGATGCAGCTGCGCGATGTCAATCCCCGCCGCCTCACAGTCGCGCAAAATCCACTCACCATTCAGATCCGTGCCCACGAGTCCTATCGCAGCCAGCGGGTACCCGCAGCCCATGGCCGCTAAGTCTTTGAGGACGTTATAAGGCCCCCCGCCGTTCGAGGACATTTCACTCTGAATGAAGGCCACCATGTCCTGCTCCGGCCACGCATCGATCACCTTGACGTGGTCAATGATGAAGTTGCCACCGGCGAGTATTCCTGTGCGTGTCATGCTGTATAAAGTTTCAAGAGGTCAGGAGGGGACAAGCAATCAAGAGAAGTCATTCCCGCAAAATCGTCCTCGTCCTCCTACTCGAACTCGTCCTCGATCCTATCGCCCCGCCACACATTGCCGTCACAAAATCTTGGATGCGCGAACGACCAGCACAGGTTGGGCGCTTGGTCCTCCAAGCGCCGCCGGGTGCCTCAAATCACACATTTCGGAAAACGCGATAACCCCAGCGCAGGCCTTCCGCACATGCCATTCTCAATACAAAATCACAAACTTCTCTCCCTCCGCATACGCCGTGCTGAATCCCCACACCGGCACTCCGCCCTTCATCCCACGCTCCGCCGTCGGCTTGCCTTGCGCATCCAGTACCATCCACGCCAGTTGCCCACCCTTCTGCCAGCCCGTGCCGACACTCCAGGTCACGAGAGTTTCTCCACGCGCGTTCACCGCCAGAGCAGGGTGCCGTGACTTGTCTTCAGAAACCGCGACTGCCTCAGACCTGTCATCCAGCAGCGAAGTGTACACCTTGCCCTCCGCCTCCCACGCCGCACGCGTTTTGGCTCCAGAAGCGATGACGCTGGCGCTGCTCATCGGGCAGGCACTGATGGCCCAGGGGCCGACATTCCGATGCTGAAACGTCGCCCCGCCATCGGTCGAGGTCATCAGCGTGATGTCCCGCTGCCCCATGCTGCGCGCCGCGCGGTACAGCGTGAGCAGTTCACCGCTGGGGCTCACAAAGGTTTTCAGTGAACAGCACGCGCACACACCGGGATCGTCCGCATTCGCAATCTTGGGCTTAGAGAAAGTGCCGCCGTTGTCGGTGGATTTGAGCACGAAGACCCTCCGGTTGATCTCACCGGGCGTAGCCTCCAACGGGGCGCCATGCCAGACGATGAAGACCTCGCCCTTCGCACTGGCCGCCACGGATGCCCCTCCATCGAGCCCCTTCGTGCTCGCCCGCAGATCACGCTGCTTGTCAAACGCAGCCCCTCGATTCAGGGAACGGGTATAAAGCAGCGGCGAAGGTTGATCTTTGCCACCAGGGCCGTTCCACACCACGTGCAGCGAATCATCCTTGCCCACGGCGATCTGTGCCCCGCGTATGGTCCCCATCGCGACGGCGGTGGCCGGCGTGCTGTTGATCGCACGCGGTGTGCTCCAGGCAGTGGCACCGGCTTTTTTGGTCACGTAGCGCACATCACCCCCGGCGGGGTTGCCTGTTAGATAGACCAGGTGCAGCGTACCATCACGCGTCGTCGCGATTTGCGGTTGCACGCCGTTCTCAGGGACACGCTCGAGTTGAACCTCCGTGCCAAAGGCGAAAACCGGCAGGAGCAGGAGCGTGACGATGCTTTTTTTCATGGCAGGCCAGGGTTGGGTCAGGCAAGACGCAGCGAATAACGGTCGCCATGACGCCCAAGCTTCATGGGCGCGCCATAAATCTCGCTGAGATGGCCGCTGTGCAGCACTTCCTCCTTGGTCCCGGACGCATGCACCTGGCCGTCCCTCAGCATCAGGCAGTGGGTGATGCTGGGCAGAATTTCTTCCACATGATGCGTCACCATCACCAGGGAAGGGGAGTTGGGTTCCACCGCCAGAGCCTGCATCCACTGCAGGTAGTGCTCACGCGCCACAGGGTCCAGCCCCGCGCAGGGTTCATCGAGAATCAGCACCTGAAACTTCGCCATCAGCGCACGGCAGATCAGCACTTTCTGCTTCTCCCCCTGCGACAGCGTCCCCCAGCACGCCTCGCGCAGGTAGGCGCAGCCCACCCGATTCAGCAGCCGTGACGCCGCCCGGCGCACCGCCGGTGGCGGAACCTCGATCAGATTCAGCTTCGCCTCGCGTCCGCTCGCGATCACGTCCAGCACCGGTTCGCTGCTTTCCAGATACGTGGTCAGCGTGTTCGTCACCAGCCCCACCCGGCGGCGCACTTCCCGCCAGTCATCATCGCCAAACACGCTCTCGCCGATCCGCAGCGTGCCGTCGGTCGCGCTGTCATACCCGGTGATAAGGTTGATCAGCGAAGTTTTCCCGCAGCCGTTCGGACCCAGGATGCACCAGTGCTGCCCCGGATCGACCCTCCAGGTGATGCCTTTGAGGATGGGACGGCCGCCGCGGCGGAAAGTAAGATCAGTGACTTCGAGGACAGGGTTGGACATGCGGCCGGATTGTGGAATGACCCGCGTGCATTGTCGAGAGGTGTTGAACGCCGCTAATTTAATGATAGTGCCACGGATTTTTGCGGCGTATTGCAGGTACGGTTTGACCACACATTTCCCCGCTCTGGATAGAATTTGTCCTTTTGTTTTTTCTCCCGTGACAAAAATGACCATCCTGCTAATCTCAAATCTCTTTCTCGAAAAATGTCAGTTTCCCCAGATGCCCAGCCAGTTTGCGCCATCAATTCTGATGACGTGCGTAAATTCAAGCTTGTGCGTCATCGTAGTTTTTTGTACTTTGCGCTGATGTGGAACGCACCCTGCAACTCATGAGACCCATTTTCTGTGCCGCCCTGGCCCTGGCCGCTGTCACGCCTGTGTTTTCCCAGGCTCCAAAGCCTGCACCACCGGCGGCTCCCGCAACTCCTCCTGCAGCTCCTGCAGCTCCCGCAGCTTTAAATATCCAGCAGGAGACTGAAGCTCTGGTCAACGCCGCCAGCGCTCTCTTCGCCGAAGCCAAATACCAGGAGGCTCTTGCCAAGCTCGCCGTGGCAAAGAAAAACCTGAACAACAAGCCTTTCGAGGGCATTTTGTTCACTGAGGGCGCCTGCCATTACAACCTGAACGACTTCCCCAAGGCGATTGAATCCTTGGAGGCCTACGTGAAGGAGTTTCCTCAAGGCTCCGCCATCATCGACGTGCGCATGGCTCTGGGCCGCTCTTACATCGCCAGCAAGAAGGAAGACAAGGGCATCGAAGTGCTCACTGACGTGGTTCGCAGTTCACCCGAGAAAAAAGCCGAGGCCGGCCTCATCATTGCCGACACTCTCAACAAGCAGGACAAGAAAGAAGAGGCGCTCAAAATCCTCACCAATGTGCTTGCAGACGGCATTCGCAGTGCGGAATCCATCCAGGCCGCCATGCTCGCTGCCAACATCTATGTCAGCAGCGGCAGACTCGATGACGCCACCGCTCTCATGGAAAAGGTGCGCAATTTTGCCTCCGGTGGCGACAGCATTGCTCAGATGAACAACATCTATCTGAAGCTGGGCGATGAGATGATGGAGAAAAAGTCCTACAAGGAGGCGCTCGGTGCCTACCAGCTCGTCCGCAAGAAGGCTGAAATCTCACGCATCCAAAATGAGCAGGTGGCCAAGCTCGAAGCCCAGCTCAAAAAAGTGACGGGTGCTCGTAAGGAAGAAATCGAGACCAAGCTCAAGGCCAACAAGGAAATCATGGCCGAAATCGAGAAGCGCACCGACTACGACGCTTCGCTCTACTACCGCCTCGGCCGCTGCTACTATGAAATGGGCGCCCCAAGTGAAGGCGGCTCCGGTGATCCTTCCCGCCTCTGGCAGGCCATTCTGGCCTTCGAAGTCGTCGTGAAAGAATTTAAGCAGTTCGCCCAGCGGGACAAGTGCATGTACGGCCTCATCATGGTCAATGCCTCCTTGAAACGCATCAAGGAGTCCCGCGAAGGCTGCGAATCCTTCATCGAAAACTTTCCAGACAGTGAAATGGTCGGTGAAGTTTCGATGATGTTCGGCATGCTGGCCTATCAAAACAAGCAGCTCAAGGAAGCCATCGCTTCCTGGAAAAAAGCCCTGAGCTTCCCCAAGGCCGACAAAGAACGCCTGAACTTCCTCATCGGCAGCGTGCAGTTCGAAATGCAGAGCTTTGACGAGTGCCGCACCACCTATGAGACCTTGCTCCAGAATTATCCGACAACGACTTACAAGGATGATCTCCAGTATCGCATCGCTCTGACGTACTTTTACCAGAACGACTCCAAGAGCGTGACCAAAGCGCTCAAGACCTACATGAAGGACAATCCCAAGGGGGCCTATGTGGTGGATGCACGTTACCGTCTGGCCTTCATTGATTTCCAGTCCGGGGACAAAAAGGCGGCGGAAGCCTCCTTGTTAAGCATCGTCAAAGATGCTCCGAACGATCAAAACATCGGTCAGGTGCATGCCCTCCTCGGAGACATTTACAATCAGCGCCAGGATTATGAAAACGCGATGATTCAGTTCGCCTTCGCCGTGGACAAGGCGAAGACCGACGATGTGCTGACTTATACCATGGATCAGCTGACCGATCTCTACGTCGGAGCTGGCAAGTGGAAGGATCTGGCAGACATGTGGCAGAGGTACTACAACACGCACAAGGACAACGACGACCTTGCTCTCAAATCCATCCTCTGGATCAGCCGCTCAAATATCAAGGAAGGCAAGATCGATGAGGCCAAGAAACTGCTCGCCGAACACATCAAGACCCGCATTCCCATCGTCGCCAACCAGCAGGTGGAAGGCTTGATTCAGCAGTTGGTCTCCATCAGTGCGCCCAAGCGCCGCAAGGCTCCCGTCGCTGCTGCCGCCCCTGCTCCTGCTGCGGATGGTACGAAACCTGCCCAAGCTGCTCCCGCACCAGTCACTCCTCCCGCGCCAGAGGTCACCTTTGAAGATGTTGAAAAACAGCTCGAAGCTCTGCTGACTCCTCCTCAGGCTGCCATGAATGGCACCGCTCAGATGCGCATTCTGTTTGCCAAGGCCTGGCTGGCCAAGACGATGAAGCTGCCTGACAAGGCCGAGAAGTATCTCAACGTCATCATCGAAGTCGCCAAACCCGATGACCTCAGCCCGATGCTGCTCAACATCGTGGGAGATGCCGCCCGTAAAAAAGGCGATTTCGAAAAAGCCACGGGCTGCTATGTCCGTCTCAAAGACCTCTTCAAAGACAGCGAATTTTCTGACGGCGCTCCCGTCGGTCTGGCTGAGATCGCCTTTGAAAAAGGTGAAAATGACAAGGCGCTTGAACTCTTCCGCGATGCCTTGAACAACTACCCCGGCAGCTCCCATGTTCTGGACGCCACTCAGGGTGAGGCCAAATCCCTCGTCAAACTCAAGAAGTATGACGATGCGAAGAAGATCTTCGAGCAGATCGCCAACACCAAGGAATGGCGTGGTCACGCCACCGCCAATGCCCTGCGCATGCTCGGCGAGATCGAGGCTCTCCAGGGCAAGCATGAGGCCGCCATCGCCTACTTCCAGCGCGTCTTCATCGCCCACCAGAAATGGAAGGACGAAATGGCCAAGGCCTATCTCGGCTGCGCCAAGTCCTTCAATGCTCTCGGCAAGCGCGAAGAGGCCAAAAAGACCCTTCAGGAGATGATTGAGCGCAAGGATCTTCAGGCGCAGACGGTTGAATTGAAAGAGGCTCAAAAACTCATCGCCACCCTGTAATTCGATGCGAACCCACCTCACGACTCCCATGCACTCGTTCGCCCGCTTTTTGCTCATCTTCGCCGTCGCGGCCGCTGGTTCCGCCTTCGGGCAGGCCATCGTTCTCAAGGACGGCAACCGCGTCTTCTCCTCTGAATTTACGATTCAGCCGGATGGCAAGATTGTCCGCACCGTTCAGATCGGTGAAAACAAGGCCGTCAGCATTCTCGACAAAAAGAACATCGATTCCCTCGAGTGGCCCTATCCCGCTGAACTCACCGAATCCGCCGACCTGCTCGCCAAAGGCAAGACCGATGAAGCCATCGCCGTGCTCAAGAAGGGCCGTGACTTCTTCGAGCATTTCGAAGGCATCGAAGGCAACTGGTTCATCGACATCTATTTCGCCTACATTGAAGCCTTGAACCAGGGCGGTAAGTTTGATGATGTGGTGAAAGCTCTCCCCGCTCTCCGCGCCTTGAAACTCACCGACGCCCAGAAGATGCGCCTGCGCATCATTCAGCTCGACATTGAGCGCCAGACCACCTCGGACTACGCCGGCATCATTGTCGAAGCCCAGAGCATCCTCAAGGAAACCGACGACTCCGCCATTGGCGCTTCGCTTTGGGCCATCATGGCTGACGTTTACACCCGCAAGAAGGAATGGGAAAAAGCCTTGCTCGCCTACCTGCGCATTCCCGTGTTTTACGGCACCCAGATGCAGCGTGTCCCTGAGGCAGAGCTCAATGCAGCCAAGACGCTCATCAAAATGAAGCGCTACGAAGACGCAAACGCCTTCCTGGCCCGCATCAGTGAATCCTATCCTGGTTCCCCGGTCGCTGATTCCGCCATGAAGGAAAAAGCCGCGATTGCCGGAATGAAAAATGTCGACGAGGAGGAGGCTGCTGCAGCCGCCGATGGCAAATCGGACGCAGCCAAACCCAAGGATGGCCAGCCAGCCAAGCCCACCGAGTCCAAACCCAAAGCCTGAATCATTTCCCCATGCAAACCAACACTGCCACCATCATGACCCGCCACATCCCCAACGGCCCTGCCCGCGCGTTCCTTTGCGTCCTGCTGGCCTTGGGTGTCCTTACTTCGTTCAACCTTTATGGCCAGGAGGCTGCAGCGCCTGCTGAAGGTGCTGCCGCTGAAGCCCATACGGAATCGATGATCGACCGCTTCATTGAAGGTGGTTGGGTCATGTATCCCATCACCGCTTGCTCCATCGCCCTCGTCTGGCTCACCGTTGACCTCTGGATGCGCACTGGCATCAAGAAGGCCGCTCCTCCAGCCCAGGTCGCACAGGTTCAGGATCTGTTCCGCGCCGGAGACTACGTTGGCGCTTACCAGTTCTGCAAAGGCAGTCCCTCCGCTTTCACCAACACCACCCGCGTCGGCCTGAGCTTCTTGGGTGATGGACATGACGCCACCGAGGCAGCCCTGTTCAGCGAGCTCAACAAAGTCAACGCCTCCATCCAGACTCGCATCAACTACCTCTCCGTTATCGGGGTTTGCACACCGATGATCGGTCTCACCGGAACGGTCACGGGGATGATGCGCGCCTTCTCCACTCTGAAAACCAGCGGTGCAGGGGACCCCGCCAAGCTCTCCGGCGCTATCGGTGAGGTGCTTATCGCCACGGCTTCCGGTCTCTTCATCGCCGTCCCCGCCTTCATGTTCTTCTACTTCCTCCGCAATCGCCTTCAGGTCAGCATGAGCGATCTCCAGGAAATCGTCATGGCCCTCTTCCGCAAGATGCCCTACGCGCATCTCAAGGACGCCCACGTCGGCGAAGAGGAATTCTACGCCGCCATCCCAAACTGGGTCGCTGGCGAGGCTCAGGCCGCTCCTGCCGCCTGATTTCATTCTTTGCAGATCTCATAATTCTCAACCCTTGACCTTCTAACACTATGGGCGGCGGCGGCGGCGGCGGTGATGGCGAACCGGAGTTCCAAATAGCTCCGATGATTGACGTGCTGTTGGTCTTGCTCATTTTCTTTATGAGCATCACCTCGGCGCAGGTGTTGAGTATCGACAAGGAGATCGTTCTCCCTGTCGCCAAAGATGCTAAAAAGAAGGAAAAGAACGTGATGAACGAGGCTGCGCTCAATGTGCGCTGGACCAACGGCAAGGCCCTCATCATCTTTGAAAACAGCACTTATGATGTCGTCGAGCCGCTCGTTGAAAAACTGCGCAGCCGCCACGATGCCAACAACAAGTACCGCGTCGTCATTCGTGGGGACAAACGTCTCCCCGCCATCGAAATCCAGCGGGTCATGAGTGTCGTTGCCCAGGCGGGTATTGATGACATTTCCTTCTCTGCCTTGAACAAAGAGTAATTCATTCCCCTCATGTCTGAACCCGGCAAAAAAAAGCATCGCGAAATCGAAACTGAACAGCTTGCTGTCGGCTTCCAGATCGCCCCCATGATCGACGTGGTCTTCGTCATCATGCTCTTCTTCATGGTCATGGTCGGTTCCGTGAAGGTCGAGCGCGAGCTCAAGAGCCAGCTCCCCGGCCTTGCCCCTCCCAGCGACAGTGCTCCCACGGAAACGCCGGATGAAATCATCGTTGGCGTTGAGGAATCCGGTGCCGTCACTCTCAACGAAGAAGAGTTCGACAGCAATCGTCCCGACAAAGCACTCCCGGAATTCATCAACACCCTCAAGCGCCTCAAGGCCGAGGCTGACAACCGCAATGCCAAGGTGATCGTGACCATTCAGGCCGAGGAGCAGGCCACCTATGAGCGCGTCATCGACGTCCTCAATGCCCTTTCTGTCGCCAAAATCGCCAACGTGACTTTCACCGTTGGTGGCGAAGAAGGATTCTGATTTTTTTTCCGAGTTTGCTTGTCTGCACCCCAATAATTGGGGCGGCAGTTCCGTCCTGATGCTTTGAAAAGAACATCTTCATGAATCCTCCGCCGCCCGGAACCCCGCCGAATCCCCAGCAGCCACCCCATCCGGGTGCCACCCAGCCGATGCCACCGGGCTATCCCCAGGGTTATCCGCCGCCGCAGGGCTACCCGCCGCAGATGCCGGGCTATCCTCCGGGTTATCCACCCCCGCAGGGCTATCCTCAGGGCTACCCGCCGCAGATGCCAGGTTACCCTCAGGGCTATCCGCCGCAGATGCCAGGCTATCCTCCTGGGTATCCACCCCCGCAGGGCTATCCTCAGGGCTACCCGCCGCAGATGCCAGGCTACCCCCCCGGCTACATGCCGCAGATGCCCATGCCGGCCATGATGCCGCCGCCCGCGCCTTCCACCGGCACCGTTCCCACCGCTGCTCCCAGACCCGCCAGCGCAGCCGTGCCTGTGGCCATGCCCGTGCCCTCCGCCGTCGCCCCCGCCATGCCCGCGCCCAGCACGCCCATTGCCATGGCTGTAGCCGCCGAACCGACCGACGATGACGGTGCAGCCGTCGCCGTCGAATACCACGAAGGCGGCGTGTATCATCCGCCAGCCCTCACGCACATTGAAGTGGGCAGGCCGCCAAACAAGTTCGTGCAGCTCTGGCGCAAAGCCGGCGCCAGCTCCCTGCTCCTGAGCATTTTGATTCACGCCGGTCTCGGCGTGCTCGCTCTCTTCATCGTCTTCCAGAGCGGTGTCATGGACAAGCAGGTCGACTTCCTCCCCGGTGGCGGCACCGCGCAGGGCGCGCAGGCCAGTGCCGATCTGCAGCAC
>CAILZI010000252.1 GCA_903838675.1 uncultured Verrucomicrobiota bacterium
AGCGTTGACACTCCAACCGGAGAGTGACCGCGCTCGATTCTCTTCTCTCCCGCCAGCCCTGGCTCATCACCACCAATGCCATGCAGGGCATGGTGGCGCAGGCCGTGGCGTTCTTTGATACGCGCATTCAATTGCCTGAGCCCACACGCAACGAGCTGCTCTCAGTGACCGATGGTGTCGGCATCATTGATCTGCATGGGCCGCTCATGCGCCAGCCTGACCTGATCTCCTCCCTGCTCTTCGGCGCCACCGACATGAACGAGGTGACTGACGCCATCCATGAGGCGGTTCAGCGCGATGATGTGCAGTCCATCCTTATCGACATCGATTCGCCCGGCGGCACGGTCAATGGCACACCCGAGCTGGCTCAGGCCGTGGCCGATGCTGCGAAGCTCAAGAGCATCTATGCCTTCAGCGCCGGGCAGATGTGCAGCGCGGCCTACTGGATCGCCTCCCAGTGTGATGCGGTGTATGCCACGCCGAGCGCCCGCGTCGGTTCCATCGGCGTGATGCTGCCATTCATCGACAGCACCGAAAAGTTCCGCAGCGAAGGTTTGAATGTGGAGGTGTTTGCGGCTGGTAAGTTCAAGGGCATGGCCACGCCGGGTGTGCCGCTTACCGAGGATCAGCGTGCGCTGATTCAGTCTGACATTGAAGAAATCGCCGCCGATTTCAAGGCCGCCGTGCTGGCGCGTGGTCGCAAGATTCCGGACAGCGCGATGGAAGGTCAGAGCTTCAGCGCCCGCAACGCTCAGCGCCTCAACCTGGCCGGCACGGTAGGGAGTCGTGACGAGGTGATCAGCCGGCTGCGCTCCATGCAGGCGGCCCGAGTTGACACGCCAACCCGAGCATCCACCCCGATGAAAACCGTCGAAGAACAACTCAGTGAGGCGCTCGCGCGCATTCAAACACTGGAAGCCGATGCCAAGGCCCGCGAGGGCTTGATGGCAGACGCCTCCACCCAGGTCGAAACCTTCAAGACCACACTCCACACTAAGGAGCAGGAGCATCAAGCTCTCCTGCAGCAGGCCTGCACCGAGCGCGACACGCTCAAGGGCCAGCTCGTCGCTGTTCACGCGGAGGTGGAATGCTTCACCAAACGCAGTGGCGAACTTGAAGCCAAGGTGCGTGATCTCACCACCCGCGAGCAGGATCTGGAAAAGCGTGCCGCGATCAAGGCCGCGCAAATCGCCGCTGAAATGGGCACGCAGGTGCCGGCCAAGATCACACCTGCCGGTGACACCAAACCTGCCACCGCCGCCGAGCAGTGGAACCGCCAGTTCACCAAGGCCTGATCCCTTTTTTAAAACCTCTCACTCATCTGCACCCTTATGGTCCCCACTCTTCTCGACATCGCCAAGCTCGACGCTGGCATCGGTTATCCGCTCATTGAGGAAGCCGTCAAACTGGCTCCTGAACTCGCCGTGGTTCCTGCCGACACCATCCTCGGCACCACAATGGAACTGACCGTGCGCACCGGCCTGCCCTCCGTGCGCTTCCGCAATGCCAACGAGGGCGTGGCACGCAGCAAGTCCAGCTACGAAACGCGCACCTTCCAGACCCACATCCTCGATCACCAGATCGCCGTGGATACGCAGGTCGTCGATGGCGCACGCGACCGGGGCCGTCTGCTCGAAAACCATGCCTC
>CAILZI010000253.1 GCA_903838675.1 uncultured Verrucomicrobiota bacterium
GACGTTCGCCGCCGGAGTGTGGATCACTGGCTTTAATTACTCCACGTTGTGGAGCGTGGGAGGGATGCATCAGGCCCCGAAAGATCCTGAGGTGCGCAAAAAGAGCGAAGGCCCGTGGCGCTTTGACGCCACGCAACCAGCGGAAAAGAAGTGACCTAGACGGTACTCACGCCCAGCCCAGCCAGTTCTTGAGCGTTTTGAAGTCGCGGACATGCGCCTCGCGGAATCCCTTCAGCACCGCAGCATCCTTGGGATTCCCTTCGAGGTATTCGAGATGCAGCGAAATTGGCCCGCTGTAGCCGGTTTTCATGAGCATCTTGCCATAAGCGGGGTCCACCTGGCCTTCGCCGAGGGGGACGGTGACGAGCTTGCGGCCCTCCCATTTGAAGTCTTTGAAGTAGGCGGCACCGATGTGGTCTTTGACGAGGTTGAATTCCAGGGGCCAGGACAGGCCGCCTTCGCAGGTGGAATGCAGGATGTCGTAGGCGAAGCTGAAGTCTGCCGCCGGATACTCGCGCATGATGGAGAAGATGTCCCACACGGGCGCGCCGAAGTAGTCCTTGCCGCTGTGGTTTTGGAACATGGGCTGGATGCCGATCTCTTTGCACAGGGACACGAGGTCTTTGATCTTGGGCCGCACGGCCTGGAGCTGGTCCCAGATGGGCTGCTTGAGGTCGTATTTGTAGTAGTTCATGCGGAAGCGCTTCACGCCCAGCTTGGCGGCGGTGCGCAGCACTTCTTCCGTGCGCTGCTCCTTGCTGACCTCATTGATGCCGGAGGTCATGATGGTCATTTCCAGGCCTTGCTTCTTCAGCGCCTCAATGTACTTCGGCAGCTCATCCACCACTTTTCCCGGCTCGATGTGGCCTTTGGGGCGGATCGGTGACTCCACACCATTGAAGCCTGCCTCCGCGCCCAGGGTGGCGATCTCGTCATAGCTCAGGCCAATCAGGTGCTTGGTGAAAAAACAGACGGTGTTCTTTTTTTGTTCCGCTGCTGCGGCTGGCAGGGCGCTGGCGAGTGCGGTGGCAGAGAGGTTGCGAAGGAAAGTGCGTCTTGTGTTCATGCGGTTCTGGGAATCACCACAACGTTGTTCATGCCATCGTTCTTCTGCCCGGTGTGAGATCAGTTCCGGCCGAGGTTGTCGATGAAGTTAGCGAGTGTCCGAACGAGGGGGTGCTGAACGAGGTGCTCGCGAGGTTGAGCGCGGCGCGAAAAGATCGACGGATAGCTCCAAGTTTCCCAGGCGGCATTGTTCCCCGTCGCCTTTTGAGCTTCGATTTTGGCTTTTGCGGCAGTCAAAGGCAGCACCGGGCCGGTCTCGGTTGGAGGTAGATTTTTTTCAGCCTCCAGCAGGGCGTTCCAGAGACGACGCAGATCACGCAGGCGGTTCAAATCTGGGCTGGAATGCCTTCCAGCAGGGTCAAGGCGGAACATCTGCAGTGCGGCGTTGTCGCTTTCTTCGCGTGTTACATGGGCTGTTTCTGGGAGGGCGGAGAGCTTGCTCCAGGCGTTGAGGTAGTCGGGGTCTGTCTTCACCGCCATCCGGTAGGCTTCGGCGGCGTCCACCGGGCGGTCCTGGGCATCGCGCAGGTAGCCGAGCAAGTAGTACACCTGCGCCTTGACTGGCTGAACAGTGGCCAGGCGGGTGAACACCTTGTCCGCTGCGTTTTGCGCCTGATGGCTTTTGAACGCGCCTTCGCAGCCAAAGCAATGGCTTTCCACGCGGCCAAAGCTCTCGGGCATAAGCTCAAAGGCGCGGAGGTAGTGCTGCTCCGCCTTGGCGAGATCGCCGGTTTCGCTGTAACGCAGCGCCAGCCGTGACTGGATGCAGTAGGCGTCGGCGAAGTCGAGCAGCGCCGCTTCATAGCGGCGCACGGCTTCGCTTAGCAGTCCGGCCTGCCACCAGTCGTCTGCGGCCTCGGACTTGCGAATGGCGCTTACGGCACCGCGCATAATTTTGGCGGTGGCGGCATCGCCCTTTTTCTCCAGCACCTCCGCCAGTACCGCATAGGCGCGCATGCGGTCGCCTTTGCCCTGCTCTCCGTCACTGGGGTCGATGGCGATGGCAGCACGTACAGCTTTTTCTGCTTCATCAAGCTTTCCGGCATTTAACATTACAATGGCTTTCCAGATAAGCGGTCGTTCTTGGAAACGGTCGCGTTTCGCAAGCTGTTCCAGCAGTTCTTCGAGCGGCTGGTCTGCGCCCACCTTCAGCAGCAGCTCATACACGCTGTCCTGTCCGGGGTAATCCTGCAATGCCCGGCGGATGACGCGGCGCGCATCTTCAGTTCGTCCGACGCCGTTCAAGGCGCGGGCGGCGATCAGCAGCAGCGGGGTGTTCCCGATGTTGTTGGACTCAAACGCCGCCAGATCCGGTGCGCCCCAGTAGGGGGACTGCTCAAACAAGGCCAGTACATCGGCATGGCGGCCTGCTTGGTCATAGATCACAGCCAGCCGACCCAGTGGGTCGTCCAGCCGCTGCCTGCCGCGCTGTTGTTTGCCCGGGGTGACGAGACTGACTAACTGAGCCACCAAGATAGACTCGGCTTTGGGGCCGCGCTGATGTTCCAGCAGCAGGTCTAGCAAAGAATCCACTACGGACTCACGATTGGGGTCTTCAGGGGCCATTGCCTCGGTGGTGGCGCTGGCCGTTGCCAGGGCTTCCTCGGTTAGTTCAGGCCTGCCGAGCAGCCGTCCCAGAGCCGCCAGTCTGCCGCACAGTCGGAGATGTTCGCTTTGGCCGCCGGAGTTTCTCCCGTTCGCCTCGCGCTGGAAACGGCTGAGCATGGCTTCGGTGACATGGACGCCCACCTGCTCCCAGCGCTGGCGCGTTTCCTGTGCCTGCGACTTGCCATCCGATGCACCGCTTTGCGGGCCAGTCTTCACTAGGTCGCGCAGTACCTGCACCCCTTCATCACGCTTGTCTGCTGCGAGCAGAGCCAGGTAGTGGTGGGATTGCATCTGCTTCTTCACCCCTTCTGAAAGGCCGGGTTTGGCCAGGCTTTTCTCCAGCAGTTCCAGCGCTAATGCGGAGGCGTTTTGACGGGCAGAAAGCTCGATGAACTGGGGCCAGCAGGGGATGCCCGGATTCTGGGAGAGGAGCTGTTTCAGAAAGCTTAGTACCTTGGCTCCCAGCCCCTGGCGTCCCATGGCATCAAGGGCGTCCACATCCAGCTCAACGCCGCTGCCGTCCTCCTTCTGGGCGGCTTCCTCCTGGATCAGCCTAGTGGCATCCTCCGTCCGGCCTGAAGCGATCAGGGTCAGCAGATAGACACGCTCAGCATAGCTCCGGTTTCCCATCCTGCTCTCCTGGGGGAATTTCTTTTTCAGCGCCTCATAAAGCGGTGCGTCATCCAGAGTGTGAACGAGCTCCCAGAGGGGTTTTTTGAGCGTGTCGATGTGCTTGAGCGCCAGGGACGCCGCTAGCTTTCGTGTTGCAGGGCCGTCGATGTCGATGGCCGCAGCCCCGAGCCGTAGTACCCGGGTCAGCAGGGCCTCTGCGCGCTTTTCGCCGACAAGTTTGACAAGATCAGGAGTTTTCAGGTTGTCTCCGTGTCTATCGCGATACTTCTCGTTTCCTTTTTCCAGCATTGAGAGGCGTTTTTCAAATGCAGCGGTCTTCTGGGCGTCGGTCCCCGTCAGCTCTTCCAGCGCATCAGATATGCTTTCAATGTTCTCCTCATAGTTTTCGCGCTGATAGTCCTCCAGCTTTTTTTGCGACGCCAGTTCCTTGCGCATGCGGTTGAGGGAGTCTTTCTGCCCTGTCTCATCACTGAGTAGCGCTGCGGCGAGCAGGCGCAGGGCCTCATCCTGCAATGGCTTGGCACCTTTGCGTTTGCTGAGTTGGGTGCGGATTTCCTCCCAGGCGTCGGGAGGAGGCAGGGCGGTGACGATGGTGCCCAGGCTCAGCCGGTCTTCGTAGGCACGGTTTGAATAGAGCTGCTCAGCAGGGATGGTAAGGTAAGCGTCCAGCAGGGCCAGCCAGCGTTTAGCCGCCTCGGCAGGTGCCAGGGTGGCGGCTTCGGAGTGGAGAGCTTTGACTTTCAGGCGCAATTCCTCCACGGGATCGGCCTTTTTCTCTTCAGGCTGTGCCTGTGCTTTTTCTGCCAGCAATTTTAGCACCGCGCTTGCACCTTGGTAATCCTGAGCCGGGGAAACAAGCGCGAAGCAGGAGAAAATAACACTTAAGGATGTCCTCATGTTCGGCATTGGAGCGAATCCTGGTGTTTTTGACAAGAGAAAAATCACCAGTCGCAAGCGGTTGCGCCATTCATCGAGCCGTAAAAAGCAAACCTGAGCGGTTGCCAATGAAAGGGTGCCGTGTGTTCATACGGCCATCGAATTTTCGAACATGACTCACCTGCAAGGCCACAACATCATCATCATGGGCGGCACGACGGGGCTGGGTCTGTCTGCCGCGAAAAAGCTCGTATCGGCGGGAGCCCGGGTCGTCGTCACCAGTCGCTCGCTGGCCAACGTGGATGCCGCGCTGGAAGCCCTCGGTCCGAACGCGCGGGGTTTCGCCGCAGATGCCGCCACGCCGGAAGCGGCGGAGCGTGCGGTGGAGCTGGCGGTGGGCGAGTTTGGCAAGGTGGACGC
>CAILZI010000254.1 GCA_903838675.1 uncultured Verrucomicrobiota bacterium
ATCAGCCTGTCCGGCTTTGAGCACCTTTTTAAACGGTGTACCGCTCTTCTGCGCCTGCGTCTTCGCTTCATTGATGCCGGCATACCAGTCAGGATGTACGAGACGGTAGTAATCGCGCATGGCCTGCTTGTTGTAATGAATGACCAGCTTGCGGCCTTCGACATCCAGGAAGGTGGTGCCACGGAAGGAGTCGGCGTCGATGGTGTCCACGAAGAGAAGTTCTTCGCGCTCCACGGCAAACTCCCATTTGAGATCCCACAGCAGCAGGCCTGCGCTTTCCAGCAGTTCGCGCACGGCCCAGCCGCCGAGGATGGCGAGTTTGACGGTGTGCAGGAAGTCATCGCTGCTGAGGCCGGACATCATCAGTGCTTCCTGCTTGCTCACGGCGCGGTCTTCGGGCTCATACTTGCTGGTGAGGTCATAAATGGGCCGCTCCAGCATCTCCCAAACGCCCATGGGCTTGGAGAGGCCGAGCTCCTGCTCGTAGCTGCGCTTGGCCGCTTCGCTGAGTCCTTGGTACTTTTTAAGGATGGACGAACCGCTGGTCACGCCAAAGCGCACGATGTACTCCAGAGGGACCACGTAGGTGGCGCTCTGGTGGAACTGGGCGTAGTCAAAGACGTGCGCGCCCAGTAGATTGCGCTGCGGCGGGTGCATCACCGGAAAACGGCGCACGACATTGTAGCAGCTCGGATTAGCGGGAAGGCCCGTGCGGACGATCTCGCCCGTGACGGCATCGACCATGCCGACGTGATGCGTGGCTGCGCCGCGCTCCAGCATCGTTTCCATGGGGCCGGTGAGCAGTTCCTTGCGCCAGGTGGCGTCCATCGGCGTGTTTTCGATGGCGGTCTTCACGCGCTGCCAGGTTTCCGGCTGGCCGAGGCGGGAGTACATGGCGTGGCGGAAGATGGCGCGGTTCAGGTCATTGCCCTCGATATTGAAAATTGAGCCCACGTCAAAGACGGAGCCCGCAGGCGTGGTCTCGCACACGACGTAGCCCGGATGATCTGGCACGGCGTAGAGATTCTGCACGGAGCCGCGATAGACGGGCTCGCCGAGTTTCGAGAGATCGAGGTGCGTGGGCGCTGGGGCTGGATGGGACATGATTGCCGTGAAAAACAACGGATTCCGGGCCAGTGCAAGTGCCGAGAGTGCTTGCGGCTTTCAGAACATTGATTCTTTGACCACGGAATACACAGAATACACGGAAGGCAGAATCCAGAAGGTTTTGTTCTTTTCCGTGTATTCTGTGTATTCCGTGGTTCAACGGCCCTCCTTGACTCAGCACTCCTTGTGCGGAAACTCCGCCCTCCATGTCCGAAGCCGCCGCCACAACTCCCGCCTCCCTCGATTTCATCCGTGAAATGATCGTTGCCGATCTCGCCGCAGGTCGCAACGGCGGTCAGGTCGTCACCCGTTTCCCCCCGGAGCCGAACGGCTACCTGCACATCGGCCACGCGAAGAGCATCTGCCTGAACTTCGGCCTCGCCCAGGAGCATGCGCCGAACTCCCGCTGCCACCTGCGTTTTGACGACACCAATCCGACCAAGGAGGAAGTGGAGTATGTGGACAGCATCATGGCGGATGTGAAGTGGCTGGGCTTTGACTGGGGCGAGCACCTCTTTTACGCCAGCGACTACTTTGAGAAGCTCTATGGCTTTGCCGAGCAGCTCATCACCAAGGGACTCGCCTATGTGGATGACCAGACGCATGAGGAAATGCGTGCGAACCGTGGCACCCTGACCTCCCCCGGCACCCGCAGTGCGGGTGCTGACCGCAGCGTGGAGGAAAACCTGGATCTCTTCCGCCGCATGCGGAAGGGCGAATTCAAGGAAGGCGAGCGCGTGCTGCGTGCGAAGATCGACATGGCGTCGTCGAACATGAACCTGCGCGACCCTGCCCTCTACCGCATCCTGCATGCGCACCATCACCGCACTGGGGATGCGTGGTGCATCTACCCGATGTACGACTACGCGCATCCGCTGAGCGATGCGCTGGAGAGCATCACCCACAGCCTGTGCACGCTGGAGTTTGAGCACCACCGCCCGCTCTATGAGTGGCTCATCAACAACGTCGATGGCCTGCCCGGTGCGCCGTATCAGCGCGAGTTTGCGCGCCTGAACCTCACGTACACGGTGATGAGCAAGCGTAAGCTGCTGCGTCTGGTGAAGGATGATCTTGTGAATGGCTGGGATGATCCGCGCATGCCGACGATTTCTGGCATGCGCCGCCGTGGCATCACTGCGGCTGCGATTCGCAGCTTCTGCAAAACGATCGGTCTGACGAAGTTCAACTCTCTCACGGAAATCGCCCTGCTGGAGCACTCGATCCGCGAAGACCTCAACAAGATCTCCCACCGCGCCTACGGCGTGCTGCGCCCGATCAAGGTGGTGATCACGAACTATCCCGAAGATCAGGTCGAGCACTTCGATGCGCCGAACCATCCTGAAGATCCGGCTGCCGGCACGCGCCAAGTGCCGCTCTGCCGCGAGCTGTACATCGAGTCCGACGACTTCATGGAGTTCCCCTCCGACGGCTTCCACCGTCTGAAACCCGGTGGCGAGGTGCGTCTGAAGTTTGCCTTCTGCATCATCTGTCAGGAGGTCATCAAGGATGCTGAGGGGAAGATCGTGGAACTGCGCTGCACCTACGATGATGCCACGCGTCATGGGAAGAAGCCCGAAGGGCGCACGAAGCCTAAAGGCATCATTCACTGGGTCAGCGCGCGTCATGCCGTGGATGCTACTGTCCGTCTCTATGACCGCCTCTTCACCGTGGAGACCCCGGATGCGGATGCCGGTGAGGATGGCGATTTTGCGAAGTTCTTGAATCCCGCATCGTGTGAGACGATCACCAATGCGAAACTGGAGCCTTCATTGAAGGATGCCGCCCCCGGCACGCATTGGCAGTTTGAGCGTGTCGCCTATTTCTATGCTGACCCGATTGATTCCAAGCCCGGTGCGCCTGTGTTTAACCGCACGGTGACGCTGAAGGATGGGTGGGTGAAGAAGTAGGAATGCGTAGACAAAGACGCAAGGCAACGCCGACTGGCCGCCTTGTCTCCGTAGTCAATCAGTCCTGCTTCTCTGCATGTCCTGACGCAGTGACTTTATCGTAATGCAGCAGGCTTAGAACTTCAGAATAATTGTCCAAATAATACTCGCATCCTCCATTCGGGTTCACCGCATTGCAAGAGTTCGCCTTGACCTTGAGAACCGAGCGTTGGGCGTCCTTAAGCACTTCCAGATACAGCCAGAAAAAACCGTCCTGCCCATTCACCTTGAGATATACGCGATCAAACGTTCCCGGGTGATTCCAAGGTATCTGTCCTGACAGAGCATTCTTTAAAAGTTCCAAGAGACGACTGATCGACGCAGCGTCAGTGATTATGCTTCGCCGCGCCAAGCGGTCATACTCACTTGCTTTGAATGGAGCAATTCCAACTTCCGGCTGTATCACTTCGATCGAGGAAATTAAACCGGCGGAGGCATCGCCTGATTTGAGTATTTGAACGAAATCAGGGCCATCTGCCGTGCCGCTGATAAAGGTCTCATGGAAAGCCCATGCCACTAAGACTGCTGCCAAAGCCAATAGGACGATGACCGACACTTTCCTTGAGGACACACATGAACTCGGATTCATCGGGGCTGACTTTTGCTCACTTGCTGATGAAATGCGATAGAATTGTCAGATGGAACATCATGCACCCCCACCCGACCATTCCAAAATTCGGCCAAGGATGTTTTAGCGTGGGGATGCAAGTGCTGGCACATTGGGTCTGCATTCGTCATCCCCCTTCCCTTATGAAACGGCTCCGCGATCTTCTGGTTCTCTGCTCAGGCATTGTGTCCGCCCTATACCTGCTGAACATCGGCTTTGGCGTGGCGGAGATCATTCCGGACAACATTCCCATCTTCGGCAATCTGGATGAAGCGGCGGCGACGGCGCTGCTGATCAACTGCCTGGCCTACTTCGGCGTGGATATTGGGCATTTTTTGCGGCGCAAGGGCGAGGAGCCCAAGCCGGCACCGAAGACGCACGACATTGATGTGACCAAGTGAGTGAAAGTGATGAGCGCCCCAGCGCCAAAGTACTTGCGAGCTTTAGCTCGCTCTGGGAGGTGCGGCGCTTTTCCAGAACGAGCTAAAGCTCGTGAGTACTTTCCATGACAACCTCTGCTGCAGGCGCCTTCGTCTTCATCTCGGCGTACGCTCCGTGGATAAGGGTCCATTTCAGGCCGGGGCAGTAGCGGGACTCCCACACATCGCGGCGGATCAGGGTGTCTGCCGCGCCGTGGCGGAGGTAAGGGAAGTGGCGCTTGTGATGTAGAGCTAAGCGCAGCGGGGCGAGATCTTCGCTGAAGCTCACGAGATGCAGCGGGCGGAGGGGGCCTTTGGCGGCTTCGGCTTCGTAGAGGAGGATGACGGCGAGCGCGGTGGCGGCGGTGGCGAGCTGAGTGTCCCAGACGATGAGTGGCGGGGACTCTGCAGGCAGGCGCAGTTGCTGGATGAGCTGGGATTCGATGGCGGGATCGAGCTGTGGTGTGGTGGGAAGCATGCGGCCGCTGGGGAGGTGGCGGATGGCGGCGGGCTCGCCATGGAGTTCGTAGTCGCCCTCGTGCTGCGGTTTGGTGGAGGTGCGCTTGGGATGCGTGACGGGATGGTCCACATCTTCGATGGGGAGGATCTCGCGGCGCTCCTTGTAGAGCGGCATGAAGCGGTCTTCCAGAATGCTCTGGCGGATCTCGCGCATGAGCTGGTGGTAGAAGTGGATGTTGTGCTGGCCCACGAGCGTCCAGCCGAGCGGCTCCTGCGTCTTGGTGAGGTGGTGCAGGTAGGCGCGGCTGTGCGTGGCGCACACCGGGCAGGTGCAGGTGGGATCGAGTCGATCCTCGCTGAATTTGTACACGGAGCGGCGCAGCTCGACGATGCCGCGCGATGTGAAGGCGGTGCCGCGCTTCGCCACCTGCGTGGGAATGATGCAGTCAAACATGTCCACGCCACGGTGCACGGCCTCCAGCACATCCACCGGTGTGCCCACACCCATGAGGTAACGCGGGCGGTCTGCGGGGAGCAGCGCGGCGGTGAGCTCGCACACGTCTTCGCGTTCGTTCTTTTCCTCGCCCACGGCGAGCCCGCCGATGGCGAAGCCGTCGAAATCGATCTGCATGAGGCCTGCGGCGCTCTCGCGGCGCAGGTGGGGATAGAGAGCGCCCTGCACGATGCCAAACATGGACTGCGGGGAGTCTTCACGCGCGGCGAGGCTGCGCACGGCCCACCGCTGGGTGATCTGCAGGGCGGCACGGGTAGTTTTTTCGTCTGCCGTGGAAGGGATGCACTGATCGAGCACCATCATGATGTCGCTGCCGATGGCGCGCTGGGTTTGAATGCTGAGCTCCGGGCTGAGGAGGATACGCTGGCCATCGACGTAGCTTTGAAACACGGCCCCCTTCTCCGTCATGGAACGCGAATGCGGCAGCGAGAAGATCTGGTAGCCGCCGGAGTCGGTGAGTACGGAGCCCGGCCAGTTCATGAAGCGGTGGATGCCTCCCAGCTTGGTGAAGACATCGGGACCAGGGCGCAGCAGGAGATGGTAGGTGTTCGCCAGCAAGATCTGGGAACCGGAGGCATGCAGCGACTCCTGCGTCTGCGCCTTCACCGTGGCCTGAGTGCCCACGGGCATGAAGAGCGGCGACTGGATGGCGCCGTGCAGCGTGTGAAACGTGGTGGCGCGAGCGTGCGAGTCGCTGGCCTGCGCATCGAGCTGAAAATTGAGACGGGAGGGCGACATGGAGCGCAGCGGCACGCGGTTACTTGTCCGCCAGCATGGCCCGCAGTCCGGAGAAGAAGTTGGTATTTTCCTCCTGCGTCACGGTTTCGTTCATGTGCTTGGTGTAGTCGAGCTCCTCGACGTATTTGCGGTCGAGCTCCTTGAGGAAGGTGCTGGGCATGTTGCTCTGCTTCTTGCCCCACTTCATGCGAGTGCGCGTGTGGCTCAGCGTCAGCTTCTGCTTCGCACGAGTGATGCCCACGTAGAACAGGCGGCGCTCTTCATCCACGCGGCCTTCGTCAAAGCTGCGTTTGTGAGGCAGGATCCCCTGCTCCATTCCGGGCAGAAACACGACAGGAAATTCGAGTCCCTTGGAGGCATGCATGGTGATCAAACACACGCCCTTTTTCTTTTCGATGTCGTCTTTTTCCTCACGCTCGTCATTGAGGCTGACTTCATCCAGGAAACCGGCGAGGCCGCTGGCGCGGTCGCGCTCGGCATGAGCCGCCATGCTTTTGAGCAGTTCATTGATGCCGTTCTCCCAGCCGGCAAAATCTTCCGGTTCCTTGGCGGCTTTCTTGAGATGCTCCATGTAGTCGATCTCAAGAATCAGGGCCTGCGTCATGTCCACAAGCTGGGTGCCTGGGGTGTTGGCCGGTCCTGAGTACTTGACGATGAGCGAGGTGAAAGTACGGATGGCGTTGCGTGCCTTCTCGGGGATCTGGCGCAGGAAATCATCGTCGCACAGCGCCACCCAGATGCTGTGGTGCTTCTCCATGCTGCGCTCACGTGCGAGCTCGGCGGTGGCGCTGCCAATGCCGCGCGTGGGCGTGTTCAGCACACGCAGCAGCGCCATGTCATCGTGCGGATTGTGCAGCACGCTGAGGTAGCTCAGGATGTCCTTCACCTCGCGCCGGTCAAAGAAACTGCGGGCACCCACCACACGGTAAGCGATCTTGCGCTGGCGGAAGGCCTGCTCCAGCACACGCGACTGATCATTGGTGCGGAAGAGCACGGCGAAATCTTCCAGCGGCTGCTTGCTGGCAAAGTGGGCGCTTTCCACTTCCTTGGCAATCATGTCCGCCTCTTCCTTGTCGTCCTCGTTGGCAATGAGGCGGACGAGATCGCTGCCTTGATTGCGGCTCCACAGGGACTTGGGCCGCCTGCCCACGTTGTTTTTGATGAGGCTGTTGGCCGTGTGCAGAATGGGCGTGGTGCTGCGATAATTTTCCTCAAGCTTTACCACGTGAGGGTTGGGGAAGAAGTTTTCGAACTCGGTGATGTTGGTGATTTCCGCACCGCGCCAGCCGTAGATGGACTGGTCATCGTCTCCCACCACGCAGACATTGTACGGCGCAGGCACCAGGGCACGCAGCAGGCGCATCTGGAGGGAGTTGGTGTCCTGGAATTCGTCCACCATGACGTAGTGATGGCGGCTCTGCACCGTGGCACGCACCTGGGCATTGTCTTCCAGCAGCCTCACTCCGAGAATGATGAGATCATCGAAGTCCATGACGTTCAGCCCGCGCATCTCGTCCATGTACTTCTCCATGACCGCAGCATCGAGACTTTCCTTGGGATCTCCCAAACTCTCACCTGCGTTCTTGGCCTTGCTGATGCGTGAGAGCGCCATGCTTGGGTCCAGCGTCTCGTCCTTCACCAGCAGGGTCTGCAGCACGCGCTTGATCAGCGTCTCCTGCTCGCCCTGGCTGTAGATGGCAAAGTTGTTCTTGTAACCCACGTGCTCGGCAAACTCGCGCAGCAAACGAACGCAGAACGCATGGAAGGTGCCCACCACGACCTTCTTGCCGAGGCCGTCGCGCACCATGCCTTTGATACGCTCGCGCATTTCATTGGCCGCCTTGTTGGTGAAGGTCACCGAAAGAATGTTCTTGGGGTTGATGCCCTCATTCACCATGAAGCTGATGCGCGCCGTGAGCACGCGCGTCTTGCCCGTGCCTGCGCCCGCGAGAATGAGCAGCGGGCCGTTGATGGTGGTGGCGGCCTCGCGCTGCTGGGCATTGAGCGTGCCGGTAAAGCCGTGACTCATGGCGCACCCGCACCTCGCACGGGCAGACCACGTTCACGCCATTCATTCAGCACCTGCGGCAGCAGCTTGTGTTCCTCGACTTTAATACGCGCATGCAGGCTCTCGGCGGTGTCGCCCATGTTTACGCGCACCTTGGCCTGCGCCAGAATGCGACCGGCATCGATCTCTGCGGTGACGAGGTGCACGGTGCAGCCGGTTTCCAGCTCGCCTTCATCAATGGCAAGCTGAGGTGCATTGGCTCCTTTAAACTTCGGCAGCAGCGAAGGATGCACGTTCACAATGCGACCGGCATAGGCGCTGATCACCGGCTCCTTGAGAATGCGCATGAATCCGGCAAGCACGACGACATCGACGCGCGCGCGCTCCAGGTGCTCAAAGATTTCTTTCTGCGCGGCGTCACTGAGACGGCGAGGATTGGAGCCGCCATCGACAAACAGTGCGGGCACGCCTGCGGCGCGGGCGATCTCACGAAAGCTGGACTCCGCCTGATCCGTGAGCGCGATGGCAATCTCAGCATTCAACTTTTTGTCCGCGATGGCTGCGATGATGGCGCGGAGATTGGAACCTGCGCCCGAGCCCAGCACCGCGAGGCGCAACAAGCCATTGCCGGCAGGGGCACTTTCGCTGCTCTGCATCTTGTTGATCGTGCGCGTGGTCGAGCGCCCTGGCACAAGAGGCAGGATGGAAATCTGCGTACCCGCTGCTTCCAGAGCCGTGCGTTCTTCACGGTTGAGAGACTCCACGGTGTAGTCACCGCCTTTGGCATACACGTGCGGTCGGATGGCTTCAATGAGCGAGGTCGCACGTTCGTCATCGAAAACGACGACGGCATCCACCGCACGCAGGGCGGACATCACTTCCGCGCGATCATTTTCGGGATTGAGCGGACGCTCAGGTCCTTTGAGAAGACGTACTGACTGATCTGAATTCAAGGCGACCACCATGGCATCTCCGAGCGCACGCGCCTGCTCGAGGTAGCGCACATGGCCTGCGTGAAGGAGATCGAAGCAGCCATTGGTGAACACCAGTTTTTTTCCCTGCTGATCCAGGGTGTCACGCAGTCGCCGGACATCGGCGATGGTGGCGGGTGTGTAGTCATCGGGCATGCATTTCTAATGGCGTGAACCTTGGCGGATGCAAGGGAGGAGCGGGTGGAAATGCGAGGGATATAGAGGGTGGGGCGAAATTTCAGGTTCAAGTACAGCCGCGCCCAGCGCGAATTTGGAGTGCGGCTGCGAAACCCTGAAAGGGTGAAGCCGCCGCTTTCGAACGTCTCCAGGCGTGCGTGCGCTGACTGGCTGGCGAAAGATCACCGACTCCCGCCTTCGAATAACCCGTGGCATGCGTGAGCCGGTCTGCACGTCGAAAGCGGCAGCTGCGTTCGTTCCTCACTCCGCGACCGCACTCCATGTCAGAGCTGCGGGCGCATCCATCATACCACATTCCACCCTCACCTACCCCGATGTATCCTCCTATATCATCGAAAACCATTCCACCTCTCCGAAAACAAAAAAGCGGAAGGGATCGCCTTCCGCTTTTAAGAGATGATTGAATGAAGCTCAGTCCTGCTTCGACACGACCTTGGCCGTGGTGCCTTCGAGAACGGCGGCACCAGGATCACGTGTGAGGGGCCAGTAGGCGTCCATGTTGAGCTTTACGGGCGGGGTCATTTTGAACTGCTCACCAGCCTTGGTTGAAAAGCCCTGGTAGGCGAGCGGCATGAGTGTGACGCAGACGCGCTCCTGATCAAACTTCTGCACGTGCAGCGCTGCGGCGAAGGTGCTCTTCTGATCGAGGACCAGGGAGTCGCCAACTTGATAGGGGTCTGCCTTGTCCTTGTTGCCTGGAAGAACGATTTCAATGTCCACGTCTTCGATGTCAGCGGAACGTGCACGCACCACCCAGCCTTCAGTGATGACGTCGCTGGCAGTGAGCGGACGTGCATTGATCACCTGAAAGGTGCCCTTCACATAGAGGGGCTGCTCCTGCTTGTAGTTGCGAATGTAGGAACGCTTGAGAAGGTCATTCTTCACCGCAAGCTGCTCACGATTGAAGGCATAGAACTCGGCAAGGAGATCACGTGCAGGAAGAAACTTGCCCTGCGGCACGGTGTAGTTGGTGAACTTGCGCAGCGGATCGAGCTTGTCGAAACGTGCGAGCACACGGTAATTGAAAGGTTTTTCAGGATGAGCGAACACCATGATGCTGAAGAACCAGCAGAAGGTGGCGAAGCCCATCAGAAGAGTGATGAGGATCGTCCACCAGAAGATGCCTCCAGAGTCTTTCTTCTTGGAAAAGCTCCCACCACCGTAAGAACGGTACTCATTGCCGTCGCTCAAAAATCGAATTTGCATGACAGTTTTGCGAAAATTTTATTAATTATAAATCAGGAATGTTCAAATTCTACAATATCGACGGAATTTGAAAAGGAAATTTTGTGAATAAGTTGGCAACAAGATTGCTTCAATTTCAGCTGAGAAGTCAAATAATCCGAAGCTTAGATTCAGGTAGTCTGAGGTTCAAAAGAGGTGCCACATCCGCAGCTGCGGGCCGCGTTGGGGTTTGAGAGCTTGAATCCGGCATCTGCCAGTGAATCGACGTAGTCAATCTGGCAGCCGCGCAGGTAGCCGAGGCTCTCCTGATCAATGATAATCGAGACACCATCCTGCGACTGCACTTCGTCATCGGCCTGGGAGTGATCCAGGGCCATGACATACTGCATTCCGGCGCAGCCGCCTTTCTCCACACGCAGGCGCAAGCCTGTCCCCGCTTCTGCATTCTTTTCTGCAATGAGGGATTTGAGATGTTCGACGGCGCTGGCGGTGAGAGAAATCATGTGAGAGAAGGCAACAAAGACAATATGCCTGATGGCCGAGAAGCACGGAGATTGCAAATCCCCATCCGGCATCCAAGGTAACATTTCCGGGTTGTGGTACAGGCTACGCTTCCCGCCCCGCACTTTATCGAAATTCATGGCTAAAATACGCATTCTTCCAGACGCACTCGCCAGCCAGGTGGCGGCAGGCGAGGTGGTGGAGCGTCCGGCTGCCTTGGTGCGGGAACTGGTGGAAAACAGCCTGGATGCCGGCGCCCACCACATTGAGGTGCATGCCCAGCGCGGCGGCATCGCGATGATTCGCATTGTCGACGATGGAAGTGGGATGGACCGGGAGGACGCCATGCTGTGCCTGGAGCGCCATGCAACCAGCAAGATACGGACCAAGGAGGATCTCGGCGCGATTCACACCTTTGGATTTCGTGGCGAGGCTCTGCCCAGCATCGCCAGCGTGTCACGCTTCCGGCTTGCCACCCGTGAGAAATCAGCGCTGGTGGGCACAGAAATCGAAGTGAATGGCGGCAAGCTGGTAGCGGTGCGTGACCATGGAGGGGCACCGGGCACCGTCATTGAGGCGCGCTCGCTGTTTTTCAATGTGCCAGCCCGCCGCAAATTCCTGCGCACGGAGAACACGGAATTTGCCCATGTGGAGCAGCAGCTGCGGCTGCATGCCATCGCCAATCCGCAGACAGCCTTCACGCTGACGCACAATGGCGAACTGGTGCTGCACCTGCCGGCCACGCGCGACATGCTGGAACGCATCCGTGGTCTGGTGGGGGACGAGCTGGCCTCCCGCCTGCTCAAAGTCGAGGAAACCACCGTGCAAGGAGTGACGGTTTCCGGCTACATCGGCGGGCCGGGAATGAGCCGCTCCAACCGCCAGATGCAGACCACGTATTTGAACGGCCGCCCGATCGAAAGCGCCAGCATCTCCTACGGCCTGCGTGAAGGCTACCACACCGCGCTGATGAAGGGCCAGTATCCGGTCACCTTCCTGTTCATCCAGATGGACCCGCACGCGTTTGATGTGAACGTGCATCCGGCCAAAAAGGAGGTGCGCTTTCATGACGGCCACAGCGTGCGCGACGCCATCTCCCGCAGTGTGAGCCACACGCTGGAAAACGCCGCCAAGCTCCCCACGGGTCATGCCCCTGCACGCACCGCGCCAGCCGCCCCTGCGGCAGCGCGGACGCCGCAGTTGCCAGACAGCCGTCAGGAGCAGTTTGCCATGCCGGTAGCCGCATCGTCAGCACCGCTGCGCAACATCGCCCCCGCAATTGCACCGACCCCAGGGCCGCAGCCAGCCGCACCCGCCGTCTCACATCGAGTGGCCGACGTGCTGGAGAGAATAGCCGCCGGTCGCAGCACTCCCGCCATTCATCCTCAGGCCCCGGAAGCAGCGGCACCCCAAGAAGCCCAGGAAGAGGAAGAACCCCAAGCCCCGGCCAAAGCCGAACCCGCCGAGCCACCGGAGTACCGCATCATCGGCGTGCTGCAGAAGCTGTATGTGCTGATGGAAGGCAAGGAGGGGCTCGTGCTCATGGACCAGCACGCCGCGCATGAGCGGGTGAACTTTGAAAAATTCCGCCGTGCCATCGAGTCCGGCGGCGTGCCCTGCCAGCGGCTGCTGCTGCCAGTCACCCTGCAGACCACCCCCAGAGATGCCGATTTGCTGCGGCAGAATCTGCCCTCGCTCAACCGTCTGGGCATCGAGATCGAGCCCTTTGGCCCGAACATTTTCAAGGTGGAAACCCTGCCCGCGTTTTTGAAGACCGACGACCCCGCCGCCTGGCTGGACCAGGTGATCGAAGAACTCAGCAGCCTGAGCACGAAATCCTCCAGCCTGCGCCTGAGCGAGGACGCCATCGCCACCATCGCCTGCCGCGCGTCCGTCAAAAGCAACGACGTGCTCTCCATTCCCGAGATGCAGGCGCTGCTCAAAGACCTCTTCGCCTGCGAGATGCCCTACTGCTGCCCGCATGGGAGACCCACTCTGGTGCAGATTTCCACCAGCGAGCTGGAGCGGAAGTTTGGGCGGCGGGCGCCGGGGTAGCGGGTTCACTCAGCGCCTGACAAATCTGGTGATAAGGGCGCGATCCTTCCGCGTTAAAGGGCGCATCCCCCCCTGCCCTGCCCATGAATCCCCTTCGCAACGATCTCAGCCGCCGCACGTTTGTCTCCGGTGCCGCCAAGACCTTTCTCGGTGTCAGCACTGCCGCGCACTTCGGCTCCCGCATTCTGGCGGCTCCTGGGCAGGGTGCTTCGCCGCTGAAGCAGGCGGCGACGGCGCGCAACGTCATCTATCTCTACATGACCGGCGGCATGAGCCACCTGGACACCTTTGACCCGAAGCCGGAGAAGAAGGACATCATGGGACTGACCAAGGTCATCAACACCAACGTCGATGGCATCCGCGTCGCGGGGAACATCCCACTGATCGCCCGGCAGATGGACAAGCTGGCCGTGGTGCGCAGCATGATGACGACGCAGGGCGCGCATGAGCAGGGCAACTACTACCAGCACACCAGCTACACGCAGCGCAGCAGCATCCGCCATCCCTCCATGGGCGCGTGGCTGCAGAAGTTTCAGGACCGGGGCAATCCCACCCTGCCCGGCAGCGTGATGATCGGCAATGACAGCCGCCATCCCGGTGCAGGCTTCTTTGAGAGTCGCTTCGCGCCGCTGATGATCAATGACCCCGAAAGCGGTATCAACAACGTGAAGACCAACAAGTGGTTCACCGAAGAGCGCTTCAACAGCCGCCTCAACGTCGCCAAGCAGCTCGACCGCCAGTTTGCCGAGACCTACAACGTCAAAAACGTGCGTGCCTACGCCGACATGTACGACGACGCCCTCAAGATGATGAAGAGCGAGGAGCTCGCCGCCTTTGACCTCAGCGCGGAGCCCGAGGCGCTGCGCAACAAGTATGGCAGCGACACCTTTGGCCAAGGCTGCCTGCTGGCGCGCCGGCTGGTGGAACACGGCGTGCGCTTTGTTGAAGTCTCCTTCGGCAACTGGGACACCCACAATGCCAACTTCACCCGCGTCCCCGAACTCTGCGACGAACTCGACTCCGCCCTCAGCACCCTGCTGCAGGATTTGGAATCCCATGGCCTGCTACAAGATACCATGGTCGTGCTCGCCACGGAGTTTGGCCGGACGCCGGAGATCAACGCCAACGACGGCCGCGATCACCATGCCCGGGGCTTCTCCTGCCTCCTGGCCGGTGGCGGCATTCGCGGCGGCCAGGTCTACGGTGCCACGGATGACAACGGACTGGAAGCCGCCGTCAATCCGGTGACGATCCCCGACTTCAACTCCACCATCGCCTACGGCCTCGGCATTCCGCTCGATCAGGTGCTCTACAGCCCCAGCAAGCGGCCGTTTACCGTGGCGGACAAGGGGCGGCCGATCACGGAGCTGTTTGGTTGAGTGAGGTCAACGCTCTACGGTTTTGAGCTGGAGGGCACCTGACCTTTTTCGCCTGTGCTTTTTGGAGGAGCGGGCGGGACATTGAAGTCCACTTTGGCGTAGGCTTCAGGGTGCTCGCGGCGGTGCCTGAGCCGTGCGAGAACCAGGTCATAATCCTGCAGGTCTCCGTAGAACGGGTTCACCTTGCGCCCCTGGATACAGGGCAGCATATCTTCGCCCACAAGAACGCCCCCCCATGAAGACATCCACAGCTCTTTCTTTTCATCTCCATTCCGTGCCACGGCACTGATGCAAAGCTCTCCAGGCTTGAGCACGGGCGTGATGTAACAGGTGTTTCCATCCATGAATTTCTCACTGGTGAAGGCTTGAAATGTCTGCCCCAGCAGATCCTGCGGCCCCCGCAAAACCTCGGTGATCTTGAGGGTGGCGACCATTCCTAAAGGCTGTGTGGTGCCTGATCTTTTGAAGGGCTGCACCGACTGGGTTTCGCCGATGACGGGATGGAATTGAGATTTCCACTTTGAATCGCCGTTTGGCAAGGGTCGGGTCAAATTTTGGGACCTTTCAGGATGATCGCGGCGCCTGCGAAATTCGCCGATGATGTTATCATAGTCGAATCCCAAGCCACCGTTTTTGAGAATGCGTGGAAGGCGGAGCCATGGATCATGCGCGTCAAAAGGCCCGCCTATGCCGATGTCATACCAGCTTCCGTCTCTTTCCTGGTAGAGCGCAAACACACCCTCATCTTTGAGAGAAGGATCCGGCAGGATGAAATTGAAAGGGGCAGCACCCTCAAGACTGGCCGTGGACAGAGGATCGAAGGTCTTGCCCAGAAGCTCCTGCGGCCCACGCAGCACCTCGGTGATGCGGAACTGCAGGCGGTGGATGGGAGCCGAGCCGGAAGGGCGCTGACCGCCCATCTGCTCTTTTTGATTCAGCGTTTTTTTCGACACCACGCCGATGACCACGGGGGCCAGGGGCTGGCGTGGCTGAGGTGACGCCGGCTTGGCAGGGGCCGGGTATTTTTCGGGGTGGTCCCGGTGATCTCTCAGGCCGCTGACGATGCCGTCATAGCGCGGGTCACGATTTTTGAGCATGCGTGTAGAGACGGGCCGTGACTCGTCAATATCCGGCGGGAAGTTCAAAGCCGTATCATACCAGAGATCGTCGCTTGCAAGGTGCGGAGTGATGGCAAACAAGCCTTCATCCTGGAGCTTGAGGCCGGGGACGATGAAGTTATTGGTATCGTCTTCATATCGCTCCGCGCTGGTGGCCGAGTAGAACTTCTGACCCAGCAGGATCGGGGGGCCATGCAGGACTTCGGTGATGCGGAACTCAGCGCGGTAAACGGGAGCCTGGCCCGGATGGCGCTCGCCGTAGATCCGCCCGAGCATCTGCTGCTCGTCATTGAGAGAAAGCTTCTCGACCACGGCCAGGACCACGGGGGTGTTGGACGTGACACTGGGGGGAAGGAAGTCTGCCGGGGAGGGCGGCTGCGGCTGTGGGAGGGCCTCCGCGTCCGGGACCTTGTACTCAGGATGGTCGCGGCGTTTCCGCAGTTCCTCCACGATGTGGGCATAGCCGCCTATGCCTTGGAAAAGGCGCGCAGGATGAACCCAGAAATCGAGCACGTCTGAATTCTCATGTGCGGCGACGAGGCCCATGTCGTACCACTGCCCATCCCGCTCTTTGAAGAGCACCAGCTTGCACGTCGTGCCTGGTATCAGGGACTGACGGACGAATTGAAGGCGATCTGAAAAAGGGGGCGCAGAGGAGCTGAAGGTGAAGACTTTTTGCCCCACGAGATCCTGCGGCCCGCGCAGAACTTCTGTCACGCTGAGCTGCACGCGGTAAATGGGCGCTTCGCCTGAGGGATGCTGCCCGCCGAGGGCGGCGGGGTCATTGAGCGCTGATTTCTCAACCACCGCCAGGACGACGGGAGCCTGGGCCCGCTCTGCCGCAGACCGCAACTGCAGGGGCTGAGGCCAGGTATCCGGCGGGGCGGCGCTGAGAGACTGGCTGAAGAGCCCCAGGCAAAGGCCGAGCAACGCTGCGGGGTGGTGGTGTGGCGATGACATGATCTTCATGCGGTTGGCTGGCAGCAAGGCATCTGGTGGGTGGGACTGATGAGAGCACGGCTGGCCATGGAACGGTCTTGGGGTATTGCATCCTCATCGGAGAAGCCAAACTGACAGGCGGTTTCAATTCCCTCATGCCGCAAAAGATTGCCAAATGAATGCGGCGCAGTGCAACAAAAAAGGCACACAGCAGGAGGGTGGTCTCTGCTTCCAACCTGTCTTTGTGCATGAACCTTGCGGCAATGTTTCACGCCCTGCATTATCGCTCATCCACCCTGCACCATGAAAATTCTGCAAGCCATCGCGCTCGTCCTCACCTTGATTGGCAGCCACGTGTCGGCGCATGACCTGGAAGCGGAGGCGTCTTCGCCGGTATGGCAGGTGCGTTATTGCCTCACAGCCAGGTTTGAAGTGGCGGATGCCACGGCCCGGCGGCTCCTCGAAAAATTATGCACTGACTCCCACCGGGGCGTGGCCAACCAGGCCTTTGTACACTATTCCAGCCTCTTTGTCAGTCTCGATCATCAACTGGTGAAAGCTGCTTTTCGGCGCGGCGACTTCAACCTTGATGGTGTCGAAGTGAATGACCTTTATGCGTTCGAGAAGCCGGGCTTTTGGGTGTCGGATCTCAAGGCAAAAGACTTACCTGACATCCAGGCCCGCGCCATTCGTGCCCTGGGCATGTGCGGCACTCAAGAACACGTCCCCCTGCTTCTCGAATATCAAAAATCGGATAATCCCGAACTGCTCTATGAACTGGCCAAGGCCCTGAATCGTCTCGGCGATGAAGCCGGTTATTTGAGTGTGATCGAGTCCCTGCTGCGCCTGCCAACGGCATCGGCCATGTGCGATCAAACCCTTGCCATCGACTGCCTGATCCAAACCCACCCCGCCAAAGCCCGCGATCAGTGGAACAAGCTGCACGCTGCCATCGTGGCCTTGCCGGACCTCCAGCCCAACTGGATGTGCGACCACATTCTCCAGGAGCAACGATTGCCGTGATTGTGACGGTGAAGCCGAGACCAGACACTCGATTCGGCGCGCCAGCGTCTTGGACTGCGGTGACAGAGATGCACGGCACAAGCCTGCATCGGCGGCACCGCTTTCGCGGTGGGGGGAATGTTCTTCGGCCTCAGTCTGCCCTCCGGCCTGCGAAAGCGGCGTCGCGCCCAGGCTTGCCGCGCGCAGTCCAAGACGCTGTCGCGCTCGCGTGAGTGCAGGACCCGGCGCTACCGGCAGGCTGCAAAAACGAACGCTACCCCGCCTCAACTGAGTGCCATTCATGCCTGACCTCTTTTCGGAACGGTCCCAGCGGGAGCAACCCCAAAGCCCAAGGAGCAGGACTTGCCAAGTCCCGCAGTCCCATCTGCGGGGCACCGGCGGTGGGTTCAGTGGATCATTCAGGTTCATCGTTGGGTTCATAGGGTCATTTCAGGTTCACCCGTTGGTCAGGTTCAGGGTCATGGG
>CAILZI010000255.1 GCA_903838675.1 uncultured Verrucomicrobiota bacterium
GACGGCCGCGACGGCTCCGCCACCATCCATCAAGACGCCGACATCTACCGCGTGCGTCTTGAAGCAGGCAAATCCACCACCCACGAAATCACCGCCGGTCGCGGTGCCTGGCTCCAGCTCATCAAAGGCACCCTCACCGTCAACGGCACAGCCTTAAATCCCGGCGACGCCGTTAGTACCGACGACACCGGCACCCTAACCCTCACCGCCACCCAAGATACCGAAGCCCTCCTCTTCGACCTCGCATAAAAACAATCGTCAACAATCGTAAACCACCGTCAACTCCCCCCCCCCCCTCATATGAAACACATCCCCACCATCGCCCGCCTCCTTCTCGGCCTCATTTTCACCGTCTTCGGTGCCAACATGTGGCTCCACTTCATCCCGATTCCTCCGCCACCCGAAGGCCCTGCCGCTAACTTCATGTTCGCCATCTACGGCAGCGGCTACCTCACCGTGGTGAAGGTCTTGGAAGTCACCGGCGGCCTCCTGCTTCTCAGTGGCCGCTTCACCAACCTCGCCCTCACCCTCGTCGGCCCAGTCGTGGTAAACATCGCCCTTTACCACTTCTTCCTCGTCAAAGGCGGCTATGAAATGCCAGTCGTCCTGGGAGTCCTCTCCCTCGTCGCCCTCTCCGGTCGCAAGGATTACCTCAGCACCCTCTTCGCCGCAAAATAAGGCATCCCCAATCGGGCCGGATTCGTCACTGAATCCGGCCCGTTTTTTCGAAATCATCCATCACCCTTCCCCCGCCATGTCCCACTCCAGTCTATTCTCGCCACTTCAAGCCGGCGCTCTCCATCTGCCCAATCGCATTCTCATGGCTCCGCTCACTCGTTGCCGTGCCGATTCCGATCACGTCCCCACGCCCTTGATGGCCGAGTACTACTCACAGCGCGCCAGCGCCGGTCTCATCATTGCTGAAGCCACCATGGCCATGGAAGGCAACTCCTCCTTCTGGATGGAGCCTGGCATCTACTCCCAGGCCCAGGTCAAAGGCTGGAAGGTGGTCACGGATGCCGTCCATGCCAAAGGCGGTCAGATCGTGTTGCAAATCTGGCACGGTGGTCGTGCCTGCCATCCTTTGCTCAATGGCGGCGCACAACCTGTCGCTCCCAGTGCCCTCCCCATTCTCGGGGACGAAGTTCATACCCCTGAAGGCAAGAAGCCCTACGTCACCCCGCGTGAACTGCGCGACGACGAAATCCCCGGCATCGTTGCAGGTTTCAAACATGCCGCCGAAAACGCCAAAGCCGCGGGCTTCGACGGCGTGGAGGTGCATGGCGCCAATGGTTATCTCCTCGATGAGTTCCTGCGCGATGGTTCCAACAAACGTTCCGGCCCTTACGGTGGCTCCATCGAAAATCGCGCCCGCTTGATGTTCGAAGTGCTTGATGCGGTCATCGCCGTCTGGGGCGCTGATCGCGTGGGCCTTCGCATCTCTCCGCTCAACAGCTACAACAGTATGATCGACAGTGATCCCGTTGCCATCACGACCTATGTCGCTGAGCAATGCAATGCTCGCGGCCTCGCCTATCTCCACGTCATGCGCAGCGACTTCTTCCAGGCCCAGCAGGGCGATGTGATGACGCCCGCCCGCGCAGCCTTCAAAGGGGTGCTCATTGGCAACATGGGCTACACCGCCGACGAAGCCGGGCAGGCCATCAGTGCCGGCCAGCTCGACGCCGTCGCTTTCGGCACCAGCTTCCTCGCCAATCCCGATCTTCCTGCGCGCATCGCTGCCAAAGCCGCGCTCAATGCACCGAATGCCGCGAAGTTCTACTCGCCCGGCGCGGAAGGTTACACCGATTACCCCGCACTCAGCGCCGCTTGATATGATCACCCCC
>CAILZI010000256.1 GCA_903838675.1 uncultured Verrucomicrobiota bacterium
ACGAGGGGTGATGCCACGTGCATCGCCCCTTTTTTCTGTAGCAGGCTTCCACACGCATGTCGGCACAGCCGATGTTCATGCTGCTTGGTACGCACTCACGTACCTCTGCCGGGCTGAAGCCTGGCTATATTTTTTCACCCAAACCAAACAAACAACACAAGCCAACCTATGGCCATTCATACACAAAAAATCCAGCTCGGTGCTGGTACCCTCGAAATCGAAACCGGCAAGTTTGCCAAGCTTGCTGACGGCGCCGTTACCGTGCGTCTCGGCGACACCATCATCCTCGTCACCGCTGTCTCCGCGACGAAAGTCAAAGACGGCCAGGACTTCTTCCCTCTCTCCGTTGAGTACAAGGAAAAAGCCTCCGCTGCAGGCCGCTTCCCCGGCGGTTACTTCAAGCGCGAAGGCCGCCCCACGGAAAAGGAAATCCTCACCTGCCGCATGACGGACCGCCCATTGCGCCCGCTCTTCCCGAAAGGCTACTACTACGACACCCAGGTCGTCGCCATCCTCCTCAGCGCAGACGGCGAGAACGATCCGGATATCTGCGCCATGAACGGTGCCTCCGCTGCTCTTTGCGTGTCGGACATCCCGTTCGCAGGCCCCGTCGGTGCCGTCCGTATCGGCCGCATCAATGGTGAGTTCATCGTGAACCCCACCCAGAGCCAGCGCCTCGACAGCGACCTCGACCTCGTCTACGTCGGCAACAAAACCGAAGTCGTCATGATCGAAGGCGCCGCCAACGAACTGCCAGAAGCAGAATTCGTCAAAGCCCTGCACTTCGCCCAGGCTGAAGTCGCCAAGCTCGTCGTCGCCCAGGAAGAACTCACCAAGCTCGCCGGCAAGGCCAAGCGCGAAGTTCCTCTCATGCTCGTGAAGGATGAACTCCTCGAAATCGCTTACGCCGTCGCTGGCGATCGCATCGAAGGCGCTCTCTACACCCCTTCCAAGGTGGCTCGCGGCAAAGCCGTCGGCGCTCTGAAAGACGAAGTCGCTGAAGCCATCAAGGCCAAGTTCCCAGAAGCCACCAGCTTCGAAGTCAGCCAGGCCTTCGACTACCTCCAGAAGAAAGCCTTCCGCATCTCCATCCTCGACAAGAAGAACCGTTGCGACGGCCGCGGCATCGACCAGCTCCGCCAGCTTTCCGGTGAAGCCTCCGTGCTTCCCCGCACCCACGGTTCCGCCAGCTTCACCCGCGGCGAAACGATGGCTCTCTCCATCGCCACGCTCGCTCCGGCGGACGAAGCCCAGGAAATGGACACCTACGCAGGCGGCCCTGAGTCGAAGCGCTTCATTCTTCATTACAACTTCCCTCCGTTCTCCGTCGGTGAAACCGGCCGCTTCGGTGGTCAGAACCGTCGTGAAATCGGCCACGGTGCTCTTGCAGAGCGCTCCATCGAGCCAGTCATTCCTGCCAAGGAAGTCTTCCCTTACGCCATCCGCGTCAGCAGCGAAGTCATGGAGTCCAACGGCTCCACCTCCATGGCCTCCGTTTGCTCCGGCGTCATGGCCCTCCTCGATGCAGGCGTGCCTCTCAAGCGCCCCGTCGGTGGTATCAGTGTCGGTCTCGTCACTGAGTTCGAAGGCGACAACATGAAGCGCTACCTCACGATGCTCGACATCATCGGCAGCGAAGACCACTTCGGCGACATGGACTTCAAGCTTTGCGGCACCTCCGAAGGCGTCACCGGCTACCAGCTTGACCTCAAGCTCCCCGGCCTCCCTCTGAGCATCCTCGAAGAAGCCATCGTCAAGGCCAAGGAAGGCCGCACTCAGGTTCTTTCCGCCATGGCCCAGGCCATCGCTGAAGTGAAGCCTCTCAGCCCTTATGCTCCACGCATCGAGATCGTGAAGATCAACCCTGACAAGATTGGTGAGCTCATCGGTCCTGGCGGCAAGAACATCAAGGCCATCCAGGCCGAGTCCGGCGCTGAAATCAGCATCGAAGACGACGGCACCGTCTACATCTATGCTTCCCGCAAGGAAAGCCTCGAGCGCGCAGTCGAAATGATCAGCGGCACCTCCCAGGAAATCGAAGTCGGCAAGATCTACACAGGTCGCGTTGTCAGCACCACAAACTTCGGTGCCTTCATGAACCTTGGCGGCAAGAAGGACGGCCTCATCCACATCAGCGAACTCGCCGACTTCCGCGTCAACAAGACCGAAGACGCCGTCAAGACCGGCGACATCGTCTCCGCCAAGTGCATCGGCATCGACGACAAGGGCCGCATCAAGATGAGCCGCAAGGCCGCCATGAAAGAGAAGGACGCAGCCGCCGCCGCTGGTGGTGCAGCTCCTGCCGAAGACGTGGGCTAAGCCTCATCTGCCAACACTCAAAACTACGAAGAGGCCGCTGCAAAGCGGCCTCTTTTTTTGGGTGTTCCTACGTTGGTGTTGTGGAAGTCTGGCTCGCCTGCTGCGCGGCCTGCTGTGCCGCAACGGCGCTCACCGGATTGCTGCTCATGCCGTTGACAGAAACGAGCGCAGTGACGCCAGTGCCATAGCCCTTCATCGGATTGTACCAGAGCTGCCTTCCTGTGGCTGCATCCAGCCCATACATGTAGCCAGTCACAGAGACGATCAGCATGCCGCCATCCAGCAGCAGGCTCACATACGCCGTGCCATTGGACGCCTTCCATTCCCAGACGATCTCGCCGGTCCGGCGGTTAAGCGCGGCCACACGACGATTGAAACCCACAAAGACAAGATCAGCGGTGTTCATGATGAGCGGAGTGTAGCTGCATCAGCTTCCTTTTGTCCAGCCTTCTGCGGCCGGTTGCGAAAACCGGGCAAACTTGGAATCGCACGAAGTCTCAGGCTCATAATCATTGATGCCGTTATGAACAACACCCCTCTTCCTTCCACCCACAACAAATTCGTTGGCTACATCCTGTGGCTTTTCGGTTTCACTGGTGCCCATCGTTTTTACTTTGGCAAACCCAGGACGGGCATCTTGTGGTTCCTGACCGGCGGCCTGCTGGGCATCGGCTGGCTCGTGGATTTGTTCCTCATTCCCGGCATGGACCGGGAAGCGGATCGCAGGTTTGTTCAAGGTCATCTTGAATACTCACTCGCCTGGGTGCTCCTCACGTTTTTGGGCATCTTTGGCCTCCATCGCTTCTACATGGGAAAATGGGTGACGGGCATTCTCTACCTCGTCACTGGTGGTGGTCTGCTGGTCGGTGTCGTTTACGACTTCTGCACGCTGAACACGCAGATCAGTGAGATCAACGCGGCAGGCCGCAACACCGCCAGTGTGTGAGCGGAGTTTTCTTCACCGGGCTGTTAAAGGCGACTTTGCTTCCACAAGCACCGGCGGCGGGTTGCAGCCATAGGGAAACCAGCGCAGTGTGGCACGTGGCGGCGCGTGAAAGCTCTCTGCATAGCTACGGGCCTGCCATCGCTGTGCGCCTGGCCCGTCCATGGTGTCGTTGTCTTTGATCACCGGTCCGTTTGTGAGGATGTAGTTGGACGAGTTCCGCAGAAATGCAGCCACCTCGCCCGGATCAAACGGGTCCATCGGGAAAAAAGCCTCCATGTCCGTTGCATCGACCTGACCCATGCCCACGGTTTCCATCAGCATCCAACCGTCGGCTATGCCGTCCAGCTTGAGCATGCGGACATTGGTCCAGGCATCCACCGGTTTCACATCATGGGCCTCAGACCATTGAATGATCTCGGCGACCTGTGCGGGCGGCAGCAAAAGTTCCCCATTCGGATTAAACCACGCAATGACCGCCGGATGTGCTGCCAGAGCTAGGAGAAGGCTGGTTGTCTTTTTGAGTTCCTCCACAGGATCGTAGCCCTCAGGAATGATAGGCGTTTTTGGCCCGCCTCCAAAGACGTGGCTCACCTTTACACGGATAAAGGCCGTGTGCTCAGCCGCGATGTCTTGCCCTTCCGGCCAGGTCCATGCATGGGCCATCGCACGTTCCAGCCCGCCAGGCCATGCCAGCGGTCCAAAGTGCCCCATCGACCAGCTCGCAAAGAGCATGCCGTCTTTCTTGGGATCTCCCATGGAGTCCGGCCAGGGCTGCGAGACCACGTCGATGACCGCAGCGGCATTGTTCCCCAATCCCAGCGAAACCACCAGCGATTCGCTCCCCATGGCCCAATGACCTTTACCATCACCAGTCCGGCGCACCTCTCCGAAGGAGTGCAGAAGAGGTTCCAGTTCGGAGAGTCGAACAGATTGATTGAGCAGGAGCACGCCACCCTGGGTAAAAAATCCTTTCATGGCGCGACTTGTACTCGAAAGGCAGGTGTCCTGTCATGAAAAATAACCCGGCAAAAAATGAAGGGGAAAACGAGGCCGGCATCCAGTTCAAAGAAGGACTTGCCCTCAGCACACCGTTCTGAGAAAACATCACTCTCCCAACCCGACCAGCCATGACCTCACGTCGTTCCTTCATCACCCAGTCCGCCCTCGCCTTTACCGCTTTGTCAGCCAGCCGTGTGCTGGGGGCCAATGACACCATCCGCATCGCATCCATCGGTCTCGGCGGCCAGGGCCTGGGCAATGCAGGCCGCATGGCCAAAGTCCCGGGCGTGGAAATCGCTTACCTCTGCGATCCCGACACCGCAGCCTTGGACAAAGCCAAAAAAGTTTTCCCCAATGCCAAGACCACCCAGGACCTGCGCAAGGTCATGGAAGACAAAAGCATCGATGCCGTCGTCGTCTCCACCGGAAATCACTGGCATGTGCTGGCCTCCATCTGGGCCATGCAGGCGGGCAAGGATGTCTATGTGGAGAAGCCGGTCTCACACAACATCTGGGAGGGCCGCAAACTCGTCGAAGCCGCGCGCAAGTACAACCGCATCGTTCAGGGCGGCACGCAGCAGCGCAGCGATCCTTTGCAGGAGGAAATCAAAGCCTTCCTCGATGCCGAAACCATGGGGAAGATCAAATACGTGCGCTGCAATCACTACAGCATGCGTGCCTCCATCGGCAAACGCGCAGAGCCGCTCACACCCCCCGCCACGGTGGACTACGACATCTGGCTTGGCCCCGCGAAGGACGAGCCAATCTACCGCGAAAAATTCCACTACGACTGGCATTGGAATTGGAACACTGGCAACGGCGAGATGGGCAACTGGGGCCCGCACATCCTCGACGACCTGCGCAACGTTGTCTTCCGCGACAAGGTGCCTCTGCCCAAGCGTGTCATCGCCGGTGGCGGTCGCTTTGCCTGGAATGATGCTGGCGAATCACCCAACACCCACTTTGCCTACATGGACACCGGCAGCATTCCGGTGATCGTGGACTTCCACAACCTGCCACGTCAGAAGGGCATCAAGGCCCCGGACGTGTATCTGCGCCGTCGCACAGGCGCTTTCCTCATCATCGAATGCGAAGGCGGCTACTACACCGGCAGCCGTGGTGGCGGCACCGCCTTTGATGCCGAAGGCAAGAAGCTCCACATTTTCAAAGGCGATGGTGGCAAAAGTCATGCGGCCAATTTCATCGCCGCCATCCGCAGCCGCAAGCAGGAGGACCTGAAGGGGGAAGTGGAGAAGATTCATTTCTCCAGCGCCTGGTGTCATCTCGCCAACAACTCCTATCGCCTCGGCCAGAAGTACAACCGCGAACAAGCCGAAGCTGCGGTTAAAGACTTCCAGCCGTGGAATGACGTCATTGCCGATTTCCACGAGCACCTCATTAAAAACGAGCTCGATGCTTCCAAGCTCGACATCAAGATGGGCCCCATGCTGGAAATCGACTCCGCCAAGGAAACTTTCATTGGCGACACCGCCACACCGGAAGCACTCGCCCTGCTCACCCGTGAGTACCGTTCCGGCTACGCAGTGCCTCAGGCAGTGTGAGCCCAATATAAAAAAGAGCGTCAGGGGTTCTCCCTGACGCTCTCGTGTGATTCATGCTGCAGTCAGCTTCATTTCGGCACCGCTGGCGCTTCGGGAGCGGCAGGAGCAGGAGCAGGAGCAGGAGCAGGAGCAGGAGCAGGAGCAGCCGGGGCTGCGGGAGCCGCAGGTGCCGGGGTCAGCGCTGCCTTGGCTTTCGCGGCCGCCTCTTCGATGGCCTTGCTTGCTGCAGCGGCTTTCTCTTCTGCAGCCTTCTTGAGTGCGGCAGCTTCTTTTTCAGCGGCGACCTTCATCTCAGACGCCTTCTTTTCAGCAGCCACTTTGGCGGCTTCCAATTCTTTGGTGACGGCAGCTGCGTCGGATTTGATGGCCTCTTTGACCGCTTCAGTCGCCTTTTTGTTGTCTTCAGCGGCTTTGGCACCCTCGGGTGATTTTTTGTCGCATGAGGTGATGCTGCCCGCGAGCAGCCCGATGAGGAAAAGATGTGTGTATTTCATAATCTGGGCGTACAGCTTCTGTGATGCGGTGGACTTTACAAGCTATTTAATGTTAAAGACTAGATTGGCGCATTACTTCGCATCAAGCGTCAACTCACTCAGTTTATTGGCTCAGGCCTCCATCTCCTGCTTGGCTTTTTTGTCACCTTCGCTGCGCACCACCAGCTCCTTGCCCTCTGTTCTTTGAGCTCTCTCGGAGTGACCGTCGCACCGCGTGTCACCACTATGAGGGGCAGCCCCAGTTCAAATCAAGGCCTGCAATTGCTTCAATGCGGTGGCACTGGCCGGCACAGCCCCGTGTTCCGTCACCAAGGCGGTGACAAGTGACGCAGGCGTCACATCAAAGCCGTCGTTCCGCGCCTGAGTACCGGCGGGCGTGATCAGCACTTCCTCTCGGACTCCCGCCCCATTCACCCCCGGCATGTGCGTCACCTCACGCGCACTGCGCTGCTCGATGGGGATCTCACGGATTCCGTCAGTGATGGTCCAGTCGATGGTGCTGACGGGAGTGGCCACGTAAAAGGGCACATCATGCGCTTTGGCGGCCAGCGCCTTGAGGTAAGTGCCGATTTTATTCGCCACATCACCATGCGCCGTGACACGGTCCGTGCCCACGATGACCACATCCACCAGACCGCGCTGCAGCAGGTGTCCGGCATTGTTATCGACGATCAACGTGTACGGCACACCATGCTCCTTGAGTTCAAAAGCCGTCAGTGAAGCCCCCTGACCACGTGGTCGCGTCTCACTCACCCAGACATGTACGTTCATGCCTGCATCATGTGCTTGATAGATGGGAGAGATGGCTGTGCCCCAGTCCACCGTGGCCAGCCAGCCAGCATTGCAGTGCGTCATCACATTCAGCGTCGCGGATGGGTCAGCCTTCTTTGCCTGTATGGCGCGGAACAATTCCAGCCCATGTTTGCCGATGGAGTGATTCGTCCGCACATCATCCTCGCAAATGGCCAGCGCTTCGTCCCATGCGGCAGCGGCGCGGTCTTCAATTCCAAGCGGTGCCACGATGCGCCTCACCCGGTCCAGCGCCCAGCGCAGATTGATCGCAGTGGGCCGGGTGGCATGCAGCACATCATAGGCCCTGTGCAGTGCGGCATCAGATGCATCCTCACGCAGTGCGAAAAACAAGCCAAAGGCGGCAGTCGCTCCGATCAGAGGCGCGCCACGCACCCGCATCACCTGAATGGCCTCGGCCGCATCTTCCATCGTCAGCAGATCACGCCACTCGACCTGGTGTGGCAGAAAAGTCTGATCAATGATTCGAGCGCTCCGTGCGGAGTGATCTGCTTCGATGGAGCGGTGCGGCTGGCCGTGAATGTTCATGCGAGGGCAATATCGGAAAAAGAGGCGATGGCAGGATGATCGTGCGCCGGTGCAGGCTTGTTCCCAGGACGGAGCGCAAGTGCAGTCATCATGCCCGCGTTTCGCGCTGCGTTCAATTCCTCCACGAGATCACTGACAAAGAGAATTTGATCCGCCGGCAGGCCGCAATCCGCAGCGATGGCTGTGTAGCTGGCGGTTTCCCGTTTGGAGCCCGTGGTGGTGTCGTAGAAACCGGAGAATTGCACGGAAAGATCGCCCCGCTTCGTGTGAGCAAAGAAGAGTTTCTGTGCATGCACGCTGCCGGAGGAATAGATGCGAATTTCACAGCCCTTCTGACACCAGTCTGCCAATGCGCGTGGCACATCATCGAAGATTCGGCTGCGCAGCTCGCCATTGCGAAAGGCCTCTTCCCAGATCATTCCCTGAAGCTGCTTCAAACCGGTCACTTTGGCGTCGGCGTCCATCAGTCGATGCACCGCTGCCTCGGCCTCGGCAGGAGTGGCAAAAGCAGAGACACCTGCATCGCGCGCGATCTGCCCAATCACGGCCGACCCCCAATGCGTCTGGAGATACCCCCCGGCACGCTGCCGTGCGTACGGAAACATCACATCATGGACAAATGCCAGTGGTGAAACCGTCCCTTCAATGTCCAGCAGGATCAGTTTGCCGCCAAACGTGATCATGCGGCGATGGAGACAGCCTGCTCGATCTTGATGCCCTTGGCCACGATGGGGTTCGGTCCAAAGCACAGCGGCTGATACCCGCTGGCAATCGCGTCTCCGGTGTACAGAGGCGTCCAGCCGGCCTTTTCACGGAAGAGGCGGATCGCACGGATGGTGCGGTCGGCGCAGAGATCGAACCAGTGCTTCGTGCCGGCCGGTACGTTGATGAGGTCTCCTTCTTCAATCTCGATGGAGAAGACCGGATCACCGTTTTCGGGATTGATGTAAAAAATGCCGTGCCCTTTGACGATGAAGCGCACCTCATCCTCGGCGTGGCGGTGCTCCTGGTTAAACTTGTTGAGCATCTCCTGCAGATTGGGCACATCAGGCGTAACATTCACCACATCCGCAGTGATGTAGCCTCCGCTCTCCTTCAAAGCTTCCACCTCAGGCGCATATGCCGCCAAAATTTCCTCCTGCGTGGCATCCCTGTCGATGCGCCCCGCCACTGGCCAGCGTTCGTAATGAATGCCATGCGGCAGGAGAAAGCTGCGAATGCTGTCCGCATCGTCAATGACACGGTCTGCGGAAGGAATGCGAAGGTAGGCCATGGCATGAGTGCTCCTCAAAACGAGCCGAAGAGCAAACGTTTCTGCGTGACGACTTCGAAAAGAAACTCCAGGACCTCAATCTGCCGGCGCGCCGCCGCAATGCTCTCCCCCCAGGTGTAAAGACCGTGTCCTGCCATCAGTAAGCCGTGGCGCAGTGGCTTGGCTGGGTCTTTCAGACGTGCATCGATCACCGTCGCCAGCGAAGCTATGTCCTGCGTGTTCGGGTAAATTTCGATCCAGGCTTCCGACTCGTGTGTGGTGATGCCCGCGAGCCCCTTGAGCATTTCATACCCTGAAATCCTCAGCCCTCCGGCCTTCAGGAAATGCTCGCTCAAGACCGTTGCAGCCACCGAGTGGGTATGCAGCACCGCCCCTGCACCATGTTTCGCCAGCACCGTGTGCAGCAGCGCTTCGGCGGAAGGTTTGAGAGTTGTCGCGTTGGTCGTCCTTGCCCCTTCATCCACAATGACAAATTGCTCGGGTTGCAGCCGTCCCTTGTCGAAACCACTCCCCGTCATCAGCAGTTGGAGCGGCTCGCGGTCAATCACCACGCTGTAATTGCTGCTGGTGCCCAGCGACCAGCCGCGATGATGAAAATCCCGCCCACATTCGATGAGTTCACGGGTCAAAAAGTCGGTCTGGCCAGAGGCGGGAGGCGGAGTGTCTTCGGAGGGCATTGCATGGGATGATTCGAGCCATGGCGGGGAAGTCAATCGCGCTGATGTGGCAGAATCTCCACATCCCGCCGTTTTGACTGCAGGCTGGACTTCAGGGAATCCTTTGATTACTTTTTTTAAAATGAGCACACCAACGAAGGGCGACCACGATCTCGACATTGCCAAGGTCAACCAGCGTGCGCACGAGATCGAGAGCAAGCTGCCCAGGCTCAAGAAGGTGTTCGAACAGACGAAGATCATGCTCAGCATGGTGAAGGACTACTGGGCGGGAGCCTACCGCGAGATCCCCTACTGGGCCATCAGCGCAGTCTCGCTGGCATTGCTCTACGTGCTCAATCCAGCAGACGTGATCCCGGACGTCATTGTCGGCGTCGGTTATCTTGACGACGCGACAGTGGTCGCTTTTTGCCTTAAACTCGTGGAGCGCGAACTGGAGCGCTACCAGGAGTGGCAGGCCACCCAAACCAAAGTCACCAAGGTCGTGGACGTGTAAAAACCAGCGCACGTGTTGTAGTCCCGGCTTCCTTGTCCTCTCGAATAACATCCGCGCACTCTTTCGGCGCTTCTGAGTACGTAGTTCGGGCTTTAGACCGTTCCCGAAGCCCCGCATGGCCCCAGATCTGAAACCAGCCAGCGCACGTTTTGTAGTACCGGCTTTAGCCGGAATCTGGGAAGCTCAGTTTGTGCAAACGGCTGCCTCCCCCCTAAAATCAGCGCCGCATCTCACCACAAAAAACCGCCGTGCAGTCACCTGCACGGCGGTCTGACTAAATCAACTCTGTCTGCCCAGCTTACTTGGCAGGGGTGCCAAACACTTCCACTTCGCAGTAGTGGTTCATGTCGTTGCTGGTGTTGCCATTGCTCCAGAGGCGCACGTAGCGGGCCTTGATGCCCTTCGCGTCAACGACGCGGCCATGGTTGGTTTCCACGTAGGCTGGGTCAGTGCCCTTGCCCATGCCTGAGGAGTCGTCGTGGTCGGAGTTCCAGAGGCTGGTGACACCGGTCTTGAACTCAGGATCGTCGGAGACCTGCACTTCCACGTCGATGTAGGCCTGGGCCTGCTTGTGGTAGTGCCACATGGCGATCTTGTAGATGTTCGCTTCAGCACCGAGGTCGATCTGCACCCACTGTTTGCCGGGCATGAGCTCGACGAAGGAGCCATCAGCGCCGTCGGCATCACCGTCGGTCACCAGGGTGAGATCTCCGATGATCGGAGCAGCGTCAGAGCTGGTGACTTTCTTGCCTTTGGCAAGGTTGGTGGTGCCTTTTGGGACCATGATGGATTTCACGACCTTGCTGGGGTCAGCCTTCTCAAGGTTTGGCAGTTCAGCAGGCACCGGAGTGCCGATGAACATGGGCTTCGGGAACTCGAGCTTGATTTCTTCGAGGTCACCAGCTGGAACAGCGGCAGCCGCAGGAGCTGCGGCAGGGGCGCCGGCTTTCGATTCTTCTTTCTTGCCGCAGGAGGCAAGGGTGAGAGCGAGCGCGAGGCCCGTAAGGATATGGAGGGTGTTTTTCATGGGGAATGGCTGGTTGCTGGTTGGTTAAGCCTGGAAGTCTTCTGGCTTGAAGATGTATTTGCCACCCGCCTCCTTGGCCTCGTAGGCCTTGAGCACGGTGACGCAGGACCTGAAGGCGGCCTCGACATTGCAGGTGAGGTGCGCTGGGTCCTTGGTCTGCACGGCCTCGATGAAGTTCTGAATGTGCGGCGTGTGCGGCTTGACCTTGAGTTTCCTGGCCAGTTCCCATTGGGAGAGCGCCTTGCTCTCGCGCACGTCGGCGACGCTGACGGCACCATAGGATGGCGGCTTTGGCTTTTCCCAGTCACGGGGATGTTCCCAGAACTTGCTCTTGGCCTTGTCGGCCGCCTTCATGATGGGCGGGTTGTCACCCAGGGCGAACGCTTCCCAGTCCTGACCGGGTTCGGCGTAGAGCTGGTTGCCATTGGTGTCGAGTTCGGAGATGATCGCCGTACCTCCGATGCCCATGTGCTTTTCATACGCACCCTGGGAACCCGTGGTGGTCAGCACCTGATAGTAGGCGCGCAGCGCACCGGCAGGTGTCTTGAATTCGTAGATGCACATCATGTTGTCAGGCAGCTCGAATTTTGGGCGGCCATCCGTGCCATCGAAGTAATCCACGCCACCGGAGGCGATGACCGAGACCGGGGTGGACTCGTACATCCAGTTAAACATGTCGATCTGATGTGCGCCCAGGTCGGAGAGCGGGCCGCCGCCGTATTTCTTGAAGAAACGCCAGTTGCGGAACTCCTCAAGGCTGCCGTAGCCGTTCTTGGTGAGGATGTCCTGAGAAATGTCGTAGCCCTTCACCGCACCCTGCGGGGCGCTGCCGGAGACACCACGGTTCCACTGCGCGTAGGCGTGCGTGATGCGGCCCAGCATCTTGCCCGGCTTGATCACGTTGTCGCGCAGGTTCAGGTAACGCGGATTGGAGTGGCGCTGATGACCGATCTGGAAGATTCCAGGGTTCGCCTTGCCGGCGCGCACCATGTCGCGTGCACCCTCGATCGTGTTGCTCATCATCTTCTCGCAGTACACGTGCTTGCCCTTCTCAAGGCAGAGGCGCGAATACGGCGCATGCATGAAGTCAGGCGTGGCGATGAAGACGGCCTCAATGGACGGCTCCTTGTCGAGCATCTCGTTGATGTCTTCGTAGATTTTGATGTCGCCTTCGACCTGATGCTTGTTTTCACCGAGGAAGCCGCCGCGTGTTTTCGCGATGGAGAACTTCCAGATGTCGCACATGGCCACCCACTGGATGCCTGGAACGTCTTTGGATGCCACGCGCAGGGCATTGCCCTGCGCACCGCAGCCGACGAGCGCGCACTTGATCGTGCGGCCTTTTTCGGTTGCCTGCGCGATGGCGCTCTTGCTGGTGGCGAGGTAGATTCCGCTGCTCGTGAGAGCACTGGTGCGGAGGAAGCCGCGGCGGTCCATGAAACGGGACAGCGGCGCTGGGGAGGGGGATGGAGGCTGGGAATTCATAGGTGCAATCAGGCGCGTGGGTTCACTGCCATAGCCGACGTGAAGTCGTTGTTATGCCTTCTTGCGGGCAAGGAAACCGTCGATCGAGAAGGTTTTCGCCTTCGAGGTCACGAGCGCGGCGGCCACAATGAGAATGGAAAGACCGATGTTGCTGACGACTTCAGTGTCATCTGGCAGGGAGGCGAGGCCGAAACCCAGGGAAAGGAAGACCAGGCCGGCGGCCAGCAGACCAAACTCAGTGCAGATACCGATCGCCACCCAAATGCCGACTGGGACAAGAATGTAGCCGATGGTGGCAGCAAAACCATTGCAGGCCCATTCAGGCATGAAGCTGTTGTCACTCATCAGTTTGGCCAGCGGGCCCGTTTTCTTCGAATAATTGTCGAGACCGAAGCTTACCGTCGGTCCGTTGCCCCAGCGAAACTTGTCAATGCCAGCCATGAACAGACGCATACCGACCCAAAGGCGGAGCAGAAGATGGGCAAAATCGTAACTGAGGCTGCCGCAGCATTTGGAGGAGGAAGAGTCGGACATGGATGGGGTCTGGGTGGCTGGTTGAAGTAAGGGGTCGATTCTGAACCGATGGCCTTGGAAATCCAGCAAAATTTAGGATGTACATACTTCGCAGATGTGAACGACCACAGTGGTTGAAAATGCTGGAGAGGGGGTGGTTTCGCCGAATGTGACAATTCCTACACAGTAAGGCTGATTCGGCAGCTTATTGCTCGCTGGGCTTGCCATTCCGGGGATCTCCGCTTAAAAAAGACTGCTTAATTCACCCTTACAGATAGTTTCCCATGAGTTCACTCTCCTCTCCCAAACTTCCAGCCCAAGGCATCCTCGAACCTCTCGGTGCCGAAGATCGCGATATCCTCAGCGGCTACGGCGAATTCCTCCCGGTCCAGCCTGGTCAGCATCTCATTGAAGAAGGCCAGCAGCAAAACAGCCTCTTCTTCGTCGTCTCCGGCAAGTTCCACGCCACGGCCATGCGCGGTGGTCACAAAGTGCTCCTCGGCTCCATCCAAAAGGGCGAGACGATTGGCGAAATCAATCTGCTCGATCCCAACGTCGCCAGCGCCAGCGTCACCGCCGTTGAATTCTCCCAGGTCTGGCGCATCGACGGGGAGACCCTCGAAAGCTACATCAACGAATATCCACGTGCCGCCGCCTGGCTGCTCATTGGTGTCGGTCGCACCATTTCCCATCGTCTCCGCGCGGTGAATGAGAAGATCGCCGCCTTCTACAGCGCCTGATGCATGCATGTGGGGCGGATTGTTTTGCGTACGATTGAATCGTGCGTTGCAGTCCGCCCTTCACGATGGAAAACTTCCGCATGTCTGGCCTGCTGCCATTTCCTCCGCACAATTCGCTGGAAGCTATCCAGGTCATTTTCCTTCTGTTCGCCGGCCATGCGCTGATGGACTACCCGCTGCAGGGTGAGTTTCTCTCCACCTGCAAAAACCGGCACCTGCTCTACAAACTGCAGGATCCTTCCCGTCCGGTGCAGATCTGGCCTTGGTGCATGACGGCCCATTGCCTGATCCATGCGGCTGCGGTCTGGGCCATCACCGGTTGTTTCATTCTCGGCTCCATCGAGTTCCTCCTGCACTGGCTCATCGATTTCGCCAAATGCGAAAACAAGACCACCTTCGTTCAGGATCAGGCGCTGCACTTCATCTGCAAAATCGCGTACGTCGCTGCCGCGATGCTTTATTAATGTTCCAAGTTTCAAGTCTCCCTGAGTGCCGATTCGCCTCTGGAGCAAAACTTGAATCTTTAAACCTGCAACTCTGAGCCCATGCAGCGCACCGCCATCCTAAACGTCGTCGGCCTCACCACGAGGCTCATCGGCGAGCACACCCCGGCAATCCGTGCCTTCATCGAGCGCAACCGCTCCACCCTTATCGAGCCCGTCCTGCCCGCCGTCACCTGCACGGCGCAGGCCACCTATCTGACGGGAAGGCTCGCCCGCGATCATGGTGTTGTCGCCAATGGCTGGTATGACCGCGACTACGCCGAGCACCGTTTCTGGAAGCAGCCGGAGCAGCTCATGCACGGCGAAAAACTCTGGGAGGCCCTCCGTCGCGTGGATCCGCAGTTCACCTGCGCCAAGCTCTTCTGGTGGTTCAACATGTACTCCACGGCGGACATCTCCATCACCCCGCGCCCGCTCTACCCCGCCGATGGCCGCAAAGTCTTCGACATCCACACGCAGCCCATGCCGCTGCGGGATCGCATCAAAAAAGACCTCGGCCCCTTTCCCTTCCGTCACTTCTGGGGCCCGGGCTCTGACATCAAATCGTCCATCTGGATCGCTGAAAGCGCCAAATGGATCGAGGAAAAGCACTGGCCCGGCCTCTCGCTCGTTTACCTCCCGCATCTCGACTACAACCTCCAGCGCGTCGGCATCGACATGGAGAAAATCCGCTTCGACCTCCGTCAGATCGACAACGTCGTCGGTGACCTCATCCGCTTCTACGAAACCCGCAACATCAAGGTTGTCCTCCTCTCCGAATACGGCATCACCAACGTCGAGCAGCCCGTCCACCTCAACCGCGTCTTTCGCGAGAAAGGCTGGCTCAGCATCAAAGACGAACTCGGCCGCGAAACCCTCGACCTCGGCGGCTCCAAGGCCTTCGCCATCGCCGATCATCAGATCGCCCACATCTACGTCAACGATCCCAGCATCCTAGCCAGCGTCCGCAGCACCCTCGAAACCACCCCCGGCGTCGCCCAGGTTCTCGGCAAAATGGAAAAGCATCTCGTCGGCCTCAACCACGAGCGCAGTGGCGATCTCATCGCCGTCGCCGACGCCAAAAGCTGGTTCACCTACTACTACTGGCAGGACGACCGCAAAGCCCCCGACTTTGCCCGCTGCGTCGACATCCACCGTAAATGCGGCTACGACCCCGCCGAGCTCGTCCTCGATCCCAAGATCAAATGGCCCAAGCTCAAAATCGCCGCCAAGCTCGCGAACAAAGCCCTCGGCCAGCGCATGCTCATGGACGTTATCCCGCTTGATGCCTCACTAGTGAAAGGCTCCCACGGCCGCATCCCCGAAGACCGCGCCGACTGGCCCGTCCTCATCGGCGACTTCGACCAACTCCCCCGCACCGGCATTCTCTCCGCCCACGAAGTCTGCAACCACCTCTTCCGGTTGTGCTCCAGCGGAAATGGGTATGCGGGCGTGGCGCGCTAGCCCCCCGCCGTGATCTGCACGATCTCGATCACATCGCCCTCATTCACCGTCGCGCCATCAATCTCCCTCGGCAGCAGGGCGATTTGATTCTGCTCCACCACCACCGGCTTGCCACCGAGGCCGATGATCTCCAGCAGCGACTTCACCGTCTGCGGTTCCGCAACTTCTCGCTTCTCTCCGTTCAAAGTGATCTTCATGTCTAAGTCGTCAGTTTACGCGGCCAGGATTGAAGCATCCCAGTCCTTCCACACCGGATCAAGGCCCTGGAGGCGCAGCATTTCAGCCACGCTCTGCGGTGACCTCTGATCCGCGATGCCAAACTGCCCTTCGGCACGATTCGTCTCCGCCTTCGTCTCCACTTCCACGCGCTTGCCCCGCACCGTGAGATGCAGGTCCTCATTCCCGGCACCCGTGTAGCCGCCTGGCTCAGTGTGACTGCCGGCGCTCATCACGGTGATGCCCAGCGGGGCCAGCGCATCGCGCAGCGGCGCGGATTCGCGTGTGCTCAGGATGATGCCCACTTCAGGGAAGATAAGGCGGAAGGCGCAGATCGTCTGCACCAGCGCCCAGTCCGGGAAATCCGTCATCGGCGTGAAGCCGCCAGCCGCGGGCCGCAGCCGTGGAAACGCCACGGTGAAGCTCGATTTCCAGCAGTGCTTGTACAGATGCTCCAAGTGCGCCGCCAGACGCAGTGCTTCCAGCCGCCAGTCACTCAGGCCAAACAGCGCACCAATGCCAATGCGGCGAAATCCGCCTGCATAGCCGCGCTCCGGGCAGGCCAGCCGCCAGTCAAAGTCCTTCTTCGGACCCGCCGTGTGCATGTCCTTGTAAATCTCGCGGTCATAGGTCTCCTGATACACCACCAGGCCCTCCGCGCCCGCTTTGACCATGCGCTCATACTCCGGATCCTCCATCGGCCCGACTTCAATGCCAATCGTCGGCACAAATTCACGAATGGCCCGGATGCATTCCTCCAGGTAGCCATCGCTCACGAATTTGGGATGCTCACCCGCCACCAGCAGGATGTTGCGAAAGCCCTGCGCCACGAGATGCTTTGCCTCGGTCACCACTTGGTCCACCGTCAGCGTCACTCGCAGGATGGCGTTGTTGTCGCGTGAGAAGCCGCAGTAGCTGCAGTTGTTCACGCACTCATTGGAAACATACAGCGGCGCAAACAGCCGCATCGTGCGTCCAAAATTCCGCCGCGTGATCATCCGCGACTCCTTCGCCATCGCCTCGATCTGCGCCGGCCCCTTCGGCTCCAGCAGCGCGGCAAACCGCTCCATCAGCGGCGTTTTGCGCGCGGGGAGGGCATCAAGCGTGGGAATGAAGGAGGTATGCATTGGCCAGCCTTTGGTTAACCGGCATTCCGTCATTCGCAATCCACAATCATCCGACATATTGCGTGATGAAGACCTCGTTTCCCTCGGCATCCCGGAAGACACCCAGCAGGATCGGCTCTCCTTCACGCTGCTGGGGCGATTGCAGGATCTTCGCGCCCGCTCCGGCAATCTTGTCCGCCATCGCCAGCACGTCTTCATACTGAAAGCTCAGCCCTGTGGGATTGCGCGAGCCATCATGCCCGCCGTGCAGGGCGATGATGGCGTCTCCAAAGCGCAGTTCCGTCCAGAAATCGCTCACGAAAATCTCATCGAGACCGATCACGTCGCGGTAAAAACTCACCGCGCGCTTCATGTCGGTCGCCATCAGCATGAACTTCACTTTCTCAGGTTTCATGCCGCCAATGCTGCCCATGTGGGGGAAAACCGCAAGCGGCCTTGCTTGGCGCTGCCCTGATTCAGGCTACAATCGCCCCATGTGGAAAAACATCGTCATCCTCCTGCTGGGCTCGGCACTGGCCGGCCTGCTCCTCGTTCGCCCAGATGTCTTCCTTGTTCAGCGTAAGGTGGAACTGCCCCCCGTGGAGCAGCCGCCTCCTCCCGCGAAGCCGAATGCCATCGCCACGCTGCTGCAGGAGGCGCACGCCAACCCCGCGCTCGCGGGTGCCGCCATCGGCTTCTGCCTCATCAACAGCAAAGGCGAAGTCGTGATGGATGAAAACGCCACCACGGCCAGCAGCCCGGCCTCCAGCTTCAAGACCCTCACCACTGCCACCGCACTGGAAATCCTCGGGCCCGATTTCCATTTCACCACGGAGCTTAAATCAACTGCGCCGATCCAAAAAGGCGTCATCAGCGGCGATCTTGTCATCGTAGGCGGCGGCGACCCCATGCTGAAGCTCGATGACTTAAAGGCCTGGGCAGCCGAACTCAAAAAACGCGGCGTCACCCGCATCACTGGCGGCATCCGCACCGATGCCACCATCTTCAGCGGCAGCCTCTATGGCGACTTCTGGAACTGGGGCGACATCGGCAACGGCTACGGGAGTGGTGTGGCAGGTTTAAACCTCAACCACAACCGCTACATCGTCGTCTTCCGTGCCGGACCCACAGTAGGCTCTCCTGCAGATTTGCTCGGCATCAATCTGGAAATCCCCGGCGCAGACTGGAAAAATGAGGTGACCACCGGCCCGGCAGATTCTGGCGACAACGTCGTCATTCATGGCGGCGAAAACACCACCGCGATCCACCTTCGAGGCACCGTGCCGTTGGGAGCTACAAAGTTTCAAGTCAAAGGCGCCGTGCCAGATCCGGCACGCTTTGCCGCGCATCACTTCCGTGCCGCGCTCATCACCGCTGGCATTCAGGTCGGCAGCACCGTTGGAACCGCAACAGCCACCCAATCCCTTCTCAAACACGACTCCCCCCCGCTGCTCGACATCATCAAAAGCATTCACGCCACTTCCGACAATCACGAAACCGAATGCGTCTTTCGCATGCTCGGCGTGAAGGCGGGCAAACCACCCGCCGAAGTCATTCGTGAACACTGGAAAACACGCGGCCTCGAATTCATCGGCCTGCGCATGGAAGACGGCTGCGGTCTGGCCCGTGCTGACTTCATCCGCCCGCTGGACCTCGCCCGTCTTCAATACTTCGCCGGAACGGGCCCGCAGGGTGCCGCTTACAAAGCCTCGCTGCTGTCCAAAGACGGCCTCACCTGGAAAGGCGGCGCCATGTCCGGCATCCGCACCTTCACCGGCTACGCCAAAAGCAAATCAGGCGAAGAATACTGCTACGCCCTCATGGTGAACCACTTCACCGATGGCAAGGCAGTCTCCGAACTCAGTCAGCAAGTGATGGATGCGATGATGGGCTTGTAGAGCGATTGATGGACAAGCATTCCATGCCATCGGACATGCGAGGGAACACCGTCACGACCACGGCTCGACACACGGCAGCTACTTCAGCTCTTGAATCCGCAGATTCCGGAACTTGTACGTCTGCCCCTTCTCACCGTGGTGCTGAATGGCGATCACCCCGCTGGCATCCTTGTCGTCTTCCACATCGGTGGTGAGAACACCGTTCACGAAAATTTTGAGACTCTTGCCACGGCACTCGATGCGGTAGTTGTTCCAGTCGTTGCGCTTGAAGGCGTCTCCTGCGCGGGCGCGGAAGGCGGCTTCGCTTTCCTTGTTGCCCTTGATCGGACTGATGAACCACATGCGGCGGCCTTCATCATACAAGCCGCCGCTCCACTTGCGGTTCGCATCGCCATCCACTTCCGCCTGATAACCGAAGACCTTGTTCTTTTCGGCATGAGCCCGGAACATGAAGCCGCTGTTGGCCTGGCCTGCGGGCAGCAGAATGTCACCTTCAAAAATGAAGTCGCCGTAGGTCTTCTCCGTCACCACAAAGAACTTCTTCTCGCCCGTGAGATGGATCTCGCCGTTCACGATGTCGATCTGGCCCCAGTCATAAGGGTTCTTCCAGCCTGCGAGCGTTTTGCCGTCAAAGAGCGGCACAAAGTCATCCGCGAAGGCGGGAATGGAGACGGCCAAGGCGAGTGCGGCGAGGAGAAGGCGGGGTTTCATGGTGGGACGCGATCAAAGCCATCCTGTCATGCAACACAAGAACCATTGCAGCACCGGGTGTTTTTTACGCACGAATCGAGCAAAAGTCCATGCGGTGGCAAAGCCCTGATCGAGTCAGGGCACAGAGCAATGAGCTTGGCGGGTCTGGATCACAGACCCGTGTCTGCCTACGCACCACCTCTCAGTTCGCCAGCAGCTGGCGGCACCGCCATCTTGGTGGAGTTCCCTGAGCCTCCGGCTGCACGGTTGTAGCCGCCGCCAAGGGCCTTGTAGGCTTTCACAAACGCACTCAACTGCTCCTGCTTCAGCTCGACCAGATCCATTTTTGACTCAAGGGCATCACGCTGGGTGAAGAGCACTTCAGTATAGTCCGCACGGGCATTGAAGAACAGCTGGCCGGCGATGGTGATGGAATCATTGAGCGCTGCCACCTGCTGGGTCTTGAGATCGTAGCTTTGGCCGTAGTTTTTGATCTGCGCGAGCTGGTTCACCATCTCGATGTACGCTTTAAGCACCGTCTGCTGATAGGTGTAGATCGCTCCAATCTGGCGGGCGCTCGCACCCAGGAAGTTGGCTTTGATCGCACTCCGGTTGATCAATGGTGCCATCACGTTGGCCGCCGCCGCATACATCACTGATGCCGGGGCATTGAATGCAGAGCTCAAGCTGAAGGACTGCAAGCCCAAGGCTCCTGCGATACTCAGGGAAGGGTAGAATCTCGCCGCTGCTGCCTTCACGTCCAGTCCTGTTGCCGCCAGCTCCAGCTCAGCCTTGCGCACGTCCGGCCGGTTCCGCAACAGCTCAATCGGCAGTCCGGTGTCAATGCGGTCCAGCATGAAGCGGTCATAGCCTTCGGATTTCCGCTTGATGGGCTGCGGATAACGACCAGCAAGGTAATTGAGCTTGTTTTCCGTCACCGTAATCTGCTGCTGAATCTTGAAGAGACGGCTTTGATTCTTAAGCACTTCCGCTTCGAAACGGCGCACGGCGAGTTCGGTTACCCGGGCGTTCGCTTTCTGCAGTTTCACCGCCTCGAGTGCGTTCTGCTGAATCTCAATCGTGCGCTTGAGGATGATCAGCTGATTATCAAACGCCACCAGTTCATAGTACGTCTGGGCGATTTCCGACACGATGTTAGTGATCATGAAGTTCCGCCCTTCCTGGGTGCCCAGATAGCGCAGGATTGCTGCATCACGCTCGTTCCGCAGCTTTCTCCAGATGTCCACTTCCCAGTCAAAAGTTCCCCCGAAGACGAAGTTAGGAGTATTCGTGGGGACGGCTCTTCCTGCTGCGATCTCGTTGGCGGTGTTGTCTTCTGCAGCTCCTGCCGGTGTGTGACGCCCCACCTTGTCCAGGCCTGCAGAGGTGCCTGCGCTGACGAAGGGTAAAATCGCCCCTTTTTTCGCACGCACTTCAGCCTTCGCTGCCTCGATTTCCTGCAGCAGGATGTTCAGCTCCATGTTGTTCTGCAAGGCGGTGCTGATGATGGAGGTCAGGTTTGGATCCTTGAAATACTCCCTCCATCCGATCACGGCGGAGTTCTTCTTGCCAGCTGTGTCTGGGAAGTTGGCAGGCAGGGGCGGATCACTCGATGGCAGAGGGCCACGGCGGAGCACCGAAGAGCACCCCTGAACCATGACGATTAGACAAACGAAATTAAATGCTAGGAGCTTGTTCTTCAGGTTTTGCATGTTCATGATGGCCGTGGCCGTACTCTCCAAGTTCACTCAGTGGCATTTCATCTTCATCTGGAAGAAGTTTACCGCGAGCTGAGATCGTGCCGAAGATATAATAAAGTCCGGGAACGACAAGCAATCCGATAACCGTTCCCAAAAACATCCCGCCCGCCGCCGATGCACCAATGGTCTTGTTGGCGATCGCGCCCGCACCATGCGCCCGCAGCAGAGGAATCATCCCCGCGATGAAGGCAAAGGAGGTCATCAAAATCGGGCGGAAGCGCACTTTGGCACCTTCAATGGCAGCCTCAAGGATGGTCAGACCCTCGCCGTAACGTTGCTGGGCAAACTCTACGATAAGGATCGCGTTCTTGCCCAACAGGCCGACGAGCATGATGAGACCCACCTGCGCATAAATGTCATTGCTCAGTCCCATGCCCTTCAGCAGCGCAAAGGAGCCCATCACGCCGACAGGCAGGGAAAGAATCACGGCCAGCGGCAGGGTGAAGCTTTCATACTGTCCGACCAGCACCAGATAAACGAACAGAAGCACGACCACGAAAATGACGATGGCCTCATTGCCACGTTGCGCTTCGTCGAACGAAAGGCCCGCCCAGGCGATGTCGTAGCCACGTGGCAGCGATTTCGCCACCTCTTTGATGGCATCAATGGCTTCACCGCTGCTGAAGCCATCGGCCGGAGCACCCTGAATGCTCGGGGCCGGGTAGGCGTTGTAACGCGTGATTTCATTCAGCCCCAGTTTGGGCACCAGCGTCATGAAGGCTGAATACGGCACCATCTCACCCTTGTCATTGGCGACATACAAGTCCTGCAGATCCTTCGGCAGTTTGCGGTAGTCCGGGTGGGCCTGAATATAAAGCTTCCAGAAGCGGTTGAACAGGATGAAGCCCTGCTCGTAGGTGCTTCCCACCATGATGTCGAGGTTGTCCATGGCCTTGCCAATCGAGACACCCTTCTGCATGGCGATCTTGTTGTCGATGACCACTTCCAGCTGGGGATAGTTCGCGCTGAAGAAGGTGAACAAACCGCGGATTTCTTTGCGCTTGGCCAGCTTTTCCATGAACTCATTGTTCACATCCTGCAGCTTGTCATAGTCGCCGGAGTTGGTCTTGTCCAAAAGGCTGAGGGAGAAGCCGCCTGCCGCACCGTAACCTGGAACCGCCGGCGGTTCGAAGAATTCAATTCGAACGCCCGAAATTGCCTGGCACTTCTCTTTGAGTTCCGCAATGATCTGCGGCGCTGTCAGATGGCGTTCCTCCCAGTTCTCCAGATTGATCAGACAGGTGCCCGAATTCGATCCACGACCTTCGGTGAGCACTTCATAGCCTGCCAGGGTGGAAACTGATTGAATGCCCTCGATCTCTTTGGCGACTTTCATCAGCTCCCGTGATTTCGCATAGGTTCGCTCAAGGGTCGTTCCTGGAGGGGTCTGCAAAATGGCGTAAATCATGCCTTGGTCCTCCGTCGGGATGAATCCAGCAGGCAGAGTCTCATTGATGAAGACGATCGCAGCAGCGGCTCCTCCCAAAGCCGCGAACGTCAGCAGCCGGCGATGAACGATCCGCCTCAGGATGGCGACATACAGATCAGTGACCTTGTCAAACCAGTAGTTAAAGATGCCGAGGAACCAGGCAATGGGCCCGCGCGCCTTGTGATGATGGTCCGTTTTCTTCAGGATCATCGCGCAGAGCACCGGCGTGAGCGTGAGCGCCATAACACCGGAGAGAATAATGGCCGATGCCATGGTGATGGAGAACTGCCGGTAGAAAACCCCCACCGGACCGGACATGAACGTCACCGGCACGAACACCGCGGTCATCACCAGGGTGATCGCGATAACAGCACCGGCGATTTCGTGGAGCACCAGCTGTGTCGCTCTGTAGGGCGATAAAAAGGTGCCATGCATCTTGGCATGCACGGCCTCCACCACCACGATGGGGTCGTCCACCACAATACCGATGGCCAGCACCAGGGCGAAGAGCGTGATCAGGTTGATGTTTACGTTAAACATCTGCATGAGGAAGAAGGCGCCCACCAGGGAAACCGGGACCGCCAGCGTCGGGATCAGTGTCGAACGCCAGTCGCCGAGGAACACAAACACCACCAGCGCCACCAGCACGAAAGCTTCCACCAGCGTGTGCAACACCTGATGAATGGAGGCATCCACGAAGCTGGAGACGTCATAGCTGATTTTATAGTCCATCCCAGGTGGGAATTGCTTCTCCTTGGCGTCCTCCAGCTTGGCCTTGAGCTCCTTGATAACTTCCGCAGCGTTGCTGCCGTAACTCTGCTTGATCATGATGGCGGCGGATGGATCTCCGTCGAGGTCAGAGTAAAGGTCGTAGAACTCGCTGCCCAGCTCCACTTCGGCCACGTCCTTCAGCTTGAGCAGTTCGCCGCTTTCAGTTGAGCGCAGGATGACGTTTCCATACTGTTCGGCCGTGTTAAATCGTCCTGAATACACCAGCACGTACTCCAGCGATTGCGAGGTCTTGCTGTCCGCTCGTCCTATTCGTCCAGGCGATCCGATCATGCTTTGCTCTCGGAGCGCTTTCATCACCTCTTCGCTCGAAACGTTGTAGGCACGCATGCGGTCCGGCTTCAGCCAGACACGCATCGCATACTGTCGCGTTCCCAGGATCTTCACGAAGCCGACACCGCGTGTGCGGAACAGCTCGGGGAACAGGGTGATGTACGCGTAGTTGAAGAGAAACTTCATGTCCGCGTTCTTGTCCTTGCTGTAGATGTTCACATACATCAACATGTTCGGAGCCAGGTTCCAGACGATGATGCCTTCTCGCACCACCAGGGGTGGCAGTCGGAATGACACGGCATTCACGCGGTTCAGCACGTTCACCGTCGCCTGATTGGGGTCGGAGCCCATGTGGAAGAAGACCTGAATGACCGCCTCCCCGGAGCTCGCGGCGCTGGAGACCATGTACTTCATGTTCTGCACCCCGTTGATCGACTGCTCCAGTGGAATGAGACAGGACTCTTCGAGAACCTTGGCGCTCGCTCCCGGGTAGTCGAGAGTCACCGTTACCAGAACGGGCGCTACATTGGGAAATTGTGAGATGGGCAGTGTTAAGATCGATAGTCCACCCAGGAAGATGATGATCAGGGAAATCACGATGGCCAATGCAGGCCTTTTCAGGATATTGGTAAACATGGTCGATTCTATTATTCTGCCTTAAGCTTCAAATCTTTGAAGGCCACTTCGGGTTCCTCAAACTTGTATTCTCCGGCCTTGTCGCCATCCTTGGCCTGCCGCATTCCTTCAAAGATGATCTTGTCTTCGGGTGAAACACCTGAGCTGACAATGAAAAGGTCCTCCACCTCTTCGACCACGTGAATTCGCTCCTGCTTGATGATGTTATCCTTTCCGACCACAAACACGTAATGGTGGTCCAGGAGTTCGAACGTTGATTTCTGTGGAACAAGCAACGCATCCTTGACCATTTTCTTCATGCGGATGTTGCCAGTCTCACCATGTCGGAGCAGGCGGTCAGGATTCGGGAAGTCCGCACGGAATGGAATGGTGCCGGTTTGGTTGTTAAACTCCGCCTCAATGACATTGACTCTGCCTGGCTGATTGAAAATCTTGCCGTTCGCCATCAGCAGTTCGACTTTCTTTCGCTCCTCCGGTTGTTCCACGGACATGTAGTCCAGGTACTCCGCTTCAGGGACATTGAAATAGACCCACATTTCACTGTTGTCTGACAGCGTGGTCAGCAAATCACCTTCATCCACCAGGCTGCCATTCCGCAGGTGCAGGCGGTCCATCAGCCCTGGAAAAGGCGCATTGATGTTGGTGAAACCGAGATGGGCCTGGGCGAGGTTTACCACCGCCATCTTTTGCTCCCACTTCGCCTTCGAAATCGCCAGCTCCTTGTCAGACACCACCTTGCTCTCCGTCAGGCGCTTGGTGTTTTCGAATTCGACCTTCGCAACCTGGGCCTCGGCCTCAGCACTGGTCAGTTCTGCCTGGTAAACCAGAGGCAGGATTTTGAACATGGGGTCGCCTTCTTTCACGACCTGGCCTTCTTTGACGAAAACTGACTGCAGGTAGCCGCGCTCCACTGCCCGGAGCTCAATGTTACGACAGGAACGGATCTGACACACGTATTCACGTGTGACAAGCGTGTCCCGCTTCAAGGGCTTGGTCAGGATCATCTGAGGCTCCTCTTCCTTCTCCTCATGCTCGGCCTCCTTATGGTGGCAGCTGCTGATCAGGATGCTGGCCACTAGGCCTGCATAAATGAGGGTTTTTCGAGAAGCGATATGCAGTATTTCCATTCTTGGACATACGAAGCCACAGACTGCGGTCTATTCATATAACCTCTTCAAGGGGTTTTTGCCCCCACCCCCGACACCAGTGCGGGCGTTTGTTTGAAAGGGCGGACGCCACAGGGGATAAGTAAAAAGTATATCAGATTAGGTTTATGTATTTAAGAAAAAGCAAGGAAGCAATCCGTTTAGCTGGGAGCGAATACGCAAAAGTCTTCAAAGAACTGCAGTGCCTCAATGCCCGTTTCCAGGGCGTCATTTCAAGTCGGATCGCTCATGCCGTTTAAGACATGCTAACAATCAAGGTTGCACCTCCCATTGGCTGCTCTAGCTGGGGAATTGGGCCTCTTTTTGAGCCGTGCGCCATACCCCCTCCGTCATCACAATCCGCGGCGATTCGGGGATGCCCCGCTCATTCTGCTGGTACTGCGTCACCAGCAGATCCACCGCTGCTGCGCCTAGGACATCCGCCTGCTGGTCGATTCCCGGCACTTCGGGCATGTCCGCCCGCCAGCCGAGTGTCACATGGTCCGGCCTGCGGGAGGGGGGCAGGGTGGCCAGCCAGTCTTTCACCAGATGGCCGCCGTCGATCACCACATCCGGCTTGGCCTCTCGTAGCCATTGGAGAAAATCATTGCGGCTGAGTGTTTTGCGCAGCGCCAGCAGCGTGCCCGGCTGCGCCAGCGGGTGGTGCGCCAGAAAACTGGCCGACCACGCCCGAAACATGCGCTCATTGATCGTGCTGCCGCAGTAAAAGCCGATGCGTTTGTAGCGCTGCTTCTTCAGCATGCGCAGCGCGGTCATCATGCCCAGGTAGTGGTGGTGATGCACGCGGTGCAGCTGCGGCCGGGCATAGCCCATGCCGATGACCACGCTGCTGAATTTCTCCCACGCCATCGAGACATGGCCGCGGCTGCGTGACACCAGCGGCGAAAGGATGAAGCCGGGAATGCCACGTGCTTCGAGAATGGCGGACAGCCTCCGCGCCGTCATCCCTCGTGCGGCCAGATGAAACTCTTCGAGTTGAAAGCCGAGTTTCGCGGCCTGCTGGTGCGCCCCCAGCACCAGCTGCTGCGACCATGAAGAGCGCTCGATCTCCTGCGAGCTGCGCTCCGCCCACACAAAGGCCAGCGTGAGCGGCTCAGCCGCCCGCCGCGTTTGCCGCAGGTGCGTCATCAGCTTCGCGATCTCCGGATCAGGCCGGTAGCCGAGCTCGTCAGCGGTTTGTAGAATCTTCTCCTGCAACGCCGCCTCCACATGCTTCCCGCCGCGCAAGGCACGGGAGAACGTCATCTTGGAAATGCCAAGCCTGAGGGCGATGTCGTTCAAAGAAGGCCGTGCCATGCCGCACTCTACACAGGCTCATTCGCTGAATCCAATGTTGGAGTTGCGCTTGCACCGCTCGACAAATAACCGAACGCAAATCCTCGCCCCAAACGTAAACCCCGGCAAACCACCATGAACATCCAACGCATCGGCTCACAACCCTCCGGCAAAGGCCCTGCCGATTGGTTCACCGGCACGGTCCGCATCGATCCGCTTTTCCAGGCGCCATCTCCGGCACGTGTGGCGGGGGCCTCCGTCACCTTCGAGCCCGGTGCGCGCACCGCATGGCACACGCACCCGCTGGGGCAGACCTTGATCGTAACCGCAGGCTGCGGCCGCGTGCAGCGCGTGGGCGGCCCCATCGAAGAAATCCATCCCGGTGATGTCGTCTGGTTCCCGCCTGGTGAAAAGCACTGGCACGGTGCCTCCCCCACCACCGCCATGACTCACATCGCCATTCAGGAAAGCCTCGACGGCAAGGTCGTCGACTGGCTCGAACACGTCACCGACGACCAATATCAATCCTCTCAACCCCACTCTTAACTCCCCACCTATATGCCCACCGCCAAATCCTACGCCGCCTCCAGCGCCACCTCGCCCCTCGCATCCCTCCAGATTCCTCGTCGCGATCCTACTGAGCGCGATGTGGAAATCGAAATCCTCTTCTGCGGCGTCTGCCATTCAGACCTGCATCAAGTGCGCAACGAGTGGAGCGCCGTCCCCACCACCTATCCTTGCGTGCCTGGGCATGAAATCGTGGGCCGCGTGACGCAGGTTGGCTCTGCGGTGAAGAAACATAAGATCGGCGACATCGTCGGCGTCGGCTGTCTCGTGGATTCCGATCAAACCTGCCCGCAGTGCCAGGCCAATCTTGAGCAGTTTTGCCCGCACAGCACCTTCACCTACAATTCGCCCGACAAACACGGCACCGCCCCCGTCACCTACGGCGGCTACTCCAGCAGCATCGTGGTGGACGAGCACTTCGTCCTCGGTGTCCCCGCCAATCTCAGCCTCGCCGGTGTCGCTCCTTTGCTCTGCGCCGGCATCACCACGTATTCGCCGATGCGCCGCTGGGGCGATCTCAAAGGCAAGAAGGTCGGTGTCATCGGTCTCGGTGGCCTCGGTCACATGGGCGTGAAGTTCTCTCATGCCTTCGGCGCGCACACCACCGTGCTCAGCACCTCGCCCAAAAAGAAGGAGTCCGCCCTCGCCCTCGGTGCTGACGAAGTCGTCATCTCCAGCGATGCCAACGACATGCAAAAGCACGCAGGCAGTTTCGACTTCATCCTCGACACCGTCTCCGCCGATCACGACATCAACGCCTACCTCAACCTCCTCAAAATCGACGGCACCCTCACCCTCGTCGGCGCACCGGACAAGCCTCTCCCAGTCTCCGCCTTCGGCCTCATCTTCGGTCGCAAGCGCCTCGCTGGTTCCCTCATCGGCGGCATCGCCGAAACGCAGGAGATGCTCGACTTCTGCGGCACCCACAACATCACCTCCGACGTCGAAATCATCCCCATCCAAAAAATCAACGAAGCCTACGAGCGCCTTCTCAAGAGCGACGTGAAATACCGCTTCTCCATCGACATGGCCTCCCTCAAATCCGAGTAATTCAACTCTCAGTCAAAACCTCTCACGCGGTGCTTCCTCCCAGAAGCACCGCGTTTTCATTTCCTTTCTTCTCACCCGTTTCCCGCTGCGGAAGTCCGGCCCTTCCGAAATCATCAATCATAAATCGCAGATCATAAATGCCCCGACCTGTTACCGTAACAAAGAACCTATGATTGCATTCCATGCCGGTTCTCGTTTAAAACGGACACCCCAACCATGAAATCCGTCCTTCTCGCCAGTCTCCTCACCCTCGGTTCCGCCAGCGCTCAGCCGCTCTGGATCGAAGCCGAATCGTTCTCGAATCCGGGTGGCTGGGTGCTGGACACGCAGTTCATCGACATCGTGGGCTCGCCTTACCTCATGGCGCATGGCATGGGCAAGCCCGTGAAGGATGCTTCCACCGAAGTGACACTGCCCGTCGGCGAGTACACCCTGTGGGCGCGCACCAAGAACTGGGTGGGCCCATGGGATGCTCCAGGCGCTCCCGGCCGCTTTGAGATCAGCGTGAACGGCGAGAAACTGAAGCACGAATTTGGCACCACCGGCAAGGACTGGCAGTGGGAAAAAGCCAGCCCGGTCAAAGTCTCCGGCAAAACCACTCTCAGCCTGCATGACCTCACCGGCTTCGATGGCCGCGTGGATGCGATCATCCTGAGCAAAGACGACAGCTTCACCCCACCCAACGACGTCGCCGCCACGAACAAGCTCCGTCGCCAACTGCTCGGCCTGCCGGACAAAGCACCGGAGACCAGCGAGTATGATCTCGTGGTCATCGGCGGCGGTTACTCCGGCATGGGCGCGGCCATTTCAGGCGCACGTCAGGGCTTGAAGGTGGCCTTCGTTCAGAACCGCCCCGTGCTGGGGGGCAATGGCTCCAGCGAAATCCAGGTCTGGGCCATGGGCGGCACGCGCCGCGGTTTGTATCCGCATCTTGGCGAGATCGTGGAGGAGTTCGCCGATCGCGCCAGCAACAGCCCTGCCGCCACCCCGCAGGAGTTCAATGACAAGCTCAAGGAAGACACCGTGAAGGCGGAAAAGACCATCGAGCTCTTCCTCAACACGCACGTCTATGGCGTCGAGATGAGCGCAGACAAAAAGAACATCCGCAGCGTCATCGGCCTCGACACCAAGAGCGGCAAGGAGACGCGCTTTGTCGGCAAGTTCTTCGTCGATTGCACCGGTCACGGCAGCGTGGGCGCCCTGGCAGGCGCCGAGTTCATGATGGAAGAAAAAGGCCGCATGGGCATGAGCAACATGTGGGTCATGCAAAACCTCAAGAAGCCCGTGTCATGGCCGCAGACGCCCTGGGCGCTGCCTTTGAAGCTGGAAGATTTCCCTGAGCCGAAGGCACTCGCTCCCGTGGGCAAAAAGAACGGCGAAAACATGAAGGGCTATGACCTCGGCTACACGCCGGTGCCCGACCCCGAAGACTACGTCCATGGCGAGTGGTTCTGGGAGAGCGGCTTCAACAAGGACCCCATCAACGACCTCGAACTCATTCGCGATCACAACTTCCGCGCCGTCTATGGCGCTGTCTCCGCGCTGAAGACGCTGAAGCCGGAAAAGTATGCCGACTACGATCTCTCGTGGCTCGCCTACATCGGCGGTCCGCGTGAATCCCGCCGCATCGTTGGCGACATGATTCTCAATGGCGAAGACATGGTCAAAGGCGTCATCCATCCCGACGGCTGCGTGCCCACCACCTGGGACCAGGACCTGCATTACCCGAAAGAGCAGTATGCGAAAAACTTCCCCGACAATCCCTTCATCAGCCGCGCTGAATTCGGCAAGCACACCGACCACAAGAACGGCTACCCCGTGCCCTACCGCTGCTTCTACAGCAAGGACATCGGCAATCTCTTCATGGCCGGCCGCACCATCAGCGTCGAGCGCCACGCGCTGGGCAGCACCCGCGTCATGCGCACCTGCGGCATGATGGGCGAAGTCGTCGGCAAAGCCGCCTGGATCTGCGTGCGCCACCACACCTCCCCACGCGGTGTGTATGAGCAGTATCTCGACATCCTCAAGGACCTCATGAGCCAGCCCGGAGCCATGCGCCGCGCCACACTGGAGGCCGATCTCGTCCTGCCCGCCAACGCCAAGAAACTGCCACCCGTTGCCGAAGACGGCATCAATCCCGCGAAGCTCGAAGGCATCGTCATCGACGACAGCGAAGCCGAACTCACCGGCAAGTGGACGCACGGCGAAGGCCTCAAGCCCTTCGTTGGCAAATACTACAGCTACAGCAGCGATAAAACCGCCAGCGCCCGCTTTGCCTTCAGCGTGAAGCAGACCGGCAGCTACGAAGTCCGCATCTTCTTCCAGCCCCACGAAAACCGCGCCAAGACCGCCCCCGTCAGTGTCCTCAGCGCCGAGGGTGAAAAGACCGTCACGGTGGATCAAACCCAAGCCCCCAAAGACCCCCAGGGCGCCTACAGCCTCGGCACCTACAAGTTCACCGCCGGCGAAGAAGCCGCCGTCATCTTCCGCACCGCTGGTGCAGGCGGGAACGTGCATCTGGATGCCGTGCAGGTGCTGCCGGCGAAGTAGCTCGGTTGAGCTGCAAATGGCGTCTCGTCCGCCGTAGCGAAGACAGCCTGGGCATCGCGCAGGCACTAGCAAAGTGGTCCGCACAGTCTCTGTGCGGCGCTCCGCAATCTCCCGTCCCTCCGCATAAAACCGCTTTCTCGTTCCCCCGATCCCCGGAGGGGATCACAGCCGGTAGCCAGGGGTAAGCTCGCGCAGCGAGCGCCACCCCTGGAAAGCTGCATGCAATCCGGGAAGCAAAGCCAGCGCTTTCTTCGCGTGCCGCGCTCACCAGAAGCGTCTGCAGCGAAGTTCCGCTTCAGGTCTCACGTTTGCCTCCATTCTTCCATACTCCAGCACAAGGTTGCCCCGAGCCGTATTTTGAGCCAATAATATCGCATGACCGCCAGCCAAGCACTGACCTCCAATGCCGGAATTGAGCATGATGGAGACGAGCTTGAAGCCGTGCTGAATCAACGTGAGGCCGAGATGGATCAGAATCCATCGCTGGAGATCAGCCATCAAGAATTCCTGGCCCACTTCGCAGCTCGGCGTCAGGCGTGAAGCTCGCCTTCCACAAAGCGGTGCTGCTGGGGATCGATCAGGCCTCTTAATCCCGCCGGGCTGTCACAATCAATCGCCGTGGGTGCCAACCCACGGTGGTCACGCAACCATGAATTCACCTGCACGCGGAACCGCGCAGCGGTGACAAGGCACAAAGAGAATGCTTGATGGATGCCGGTTTTCCAGAAGGCCGTTAGTTTCTCAGCAATAATCCGAAGCCATTCGCATGGCGGAAAACGCGATGTAGGCGGCTGAGAAGGGTGGCTTATCCGCCAAGGGGCCAGCCAGCCAAGTGTCGAGCTGATCTTCGTGTGTTTGAATGATGTATTTAAGATTCTTAACAACCTCGGCAGGTGCCGCTTCCACCAAGCTTTCTCTGTCAATATCATCAGACACTCCCCAAAAAACCGCATACGGAACTAGCGCTTGAAGTTCATCGGGTACGTCTGCGTTATGAAATTGCACCTTCGGGCTCGATTCATAAAAATCTCCATACATCTGCTTGAGTTGGTCATCGTTAAGAACCGTTTCAGTTTTCATAGGCTATGGGGCTGACAAAGTTGGAGGATCGACCGCATCGGTGCCGCTCTTGTAGTAGCCGGCAGTGGCGATAGGAAGAACGTTTTACGGGTCAGTTGAGGCGCTCGCGCCAGTAACCGGGACGCCGGTGCAGATGCATGACCGCGATGATGCGCAGCTCGCGGCCTTCGATGCGGTAGATGACTGCGTATGGGAAGTCCTCCACGCGGACTTTGCGCATGTCACCATCGAAGCAGCGGAACCTCTCCGGGGTTCGGCTCATTTGCTCCAGGGCCTCTTCGACCACGGCAACGAAGCGTTCACCCAGCTTGTCATCGATGCGGGCATAGTATTCGATGGCCTCGTAATATTCGATCCGGGCATGCCTGCTCCAAAGCTGGCTCATGCGGCCTGCTTTTCTTTTTGGATGCTGGCCAGCAGCTCGCGGGCACCGCTCATGACCTCCTCATGCGGGATGCCTGGAGAGGTGCCGTCGCGCATTTCCTCAACGCGCCGGTTGAGTTCATCCCGCCACTCCTGGCTGACTTCGCTGTCATCGTCATCATCGAGGCTGCCGATGATCTTGGTGACGAGGTAGGAACGCTCCGCACGCGGCAGGGAAAGGGCCGCTTCGACAATATCGGCGATGTTGAGGGCGGTGGCGGCCATGGGGGCAGTCTAAGGTGGGGCGGCGCTGGTTTCAACCGGGGAAGCGGCGCTTGGCGACGCTCGACGGCGCTTGGAGGACCAAGCGCCCTACCTCGCGCCGGGCACGCGCATGCCCAGTGCTGGTAGGGCTGGCTGTCCCCAGCCAGCCGCCGTCGAAGCCCATGATCTTCGAACAAGAAACAGCCTGCTAAACGGAAATGAGTTTTGCGAACCGCAATACAACCTACCGCCCGTAGCGATGAAATCCGCTGCGTTCCCTCACCCCTACTCCGCACCGCACAGCTTCACCGGCCGGATCTCCACGGTGCGGTCGCCTTCGCCCACAAACAGCACGCCTTCCTGCAGGGTGATGGTGAGGTCCATCGAGCGGTCGGCGAGGGCGCCGAGGGCCTGGCTTTCGGCGGCGGGGATCTGCCACACGGTGAGGTTGTGAACGCGGGTGAATTTGCCCGCAATTCCGGCCCACCACGTGGGGGCGGTGCTGGCAAAGCTGTAGACGCTCACTTTCTTCGACCTGCCGCACACGCGCGCCAGCTTCTTCTCATCGGGCTGGCCGAGCTCGATCCAATGCATGAGCAGGCCGGTGAGATCATGCTGCACGAGCGCGGGCTCGTCGGCATCCCACAGGTCCTTGCCGAATTCGAGCTGGCCGAGGTCGTTGTTCTCCGGCGCATTGAGCACAAAGGCCAGCAGCCGGATCATCATGCGCTCCACGGTTTCCGAGGGATGCCGGGCGAGGGTGAGCGTGTGGTCGCTGTAGCGGTTGCGGTCCAGATCGGAGAAGGAGACGCACGCTTTGTGGATGATTGCTTTGAGGGCCATGGATTCGCTTAGACGGGGAAGCGTGTGGTGGCAAGGGAGCGTGTGTGACGGCGTGGTGCGGCAAGCCCACCACAGGTGATCCTGCTCGTTCTCGATGCTTCCACGCCACAGCGGCAAAACGCAGGCGCATTGGAAAAGGGGGATGACGATGAGTCAGCAGTGTGCGCTGGGACGAAGGATTCTTCGGACGCGGCGCAGCGCGTCCCTACCACCCCTTCCGAATGCAGCCCCACCCCCTGCGAAATAAGATTGCAAAATTTCCGCAAACCGGAAAAACTGCCGCTGAATCGGCCCGGCATCATTTTGCGGGTTCATCCCCTGCATGCCCCAGGCCCTGCCGAACCCGCCCCCCACGCAGGCCCATTCCTCCCAGCGCATTCTCCACGGACAGCCCACCACCCTGAACGCAACCATGAACCCCGCACGCCTCCTCTCTGCCGCACTCATTCTCCTGGCCGCCGGCACCTCTGCCCATGCCCAAGTGCCACGCAGAACCTCGAATGAGGCACCGGCTCCGGAGCCGCTCTCGGCAGCGATCTTGAGCACGAACTACCGGCTGACCCTGGCGGCGAAATCCGGCGACAAGGCGCTGGGGGAGATTTCCGTGCTGACCTGCTCCAAGAACATCGAGGCCTCCGGCATGCTCGACCTGCCCGCCGACATCGAACACCCCAGCACGCTGCTCTCCATCCGCGGCACGCTGACGGAGCAGGAAGGCGGCGCGCTGATGCTGGCCTACTCCTTTGGAGTGAACACGCCCCTTGTCTCTCAGTCGATGTCCACCTTCGGCGGCTCTGCCGCGAAGCGCCCGGAGGCCGATGCCAAACCCGGCGATGCCAAAGCGGCTGCCGAGCCCAAGCCGGAAATGCGCGGCAATGTCTCCAGCAGTATCACCTACAAGGACCACAACACCAGCGGGTCGGTGCGGGTGAAGGCGGGCAGCACCTACGAGCTGGTGACGATGGCCGGGGTGGTGTACTCGCTCACGATTTCCCCGGAGCCGCAGAAATGAAGCCGACGCCGCACCCCTGCGCGGGTGCGCTCCAGATCACTCCACCGCACCTACGTCTGCACCCTCATTCACTCCGATGAAACTTTCGCCACTCTTTCTCCTGTCACTCACGCTGAGTGCGGGCCTCATGCAGGCTTTCGGGCAGGGCGGGAAACCACTGGTGCGACCTCGCATCGCTGTTCTTCCAATCAATCCATCCGTCATTCCCCCGCAGTACCCGGATGACGTACCACTGCCCCCCGGCTACCAAGCCAATGAGCCCGAGGACACGCTGCTGGGGGTGAACTACCGCATCGTCATCACCGCGACGGCGAATGGCGCAAAAATGGGCGAGCTGGCGGCCCTGACCTGCACCTCTCCCTTTGAAATGACGGGCTACCTGGTGAAGCCCACCGCAGAGGATGAATTTGGCGCCAGCCTCGCGGTACGCGGCGCGCTGGCTGAAGTGGAGGGCGGCAGCCTGAAGCTGAGCTACGCCATGGTGAAGAATGCTCCGGTCCCTATGCATTCCTGGGGCTCTCAGGGTGCGGCCCCTCCCTTCAAGACGGTGTATTCCTTCAAAAAAACGGGGGCCTCAGGCGTGCTGCTGCTGAAGCCCGGGCAGAGCTACGAGGTGGCCAGGATCACCGGCGTGGTCTATTCCCTCTCCATCACCCCCACGGAGACGCCGCCTGCCCCCAAGGTGGAGCCGGACGCCAAAAAGCAGGCGGAGGCGGAGCCGGGCACCCAGCCGCCGGCCGAGGGCCCCCCTCCGGAAACCAGCAAACCCGATGCCGCACGGAAGAGGGGTCCGAGCGAGGAGGACAGGAAACGCTACGAAAGTCTCTCGGAAGCGGGACAAGAGAAATTTCGCGAAGCCATGAGGGAAAAATTCAGAGACGCGGAATTCCGGAACTCCCCCGAGGAAGAGCGCCGAGCAGTGATCCGCAGGCTCTTCGACAAAGCCGCAGCCGAAGATCAGGCGAAGACCAAGTGAGACGGGGCAGGGGTGTTCAGGAATGGTAGGGAACCGCTGCTGCGGGTCCGTGATTTCGGGTCTGCAATCCACGCAGGCCATCAAAAAAGGTCCGCCGTCCCTGGGGCTTTCGACAGCAGCAGGCGGAGGCGCTTG
>CAILZI010000257.1 GCA_903838675.1 uncultured Verrucomicrobiota bacterium
CGATCTAGCGCGGGCAGATCGGTGGCAGCTGCGGCGGCGGCGGCCTTTCTCTGCTGCTCGCGCTCAGCTCTGATGTCCCCGAGGACGAAGGAGATCACGAGCAGCAGCGCAAGCCCCAGCAGCACCGCATTCAGCAAAAGAGAATCGAGCCCCGTGCGCGGGTGCTTGCCGGGAGCCGGCTCAGGGTCATCGGTGGAGTTGGGACTTGTGGGACGCGAGTTCATGCAAGAGGCAGCGTGGCAGGACACGCGCGCGGAGGCAAGAAGGAATGATCCAACTAGGAGGGTCTCCGCAAAGTGGCGCAAAAGCGGAGGGGAAAAGAGACCGCTCTGGCGTTGGACAGGACTTCTCTGACTGACGAACAAGACTCCCAGGGAGGAAGCCGGGAGATGGATGAATGAGCGGGTGCCTTTCGCTGCAGGTGAACACTGAATGAAGATGTCTGGCAGGGCTGGCACTCGGTTAAGCGCGATAATCGTGGCTTGTTGAGGTCAGGAACACTCTAGCACGCGGCAGCGTCTTGGACTGCGGTGGCAAAGATGCAAGGCGCAGGCCTGCATCGGCGACACCGCTTTCGAGAGGTGAAGAACGCTCTTCGTACAGACTCCGCAGTCCGGCCAGCGAAAGCGGCGTCGCGCCCAGGCTTGCCGCACGCAGTCCAAGACGCTGTCGCGTTCGCTTATGCAATGGGCGCAATGCCAAAGGCAGACTAAGACACCGCTCCTTAACTGAGTGCCATTCAGGTCTGGCATAAATGGCGCTCGGTTAAGGGCCGGCACCGTGGCTTTTTGCGAGGCTGCCGTGCAGATGAAATCATGGCTGGGAGCGCCGACATTTTGTCGGCCTCTGGACGAACGTCCCTGATGCCTGGATACTGCAGGAACCGGGTGGTCAACTGTGCGTCTGGGAGCCAGCGCCAGAGCCGACAAAAAATGTCGGCGCTCCCAGTACAGAAGGCTGCATCCCCCCATTTCCAAGCATTTGCACTCGGGCCACGTTTCCTGCATGATCGACGGTCATCTGGCTCAACTCCAACGTGAAACCCGAAACCACACTCTATGAAAATACCAGGACTCAAAGGCTGCTACGAAAAGACCGGGGGCTTGTTTTACTTTGCCCGCATGTGCTCAAAGATACGCCTGCATGCCGCAGGCACCCTGCCGGCGGACTACCACGAGATGCTGGGGCGTGGTTTTGACGGGCGCACCTGCCGCTACCTGGGGGTGCGCCATGAGGAGGTGCAGGCGCAGGTGCTCGCGGGCAGGTCTGACGCGGAGGTGCTGGAATGGTGCCTGGCCACCGGCCGCCGCCTCACGGACGAGGAGGTGCTGATCTACAACAGCTTCATGAGCAAGCGCGGCTGGCGCGACGATGAGACGGACGGCTTCATCCCGGACATGATCCGGCAGTACGGCCTGAAGGACGACGGCAGCGCCCTCACCGACTTCGACATCATCGAAATGGACGAAGGCCGCTGGTACCCGGACATGTGGCGGGATGCGTGGAAGTGACGGGTGCCCGAGTAAGCATGGCAACGTGCGCGCCTCGGGTGAGTATTGCGTATTGCATTGCACCCGGCGCGGTGGATGCCGCAGAAGTCCATTCCGCGCGGTGGCCTGCCTGGGCTCGATCTTCGGTCAGACCACCTGTTTATTGAAGTCACAGATGCCGATGTGTTTCTCTACTGGATCGTTTCGTAGGAAGGCTATCTGTAGTCTCGGGACTTGCGCGGGCGTTTGCTTGCGGCCCGTGCACTTTGCATGAAAGGCTGCAACTTCGGCCCTGCGGCTAATGAAAGCACCAGGCTGGACGTTCCCATGGCATGAACCACGACCGCCTGCTGGTTGCCCTGCTGTTTGTACTGGTGCCGTGCCTGGTACTCAGAAGGAGCGACGAACCGCCCTCGGCCTTTGCCGGCATTCTGGCCCGGCTTCGGCATGAGTGTGATCCGGCCAACCCCGATGCCGACTACTCCTGGACTCAGAGCACCATGCCGACTGAGCGGAAGCGCGAGGCGATCATCGCGGAGTGCCGCAGCACCGGCACGAAGCTGCTGCCCGAGGTGCGCCGTGCCCTGGCGGAGGAGCGGGACGATGAGCTGCGCAGCATGCTCACCATCATCGCCGCCGCTCTGGGAGATGAGGCCGCCATCGAGCAGGCGTCCCGGCTGATGGCGTGGTCGGGGCATCCGGCGGTACGCATCAGTGCCGCGCGGACGCTGCGCAGGCTCGGGGACCGGCGCAGCATCGAGTGGTTTCTGACCGCGCTGCAGGACGATCACTTCGTGGTCAATGGCTCCTGCGGCACCCTGCGCGAGAAGTTTTATCCCGTGCGCAGCCTCGCCAGACTGGCTTTGCAGGAAGCGATGGCGGGCGGCACTCTGGGCCGTGCCGAGATGCAAAGGATCAACGTGGGCATCGAGGGCAAATCGTCCTATGAAATCGAGCAGCAGCGCAGGCACCAGCTGGAGGCGCAGGCACAGGAAGCCATGAGTCTTAAAGAGCTGGAGCGAAACAACCATGCCAAGTGAAGGCGGGAGGCGAAAGGATGATGAGGTTTTAAACGCTGGTGGGATGCCGATGAGGCGCTGATCCGAGGCAATCATAATTGCTGGATTATGGATGGGCTTCATGTCAGTGTCCTGACCACGCATTCTCGTGCATTCATCCAAATGAAATCATTCATCCTCGCGCTGGCTCTTCTTGGTTCCGTGGTCTTCACCGGATGCGGCAAGCAGGATGTGCCGGCACTCCAGGTGGGCAAGGCCTGCACGATCCAGTTTCGACGCGATGCGCTGGGAGCCGCATCACACAACCCCGTGCCGCCAACGACGAATAACATGAACGGTGCCGACACCAGCATTGACGGCACGCTCAAGCGCGCCACGGCGGAGTGGGTGGTCATCGACAGGAAGGGCCGCGAACTCTGGATTCCCAAAAGCGTGATTTTGCTCATTGAGCAGTGACCCTTCTTTAACACGCGCTGCGGCGAACGGCTCCGGCTCGCACACCCCACCTACCATGAAAACGATGCTGCTCATCCTGGCCTTGAGCCTGGGCTTGTATTCTGAGTGCTCTGCTCAGGAATACAAACCGGGCCCACAGACGTCTGCGTTTTTCACTGAACTGAGGAAGAGTGCTGAAGAACAACAAAAGCTGCGGGAGCATGCTGCCGCCAGTGACAAGGCTGTCGCGGCGCTCCGGGCGGATCTGGCGGCACCGTGGACCTCGGTCATCATTTCACTTCGGCACGACAACTCCCTCCGGGACACTTCGTTCAGAGGCTTCCGCCTCAGCCGTGCGGGCGAGTCGGTGACAGTGGCTGCGTGGCATGAAATGTTAGACAAGGAAGAGACAGGTGAATCCCGCCCGATCACGAAGTAAGAGGTGGAGCGACTGCTCTCTGAGACGGTCTTGTACTTTCTGGCGGCTTCACTGATGGAGGCACCCATCGAGAAAGTAGGGCCAAAGCCAGGCGACCGCGACAAGACTTACGAATGGAACAGGCGCTACAGTGCCGCCGGTGGCATGCAAACCAACCGACTGGCCGAGACCAATGATTATGGGATTGATGTGCGGGTTGCCAGCCCTGCTGGCTTGAAGCGACATGGCAACATGTGGGGGAATCATTGTCCCCAAGTTTTTTATCGCTGGATCGACGCGCACGGCATGGATTCTGTGCTGACGCAGCGCAGCGCCGATCGATCTGCGGTTCCGAACACATTCATCAAAAACGTGAATGTGATTTTTGGTGCCCGGGAGTCTCAGCCTTTCCCCTGGAAATCCGATCTCACGCTCTTGGATGTCATCATGGCTACCATTAGTGGCCAGCCAGTCATGGCTTCCATTAATAGCGTTCGTCTGGTCCGAGACTCCAAACGAACGGTCTTTGACTTTCGAAAGCTTCGTAAAGGCGATATTCCCAACCCGAAGCTACGCCCTGAAGACACCGTTGAAATACCGGACTAACCGACCGCACTGACCTGGCTGTGTGCTGGATCACGCGCCAGCGCCTGCAGCGCAATCCTCTTTCGCCATGAACATGAAACGATGCACCCTGGCCTTGATCCTGGCCTTGTATTCTGCATGCGCTGCACAGGAAACAGAGCCGAGCGCAGCCAGGGATGAGTTCCTCGCCCAGGTGAAGCAATGGCGTGAGGATGATCAAGAGCAGGGAAGGCTTGCTGCGGATCGGGAGAAGTCTATCTCCGCTCTCCGTGCCGATCTGGCGACACCGTGGACTTGGGTCATTATGGCGCGTCGATACGACAACGCGTGCACGGGCACTTCTTACCACGGATTCTGCCTCAAGCGAGCGGGCGAGTCACTGACGGTGGCAGCGTGGACAGAAATAGATGGCGTCAATCGAACGGGGGAATCCCGACCGCTGACGAAGCCCGAGGTGGACAGGCTTCTGTCTGAGGCCGCTTTGTTCTATCTGGCAGCATCATTAACGGTGACTCCGGAGGAGAAGGCAGGCCCACGGCCACACGATCCAGACAAGGAAAAAGAAAAGGAGAAGGAGTGGCGGCAGCGCTATCTTGCCGCCGGTGGCTGCCCGGAGGGCATCGATTATGTTTGGATTGAAGTTCGAGTCTCCGCGCCTGAGGGAGTGAAGCGACACAGCAATATGTGGGCCCAGCATTCTCCCAGTGATTTCTATCGCTGGATCACTGCCTTCGGAACATTGCCATGGCAATGAGCCGCGACCATGAACCCACGAGGCCGCACCCCACGGATGCAGGCAGCGGCACGTAAGGCATCTGTCACGCCATTGACGACTCCCGCTCGCTGGTGTTTGTTAGGGGGCGCTCGGTCAATGATCGGCACCCACCCTTATGTCTGAAGATTTCGGAGTCTTTGCGCCTGTGTTCGAGTCGGCACACGGCTACCTCGCTTTGCTGGGTTTATCCTCGGACGACTGCACGGACTCCGTCCGCCTCGTGCGCCGGTGTGCGAATGCTGATGAGGATCACACGGCCATCCTCGGCCTGCTCGATGACCTGAACTGGCGCCCGACGCTGGTGGGCGCGGTGGCGGCTGTGTTTATGCCGTATGACGCCCGCATCACGGAGGCCCTGTGGCAACGGTTTGATGCTGGCAGCTGGGTGGCGCCGCAGATCGCCGTGGTGCTCGCGGAGATCGATCCCGACTTTCTGGCTGAGGCGCGCAGGCGGCTGGAGGCCCGCTGCCCGCTCGACTTCTCGGAGCTGCAATCTCTCGGCGTGCTGGAGCGGCATTCCGCCGCAGGCCCCGCAGGCGGGGTGGAGCGCTGCGCCAAGGCCGCCTGCTCTTTGCAAAGCATGGTCTCCCGTTTTGCCCCGCCGCCGGAGTGGCTTACAGCCGTCGTCGCCTCGCCTGAACATCAGGCTCTGGTAGCATCTGACATCGACTCCGCAGGCACGATCGCCCAGCGCTGGTGCGTGCGCCTGACCAAGATCCGGCAGAAGCTGCAGTCGAAGGCCGTCACCTACCACGAAGAAGACCGCAGAGTACGGGTGTAGGCATGGGTTTGGGGACTTCGAGGCTTGCTGCTTTTCCACTCGCCTGCCCCGCATCATTCACCAACTCACCCGATGAAAACCTCTCTGCTATGCGCCCTCCTCGGGATGCTTATGTCTGCGACCTGCCCGGGGCAGGAGCAAGGGCTGGAGTTTCTGAGCCCCATCCCGGAGCTCCGCGAGCTGTCGCTGAAGATGTCGGAGGAGGAGCTCAAGGCTCATGTTGCGAAGCATGGGCTTTACTCAAAAAAGACGCTGCAGAAGGAGCGCGTGGATTACTGGGTGCTCACGCCCGCAGGCGAAAATGTGCACGTGGGCTTTGCCGCCGGGAAGTGCACGGGGATTCAGCGGATGCAGCCGATTCCCAAGCCGATGCTCCAGGAGCAGGTAGGCGCAGAAGAATACCGGGCCTGGGTGGCGAGGCGGAGGGGGTGAACGTGAAGACGATAGGCGCTGTCTCGCGCGTCTGGTGTGTGAGGATGCCAGAAAGTGGTAGTCATGAGAACCAACGCCTTCACATCTCTCAGGTTTCTCCCGGCAGGGAGCGGAGAAATTAGCCGGTGGTGAAGCGAAACCGCGCAGCGGTGCAGCGGCAACCACCGGACTTGGTGCACGACACACGCATCCTCAGAGGCGCATGCCGAAGGTATGCGAGAGCCGTGCGGAGGCTCCTCGTGGACGCTGGGCGGCAGAACGCTTCTCGCATACCTCCGGCATGCACCTTTGATCTGAAATACAGCGTTCGCTTGGTCCGGTGGTTCCCGCTCGGCCAGCCTCGCTTCACCACCGGCTAATTTCTCTGCTCCCTCAGGCTCTGTTGGTTTGTTGTCATGTCTTCAGAAGGAGCTGTGGATGAGAAGGTTATCTCGATTTCAGGGCGGTCTTTTTTGATCTCGATTCGTTCGACGATGCCTTCGATGATGCGGCGTTTGTTCTCGTCCGGGAGCTGGGGCCAGTTGTTGTAGAGGGTGTCAGCTTCGACTTGCACGGCATCTGCGCTGACGCTGCGGACTTTGAAGTAATCAAGTTCGGCTTCGAGTTTGGGAAGTTCGGTCTGGAGTTGCGTGAGGCGGTCGGCCAAAGGTTTGTGATAGCCGCCAAAATCGGCAAGCGCGATGTGGCC
>CAILZI010000258.1 GCA_903838675.1 uncultured Verrucomicrobiota bacterium
TGTGGCGTCACTCTCGCAATGGCGTTCCAGGTATTTTGGCACCCAGCTTTCCCAGGTTTCTCCCGCCAGAGTGCTACCGGTGCGGCCAAGTTCTTTGGCCTCCATTTCGGCCCGCAGGGTGCGAGCCTTGACCGTTTCGCCGGGGTTGTCTGTTCTCAGGCCGGTGGATTTGTTGCGCCGGATGCCCTCGGCATCCATGTATTGTATGAACCAAAAAGGGGACCGTGTTTTGCGATATAGAGAGGCCATTTTTCGTGTGCAGTTAGTGCAGTAAGCTTACTGCACTAATGCCTCGTTTACCAGGAGAATCCGCCACTTTGCACCACTGGAAACCACTAGACGGGAACCGAGGGTTCGAATCCCTCCCTGTCCGCCATTCTTCGTCGACGAAGGAGTCGAAGAATGCCCTCCGCAGCTTTAGCGAAGAACGGGCCACCATCCTCTCCCCCGCCGCACTAGGATGGTCTTCAAAATCTCATCGACTTCACCGTTCGGGAATTGAGCGTAACGGGACGCGTCATGAGAAACGCGTGCAAGCAGCCGGGCACGGCGCACTCTTGTCCCCTCCTGTTCCACCCGCACTCGCCTCTTGAGTTCCGGTGCTCCCAGCTCTTGCGCTTTCCTGCCGCATGCACGGCAACATATCGTGCTTCAGACTCGTTTGGCTCTCCGATGAAACCAACCGCTTCCTCTCCGTCTCGTCGTCAATTCCTCGCCACGGCAGGCGCCGCCTCGCTGTCTTTCCTTTCCTCTACGAACGCGGCGACGTTCAAAACGGTGATTCAGAAGGCCAAGATCATCGGCAAGCCGGAGGAAAAGGCCCTGCGTGAACTCAAAGAGGCCGGCTTCGACGGCGTGGAGGTTTCGCACCTTTTTGATGACGAAACCGATGCCAAAAAGGCGCGTGAACTCGTCGAAAGCATCGGTTTGAAGGTGCATTCCGTGCTGCGTGGCTGGGCGGAGTTCAACAGCGATGATCCGGGGCAGGTCGCCGCAAGCTACGCGGTGACGGAGAAAGCCCTGCGTACGGCCAACTGGCTCGGAGCTGAAACGATCCTGCTCGTGCCGTGCCGCGTCGGCGGGCCGACCGTGATGATGCCGCAGCCGTGGGAATTCGAGATCGAGTTCGACGAGAAGACTGGCCATGTCAGCCGCGTGGTGAAGGGCGACAACACTCCATTCGAACGTTACATCGCGCTGCAAAACAAATCGACCGACGGATCGAAGGAGCAGGTGACGAAGCTCATCCCGCTGGCCGAAAAGCTCAACGTCATCATCAGTCTCGAGAACGTCTGGAACAACATCTGGGTGCGTCCAGACCTGTACAAAAACTTCGTCGCATCCTTCAACCACCCGTTTGTGAAGGCCTACTACGACGTGGGCAACCATGTGAAGTATCTTGTGCCCGTGAATGACTGGATTCACACGCTGGGCGGCCTCATCAAGAAGATCCACATCAAGGACTATGCACTCGCGCCGGACAACCACAGCGGCAAGTTCGTGCACCCTCGGGACGGCAGCATCGACTGGCCGAAAATGCGTCAGGCGCTCGACGATGTCGGCTACAACGGCTGGATCACCCTTGAAGACGGCGGCCTGCCCCTGCCCGAATTCAACGACCGCCTCAACAAGATCATCGCTGGAGTCTGATTCATGCAACACGCCCTGCTTTTCCTCGCATTCGCCTCCTTCACCACCGCCGCCGACCGCGTCGTGCCGCGCGAAGGCACCGAGTGGTGCAACATCTGGATGCCGAACGCCAACTCGCACGACCTGCCGCGAGTGCTGCTCATCGGCGACTCCGTGACCCAGGGCTACGGCCCCGACGTGGAGAAGCAGCTCGCTGGCAAGGCCTACGTCGCGCGCCTCGCCACCTCGCGTTGCGTTGGAGATCCCGTCCTGCATGCCGAGATTGCCGCCGTGCTCGGCGCAGAGACCTTTGACGTGATTCACTTCAACAACGGCCTGCACGGCGTCGGTCCGGTCAGTGAGAAGGAGTATGCCGAATTTCTGCCGCAGATGCTCGCTCACCTCCGCAAGCTCGCGCCAAAGGCCAAGCTCATTTGGGCCAGCAGCACACCCTCGCATGTGAATGGCAAATTCGAGCAGCTCGATGCACGCAACGAAAACGTGAAGGAGCGGAACCGCATCGCCGCCGAACTGATGGCAAAGGAAAGCATCCCCGTGGACGATCTCTACGCGCTCATGCTGCCGCACCCCGAGTGCTGTTCCGATGGGCTGCACTACAAGCCGGAAGGCAGAGCCATGCAGGGCGCGCAAGTCGCAGCAGAGGCCCTCAAGCTGCTGCCGTCGAAAGCGAAATGAAACATGAAACACCTCCTGACACTCATCGCCCTCCCTCTTTCCGCCCTTTGGGGAGCCGTGCAGGCAGTTGCTCAAGAACTTCCTAAAACCGCGCTGCGTGTTGAAAAACTAAATGAACTGGACGCCTCCATCGGGCAGGCCATACGCGACTCCAAGTTGCTCGGAGCAGCCTTGTGGGTGGAGAGCCACGGCGTTTCCTACCACAAGGCCTATGGCCAGCGGGCTCTCAAACCCGTGGCGGAGGAAATGACCGAGGACACTCTCTTTGATGTGGCCTCCATCACCAAAGTCATGGCAGGCGCCAGCGCGGCAATGCTATGCATCGAGCGCGGTTTGTTCCAGCTAGATGACCCCGTGTCCAAGCACCTGCCCGAGTTCACCGGCGAAGGGCGTGAGAAAATCACTCTCCGTCATCTGCTGCTGCACACTTCCGGGCTGCCGGTCAATCTCAATCCAAAAACTCAGCCCTTCACCACTCACGACGAAGCCGTCGCGCAGATCTGCCACACGAAGCTCCTGTTTGAGCCCGGCTCCAAGTTTGCTTACAGCAGCGTGGGCACCATGCTTCTGGGCGGAGTGATCGAACGCGTTACCGGCAGGAAGTTTGACGAGTTCTGCACCACAGAAATCTTCCACCCTCTGCGCATGAACGACACCGTCTTTCGCCCCGGCGGCGAGCAGTTGAAGCGTGTCGCCCCTTCCAGCGCACCGCTGCGCGGACTGGTGGATGACACCGTGGCAAGACTCTCCGGCGGCGTGGCCGCGCATGCTTCGCTCTTCACCACCACATCAGACATGGCGCGCTTCGCCCGCATGATGCTGAACCTTGGCGAACTCGATGGCGTCCGTATCCTCAAACCCGAGACCGTCAGGCTCATGACCAACGTGCAAAGCCCCACTAGCCTGACCAGCCCCGATGCCAAAAACCTGCCCGTGCGCCGAGCCCTCGGCTGGGACATCGACACCCCCTACCGCACTCCGCCTCACGACTACTCTCTGTCCCGCGGCGCGGTGTTCCCCATCGGCGGTTACGGCCACACCGGCTGGACCGGCCAGATGCTCTGGATCGATCCCTTCTCCCGCACCTTCGTCATCTTCCTCTGCAACCGCTACGTGGCCCCCACCACAGACACCCGCCCCGCCGTCTATCAGCTCCACCACCGCATTTCCACCCTCGCCGCCGAAGCCGTCCCCAATTTTGATTTCAAAAACGTCCCCGGCGCGCTGCCAGGACATGCTGAGGGTGAGCGGTTGCAGTGAAGCGGGAAAGACAGGCCTACAGCCTGATACATTTCTAATCCGGAGGCTGAAAGCCTCGGGCCGACGACACTTGGAAGTTCTATACCCTTCCAGATGCCCCGCCCACCTCAGATCATCCCCAGCTTCATCTTCCCCTCGACACTGATCATTCCCTGATTCCACGCAGGATCCCAGACGAGTTCGACCGCAGCGTCGTCCATGTCTTCGATCGTCATGATGCGGCTTTGCGCATCGGCGGCAATCGTCGGTCCCATGCCACAGCCGGGGGCCGTAAGGGTCATCTTCACGACAGCTTTGTTCTTTCCATCGGCATCGGCTTCGACCTTGCAGTCATACACGAGGCCAAGATCGACGATGTTGACCGGGATTTCCGGGTCATACACGTTTTTGAGCTGATTCCACACCTGCCCTTCGAGATCGCTGACATCGCCAGGAATGTTGGAAGAGGTGCTGTCCTGCTCCTTCTTGCTTGCTTCGGGGTCAATGCCCAGGGCATCCACATCACCAGCCTGAATGCGGGCCAGACCAAAATCCGTGGCCACCGTGTAGGTGCCGCCGAGCGACTGCGTGATGATGACCTTCATGCCGAGCGGCAGTTTGATCAGATCCCCGCTGGGAATCTGGACGGCATCGACTTCGCGTTTGAGTTCAAGGGAGGAGTGCATATGAGAAAATAAGGAATGACGAATTCAGAATGTCTAGTGACCGGACTAGCTCGTGAGGACAATTTTGATTTTGCCCTGCGTTTTGCCAGCGGCGCTCAGGGCATCAACCAGCGTGCCAGATTGATCCGACACAACAGGAGCAGCGGAGGCGCCTGCAGGTTTGTTTTCGGCTTCGAGGGCGGCGCGCAGCGCGCCTTCCACCATCTGCCCGCAATGGATCTTCATCGGCGGCAGCGCACCGAGCGGCCTGCTGAGTTCCTCGGCAGACATGGAGAGCGCTTCCTCCTTCGTTTTGCCACGGATCAGTTCAGTGGCGATGCTGGCCACCGCGATGGCCGTCTGGCAGCCAAAGCTCTGAAAGCTGGCCTTGTCGATCACCTTCTTGCCGTCCTTTTCTTTGTATTTGATCCACAGGCGCACCATATCACCACAGTCAGGACTGCCCACCGTGCCCACGGCATCGGCGTCGGGCATTTCACCGAGGTTCTGGGTGTCCGTGAGGGCTTGCTGAAGTGCGGCTTCGTCCATGGTCGTGATTCAATCTTCGATTTCGATACGATAGCGCGGCAGGCTTGGATCAATCTCACTGCTGTAGGCGTCGATCCCACCGGTGAGGCATTTCGTTTCACCAAAGCCGTGGCCGATGAAATACGCCGCCGCATCCAGCGAACGTGAGCCCGTGTGGTCATACAGCACCACCGTCTGCGTCTTGTCACCGCTGGTAAAGATTTCCTGCACCAGCTCCTGCGTCAGCAGGCGCGCACCCGGCAGCTTCACCGCCTCATGCTCCTCCCTCGTGCGGACGTCCAGCAGCACCAGATCCGGCTTGTTGCGCAGCAGCACCTCCAGATCGTGCGGGGAGATTTGCAGCGAGGAATCACCCTTGTGGCTCTCCTGAATGTGCGCCACAGCTTCCGCCACGGGGATGTTTTCATTCCGCTCACACACCTGCGCCAGCGTCTCCCCCGGCTGAAAACCGCAGCTGCGGCAGCCGCCGATGTGGTAGCGCGCAAACAAGGCCCTCTGCGCCCCAGGGTAAGCCTGGAGCACCTGGCTCATGGTCATGTCGCCGGTCAGTAGCGGAAGTTCAGCAGTAGGCATGGTTGAGATACGGTCAGTCAAGGCACGGCGACGCAGAAACGGGATCATCTGGGGGCCATCCCTGCCATCCTGAGCGCGTGAATGAATGCCATAACGGCAAAACCACCCAATGCAAGCCCGTGACCAATTCCCCCTGCCCCATTTCGGCATTCGACATTCCTCATTCTGCATTCACTTTAGCACCCATGCCTCAAGAACACGAGCCACGCATCCCCGTCCTTCCCACGCTGATGACGGCGGGAAACATTCTCTGCGGTTTCGTCGCCATCCTTCAGATTTTTGACGGACGGCATCTGGCGATGAACCAGCACTACCATTATGCGATCGTCTTCATCCTGCTGGCCTGCCTGTTTGATGCGCTGGACGGTCGCGTGGCGCGCATGGGCGGCACAGAGAGCCCATTTGGCAGGGAGCTGGACTCGCTGGCGGACATCGTCTCCTTCGGCGTGGCACCAGCTCTGCTGGTGCATGACATCGTGCTGAAGGAGATCGACACCCCCAAAGGTCTCGGCTGGCTGATCTCCTGCGTTTATCTGGTGTGCGGAGCCATGCGCTTGGCACGGTTCAACTGCCTGGCTGCGGCAGATGTGAAGAGCAGCATCAAGGGCTTCCGCGGCTGCCCGATCCCGGCGGCCGCCGGCGTCATCTCCTCCCTGACTCTGCTCATCATTTGGCTGGACAGCAACGAGAGGGAAATTGGCAACTGGAAATATGTGCTGGCAGGCCTGATGGCGCTTCTCTCTTACCTGATGGTGAGTAATCTTGAATACCCAAGCTTCAAAGCGGTGAACTGGCGCACGAAACGCTCCTTTCACTGGGTGCTGGTCACCATCTTCGTCATCGCCTTCACTGTGATGAACTGGTACTGGATGCCGGCGGTGCTGTTTGTGAGCTACCTGCTATATGGTCTGGTGCGCCCGTGGGTGTCTCGCAAATGGCGGCAGGAGATCGAAATCGAGGCGGAAACCGTCGAGGTCGACCCCGAGTCGGAGACGCTGGCGCTCAATGGAGACACTGCCGCGCAGCCTCACTCCGACAACAGCAGCGCCGTCCAGATTTGAACATTTTCGTTTCACGCAGCTCTGGGCTTGTGTAAGTGAGGGCCTCCAACCCCCATGGCAGATTTTTATCAGCACGCGCGCGTGCCCACCCTCCACCACCTGGCTCATGCGGACAGTTCCATCCGTGAAGCTGAAATGCAGGACTGGGCGCAGGAAAAACCAGTGGCGCTGCTCCTTCCCGCACTCTATGCCGAATGCGAACGCCCCGCCCTTCCTCGCATTCTGGAGGAAGTCTCCCAGGCCGGACACATCTCTGAGGTGATCCTGAGCATGAACGGTATGAACGCCGCCGAACTCGAGCGCGCCTTGATGCTGATCCGCACGAATCTGCGTGGCAAGTCCGCCCATGTACTCTGGAACGACGGGCCGCAGCTCTCTCAAGTCTATCAACGCATGGATCAGGCTGGACTGGCCGGACCCCATGCGGGAAAAGGCTCAAACATCTGGATGGGCGTCGCCTACCTGCATGCTCGTGGTTTTAAAGGTGTCATCGTCAGCCATGACACCGACATCCTGAATTACAGCCGCGATCTGCTGTGGAGGCTCTGCTATCCGCTGCTGCATCCGCGTATGAATTATCGGTTTGCCAAAGGCTACTACAGCCGTGTGTCGGATCGACTTTATGGCCGGGTGACCCGGCTGCTGATTTTCCCCCTGATCCAGGCCTGCCGTGATGTGCTGGGTAGCAAACCGCTGCTCGAATATCTCGACAGCTTCCGCTACCCCCTCTCGGGTGAATTTGCCGCCGATATGCAGGCGCTGGAATGCTTCAGCCTGCCCGGTGGCTGGGGCTTGGAAATTGCGATCCTCTGCGAAGCCTTCCGTCATCTGCCCGGAGATCAGCAGTGCCAGGTGGATCTGGGCTTTCATTTCGAGCACCGCCATCGCAGCCTCGCTCCCGACCAGATCGGAGTGAACGAACCTGGACTGATCACCGCTGCCGCTGATGTGGCACGCTGCCTCGTGTATCAGGTGCTGCGCGAAGCCGAACCCCGCTCAGCTGAAAGTCTCATGCGCCTCATCATTGAACGCTACCGCCCGCGCGCCAATGAATGGCTGCAGCGCTACGAGCACGTGGCGCTGCTCAATGGCTTGCGTCATGACGCCGCAGAGGAAAGCGCCGCTGTCAGCGCATTCGGCCAGGCCCTGGACCGCCTCCTGCAAAGTTTGGTAAAGGACACACTGCATGTGCCGGCTCTACGAGATACCCCCGCCAGGACCCTCACCAAAATTCCCGGGCTCGCTGCTGAGATTGCAGCCAGTGCCATCGCAGTGTGAGCTGCCAGCCATCCTGCTTGCTTAGCCCACGTCCCATGCATAAGGTCGGGTCTGCCAAAACCAGCGACAGCTTCTTTTTTGCATGAAAAAATCACCCCAGACAGCAGCCATGCGCAAAGCTAAGGCTGCTGTTGCACCATTCACACGGGGTGGTGGATCTGTTGTCACTACCGACCAGCTGGCCCAGTTTTACAACAGCGTTAACACTCCCCTCTTTAGCTTGCTGGTGGAGTCCAGGCTGCAACTGCGCTTCTACTCCGCCAACCACCGTTTCCACCTTGCCACTGGCTTGCAGCCAGAGATGGTGCTCGGCAAACGGCTCGACCAATTGCTCCCTGAGAACTCCAGCTCCCGCGTGCTGAAGCATTGCCGCAAAGCGATCCGCAGCCGTCAGACTGTCCGCTGGGTGGAAACCTACGCTCACCAGGATGGCATTAAATACGGGAAGATCTCTGTGACCCCAATTATGGATGCCTCGGATCGTGTGACCCACCTGTCCTGCAGCATCCATGACATCACTCAGCGCCGTCAGTCCGAGCTGGCGCTGCAGGAAAGCGAGGAGCGTTACCGCCGTATCGTGCAAACCGCCGAAGAAGGCATCTGGACAATCGATGCACTTTCGCTCACCGACTACGTCAATCCTAAAATGGCGCAGATGATGGGCTACAAGGCGGAGGAGATGCTAGGACGGCCAATCAGCGACTTTCTGGATGATGAAGGAAAGGTCCTGCTGACCACGCACATCAAGAACCGGAAGAAAGGGATTTCCGATCAGTTTGAGTTCAAATACATGCGCAAAGACGGCACCCCACTTTGGGCGTATGTCTCCACCAATCCCATTACCGACAGCCATGGCGTTTATGTGGGAGCCATGGCGCTGTTGACTGACATTTCCGCACGCCGTGAAGCCGAAGCCGCCATGCTGGAGAGCAATGCCCAGTTTCGCGCCATCTTCGAGCAGGCTGCCGTCGGCGTCGCCTTGATCGACAGCAACACCTTCCGCTTCCTCAACGTCAATCAACGCGCCTGCGACATCGCACGGCTGACCCGCAGGCAGATGATGTCCATGACCTTCAAGCACATCGCCCATCCGGACGATTTGAAGGAGAACATGGAACTCATGGAGAAGCTGAAAGCCGGCAAGATCCAAACCTTCACCATGGAGAAACGCTACCTCCATGCAGATGGCAGCATCACCTGGGTCAATGTCACAGTTTCACCTTTGTGGAAAAAAGGAGAGCCCCCTTCAAGGCACATCGCCATCGTGCAAGACATCACGAAACGCAAGCAGGTGGAGCAGTCGCTGGCCCGTACCACTGACCTCCTTGAGCGCACCGGTGAAATGGCCAGGATCGGTGGCTGGGAGCTGGAAGTGGCCTCGATGAAGCTGTTCTGGTCGCTGGAAACCTGCCGGCTCTTCGAAATCGAATCGGCCAAGGCACCTTCACTCGAACAGGCCATCCACTATTACGCTCCAGTGGCACAGCCGCTCATTCGTGCCGCCGTGCAAGCCGCCATCGAACACGGCACATCCTACGAACTGGAGCTCCCAGTCATCACGGCCAAAGGCCGGCACTTCTGGGCGCGCTCTCAGGGTTCCGCCATTCGCAAGAACGGCAAGTCGATCCAGCTAATCGGCACGTTTCAGGACATCACCGAACACAAGCAGGCGGAGCAGGCCTTGATCGAAAGCGAAGTGCGCTTCCGCGCCGTCTTCGAGCAGGCGGTCGTGGGAGTCGGCCTTGTGGATTTCTCCACGGGCCGCTTTGTGGATGTGAACCGGCGCTACTGCACCATCGCTGGCAGATCACGCAAGGAGATGCTAAAAATGGCCTTTGATGCGATCACGCACCCCGCTGATCACGCCCAAAACATCCACCTCCACAAGCAGCTCAAAGCGGCCAAGTCCTCTGAGTTTCAAGTCGAGCAGCGCTATGTCCGCCCGGATGGCTCGGTGGTGTGGGTCAATCTCAATGCCTCCTTGCTCAGCACGATGAGCGGGCGCCCCAATCAGATGCTTGCCATGGTGGAGGACATCACCAGCCGCAAGCTGGCAGAGGCCAATTACCGCCGGGAGCTCGGCTTCAATGAAATCCTCGCCACTCATACCTCGGCCATCATCATTCTGCTGGACCGTCATGGTCATCTCATTCACGCGAACGAAGCCACCCTGCAAATGCTCGGCTACAAACGGAAGGACTTGGTCGGCAAGCCTCCGCCATGGAAGTCTGACTTCATGGATGCTGCAGAAAAAGTGCGCTCGCAAAAGCGCTTCAAGGACATGCTCGCGGGCAAGAACATCCCCGCCCACGAGGTCACGCTCATCGGCAAGGATCGCATGCGTCATGTCGTCGCGCTTTCCAGCATCATCACCCGCACCCCTGAAGGCGCGGTGGACCGCATCATCGTCACCGGCACCGACCTGACGGAGCGCAACCGCCTGCAAAAAGAAATCCTCAAAATCTCCGAGCAGGAACAGGCGCGCATCGGCCACAACCTGCATGACGGAGTCGGGCAGACGATGACCGGAGTGGCCAGTTTGATTGAAGCGCTTGAATCCGAACTCACCGGTGATCAGCGCCAGAGCGCCGCCCGCATCCACCATCTCATTCAGGAAGCAATTCAGGAAGTCCGGCGCATGTCCCACAGCCTGTCACCCGCATCCGTGAAAAATCGTGGCCTGGGAGGGGCGCTCCGCCTGCTGGCCGAAACGATCCGGACCAACCACCGCACCGCCTGCACCTGCGAGGTCAATCCTGACATCAAAATTGAAGACTCCGAAAAGGAGACTCACATCTACCGCATCGCCCAGGAAGCGGCCAACAACGCACTGCGGCATGGACATCCTTCCAGCATCAAGCTTTCACTTCAGCGTCTGGGAGAACACGAAGCCGTGCTGAAGATTGAGGATAACGGTTCGGGACTGGGCAAACGCACCCCCGAAAATACCGGCATCGGCCTGCGCGTCATGGATTACCGCGCCAATCTCATCGACGGCAGCCTCACGATCAAATCCAGGGCCCGTGGCGGAGTCAGCGTGGTGTGCCGCTTTCCATACAACGGCAGCAAGCAAGGTTGAGGGAGGCAGCGGTCTCGAAATCACAATATTTCTTCCACTGCCTGCCAAACACGAGGTGGGACGGTGCTCAGGGACGCACCCCCTGATTGGCCGTTTCGACGACGCAGTGAAAACGCCTGCGAATTAGTCCGTGAGGTCAGGCTCACTGGCTCCGTAAAGGTGTCATGGTCATCACCACCCTCGACTTTGAAAAACCGGGCAAGCAGCAAGGTTTCCTGCAAGTCCCCTACTCCCACAACCTCGGCGGTTGGGCGAATGTGATGATCCCGATCACCATCGTCGCTAGCGGCAAGGGGCCGACCGTTCTCGTGCTCGGTGGCAATCATGGTGATGAATACCAGGGCCAGATCGCCGCCATGAAACTCGCGCGCGAGCTCACGCCTGAGAAGGTCACGGGCCGCGTCATTCTGATCCCTTCGCTGAACCTGCCCGCTGCCCGTGCGGCCACGCGCCTCTCACCGCTCGATGGCATGAACATGAACCGCGCCTTCCCTGGCGACGCCGAGGGGCCCGTCACCAGTCAGATCGCGCATTACCTGCGCACCGTGTTGTTTCCGCTCAGCGATGTCGTGATCGACATGCATTCCGGCGGGCGCAGCATGGAGTTCGTCCCCTGCTCGCACATGCACCTCGTGCCGGATCGTGAGCAGCGCGCCCTCATGTTTGCCGCCATGCTCGCCTGGGGCACAGACTTCTGCTTCATCTACGCCGACATCGCCGGCACAGGACTGCTTCCGGTGGAGGCGGAGAACCAGGGCAAGCTCGTCATCACCACCGAACTCGGCGGCGGCGAGTGCATCCCCGCCAGCGTGCACCGCATCACCCAAAGCGGATTGAAGAACGTGCTCATCCATGTCGGCGCGCTCAAAGGTCGTGTGCAACCCCGCCAAGCGCCCGCAATCATCACGCAGGCCACCAATCGTGAGGACTACATCCTCGCCCCAGAGTCCGGCATCTTTGAGATCACCGCCGATCTCGGTGCGAAGATCAAAAAGGGGCAGACCATTGGCCATATCCATCATCTGGAGCGGCCTGACCGTGCGCCGGAACCGATCACTGCGCAGAGCGCCGGTTACCTCATCACCATGCGCGCGCCGTGTCTGACCCAGCAGGGCGATTGCGTGGCGGTGATCGCCCGACGGGTCAGCGAACGTGAAGTGCTGCGCGCATGAATTCAGACCCTGCGCGCTCCCTTCCTTCGAAGGCCGCAACGAGTGCCATGGCGCTCGTCGCCTTCATGTGGTTCGCGTATTTTCTGAACTACTGCGACCGCCAGGCTGTGTTCGCGATGTTTCCTTCCATGAAGACCGGCCTCAGCATGAGCGACCAGCAGCTCGGTCTCGTGGGCACCGTATTTCTCTGGGTGTATGCCATCGGTTGCCCCATCTCCGGCTATCTCGGCGATCGTTTTTCCAAACGCCTGCTCGTGGTGCTCAGCCTCGTCGTCTGGAGTCTCATCACCATCGGCACCGGAATCGTCGCCTCCGGCACTGCGCTTCTGGCTATGCGTGCGGCCATGGGCGTCTCAGAGTCGCTCTACATGTCGAGTGCGGTCGCGCTCACAGCGGGCGCGTATCCTGCCGCGCGGCGCTCCCGCGCGGTTTCGGTGCTCATGACCGGGCAGATTGCCGGAACTGTGGCAGGCAGCTGGTTCGGTGGCTGGATGGCGGACCGTGGCCAGTGGCGCGGGGCCTTCTTCACGCTCGGCGCAGTGGGCGTCCTGTATGCTCTTCCTTACTTCGCCTTCCTTCGTCGCGTCGAGGAGCCGCTGGCGGACCAGAGCGCAACCACGGCGGGCATCACCTTTAATGCCCTCGCCCGGTCACGCACCTTCCTGCTGCTCTGCCTGGTGTTTCCGGTGTTTGTCTTCGGCCTCTGGCTGCTCTATGGCTGGCTCCCGGCCTTCCTGCACGACAAGTTCCACCTCAACCAGGCCGACGCTGCCTTTAACGCCACCGTCTTCCTGCAAACCGCGACCTTTGCCGGGGTGATCGGCGGCGGCATGCTCGCCGATGCGCTTTACCATCGCATCAAAACCGCGCGCTTCTGGCTGATGGTCTGCGGACTTGTGCTTGCCGCGCCCTGCATTCACGCGCTGGGAAACAGCGACACGCTGCTCGTCACACGCATCGCCGCCACGGGCTTCGGCCTGTTCAGCGGGCTCTTCATTGCAAACATTTTTCCCGCCACCTTCGATGTCGTTTCCACCACCGCCCGCGCCACCGCCGTTGGCATGCTCAATTTCTGCGGTGCCATCACCTCCGGCTTCGCCACGCTCTTCGGCGGTATGTGGAAGCAAACCCTCGGCATCGACCGCCTGCTCTCCATAACCGCGCTCGCTTACCTCGTGGCGGGTGCCGCCTTGATCCTCGGCATCCGCACTTTGTTTCCACGCGATCTCGCTCAAATGCCCTCATGATTTCTCCCAAGAACCGCGCATTCACATCTTTATCGCTAAACCGTCGCACCTTTCTGCAAACCAGTGCAGGGTCTTTGCTTAGCGCCGGCCTGCTTCAGTCTGCCACTTCAAACACGCAGCCGGTCGAATTGCCAGCCGCTCACCGCGAACTGATGCAGCAACGTCGTCGCCGCATCGTGGTGCAATACGATGCGAATGACACGCTGTGGAGCTACTGGAAGCACAACCGCAATGGCGACACCTCCTTCCCCCGCTTTCGCGATGCCGTATTCTCGTATGCAGACGAGCCGGGCACTCAGATTGATGCCATCTGGTGGGACATCGGCGGCAGTCCGCTGGGGTGTTCCTACCCCAGCAAGATCGAACCGCCGGTGGCACATCCTCTTCTCAAACTGTGGCTGCATGACGGCGTTGACTGGGTCGAGCAGCTCATCAATGAAACCCGCCGCCGCAAGCTGGAGGTCTTCTGGAATCACCGCATCAGCGAGGTCGAATGTCTTCCTGAAGGCGGCTTGTCAAAGCAACCGCATCCCCTCAAGGTCGAGCACCCCGACTGGGTGGTGCCCGCCTCATGGTGGCCGCAGGGCATGTGGAACCTCGCCGCAGCCGGACTGCGAGAGCACAAAGTGGCGCTCCTGCGCGAACTGGTCACGCGATATGACCTCGACGGCATTCAGATTGATTTCTCCCGCCACATTCCTTGCCTGCCTGTCGGCCACCAGTGGGAGCTGCGCGGACAGGTCACAGAATTCATGCGAATGGTGCGGGTGATGCTTCTCGACGTCGCGCAGCAGCGCGGCCGTCCGCTCCTGCTGGCGGCAAAGGTGCCGCAGACGCTCGCGGGTTGCGAGACCGACGGCTTCGATGTGAAGACTTGGGCGGAACAGCATCTCGTGGATGTCCTCACGCTTGGCTCACGCACGATGGATGTCGATGTGGAGGGCATTCGTGCGGCGGTCGGCAAGGACGTGCAGCTTCAGCCCTGCGTGGATGATCACCACGCAACCGACGGCTATCGCTATGGTTCCATCGAGTACTTGCGCGGCGTCTTCGCCAATCACTTTCAACGCGGTGCCGACAGCGTGTCCACGTTCAACTGGTCCGTCGGCACCGCTGCCGCCTGCCTCATCACGGGTTCAGACCCCGGTCCTCCGTCGCATCAGGCCGCCTACCATGAGGCGGGCACTCTGCAAACGATGGCAAGAAAGGACAAGTTCTTCGCCGTCGAACGCCGCGGCGGCTATCCCTGGGCCGACGGCTTCTTCAATCGCAACGACACCGCTCCACTCCCCCTTTCCTTCTCCGACGATCCACGTGCCGCAAAGTTCACCCTGCACATCAGTGATGCCCCGCCCACCAGCGGTGTGAAGGCCAGCCTCACTCTGCGCTGCATTCTGTTCCAGGCCACCGAGGCCGATGTGATCGAACTCCGCTGCAACGGCACGCTGCTGTCCGTGACGACGCGTGATCCTGACTGGAAGGATGCTCAGATTTTCTCTCCCAAACCCCAGCCCACCTCCGGCTACAAACCGCGTCCCGTGAATCCCAAACAACAGCTGCTGAGGCTCGATTGCACCGTGCCCGTCAGCGCATGGAAGCAAGGCGTGAATGAAGTGGAAGTCCGCCTCTCCTCGGGGAAATCCAACATGCAGATCGAGAAAGTGGAGGCCCATGTGAAGTATGAGTAGTGCGCACCTTCCGGCCTCAGCCGTATCGCGCCATGAAATTGGCGGACCTTTGATCTTCCTTTTAACGGCCCTGCTGTTGGCACCCATGGCGGCTCTGCATGCCGAGCCGCAGGACATCGCCTTCAAATCCACGTTCGATGGCACCGAGCAGCGTTACGTGAAACTGCTGCCAGACACGTCTGATGCCATTCTGGCGCAGGATGTCCTGATCGCGTTTCACGGTCATGGCTCCGACCGCTGGCAGTTCATCAAGGACCCTCGCGGCGAATGCCAAGGACTACGCGATGTGGCCGAAACGTTTGGCCTGATTTTCGTCTCGCCCGATTACCGTGCCAAAACCTCGTGGATGGGTCCCGCAGCCGAGGCCGATGTGGTGCAGATCATCAGCGAATTAAAAACACGGCATCATGTGAACCGGGTGTTCATCGCAGGTGGCTCCATGGGTGGCACCGCGGTGTTGACCTTTGCCGCGCTGCATCCTGAATTGGTCGCAGGCGTGTGTAGCCTCAATGGCATCGCGAATCTTCTGGAGTATGACAAGTTCCAGGACGCCCGCACGGCTTCCTATGGCGGCTCCAGGACAGAGAAGCCCGATGAGTACAAGAAGCGTAGCGCAGAGCTCTGGCCGGAGAAATTCACCATGCCAGTGGCCTTCACCACGGGCGGCAAGGATGATATCGTGCCCCCTGCAAGTGTGCTCCGTCTCGCCGAGACACTGAAGCAAGCCAAGCGCAAGGTGCTGAGCATCCACCGCGAAGAAGGCGGACACTCCACAACTTATGAGGACACCGTCACCGCGATGGAGTTCGTGCTCCGTGAAGCAGGCTTGCTGACATTTGAGCAGAAAGGTGAGTGGGTGGCGCGATTGTCCACGTCCCCGGTAGCCGTACGCTTCAAAGAGGACCGAGAGCGTTTGAACGCAGACATGGACATTTTCTCCGCAGGCGTGTTTCACGCGCTGGCCTTTGACACCGCCTTTTCACCGGCCGACGTACGACTCATCGAAAGAGCCGTCGAGCGCGACGCTGAGCGTCTCGTCTCTTCGGATGCCCCGTGGACAACCAAACACGGCAAAGTCATCCGCGGCTTCGTCTCCGCCATCGACGGCTCGACGCAGCCCTACGGCGTGATCATTCCGAAGAGCTACGACGGCACCAAATCCATGCGCCTCGATGTCGTTCTGCACGGCAGTTCCAAACCCGTCGGCATGAGCGAGCTGAAATTCATCAGCCGCTTTGACGAAGGCGACGAAGACAAAGGCAGCGCACCCAATGTGGACTACATCGAGCTGCATCCGCTCGGCCGCGTGGAGAACTGTTACCGCTGGGCCGGCGAGACGGATGTGTTTGAAGCCATCGAGGCCGTGTGCCGGAACTACAAGATCGACCGTGACCGCATCGTGCTGCGCGGCATGTCCATGGGCGCTTCAGGCACCTGGCACCTCGGCTTGAAGCACCCGGACCGCTTCGTCGCCATCGGTCCCTATTGCGGTTACGTGGACACGCATCGCTTTTCGGAGACGCCCATCCCCGGTTTCATCAAGGTCGGCCCTTTGCCACCGCATCAGGAACTCGGCCTGCACATGCTCGACTCCGTGGACTACGCCGCAAACGCCACCATGGTGCCGGAGATCGCCTGCATCGGCGACAAGGACACCTTCTTCCAGGCGCACGTCATCATGGGCGAGGCCTTCGCCAAAGAGGGCGTTCCGTTCACCAATCTCATATCCCAGGGCACCGGCCATTTCATCGATCCAAAGACTCACGCCGAGCAGATGCGTCGCATCGCAGAGTTCACAGCGAAGGGTCTCGATCACGATCCGCAGCAGCTTCGCTTCGTCACCTGGACTCTCAAATACAACCGCTGCCACTGGCTCGAACTCCTCAGCCTCGGCAAGCACTACGAACGCGCCGAGTTCCGCGCCAGCGTCACCGCCGATGGCATCGACGTCAGCGAAGTCCGCAACATCACCCGCTTTGCCATTCATCGCCCCGTGAAGACGATGCGCATCGCAGGTGCTGACATCGCTCTTCCACCGCCTCAAACGACTGACGCCCTCGTCTTCACCAAGACCGGCGACACCTGGCGCTGCGATGGCCCACGCGCTCAGATCAAACTCACCGGCAAGCAGCCCGGCCTGCAAGGCCCCATCGACGACGCCTTCGCCACGCCCTTCCTCTGCGTGCGCGGCACTGGCAAACCCTGGAACCCCGCCATCAACACCTGGGCCGCCGCCGAATTGCAGTGCTTCGAATACGAATGGGCCCGCTACATGCGCGGCCCCCTGCCCGTGAAGGACGACACCGAGATCACTGAGGCCGATGTGCGCGAAAAGAACCTCATCCTGTTCGGCGATCCGGGCAGCAATTCGTGGATCGCCAAAGCGCTGCCGCAGCTTCCGCTGACATGGACACGCGAAGAGCTTCGGCTGGGCGCGGAAACACAATCCTCCCAAGACCATTCACCGGCCTTCATCACCGCCAGTCCCCTTGCCAAAAACCGCTACCTCGTCATCAACACCGGCCACACCTTTCACGAGAAGGAGTTCTCCGCCTTCAACTACCTGCTCTTCCCACGTCTCGGCGATTGGGCGGTGATCCAGGTGGGCGCAGAGGAGAAAATCATCCGCGCCGGATACTTTGACGAGGAATGGCGGAAGGCTGGCGTTGTTGAACCGTAGAATAGCTTTCTCATGCCTCGAATTCTCATCGCCGAATGCAAACAGGAAGTCTCCACCTTCAATCCCTTCCTGAGCGGGTACGACGACTTCACGCTCCGTCACGGCCAGGCCATTCTCGACTACCACCGTCAGGTGCGCAGCGAGGTGGGCGGAGCCTTGAGCGTGTTCGATACGACACCCGGCGTGGAACTCGTCCCCACCTGCAGCGCCCATTTCATCACCTCCGGCGGCACGCTGGCGGATGCAGCCTTTGAGCGCATCGCGGAAGAACTCCTCTCCAGCATCAGGGGCGCACCTCCGGTGGACGGCATTTACTTTTCCCTCCATGGCGCGATGGCGACACAGAGCCTGGATGATCCGGAAGGCTGGCTGCTGCAGCAAACACGCAAGATCGTCGGCGAGCAGGTGCCCATCGTCATCTCTCTCGATCTCCATGGCATCCTCACCGACCTCATGCTGGAGCAAAGCGATGCCGCCGTGGCGTTTCACACCTACCCCCATGTTGATTTCTTCAGCACGGGCGAACGTTCCGCACGGCTGCTGCTGCGCATCGTTGCTGGCGAGGTGAAACCCGTCACCGCCAAGGTCCGTGTGCCCGCCCTCGTGCGTGGCGATGAACTCATCACCGCCTCCGGCTCCATTCGTCACGCCGTGAATGCCGCGATGCAGGTCGAGCAAAGCGCAGGCGGACTCTCCGCCGCGATGATGTGGGGCAATCCCTTCACCGACGTTCCAGCGCTTGCATCAAACAGCTTTGTCGTGACAAACAACGATCCCGCCCTCGCTGAACGTGAAGCTTTGCGCATCGCTGGTATGTTCTGGGAGCATCACGAGAAGATGCAGGTGCCCCTCACCAGCCTCGCGGATGCCGCGCTTCAGACCAAGGAAAACACCTCCGGCACCGTCGTGCTGGTGGATGCGGCAGACGCCACGAGTTCCGGCGCTTCCGGTGACAGCAATGCGATCCTTCGTGCGTTGCTCGACGCAGGCTATTCTGGCACCGCCCTGATCCCCATCGTCGACCCCGCTGCGGTGGAGGCTGCCTCCCGCGCCGGGGTGGACCATGAAGTCAAAACCACCGTCGGCGGCGCTCTGGATGCCGGACGCTTCACACCTCAGCCCATCGAAGGACGCGTACGCATGCTCTCAGACGGCTGGTTTCACAGCGAGACCACACGCGAACTCTGGCAGGCCGGACCCACCGCCGTGATTCAGTCAGGCAACATCACGCTCATCGTCACCACACGCGCGGTCAGCCTTTACGACCGCGCCCTCTTCCTCGCGCACGGCTGCGATCCGCAGCACTTCGGCGCTGTCGTGGTGAAGTCGCCGCAATGTGAGCGACACATGTTCAAGGCGTGGGCCGCGCGCTACATCGATGTCGATGCACCAGGTTCTACCAGTGCCAATCTCCGCAGCCTCGGCCACACCCGCTGCGCACGCCCCATGTTCCCGCTCGATTCAGAAGTCCCCTTTCAACCTCAAGCCAAGCTCTTCCAACGTCACCCATGAAAATCCGAGAAATCCGCTGCGCAGGTTTGCGCGGAGCCACCCCCGAAGGCGGCTGGAGCAACGAACTCCGCCCCGAAGACTGCGTCCACACGCTCATCGCCGTCCACACCGATGAAGGCGCCATCGGCCTCGGCAGCGTCTTCACCAACGATGCGCTCGTGCGTGCCGCACTGGCGGTGCTGGAGCCCCTCTATCGTGGCGAGAACGCCCTCGAGCCCGAGCGCGTGAGCGAGAAACTGCATCAAAACATGTTCTGGCTTGGTCGCGGCGGCTCCATCACCCACACCATCAGCGGCATCGACATCGCCCTTTGGGATCTCCTCGGCAAAGCCACCGGGCAGCCCGTCGGCCGTCTGCTCGGCGGTCGTTACCGCGAGCGCGTCCAGCCCTACGCTTCGCTCCTCATGGATGAACCCGAAAAACTCCGCGATCATCTTCTCAAAGTGAAAGCCCAGGGCTTCCGCGCCTTCAAAATCGGCTGGGGCCCCTTCGGTCGCCGCAATGCCGCCACCGATGAAGCCATCGTTCTCGCCGCACGTGAAGCCGTGGGTCCGGACAGCAAGCTCATGGTCGATGCCGGTGGCAGCGACGCTCACTGGACCAACGGCTACAAGTGGGCCCTCAACACCGCCAAGATGCTCGCCGATTACGACGTGCACTGGTTTGAAGAAGCCTTCACGCCCGACTCGCTCGAAGACTTCGCCAAACTCCGCGAGCACTCGCCCGTGCAGATCAGCGGCGGCGAAGTCCTCACCCGCCGCCAGGCCTTTCAGCCCTTCCTCGAAGCTCGCGCCTTCGACATCATCCAGCCCGACGTCACCAAAGTCGGCGGCATCAGCGAAGAGCGCCGCATCGCCTGGATGGCGCAGGAGCACGGCGTGCAGTTCATCCCGCACGGCTGGAACACCGCCGTCGGCCTCGCCGCAGATCTCCATCTCGCCTCCGCCTTCCCTGGCACCGATCTGGTGGAATACCTCACCGGCTCCCCCTTCATCGACGAAATCACCCTCGGCGGCTGGAAACTCGATGCCGACGGCATGCTCGCCATTCCCACCACACCCGGGCTCGGGCTCGAACTCGATCCCGAAGTCGTGAAAAAATACACCGGCGGGGAGAAGCTGCTGGATTAAGCGCCCTTTTTGCGGGCAACAAGCTTCTGTTTAAAAAAGCGCATTCAGCGCCACCACCTCTTCAAATCAAGAGGTGGCTCGGGACGGAATCGAACCGCCGACACGGGGATTTTCAATCCCCTGCTCTACCGACTGAGCTACCGAGCCTCTGACTTGAA
>CAILZI010000259.1 GCA_903838675.1 uncultured Verrucomicrobiota bacterium
CCGCAGTTCTACTTCCGCACGACAGATGTGACCGGAACCGTGAAGCTGCCGGAGGGTGTTGAAATGGTGATGCCCGGTGACAACGTCTCGATTGAAGTCGAGTTGCACCAGCCGATCGCCATGGAAAAGACCATCCGTTTCGCTATCCGTGAAGGTGGCAAAACCGTGGGTGCAGGCCGCGTGGCCACCATCCTCGACTAGTTCGCGCAGTTCGTTTGTCTCGAATCCCGCCGGGTCTGGCGCGCAGACCCGGCGGTGATTTCGTCTCCCAGCCGGGAGCAAAACGAGGCGGCGGGCTTGCTAAATTGATTTCATCCGTTAATCATACCGGGAAGCATTTTCTCGCTAACACAGGTCAGTAGCTCAATTGGTAGAGTAGCGGTCTCCAAAACCGTTGGTTGTGGGTTCGAGTCCCTCCTGGCCTGCCAGCGAAAATCCCGGAATAATCCGTAGAAAACGAAACGCTTCACATGAGTCGCATCCGCAAATACATCGGCGAAGTCATCCTTGAACTCAAGAAGGCCACGTGGCCCTGGGACCCCAAGGAGAAGGGCTTTGCCAAATACCGCGAGCTGAATGAATCCACAGTGGTGGTCTTCATCGCGATGATCCTCCTCGGAGGCTTCGTGGCAGCGTTTGACATCAGTTTCAAGTGGGCCTTTGAGGCCGCTCAGAAGCTGGGCATGTAATATCCGTTCCCCCCCAACCCCCTTTTCCAAATTCTCTTATGGGAGCTATCCCCGCACCTCGCGACCAGTGGTTTGTCATCCACGTCCGCTCCGGCCTTGAACAGAAGGTCCGTGACAGCATGCTCCGCCGCATTGAGAAAGAGGAGATGGGTGATTACGTCTTCCAGGTTCTCGTGCCGATGGAGCGCGTGGCCGAAGTCAAGAAAGGCAAGCGCTCGGAAAGCAACCGCAAGTTCTTCCCCGGCTACGTCATCGCCAACTGCCACCTCCTCGACGAACACAACCGCCTGGTGGAAAAGACCTGGTATTTCGTCAAGGAAACCGACGGCGTCCTGAACTTCGCCGGCACCAAGGATCATCCGATCTCGATGCGCGCCAAGGAAGTGGAGGCCATGCTGGCCCAGGTGGGCGACAAGTCTGAAGGCGCCGTGCCCAAAATCGCCTTCAACCTCGGCGACACCGTGCGTGTGGCCGATGGTCCCTTCGAGAGCCAGAACGGCATCGTCGAAGAGATCGATCCGGAACGCGGCGTGCTGCGCGTGTCCGTCAACATTTTCGGGCGCTCCACACCGGTCGATCTCGAATACTGGCAGGTCGAGAAGGCATAAGCCGACCCGCCGCCCCCTGAATCTCAACTCAAGCAAGCAAGGAACACAAAGACATGGCCAAGGAAATCATCAAACTCATCAAGCTCCAGATCAAAGCTGGTGCCGCCAACCCCGCACCGCCCATCGGCCCTGCTCTCGGTCAGGCCGGTGTGAACATCATGGCCTTCTGCAAGGAGTTCAACGCCGCCACATCCAAAGCTGGTGGTGACGTCCTTCCGACCGTGATCACGGTTTACAAGGACAAGAGCTTCACCTTCATCACCAAGCAGCCTCCTGCTTCCAACCTCCTGAAGAAGATCGCGAACATCGCCAGCGGCTCCAAGGAAGCGAACAAGATCAAGGTCGCCAAAATCACCAAGGCCCAGCTTCTTGAAGCCACCAAGCTCAAGATTGCTGACCTTAACACCAAGGATCTCAATCAGGCGTCCCGCATCATGGCGGGAACCGCTCGCCAGATGGGCATCGAAATCATCGACTAATCACTTAACCGAAGCAGGAGAACGTCACAGTTCGCCACCACTGCAAACCCACCATGCAAAAGAGAAGCAAACGTTACAAGAAAGCAGCCGAGATGGTTCCGGCAGGCAAGGCATTCACGCTCGAAGAAGCGGCCGAACTCCTGCGCAAACTCCCTGGCACCAAGTTCAACCAGACCGTCACCCTGTCGTTCCGCATGGGTGTTGATCCGAAGAAGAGCGACCAGATGGTGCGCGGTACCTGCCCCCTGCCACACGGCTCCGGCAAGACTGTGCGCGTGGCCGTCTTCGCCCAGGGCGCTGCCGCTGATGCCGCCAAGGCCGCCGGTGCTGACATCGTCGGCAACGAAGACCTCATCGCCAAGGTGAAGGAAGGTTTCACGGATTTCGACGTCGCCATCGCCACCCCGGCTGCGATGAATGAAGTTCGCAAGCTCGGTAAGCAGCTCGGACCTCGCGGCTTGATGCCGAATCCTCGTACCGGCACCGTCACTGAAGACACCGCCGCCGCCGTCAAGGCCGTCAAAGCTGGCCGTGCTGACTTCAAGCTCGACAAGAACGGCAACATCGCCTCCTCCGTTGGCAAAGCCTCCTTCGAAGTGGCCCAGCTCGCTGAAAATGCCACCTCGCTCATCGAAGCCGTGGTGCGCGCCAAGCCCGCCTCCGCCCGTGGCCGTTACGTCGAAACCATCACTCTCGCCGCCACCATGTCGCCTGCTCTTCGCATCGACGTGTCGAAGTACATCAAACTCTAATTCATAGAAGCATTGTACCATGAAAGAACTCAAAACATTGCTCATTGATGACCTGCTGAAGCGGGTCAACGCCTCCCCATTCCTGTTCGTCGTCGATTATACCGGCCTCAAGGTCGACAAATTCGCCGAACTGCGCAAGCGCCTCAGCGCTGTCGGAGCGGAAATCCACGTCTTCAAGAACAACCTGGTGAAGAAGGCTGCTGAAAAGGCTGGCTTCCCTGGTGAACTTGGCGAACACCTCACCGGGCAGAGCGCCTATGTGACGGGCGCCAAAGACGTTTTCGGCGCGGCCAAGATCCTCAAGAATTTCCAGGCCGAGTTCGAAAAGCCGGTGATGAAAGTCGGCGTGCTCGACGGCAATCTGCTGGACACCGCGGCCATCAAGGTTCTTGCCGATCTGCCCTCCCGTGAAGTGCTGCTCTCCCAGCTCCTTGGTGTGCTCCAGGCTCCGGCTTCCGCCCTCGCCCGCGTGCTCAAGGCCAAGGCCGATAAAGACGGCGCTCCTGCTGAAGAAGCTGCCCCCGCTGCTGCTGAAGCCGCTCCTGCTGCTGCTGAAGCCGCTCCTGCTGAAGAAGCTGCCCCCGCTGCTGCTGAAGCCGCTCCTGCTGCTGAGCAGGCTGCACCCGCTGAACAACCCGCGTAAACCCCATTTGATTAGATGGCCCGTCACACGGCCTGAATACCCCAACACCCAATGGTTCCTCGCCGGAGCAAAAGCTTTTGC
>CAILZI010000260.1 GCA_903838675.1 uncultured Verrucomicrobiota bacterium
ACAACGAAGCCGCCCGCAAGGCCTTCAAGCAGGGCGAATGGAACCAGGTGCGCATCGAGTGCCGAGGCAGCAGCATCAAGACCTTCCTCAATGGCGTCCCGGCGGCGGATTTCACCGATGAGCTGACTGCGGAGGGAGTCATCGCCCTGCAGGTGCATGGCATCGGCAAAAAGACCGAGGCCGCGGGCAAGGAAGTGATGTGGAAAAACATCCGCATTCAGGAACTCAAGTAGAATCATCATGTGAGTTCGTCAGGGAAACGAGTTGGAAAACTCGTCTCCTTCTGTGTACACTGCGCCATACCCATGAAAACCAACCCAACTCTGCTTTTCATCTCGTCCCTGCTCCTTTCCACCAGCCTGCTGCAGGCCGAGATCAAAGAAACCGTCGTCGAATACAAATCCGGTGACACGGTCTGCGAAGGCCTGCACGTCGTCGATACAGCGAAGACCGGCAAGCTGCCAGCCGTGCTGATCATCCACCAGTGGACCGGCCTGAGTGACAACGAAAAAATGCGCGCACACATGCTGGCCGAGCTGGGCTACAACGTCTTTGCCGCTGACATCTATGGCAAAGGCATCCGTCCGCAGCCGCCTGCGGCGGGCAAGGAGGCCGGGAAGTACAAGGCTGACCGCAAGCTGTACCGCGAGCGCATGCTGTCCGCGCTGGAAGTGCTGGACAAAGATCCGCAGACGGACCTCTCCAAAGTCGCGGCCATCGGCTACTGCTTTGGCGGCACCGGAGTGATCGAGCTGGCCCGCAGCGGCGCGTTGATCAAAGGTGTGGTGAGTTTCCACGGCGGGCTCGATTCTCCAACACCTGCCGACGGCAAAAACATCAAGGGCAAGGTGCTGGCGCTGCATGGCGCGGACGATCCCTTTGTGAAGGCCCCGGACATCGCCGCATTTGAACAGGAAATGAAGGACGCGAAGGTGGACTACAAACTTGTGAGCTACCCCGGCGCAGTGCATTCCTTCACGCAGAAAGCAGCAGGCAATGACAACAGCAAAGGAGCGGCGTACAATGAAGCCGCCGACAAGGCCTCCTGGGAGGAGATGAAGGCCTTCTTTGCACGCATCTTCAAGACGGAAGGCTGAAACGAGGAGACTACCCCATGAAGCGATTTCTGCTGCTGCCTGCCACGCTGGCCTTTGCCGTGCTGTCCGCAGGAGCGGCGGAACCGACGAAGTTCATCCGTTTCGTTGAAGAGGAGAAGAGCGACTGCCTGCAAACCGCCGTGGTGACCTATGAATCGCCGAAGAAGGTCAAAGTGGACCTGGTGGGAGCCATCCACATCGCGGACAAGGCGTATTTCGATGCACTCAACGTGCGGTTCAAAGGCTATGAAGCGGTGCTGTATGAACTTGTTGGACCGTCTTTCGAGGAGCGAAACAAGCCCGAGGTCAAAAAGGAGGCGGAGAAGCTGCAGTGGGTGGGACAGTTGCAAAGCATGATGCGTGACGCGCTGAAGCTGAACGGCCAGCTTGAAGGCATTGACTACACGGCGAAGAATTTCGTGCATGCGGACATGGACATGTCCCAGTTTACGAAGACGCAGACCCAGAAGCAGGAGAGCTTCCTCTCTCTTTACCTCAAGGCCGCCCAAGCCCAGAAAGACGTGAATGAAAAACGCGGCGTCAATTCCGATGCCGCCGGGATGGTGATGCTGCTGAAGATTTTGACCCTGAAGGACAGCAGCACAGAACTGAAGCGCATGATCGCCCAGGAGTTCGACAGCGTGGAGGACATCATGGCCGGCATGGAAACCGGCGGCGGCACCGTTCTCGTGGGCGAGCGCAACAAAGTCGCGCTGCAAGTCATGGACAAAGAAATCGCCGCCGGGAAAAAGCGCCTGGCCATCTTCTATGGTGCCGCTCATCTGGGAGACATGGAGGAACGCCTGTTCAAGCAGGGCTTCAAGCGCACGAAAGTGGAATGGCTGACGGCCTGGGACCTGCCCCACGCAAAATGAAATGAGGAAGGCCGAAGCCTTCCTCATTCAAAAACTCAAAGCTGGAGACTTGCCAGCTTACTTCTTGGCGCCGGAAGCTTCCAAGCGGAGCTGCTCCAGACGGGAGAGAACTTTGGGCGCTGCCGGGGCGGCGGGCTTGGGTTCTTCCTTGGGCTTGTTGGCGGCAACGACAGGGGCGGCGGGTGGCGGAGCGACGACCTTGCGCGGGGCGTCGATGCGCAGGATGGAGCCCAGCGCAATGCGATGGATCGTGGTGGCATTGGTGCCTTTGACGGGGACATCGACGCGGACAAACAGATTGGCCTGCTTGCCGATGGGCGACTTATCATTCGTCTTCACTTTGAAGGCCACTTCCTTGGTGTCTTTGGTGATCTTGGCGGGCTCGATCGGGATGGTGTCAGGAACGCCGAGCACCTGGGCCGTGGCCTCTCCTTCAAAGGGCAGCAGTTGTTCGAGCTTGGCGACCATGTAGGCCTCCTTGCCCTGCTCCACGGCGACGAGCGGAATGGCGGGCGCATTGATGTAGGCGGGGGCGGTGGTGACCGCCATGAACGGAGAGGCATTGTAGATGCGGCCATTGCCGGCATCGGCCTCGCCAAGTACGGTGAAATTCCAGGAACCGGCTGGCACACCAGCATTGGCATCAAGCTGGAAGACGCACTCGTTTTGACCTTCTGGTATGGTCTGCTCACCGAGGACACTGACGCCGTTCGGCTTCCAGACCATGAGGACGCGGATCGGGGCCTTGAAGCCTTCCTTGCGCTTGGAGGTGACCTTCAGATCCAAGATGCCGTTGTTCACGAGAGGAACGAGGGGCTTGACGATTTCGAGGGAGTAGGGAGCCTCTTCCACGACGGCGACTGGCAGACGGTCTTCGACCTGGGTGTAATAGACGGTGTTGCCACTGCGCACGATGTCGAACTCCTGGCGCAGTTTGCCGCGTGATTTGGTGTTTGGATCGACGGCATTGAGATAGATGGGCACCACCTGATGACCGAGGGGTGCATCGGGGGCGGCTTCAAAGAGCAGCGGCACGCTGCCGAGGTCTTTCGGTGCGAGTTCGGTGAGCAGCTTCACGCCCTGTGGCATGTTCTGGACTTCGAACTTGAAGTCGCCGGAGACGTTGTTGCGAGTGACATTGACGAGGGTGGCGTAGCGCCCGCCTTTCGGCACGGGAATGAACTGACGGTAGTCGTTGTCATTCACCGAATACTGGGGCGAGGCAAAGAAGACTTCCGGCTCCGCGGCGATGAGTTCGAGGCGATAGACGTAGTTGGGGCCGCCGCGATCCAGATGGTCGGTCACGCGCACGAAGTAGTCGCCGTCAGCGGGAATGGCGACTTTGAACTTGCTGTCGAGACGGCGACGGCCACCGCCGTCATCGTTGCCACTGAGGCCACCGCCTTTTTCGTTGTAGACATTCACCACGGAGTCCAGCGGGGAGCCGATGCTCTGGGCAAAGGCCTGCACTTCCAGGGTCATGCCTTTTTTGAGCGGGACTTTGAAGAAGTCCACGTCGCCGGGTTTCTCGATGATGCCATTGAGTGCGATCGGCTCCGTGGGGGCAGGAGTGGCCTTGGCCTGCTCATCATTGGGCTCGACTTCAAAGGCGTTGTCATAGTTGACGAGATGGAAAGGGTTGCCGGAAGGGGCGGGCTCCTGGGACTTTGAGAAAAGCATGTAATCAGGATCGATTTCGGCTGGAAGCTGCACTTCTTCTTCAAAGGAGCCGTCGCGCTCGATGAAGCGCACCTTGGTCTTGGAGCCGATTTTACCACCGGCGGGATACACCACATCTGGACGACGGAAGCTGCCGACGTGGAGGCGGTAGTAGGAGTTGCCACTGCCGCGATAGGAGGACTCGCGGATCATGATGGTGTAGTCGCCATCTTCTTCAGCCACATAGGAGCAGTAGCCGTCCTGGCGGTGCAGGATGGTGTCATCCGAGATCACTTTTTCAAAGCGGTTCTTGTCGATGATGGCCAAGAAGGGGTCAAACACGGTGTAGCCGAGACGCAGGCCGTCCACCTCCACGGAGAGTCGCTGGCCTTTCTTCATGCTGACACGGTAGTAGTCCACGTCCTCGTTTTGCACGACGCCTTCAATGGTTTGATTCAGCTGTATGACCTGCGGGGACTCGAAATCGCTGTTGGGTTCCTTTTCCTCCACGTTGGGGAAGATGCCGACGAAGAACTGGCGTGCATGCGAGATGCCGGTCTTGGTGCGGATGCGCATCAGGTGATTTCCGGGCGGCACATCCGGCGCGATGCCGATGGTCAGCTGCACCTTGTTGGCCTCCACTTTTTCCACGCTCTTCTGGGTGAAGCCGGGGGAGAAGAAGATCATGCTCTCAAAGTCGTCCAGCTTGGTGCCCGTGACGGTCAGTTTCACATCAGTGCCACGCTGGCCGCCATTTGGCACCGTGGTGGAAAAGGTGGGGTACGCAGCAAAGGCGCTGGTGGCGCAGGCTGCGGTGAGGAGGATCAATAGACGGATGGTGGACATGACAATGGATGGGGTCGGGTAGGATACGCCCCGGCAAGAGCGGAAATTACGAACGGCATGAAGATCGTGCGGACATTTGGTGCACGAGTTTTTGACAGTAAAGCAACGGCAGGGCTCCGAAAAGGCCAAACGAACAGTCCACCAGCCGCCAAACCATCGGGATGCCACGCACTTCGCCACAGATCAGCGCCAAGGGGAAAATCGCCGCACAGGCCAGCAGCCCCACCTTCAGCACCCAGGCATTGGCCACCGGATCACGCCAAGGCCCGATGAAGAACACTGCGATCATCAGATGCCCAAATGCCAGCCAGTCCGTGCCGTAGGCGACGAAGGGAAACTGCGCCTGCGTGACCTCCAACCCGTGCCAGACATAGCCGAGCCAGAAGGAAAGGCCCTCATGCTGCTGGTATGCCTCATGACTCTTGATGCCCAGCCATGGGGCCATCAGCCGCAGCTCATGCAGCAACGGGAAGGCCGTGAGGCCGCTCACGACCAGGCCTGTGATAAACAGGCCCAGGACGGCATGATAGCGTCGCAGCAGGGCATCTTTGACCATGGGATCAATCCTCCACCGGCAGCCAGCGCACCCCATCGATGACGACGTAGCCATCGGTGCCGGCGTTGGTGATAATGACGACAGCGGGCTGGTCGGCGGTGAATTCGAAGGTGCCGAGGTCGAGCCAGTAGAGGCCGTCGGCGGGCTTGGGGTCTTTCAGGTTGAGTTTCAGGTGCTTCGAACCACCGGCGTGAACCACTTCGACGGGCGCATTGGAGGCGCGGTTGCTGTTTGGCGGGGAGGCGAGGAAGACGCGGTATTTGCCTGCCTTGGGCAGTTTCGTTTTAAAGCGAGCGCTGGCCTTGCCGTCCTTGGCATTGCCGTCGTGGCTGTAGCCGCCGCCGATGAATGATTTGGCTGCACCGCTTTCCGACCACACACCGGTCAGCTTGGCATCGGCATCATCAAGCACGACGCCTTTGAGCGATTTTGGATCGATGCCACGCAGGGTCGTGGGGCCATCGTAATGCAGGATCTGGCCGTCTTTGAGAATCTGCGCCTTCAGTTGTTCATACGGCACGCTTTGGACAGGAATGCCGGCGTCCATGGCCAGCACTGCCGCCGTGGCGGCGCTCTGGCCGAGGATCATGAAGACCGGCTCCATGCGAATGCTGCCATAGGCGATGTGGCTGGCGGACATGGCGACGGGCACGAGCAGATTGCTCCCCTGCCCTTTCTTGGGAACCAGAGAACCGTAGGCGATCTCATAGGGGCCTTTGGTGCTCACGCCGATGTCGCCTTCGTTCTGCACATTGCCTTCCGGCGTGATGTAGCGCTGGATGTTGTGCGAATCGATGCCGTAGCTGCCCATGCCGACGCTGTCGGGAGTGGGGCGCTTTTTGAGCAGTTCGTTTTCTGTCATGACATAGCTGCCGATCATGCGGCGCGCTTCGCGGATGTAGAGCTGGTGGCTCCAGTTGCCGTTGTCGGTGAACTCATCCTTTGGCAGGCCCCAGGTGCGCAGCTCATCCTGCACCTTCTTCGGAACGCGCGGATCGTTTGCCACGAACCACAGCAATCCTTGCTGATACTGCCGGTGCTCGGCGATGATCGCGCGGCGCTTCTCATAGCTGCCTTCAGGGTAGTCGTAATTGTAGCCGATGTTGTCGAAGCTGAACGGCCCGTGATTGTTGGTGTCGGTCTTATGGTTTGGAATTGGGTCGAACTTCTCGAAGAACTCGCCCCAGCCTGCATTCAGCACGCGCAGCAGGATTTCGTACTGGCCGGCATCGTAACCTTCAGGTTTGGGAAATGGGATGCGGTTGCTCGGATCATTGGTGTAGCAGGAGCGGAAGCAGTAGGCCTGCACGCGCTTGTCTCCCATGCCGTACTCACCCACAGGTTCCGTGCTCACACGTGGCAGCACGCCGCTCTTGGGATCGCCCGGCACTTTGTAGGCGCTGATAGGCTCCTTCACCGCACCGAAGTGATGGCGGTGATGCAGCACGCCGACCTGAATACCGTTCCACTTTTCGTCATAGACAGAAGTCGCCTCACGACCCACGTGATAGTCCACACCTGCAGCTGCCATCAGATCGCCCTCGTAGGTGGCGTCGATGAACATCTTCCCGGCATAGGTCTTGCCGCTCAGGGTGGTGATGGAGGTGATTTTATCGCCGTCCTTTTTGACGCCCTTGGCGCGGTCCAGCCATTCGTCACGCACCACTTCGAGACCGAACTCCTTCACATAGTCCTCAAACACCTGCTCCGCCACATGGGGCTCGAAGATCCACATCGTGCGGTTCTCGCCATCCATCGCCGGCGTGCCCTGCCCTTTGCCGCCGTATTCCGATTTCTTCTGCTGCACCCAGGCTGAGTCCTTGTCGTAATGCAGCCAGACGCGATGATAAAAGTCCCGGGAGAGGCCGCCGATGACGGCCTTGTTGCCCGTGTCGGTAAAGCCAAGGCCACCACTGCTCAATCCGCCCAGGTGCTTGTCCGGCGACACCACGATGACCGACTTCCCCATCTTTTTGGCCTGTACGGCGGCGATGATCGCAGAGCACGTTCCGCCGTAGATGACGATGTCATGATCGGCTGCATGGAGAACCTGGCTGGAAAGCAGGATGGAAACTAGGAAGGCGCGCAATTGCATGGCTTGAGGTTGGGTTGGCTGGACCGGTCCGTTTCCTTCGCTGCATGAAAGGAATCGGCAAACAGAATGTTTAGGCCCGCCCCCCCAAACCAGGAGCCTGCATCACTTCCACCCGCCGCCCAGCGCCTTGAGCATCGCCACACTGGCCATCAGACGCTGACCTTCCACCTGTGCCAGGAGCAGCTTGGTGCTCAGCACCGTGCGGTTTGCATCCACGACTTCAAAGTAGCTGGCGAGACCTTTTTGATAGCGCAGTTCAGCCAGCCGCTGGGTCTCCTGCGCAGAAGCGATGGCAGCATTGAGCGCAGAGGCCTGTTTGGCATAGGCACTGGCGTCCAGCAGGCTGTCTTCGACCTCCTGCAGCGCCACGAGGATGGCCTGCCGGTAGTTGGCCAGCGTCTCATCGTAGCTGGCCTTGGCTGATCGTAGATTTGCACGCAGTTTGCCGCCCTGGAAAATGGGCAGCGTCATGCTGGGACCGATGGTCATGATACGGCTGCGCTGATCATAGAAATTTCTGGGCCCAACGCTTTCCAGACCGCCGGTGCCGTTGATGCTAAAGGCAGGATAGAACGAGGCCGTGGCAACGCCAATCTGGGCGTTGGCCTCGCGCATCTTCTGCTCCGCAGCACGGATGTCAGGACGCCGCTGCAGAAGCGTGGAGGGCATTCCGCCGGGCACTCTCGGCGGGGTCGGCAACCGGGAATTTTTGGCGATTCGAAAATTTGAAGGAATCTCCCCGCAGATGACGGCCAGGGCGTTTTCAGCATTGCCACGCTGACGCTCGAGTGCGGCCAGATCACTCCGGGCAATCTCCAGTTCCGTCCTTGCCCGCGCGACGTCCATTTCATTGGCCAGCCCGCCTTTGAAGCGAGACTCCTGCAGCTTCAGCGCCTCTTCACGCCAGGTCTGCGTGCTGATCACAACATCAATCTGAAGATCAAGCGAGTGGGCCAGGAAGTACAAACGAGCCACCTCCGACGCGATCGTCAGGCGCTGGGCGGAGGCGGTCTCCAGGGCACCAAACTGGGAGGCTTTGGAGCTCTCCACACTGCGGCGCACCCGGCCCCAGAGGTCGAGCTCCCAACCTTCATCAAGGAGGTTTTGGAAGCGGCGGCGCTGCAGATTGGGCAGAGTGACACCGGGCGGCAGGTTGGCGCCGAAGGAGCTTTTAGAAAGGCGTTCATATTGCATGGCGTCCCGCATGTTGAGGTAGGGGAACCAGCTGGCCTGCTGCACGCCCACGAGAGCGCGCGCCGTTTCGACCCGCGCCAGGGCACCGCGGAGCTGAAGGTTGTTCTGCAGCGCACGTTCCTCCAGCTGGTTCAATTCTGCGGAGCCAAACAATTTCCACCATTCGCCGGGCAACGGAATGTCTGCGGTGCTCGCTTTGCCGCCATTCTTCCACTTGGAGGGCATGAGAACCTCCGGCAGCTTGAAATTCGGCCCGACGCTGCAGGAAGCGCACGTCAAAGTGGTCGTGATGCAAAGAATTCTAAAATGGTTCATGCGCAATCATTCATGGGGTGAAACGATCTGAGTGCAACCTTCAAGACAGTGGTTTGTGCCCGGCTACGCTGGCAGACAGCCTGCCACTTTGTGCCGCCAGCTGGCGAGGACATCGGCTGCGACTGCATGCGATTCTTCAGCGCTGACGTGTTCGGTGACAGTTTCGGCAGCAGGCAGCCAGGATGGCGTGGAGATTTCACCGATGTGGTCGTGCTTTTCCGCACGCAGAAAGGCGCGCAGTTGCACGGTGAGCTGGTTTTTGCTGCGGTCATGGGTGGCGACCGCCTCAACACAGACCTCAAACGGAGCTCCTTCAATCTCATGGATGCTAATGACTTGAGTGGTATCGAGCAGTGAGTGAATCATGTTCTTAGGTTCGGAAGCATTGCCGGGGTGTCGTTGCGTTGTTTGCGCTGATTTTTGCCGAAGGTTTACGCGCCACGCCCCCGTTATGACGCAACCATGCGCCGCCTTCTGCTCTGCTTTCTAGCCCTGACCACCTTCGCCACCGCTGCTGACAAGCCGCTGAACATCCTTTTTCTCTTTGCCGACGACTGGGGCCGCTATGCAAGCATCTATGCGGAGCATGAGAAGTTCCCTTCGCCCAACCAGGTGGTCAAGACCCCGAATATCGACCGCATTGCCCGTGAGGGCGCGCTGTTTCGCCGGGCGTATGTGAACGCCCCGAGCTGCACCCCGTGCCGCAGCTCGCTGCTCTCAGGCCGCTATTTCTTCAACTGCGGACGCGCCGCCATCCTCAACGGCGCGGTGTGGGACCCGGCGATTCCGAGCTACCCGCTGCTGCTCAAAGACCAGGGCTACCATATTGGTAAATCGTTCAAGGTCTGGAGCCCCGGCGAGCCTGCGGATGCACCGTATGGCGGCCAGCAGTTCGCATATCAGAAGAGCGGCGCGCGCTGCAATCAGTTCTCTGAAGAAGTGACGAAGATGGTCGCCAACGGTGTGCCGCTGGAGGCGGCGAAGCAGCAGATCTATGACGAGGTGCGGGGAAACTTTGACAGCTTCCTGGCCGCGCACCCGCAGGGTGCGCCGTTTGCCTTCTGGCATGGGCCGACGAACGTCCACCGCAAGTGGGTGAAGGGCAGCGGGCAGGCGCTGTGGGGCATCAACCCGGATGACCTGAAGGGCAAGCTGCCCAAGCACCTGCCCGATGTGCCGGAATTCCGCGAGGACTTCGGCAGCTACCTCGGTGAAATCCAGGCCTTCGATGCGCAGGTGGGAGTGATCATCAAGCGGCTCGAAGAGGCAGGCGAGTACGACAACACCGTCATCGTCATCAGCGGGGATCACGGCGCGCCCGGCTTTCCCGGCGGCAAGTGCAACCTCTATGACTTTGGGGTGAATGTGACGCTGGCGATCCGCTGGCCAGGACAGCCGGGCGGACGATACATCGAGGACTTCGTGAACCTCATGGATCTCGCGCCCACGTTCATGGAGATCGGCGGCGCGAAGATCCCTGAGGGGGTAAATGGCAAGAGCCTGGTGAGCCTGATGAAGTCCGGCAAATCCGGCAAGATTGAAAAGGAGCGCGACTACGTCATCACGGGCCGCGAGCGGCATGTGGGCAACGCCCGTGAAGGCAACCTCCCCTATCCGCAGCGCGCGCTGCGCAAGGACGGCTTTCTCTACATCCATAACTTCAAGCCTGAGCGCACGCCGATGGGCGATGCCAAGACTCTGACCGACAGCTTCACACCATCTCAGGACGACCTGGAAAATGACACCTTTGTGGCCTATCCCGACATGGACTCCTCCCCCGCCAAGGCCTGGCTGATCGAGCACCGCAAAGATTCGCAGTACCAGTGGTTCTTTGACTACGCCTTCGCCAAGCGCCCCGAAGTCGAGCTGTATGACCTCAGCAAAGATCCCGACTCCACCATCAACGTGGCCAACGAACCCGCCTATGCGGAAGTGAAAACCAAGATGGGTGTCGAGCTGCTGGAAAAACTCAAAGCCGTGGGCGATCCACGCGTGACGATGGACCCCGTGCCGTTTGAAAATCCGCCGTTCACGCTGGACGGCAAGGTGGGTAAGCCGGGCAAGGGGAAGAAGGGGCCAGGGAAGGCGAAGGCGGAGTGAGGTGGTAGAACCGCTTATTTGGCTGGTGTGAATTTGTAAAGTAACACGCCGTGCCCCGGAATGGTCAGTGGCAGAGAATTTTTCGCGGCATCCAGCGTGGCTACGTTTTGCTGCCGCCACAGGTCACGGACGATCTGCTTGCCGGATAGGTGAAGTTGGGTGAAATCGCTCAATTCCCATTTCACGGGTTCTGTGCCGAGGTTGAAAAAGCCGATGGCGTGTCCACCATCGACCAGTTCCTTTTGATAAATGCGCAGATCGGAGACTCTACCGCTAATCTCGTTGACCTTGATCACACACGTCGCCTGCTTGCCGAGTTCGTCCTGATCCACCGCCAGCACCTCGTCATTCGTCAAGAGACTCAAGGTGAAATCATCCAACTTGGCCATGTCGCTTCCGATAAGCAATGGTGCAGACAGCAGGCACCAGAGACTGATGTGGGTGTATTGCTCATCAGGTGTCAGGCTTGTTGGATGTGGTCTGCCCCAGCCTACCCAGCCGACGATGAGCATGTCAGGATCGGTCCAGTTGCCCGGCTTTGCGTAGGGTGCGGCCTTGTCTTGAGTGAAGCCTATCTCCTTGATGCTGCGCCATGAGTCATTGACGTCGCCGGTAGTGCGCCAGCAACTGCCATTGACTGCACCTCCCCATTTCCACACGTCATTATTGCCATATTGGCAGAGGCTGAAAATGATGTCGCGAGGCTGATCTCGCAGAAAGCCACCCATCACCTTGAAAGGGTGGATCGCGTAGTCGTCGTTGCTGGCGTTTTTCCGGACCGGAACGTTCAACGGGTTCGCAATGCTCCCATCCGTGACGGAGCCATAACTGCACCAGTCATATTTCAAGAAGTCGAAGCCCCACCTGGCGAAGGTTTGTGCATCCTGTTCCTCGTGCAGCCAGCTCCCGGCGCATCCACCGCATGTGGTCGGACCAGGCGAGGAATAGATACCGATTTTCAGACCGCGGTCATGAACGTAATCCGCCAGCCCCTTCATGTCGGGGAATCGGGCATTTGAGACGATGAAACCTTGGTCATCCCGCAACGGCTTGATCAAATCCTGCACGTCCTTTTCGTTTGTCGGGACGTGGTTTTGCCAAAAGTCATCGATATTGATGTAAGTGAAGCCGTGGTTGATGAGACCGCTCCTGACCATCGCGTCCGCCGCGCTCCTGACTTTTTCGGCGGAAATCATGTGCGCGAAGCAGTTCCAACTGTTCCACCCCATGGGGGGCGTCAGCGCAATGGCATCGCCGCAGACGATGCGGAATTGTTTCTCTGCACTGCCGAGGGAGTTTTTTGCGCCGAGCGTGACGATGAACTCGCCCCTGGATGGCAACGACCCGGTGATTTGGCCAGTCTTTGTGTCCAAGTGTAAGCCGCTCGGAAGGTTCGTTGCAGAAAACTCCATCGGACGGTCGCCGGTTGCCGGAATGGTGAACAAGAAAGGCGAACCGAGGCGCACTCCAAAAACTTTTGCGCCATTGATGCGCGGCGTAGGCGGAGCAGCGGGAGTTAAAATATACGGGGTGACCGGCTCGGGGACAGGTTCACCGCCGGTTTTAAAAGTCTTTGCCGTCTTCGTTTCGAATTTCGCATCCGCCCAGTCGGCGAAGTCGTCATTGTTGCCGTCGTCCGCATCGCCAACTTTGAGCAGCAGGTGATTCACTCCGGCGACGCTCACTTCGAAAGCCTTTGCCGCATCGTTGGTATGCATCACTCCGCTGCGCCAAAGCTGTTTGCCGTCTCCGATCACGAAGAACTCGATGCTTGTTCTTGAGGAACCTCGCTTACAGTCATCTGCGCCCACCTGAGCGGAAAATGTCGTGGCATCGCCGTTCAGAAAGATGTTCAAAGCGCTTTCCGCGACAGTGCCGACGCCGCGATCAAATCGTTTCGCGCTAATGGTTAGCGGCTTGCCGTCCTCTGGTTTCTTGGCCGCGCATTTGTTTTTTTGAGCTTTCCCCCAGCCTTGCACAATAGGAGCCAAGTTCAGATCATCGAGCCAGACGGTTTCGGCGGATCCAAGTGAGGGAGTGAATGCGCCCAGCAGGAGACAAAGTCCAATCGCAGAGTGAGATTTCATACGCGCTATCTTACGGGTAGTTGTTTTTGAGATTTTCTTAATTCTGTCTGCTGCGAGAGAACCTGGAAGGAACCAAAGGGCATGCAACAGAATTGATTCGCTCCAAAGAACTCGCGAGCTTTAGCTCGCTCTGGAAAATACCCCCCAAGAACGAGCTGAAGCTCACGACTACCTTCTTCACTCCCCCTGCTCCTCCCAGAACTTCCGTAGTTCGCGCAATTGCTTCTTGTCCGGCTTGGCGACCACTTCATGCGCACGCGGCTGGATGAGTTCGCGCTCGCGGCGGAGTTCGCTGGCGCGTTGAATCCATTCGAGCGGGGTGAGGTTTTCGCAGAACTCGGGGACTTTGGGCGGGCCGAGGCGCATGGGGGAGAAGGCGAGGACGCGGAGGCGCAGGCGGAGATCGCCACGCACGACTTCGAGGACGTCGGTGGGTTTGAGATCGCGCGAGGCTTTGACGGGCTGGCCGTCGATGGTGACGTTGCCCCGGACACACGCCTGGGTGGCGAGGGTGCGGGTTTTGAAGACGCGCACGTGGTGCAGCCATTTGTCGGCACGCTGGCTCATGCGGCGACTGAATAGGTGCGTGCGCCGAAGATGGCGCTGCCGACGCGGACGATGGTGGCGCCTTCTTCGACGGCGATGTCGAAGTCGTGGCTCATGCCCATGCTGAGGCGCGGGAGGGGTGCGCCGCCGCGTTGTTCGAGTTCGTCGCGCAGGGTGCGCAGCTTGGTGAAGTAGGGGCGGCTCAGGGAGGGATCGGGATCGAAGGGCGGGATGCACATGAGGCCCTGGATTTCGAGGCGCTTGAAGGCATACAAAGCTTCGAGGCTGGCGCGAAGCTGCTCGGCGCTGAAGCCGTGCTTGCTGCTCTCATCCCCGAGATTGACCTCCAGATAGACCTGGGGGAAGAGGCCGAGCTCTGCGGCAATGCGGTCCACATCACGCGCGAGATCGAGCGAGCCGATGCTGTGGATGGCCTTCACGTGCGGGAGGACTTTGCGCACTTTATTGGACTGGAGGTGGCCAATGAGATGCCAGTGCAGGCTGGCGGGCAACTGCGGGGCTTTGGCGAGGATTTCCTGCACTTTGTTTTCTCCGAAGAGTAGCTGGCCGGCAGCGACGGCTTCGCGGATGGCTTCGACGGGAAAGGTTTTGGAGACGGCGAGCAGTTCGATGGAGGCGGGATCGCGGCCGCAGCGCTGGGCGGCGGCGGAGATGCGATCGCGGATGGCTTGCAGGCGGTCGGGGAGGTCGTTCATGTCGATGTGAAGAGAAACGGAAGATGAGCAGGGCGTGCAACGTATTTTCGCGCTCCACCACTCCATTCCAAAATGCAATCACGCCGCCATTTCATCCGCCAGTCCGCCGCCACGCTGTTCGCCGCCCCCTGGGTCACCACGGGCCTGCGTGCCGCTTCACCGAACGGCAAGCTGCGCCACGCGGCGTTTGGTGCCTCGGGCATGAGCATGGCGGACATGAGCGCGATGTCGAACCACCCGATGTGGGAGCTGACGGCGGTGTGTGATGTGGACACGCGCAACTTTGCCAAGGCCCAGGAAAAGTGGCCGAACATCAAGGTGTACCAGGACTGGCGCGAGCTGCTGGAGAAGGAAGCGGCGAACATCGACAGCGTGAATGTTTCGACGCCTGACCACATGCACGGCAGCATCGGGCTGGCAGCCATCGCCAAGGGCAAGCATGTGTACGGCCAGAAGCCGCTGGCGCACAACCTGTGGGAGTGCCGCCAGATGGTGGAACGTGCGCGTGAGAAGGGCGTGATGACGCAGATGGGCATTCAGATTTCCTCCGCGTTTACTGAACGCCATGCGGTGGCGCTGATCCAGATGGGTGCCATTGGCAAGGTGAAGGAAGCGCACACGTTCTCGAACAAGAAGTGGGGTGACCTGGAAGTGCGCCCGGTGAAGAGCGATCCCATTCCCGAAGGCTTTGACTGGAACAAATGGCTCGGTGTCGCGAGCGAGCGCAGCTACATCCAGGGCTACGACCACCCGGGCCAGTGGCGCAAGCGCCGTGACTTCGGCACCGGCACTCTGGGAGACATGGGCTGCCACATGTTCAGCGGCTGGTTCCGCTCGCTCGATCTGGCCGCACCCATCTCGGTGAAATCCAGCGGCCCGGTGCCCAACAAGGACAACTGGGCGACCAATGCCGTGGTGGAGTACACGTTCAAAGGCACGAAGTACACTGCGAGTGAGACGGTGAAGGTGACCTGGACGGATGGCGATGCGCGCCCGCCGGTGGAGGTGATGGCATTGGTCGGTGATGTGACGAAATTCCCCGGCCAGGGCACGATTTACCTGGGGACAGAAGGCGTGCTGCTGGCCCCGCATGGCTCGACGCCGCTGATGTATCCGCGCGAGAAGTTTGCCAGCTTTGGTGCCTATCCCAAGCTGGAACCGCGTGACCACTGGGCCGATTTCATAGACTGCTGCCTGAAGGGCGACAAGAAGCCTTCGGCCAACTTTGATTACGCGGGACCGCTGACGGAAGCGGTGCTGCTGGGCTGCCTGGCCAGTGCCTTCCCGAATGAAAATCTCGTCTGGGATGCACCTGCGCTGAAGATTCCAAACAGTGCCGCAGCGGACAAGATGGTGCGGCGCGACTACCGCAAGGGCTGGGAGATTGTGTGAAGCACGCCTAAGCGCCCATCGAGCTGACGGCAGGGCGCCGTCAGTCCGCGATTAATCATCATCGTCGTCGGAATCGCGGGGGCCATTCACGGAGCGTTTCTTCTTCACGGCGGAGATGTTGCGGTGCACCCAGACGCTCTGCACCATGCCGAGGAGGAAGAGGGTCACGACGACAAAGGTGCCGCCATAGCTGACGAGGGGCATGGGCAGACCGATGACGGGGAGCATGACGAGATTCATCCCGGCATTTTGAAAGGTGTGGACAAAGAACATGGCCACCACGCCTACGACAATGAGCCGCCCCAACTGATCGCGCGCGCAGAAGGCCACGAAGACCCCCTGGAGCAGCAGGAGCAGCATGCCGGAGAGGAGGAGCACCGAGCCGCGAAAACCGAACTCCTCGGCAACGACGCCAAAGATGAAGTCATTGATGGATTCATGCGGGAAGAAGGTGCGATGGATGGAAGCCTGATCGGGCACTTTTTTGGACTCAGGCCCCTTCCCTTCCAGGCCACCGGTGGCCACGGCGATCTGGAGGTGCTTGGCCACCCAGCCTTCGTTTTGAAGGTCCACCTTGTCCAACTGATTGGTGGCCATGTACCAGGTGGAATTGATACGCGCCTGCTGGTAGGGCTTGAGCGCAAAGACATAGACCAGCGGCACCACGCTGGCGACGCAGAGCAGCATGGTGATCATGTAGCGGAAGGGAATGCTGCCCACGAGCATCATGGAAAGGAACACGGGCCCCCAGACGAGGCCGGAGCCCAAGTCTTCTTTGATGACCATTAAAGCGGGAATGCCAGCCACCATCCCGGCGGCCATGATGCGCAGCCAGGGCCGCCGAAAGACAGGCAGGATGCGGGGCAGCTCCCCAAAGATGACGCCAAGAATCAGAATGCCGGACATGATGGCGAACTGAGAGGGCTGGACCATGATGGGGCCCACCTTGATCCAGGCTTTGTTTCCCCCGATTTCTATCCCGAAAGCCAACACGGCGACGAGCCCCCCGATGCCAGCAAGATACATCGGCACACAGGCCCAGCGCACCCACTTGTAGTCCAGCAATGAGGCGGCAAAGAAAAACGGCAGACCAATCAGCCCCCAGCGGATCTGGTCACGGTACTTCAGCGCCATGGCCGGATCCTCCTTGTAAGCGGAGGCATTGTAGATGGCATAGACCCCAAAGACGAAGAGCGCCACGATGTTGAGCACCAGCAGCCAGTTCATGCCGAGGAATTTTTTGAAAAGAGGAGTCATTGAATCAGAAGGAGAAATGAATGGGACGAGGAGTGCCGCATGGCTGCATCACTCCCTCTAAATGAGCACAGGCACGGCTTCGAGCAGCTTCTGTGTGTAGTCGTGACGCGGGTTCTCGCAGATCTCGTCCGCGTCCCCCTGCTCGACGATCTTACCGTGATGCATGACAACGATGTGATCACTCATGTGGCGGACGACCGCGAGATCGTGCGCGATGAAAAGCAGCGTGAGATCGAGCTCCGCCTGAATATCCTTGAGCAGGTTCAGAATCTGCGCCTGCACGCTGACATCGAGGGCGCTGACGGGTTCATCGCAGATGAGGAAGCGCGGCTTCACGGCCAGTGCCCGTGCGATGCCGATGCGCTGGCGCTGGCCGCCGCTGAACTCATGCGGGTAGCGTTGCAGCGCGTCTTCGGGCAGGCCCACTTTTTTGAGCAGTCCGGCGGAGACCTCGCGACGCTCCTCCCGGGATAATTCTTTGAAGTGAATCTGCAGCGGTTCTCCCAGAATGGATTCGACCGTCATGCGCGGATTCAGCGAGCCGATGGGGTCCTGAAACACCATCTGCATCTCCCTGCGCAGCGGACGAAACTCGCTCTCCGGCATCTGCAGAATTTCTTTGCCGCGATAGCTTACACTGCCCGAGGTGACAGGAGTGAGCTTGAGCAGGGCGCGGGCCACGGTGGACTTGCCGCTGCCGCTCTCGCCTACAAGACCGACGGTGCTGCCTTCCTCCACATCGAAGCTGACTTTGTCCACGGCCTTGATGACGTCCTTGGTACGGCCAAACCAGCCCCCGCGTACGGGGAAGTGAATTTTGAGATCTTGGACACGGAGCAGCTGCATTGTGCGAAAGCACTGATTTTAGCACAGCTGGTAAAACGCGCTAAAGTTTCATTGCGTGAAAGCTTGAAAGTGTCAGCATCCCTTCCCAGATGAACGAACGCTATGAATTGCTCGCTCCCATCGCCGAGGGCGGCCTGGGGGCTGTTTTCAGAGCACGGGACACCCAGCTTGGCCGAGATGTGGCGGTCAAGCGCATCCTGACTGGCAAGACGGGGGGCTGCGGCACAGATGTGGATGCACTGATCCGCGAAGCGCGCCAGCTGTCGATCGTACAGCACCCGAACATCGTGGCCGTCTACGATTTAGGTGAGGATGCCGAAGGCGGGTTCATCGTGATGGAGCTGGTCCCAGGCGAGACTTTGGAGGACGTCATCATGCGCGGCGCTTTGACGGCCGATGATTTTGACGCCCTCGTGCGCCAGACTTTGGACGGAATGCGCGCCGTGCACGCGCAGGGCATCATTCACCTCGATCTGAAGCCGGGCAATCTCATGATCCATCGGCTGCCGGAAGGGAGCATCCAGGTGAAAATCCTCGATTTTGGCCTGTCGAAATGCACTTCAAGCGGACAGAATCAAGAGGCCGCCCCCGCCAGCGGACTTCTCGGCTCGGTGTATTTCATGGCCCCGGAGCAGTTTGAACGCGCCGCCGTCGATGTACGTACGGACATCTACGCGCTGGGCTGCATTTATTATTACGCGCTGACGCAGCAGTATCCCTTTGGGGGTGAGACCAAACCGCAGGTGATGGTGGCTCATTTGCATCACCGCATCCGGCCGCTGGCCGAGCTCCGTCCCGATCTGCCCGCCCGCACCGTGGAATGGGTCGAATGGCTCATCAACCGTGCCCCCGCCGGTCGTCCGGTCTCCATCAGCGAGGCGCTGAGGATCTATGATGAAAACGCCCTTGCCGGAGCGAAAGCTTCCCTCCCGCCACATCCGGTGATCGAGGCATGAAGGAATCGTGCCAAAGACGAAAGCCCCTTGCCATCGCACCACGTGACGCCATCATGGCAAAACCTGTTCCTAGTTTTCCCATGTCTCGTGTCCCTTCTGCCATACTTTTTGCCATCACCAGTTTCGTGCTCTGCTCCTGCAGCATGATCAAGAGCATCATTCCCCACTCGATGCCGAAACTGCCGAAGCTGCCGAAGATCGGCCTGCCCAGCCTGCCAAGCAGAAACACCGTGGCCAAATTCGTCCCCGGCATGTCAGAGAGGGACAAGGTGGATGCTGAAGATCCGGATGTTCCGTTCAATTCGCGTGGCACCCTTGGCTTCGGCCACACCCTGCGCCTCGAAATTTATGAAGGCACACGCAGCCCGGAACGCATCTACCGCGGCATTGAGATGGTCAACACCGAGGGGCTGCTCCCTCTAGGCAAAGTGGGTACTGCCCGCGTCGGGGGTCTGACTCTTCCAAAGGCGGCGGAAGCTATCGCCACCGTTTTCCGGCTGGCAGGCCGCAACACCCGGGAGATCACCGTGCAAATCATCTCAGTGGAAAACACCCCGGTCATCTCCCTCAACGGAGATGTGATGGAGGCGGAGTTCATTCCTGTCTTTGCGGATATGAGCGTGAAACAGGCGGTCACCGTCACCGGCGGGCGCAAGCCTGGTTCCACCACGCGCGGCATTTACATCTCTCGTCAAGGCCAGCGCCATTTCTTCACTTCGCTGGAAGCAGCGGATAAAAATTGGAAACCGCAGGCTGGAGACATCATCACCCTTTCTCCTGACATCTGATTTTAGCACCATGCTCGAATACACCAGCAGTGGTCCCTCCACTTCGCAAAATCCCCTGAGTTCTCTTTTTCAAACCGCCGCCATCCTCCGCATCGGGACCGGGCTGCTGCTTATGACACGCTACGGCCTGGGGGCCGTGCAAAACGCCTACCATTTCTTCTTTCACGAAAAGCCTTGGGCGTGGGTGCCGGCGTTTCACGAAGCGGGCATGCCCTACGCCCACCTGCTGGCCCCCAGCGTGGCCGTCCTTATCGTCGCGGTGGCCGTCAGTTGGATCATCGGCTTTTTAACAAGGCTCTTCGCCTTTGCCTTTCTGCCCGTGGTCATCACCACGCTGGTGGTGCTGCACAATGCTGACTCTCCTCGTGTGGAGGCTGCCTGGCTCTACTTGATCATCACCGTGACGCTGCTCTTGTTTGGCTCGGGCACCGTTTCCGTGGACCAACTCTTCCGCCTGGGCCAGAGCAGGCCGAAAAAACGCCGCTGATGGCCCGCATCGTCCGCAGTTCCACCGCTGCTGCCGTGACGCCCGCCGTCGAACGTGTCCTCGCCATCGACCCGGCGCTGCGTAAAACCGGCTGGGCCGTGGTGGAGAGCGAAGGCGGACAACTGCGAGCGATAGAATGGGGCGTCATCCATAACAAACCGGCCCTGCTCCCCTCGGGCTGTCTTGTCGCAATCCGCACAGGTTTGAATGAAGTCATCACCCGGCATGCGCCGACGGTGTGCGCCATCGAATCCACCATCTTCGTGCAGAGCTACAAGACCGCCATCGTGCTAGGCACCGCACGCGGCGCCTGCTTGATCGCCGCCGCCGAGCACGGCCTGCCGATTTATGAGTACGCCCCGCGTGAAATCAAACAGGCCGCCGTGGGCCGTGGTGCCGCGCAGAAAGACCAGGTGGCCTTCATGATCCGCGCCCAGCTCCGCCTGCGTGAAACGCCGGAACCCGATGCCGCCGACGCCCTCGCTGCGGCCATCACCCATTTTCAAAACAGCGCCGCCGCCCGTGCCACTGAACGTGAAGCACGGCGGGTGTGAAAAGCGTTACGCGCGCTGCTTTTTCTTCTTCGTCACCGACTTCTTGGCCAGGGGAGTGCTGTGACCATTGCTGCCGCTGAGCTTGAGTATGCCGCTTTTCGCGTCGCGCTCCAGTTTCTCCAGCTTGCGCAGGAGTTTTGGCCACTGCTTTTCCTCAACGATGTACCCGACACAGCGCTCCGTGCCGCAGCGGCAGGGGTGCTCGTCCCAGGTGTCCACATCAAAACCGTAGTTGTAGGTCAGCTCCTCGCCGCTCTTGATCTCGCGCAGTGAATAGATCCAGATGCGGCCGCGGATGATGTAGGCCTCGCAGTTGGGGGCGCAGGAATGATTGATGTAGCGTGCAGGGTTGCGTCCTTTTGCCCCATCAATGTCGTAGCGCTGGTTCAACGTGAACACATAAACGGCGGCACCGCCGGTCTTTTTGGCCTTTTCGACCAGCGCCTCACCACGCCGTGAGGACTCCGCCTTGGTGATTTTTTCGCCTATGTATTCGATGATCGGCGCATCGTAGGGAATGTCACAACGGGCAAAGATGCCTCGATTATGGATGGAGGAGGAGCGAACGGTCCAGTAGCGTTTCGTGGGGGCTTGAGGCATGAGGGCAGACGATCAACAGGGAAAACGAAGCGCATGAAGTGTGCCGGGTGCATGCAATGTCAAGGAAGGAGGCCGAATGTTTCCCAGTGGCGTCAGATCACAGTGCTCCACTTTCCGGTTGCTGCCGGGGTGCGGTGCGCCTTATTGCGCGCCCTTCAACCGCCCCGACTTCCCATGCTCGAATTTTTCCGCCGCCACCGTGGTGCCTTCCTCATCACCCTGACGATCTCCATCATCATCTCCATGTTCTGGTATGGGGTTTCACAGACATTCCGGACCCAGGACAAAAAGGTGCTCGTCACTGACACTGCCCTGACCGTCTTTGGCAAGGAATACACCGTCGCCGACGTCCAGCGTGCGCAGCGTTCCGTGGAGTTCTCCCAATATTACCTGCAGTCTTATGAGCTCGCATCGATCATGCGGATCATTCCCTCCTCTGGCGGCCTGGACTCTTTCGCCAATCTGTTCGTGGCACGTCATCTCATGGAAGAGCTCGGAATCCGCCCCAGCAACGAAGAAGCTCGTGCTGCATTTGAAAAACTCCCTGCCCTGCAAAGTAACGGCAAGCTCGACGTCTCCCGTGGCCAGATGCTGGAGCAACTCGCGGCATCCTATGGTTTCGACAGCGATGCCCTGCTCGACATCATGAAGGACAGCATCGGTCTGCGCAAGCTGCAGGAAATTGTGACCAAAAACTACACTGCATCCCCGCTGGCCGCAGAGAAGCAGTATGCCAGCAGCTACCAGACCTTCAAGGGTGCCAAGATCACCTTCGACACCGAGACCTTCAAAAAGGCCGCCACCGTCACTGATGACGAGATCAAAAAGTACTACGAAGAGAACAAGGATGGATACAAGACCCTCGAACAGCGCGCCGTGAGCTACGTCTTCTTCGAAAACCCCAAGGATCTTGACAAGAAGCCGCTGGAAGAACGTCAGAAGGCGAAGAACGATGTCGTGAAGCGTGTGAATGCCTTCAATGACCTCACCGTCAAGGAACACAAAACCTTTGCTGAGGCCGCAGCAGCGACGAAGGAAAAAGTTGAAACCACCCCCGCATTTGCCCAAGGCAGCCCTCCCGACGCACTCAAGACCGAGAACAACCTTATCGATCAGATCTTCTCACGCCCCAAGGATTCAAAAGCACCGGCGGAAGCCGTCGAAGGCGACAAGGGTTGGTACGTCTTCGATGTCACCAAGATCGAGGAACCCAAGCAGCAGACACTGGCCGAAGTCACCGGCAAAATCAAAGATGTGCTGCTGGGACAAAAGGCGGATGAAGCCCGGACCAAGGCCGTGAATGACGCACGTCTGGCTTTGATTGAAGGCTTGAAGGCCGGCAAGAAGATCGATGAACTGGTGAAGGCGCAGAAACTCACCCTTGAGCCCCTGCCGGACATCGACAACGCCAATCCACCGCAGGAAGTGCCCAACAGCTTCGTCATCGCCCAGGAAGCCGCCAAAACCGGCGTCGGCAGCATCTCGCGCGCCGTGGACCTCGAAGACGGCAAAGGCACCCTGCTCATCTACATCAGCGCCAAGGAACTTCGCAAACGCCCTGATTCGGCCGAACTGCGCAAGAACCAGGTTGAATCCCTTTCCAAACAGGAGCGCATGAGCCTCTTCCAGGCCTGGTTCAAGAAACAGCACGAGGCTGCACGCATCGTGATCGCCAAGCTGGGCTGAGGCACCGCCCTTCGACGCGCATGAGCACCACGCCAGCCACCGTCGAAGAGCTTTACGATGAAGCCAGCGGGCACGTCGCCCTCGGCGAACTGCCGGAGGCAATCGCCCTGTACCGGCGCTGCGTTGCGCTTGATCCGAATCACTTTGAAAGCTGGCATGCCCTGGGCATGGCGCTGCTGCGCAACGGTGAGGTGAAGGAAGCCATCGGTGCCGGCATGATGGCGACGACGCTCCAGCCCAACGATCTCCTGGCCTGGACCGCCCTCTCGCAGATGTACGTCACCAACAAGCAGATCGCCGAAGCCGAGGATGCCAAGGGCAAGGCACGCATCCTCTCTCTGGGCGGCAAGGTGGTGAAGTAGTTTTCAGCAAGCTCACGGTAGCTGCGCTTTCCACTCGCACAGGGCAGGCACGCATGCTAAACCGCGCGCATGTCCTCCCCACTCTTCAATCTCTCTGGCAAAGCAGCACTCGTCACCGGCGGCAGCAAAGGTCTTGGCAAAGCGATGGCCCGCGGCTTCGCCGAAGCCGGTGCTGATGTCTTTATCTCCAGCCGCAATGCCGAGGAACTTACCGCCGCTGCGGCTGAAATCGGCGCAGGGTTGAACGTCAAAGTCGAATGGATGGTGGCTGACATGGCCGACCGCCCCTCAGTCAAGGCGCTGGCAGTCGAAGCTGAAAAGCGCCTCGGCAAGATCGACATCCTCGTCAACAACGCCGGCATCAACAACCCGCAAGCCATCGACGAAATCACGGACGAAGTGTGGGACCGCAACGTCGAGGTGGATCTCACCGCCGTGATGTCCCTGACCCGCGCCGTGGTGCCAGGCATGAAGGCGCGCAAGTGGGGCCGCATCATCCACATCTCCAGCGTCCTCGGCGTCGGCGGCCGCTTGAAGCGCAATGTCTACTGCGCCTGCAAGGCGGCCCTCATCGGCCTCGCCCGTGCAAGTGCGCTCGATCTCGGCCCCTACGGCATCACCGTGAACTGCCTCTGCCCCGGCCCTTTCCTCACCGACATGCCCGGCAAACTCCTCAACGACGAGGAAAAACAATACTTCGCCGACCGCACCGCCGTGAAACGCTGGGCCGCACCGCGGGAGCTCGCCGGCCCGGCCTTGATGCTGGCCAGCGAAGCCGGCAGCTACATCACAGGTCAGGGCATTGTGGTGGACGGTGGTGCTGCGGTGAACGTGCTGTAAGCACTACTGCCCTTTACTTCGACGGCGTGGGCGCTGGCACGGCTGCCGCCCCCGCTTCCGCTTTGCCAAAGAACATCAAATGCTGCCATGGCAGGCCATCGTACTCGCGTACGAGCTTGAAGCCATTCGCGTTCATCTCCTTGTTGATCTGCGCTTTGCTCATCTTGTGCTCGGGTTTGATCGGCACGCTTTTATCTTCGGCACGGAATTCGCACAGCACGAGCTGCCCATCGGGTTTCAAAGCGGCACGCATGCCCGCGAGCATTTGGACAGGGTGGGAAAACTCGTGATACACATCGACCAGCAGGATCATGTCGCAGGTGTTCGGCGGCAGCTTGGGATCATGGTAGAGGCCGTTGATCGGCACGATGTTCTTCACGCCATTGCGCTCAATGTTCAGTTTGAGCATTTCGATCATCTCGGGCTGCACATCCACGGCATAGACTGTCCCCTTCTCGCCGACCATCTCGGCCAGGGGCAGCGTGTGGTAGCCGTTGCCGCAGCCCATGTCACAGACCACCATGCCGGGCTTCACGTGGAGTTGTTCACGCATTTGGCCGGGCCCTTCTTCCTCCTCGCGCACGCGGCGCATCAGCCATTCGGCGCCCTTCCAGTGCATCGTCCGTGCGATCACGCGCCCCTCATACTCCGTCAGCGGCGGCGGCACCGCCTCCTGGGCAGGCAGATGGAATGCAGTGAGAAGGAGAAAAGGGAGGAGCAGGCGCATGGTGAAAGCAATGAACGGTGGAAATCGTGCAAATGTAGCGAATTGCACGCCTAAAGACTTTTCCAGACTCGCACTGGAAATACCGGGGCGACTACGTATCGTCCCCGCACCATGACTCGTCGTTTCATCGCCCGCCTGCTGCTGCCCCTGCTCGGAGCCGCTGGCATTGCCGTGCTCAACGCCCAGGAGGCAGCTCCGGCGTCACCGGAACGCACGCCGGAAAAGAACCCCATCCCTGAAGATGTGGTGGGTGACGAGCATGTGAGGGAGGAATTCGGGGTGAACCAGTTCACCACCCCCTCCATCCGCAAGCTTTTCGACATGCTCAACAACGTCGGCAAGCTGCGCTTTGACGACTTGAAGCGCCCCTTTACCGACAAAACACCTGCCGACCGCGTTGTCGTGGCCATGGGACTGGGCACCTTGATCGCCGACGGCTTCCTCATCGTGCAATGCGAGCGCGTGGAGGAGATGGAGGCCGTGGGCCGCGCCATGATCAAATACGGCAAGGCGCTCGGCGCCGGCAACCGCATGAACAAGCACACCGGCAGCCTGTTTGAGTACAGCCTGAAGGGCAACTGGCAGGACCTGCGGGTCGAACTGGCGAAAACCCAGGCCGACGTGGAAGCCGAAATGGTGCAACTGCGTGATGTGGACATCGCGCATCTCATCAGCCTCGGCGGCTGGCTGCGTGCACTGGAGATCGCCACCAAGAGCATCAGCGACAACTATGCGGAGGAAAAGACCCGCCAGCTCACCCGCCGTGACATCGCCGAGTACTACATGATGAGCCTGGACAGCCTGCACCCGAGCATCATGAAAAACCCTGCACTGCAGGAGCTCCGCAAAGGCCTGGAAACCATGCTCCCGCTGCTGGATGTGCCGGAAGGCAAGGCCCTGACTCAGGAAGAAGTGAAGGCGCTGCATCAGAAGGCCTCCACGCTCTGCCACATCATCACCGACAAGATGAACGGCTGAAGCCGTTCCTGTTACGTAAACCTTTCTCATGGCCAATCTCACTCCACAGCAGCGTCAACTCGTCGAACAATGGGCCGCTGAAGGTGCCAACCTCAATCAGATCCAGGACCGCCTCCGCAGCGAATGCGCCACCACGCTCACCTACATGGAGACGCGCCTGCTCATCATGGAGCTGGGCGTCAAAATCCAGGACAAGCCGCGTGAAGTCCCGCCCGAGGAAAAGCCTGCCCCGCCGCCACCTGAACCCGCCGCCGATGGCGATGCAGCAGTGGCCGACGAAGCCCTCGCCCCCGAGGGCACGACGGGTGCTGCCTTGAAAATCTCGGTGGATGAAGTCCCGCATCCAGGCGCCCTTATCAGTGGCCGAGTCACTTTCAGCGATGGCGTCACCGTGCAATGGTTCATGGATCAGCAGGGCCGCTTTGGCATGCGTGGTCCGGCCCCCGGCTACCAGCCACCCGCCGTCGACATCCCTGTCTTCCAGGCCGAACTCGACAACATCCTCCAACTCCGCGGCTTCTGACCCGCCTTGCTTGCCTGACGTTCCCCCATGCTTCTCATCATCGACAACTACGACTCCTTCACCTACAACCTCGTCCAGTACTTTGGCGAGATGGGAGCCGTCATGGAAATCCGCCGCAACGACCAGGTGACGTTGGATGAAATTGAGAAGCTCAAGCCCGACCACATCTGCATCTCTCCCGGCCCCTGCACACCGAAGGAAGCCGGCATCAGTTGCGCGGTGATCGAGCGCTTTGGCAAAAGCACCCCGCTCCTCGGAGTCTGCCTCGGCCATCAGGCCATCGGCCACGTCTTTGGCGGCGATGTCGTCCGTGCTGGGCGCCTCATGCACGGCAAGACCTCCTTGATCAATCATCAGGGTGAATCCGTCTTCAAAGGCCTGCCGCAGCCCTTTGAAGCCACGCGCTACCATTCGCTCCTCGTCAAACGCGACACCCTGCCCGACTGCCTCGCCATCACCGCCACGGCCAGTGATGACGAGTCCGAGATCATGGGCCTGCGCCACAAGGAACTCCCCATTCACGGCGTGCAGTTCCATCCCGAATCCATCCTCACCCAGGAAGGCAAGAAGCTGCTGAAGAACTTTTTGGAGATGTGAGCCTGAACGGAGGCGTGACGCCATGAACGACGCAGAACATCTCCGCCGTTTTGAGGATCACTCCCTGCCTCGGGAGCAATGGACTCACCGCGCCCACCTGAAAGTCGCCTACCTTTATCTGAATCAGTTCTCCTTGGCCGAGACCCTGGAGCGTCTGCGCGCAGGCATCCAAGCCTACAACGCTGCACAAGGCATCCAGGACACACCCACTGGAGGTTATCACGAGACAATGACGCAGGTCTGGCTGCAGCTCGTTTATACAACCCTGCGCCAGTGCGGCCCGGCGGAAAGCGCGGATGCGTTTTTCGATGCGCAAACCCAGCTCCAAAGCAAGCGCACGCCGCTGCTTTTTTATTCACGTGATCGCATCATGTCGCCCGAGGCCAAGAGATCCTTCGTGCCGCCTGATCTCGCGCCACTTCCACTGCCCCTGGACAAACCCGGAGATGGGTAGATGCTTCACCATGAACATCGAGACCACCCGCAGCGTTCTTTTGTGGTGCCTCGGCATCAATTACGGCATCCTCATAGTGTGGTTCGTAGCCTTCACCCTGGCCCACGATTCAATGTATCGACTGCACGCCCGGTGGTTTCGCATTTCGGTGGAGCAGTTCGACACCGTCAACTACACCGGCATGGCGGTGTATAAGATCGGCGTCCTCCTGCTCAATCTGGCACCGTATCTCGCGCTGCGGATGGTTTCCTGAGCAGACGAGAAACTGTTTGTTCAAAGTAATCGAGGTGTTGCGTGCAAATCGAGCGGGGCCAGCTATCTCCCTTCACGATGAATCGACTTCTCTCCACCGCCATACTCTTCGCTCTCGCCGTTTTCCTTTTGCCAACTGATAGCAGGGCCGCTGATCCCGTCCGCGTGGCGTGTGTGGGTGACAGCATCACTGAAGGTGTGGGCACTCAAAATCCCAAGACAGACAGCTATCCGGCGAAGCTGCAGGAGACTCTAGGGGCGAAATTCACCGTTCAAAACTTTGGCGTGGGTGGACGCACGATGCTGCGAAAAGCCGATCCTTTCGATCATCATCCGGCGCTCAGCTCCAGCCCGGATGTCGTCATCATCGCTCTCGGCACCAACGATTCCAAGACTGGCATCTGGTCCAAATTGAAACACGAGTTTGTCGGCGATTATGTGGCCATGATCAAAGAGTTCCAGGCGCTGCCGAGCCACCCCAAGGTATTCGCCTGCCTGCCACCGCCTGCTTTTCCTGGCAACTGGGGCATCACCGAAGCCGTGATCCGCAACAAGGTCATCCCGGCCATCAAACAAGCCGCCCAGATGACCGGTATTGAATTGATCGATCTGCACGCACCGCTGCTGGAAAACAAACCTTGGTTTCCTGACACCGTGCATCCCAATGGCGAAGGGGCCAAGCGCATTGCCGAGCTCGTGGGGGCGGCGATCAAGGCGAAGTAAAGCGGTCGCTCTAAACAAGGCTTGAGGAGAGGGATCATCTTGATCCCTCCGCGCGCTGCTTTCACTCACCTCTTCCAAACTGGGGGATCAAGATGATCCCCCTCCTGGTCCTGTGTTACGATACCAGCGGCAGCAGCTTCCCTAGCAGATCGCTGATCTTCACGCGCTCCTGTTCACCGCTGTCGCGGTGGCGCAGGGTCACGGTGTCCAGCAATTCGGGGCCTTTTTCGCCGAGAGAGTCGAAGTCGATCGTCACGCCGAAGGGGGTGCCGACTTCGTCCTGACGGGCGTAGCGTCGGCCGATGGAGGCGGTTTCGTCGTAGAAGCAGTTCATGTGCTTCTTGAGCAGCGCATAGACTTCGCGAGCCTTGGCGACGAGTTCGGGCTTGTTCTTGAGCAGCGGGAAGACGCCGACTTTGATCGGAGCGACACGCGGATGCAGATGCAGGACGGTGATGACCTCCTTCTTGCCCTTCTCATCCACCTTTTCGGTTTCGGAGAAAGCCTTGGCGAGAACGGCTAGCGCCATGCGGTCGAGACCAGCGGAGGGTTCGATGACGTGGGGGACGTAGCTGCCTTTGAAGAGACGCTCGAACCACGCACGGACGGCAGATTCGGGCATCGGCTCGCCTTTGATCTTGGCGGCCTCAGCAGCGAGACGCTTCTGGATGAGGGCTTCCTTCTGCTCGTCGGTGAGCTTCGCAGCAGCGGTTTTGAGCTCTTCGTCGAAGATTTCCTGGGACTTCGTGCTGGCGGTTTGATGCGCAGAAAGATCGAAGTCGCCACGGGCGGCGATGCCTTCGAGTTCTTCGGTGCCGAAGGGGAATTCGCAGAGGATGTCCACGCAGGCGCGGGCGTAGTGAGCGAGGTCTGCTGGCGTCTGCCAGTAGTATTCCAGCACGTCGCCGAGGCCGATGCCTTCGTAGAACTTGGTGCGCTGATCGACCCAGTAGCGGTGCCACATCTGCCAGCCCCAGTTGGGCTTTGGCTCGCTGAGATCCGCGCCTTCGCTCCAGGCGGCGACTTCGCCACTGATGATCTCGACGGCTTCGTCGGGCTTGATGAAGAATTCGAGTTCCATCTGCTCAAACTCGCGGCTGCGGAAGGTGAAATTCTTCGGTGTGACTTCGTTGCGGAAGGCCTTGCCGATCTGGCCGATGCCAAAGGGCACCTTCACGCGGCTGGAGTCATACACGTTCTTGAACTGCGAGAAGATGGCCTGCGCGGTTTCAGGGCGCAGGTAGGTGACATCAGCCTCGGTCGCCGTCGGGCCGAGGTAGGTCTTGAGCATGAGGTTGAAGGGGCGTGCCTCGCCGAGAGCGCCGCCGGTTTCAGGATGGAAATCGACGCTGCCATTCACGGCGTCGATCTTTTCTTCGTTGAGCAGTTCGATCTCCTCAGGCTTGCCTGCGGATTCACCGGCGTTCTGTGCAATCAAAGAGCGGATGCGTTTGCGGAAGCTTTCGATGTGCTCGCCATTCTTCATCAAGGCGGACACCACGCGGTCCCAGCGCCAGCCGGTGGGGGATGTGGCGCCGCTGTATTTCATGACCACGCCGTCCTGCGGCTCCACATGGTCTGCACGCACTCGCTTGTTGGTCAGCGAGCACTCACGCATGAGATCGGCAAAGGTGTCCACGTGGCCGCTGGCCTTCCAGATGGCCGGATTCATGAGGATGCTGGCGTCCAGGCCGAGCACGTCTTCGCGCTCGCGCGTCATGGTGTTCCACCAGGCGCTGCGCAGGTTGCGCTTCAGCTCCGCGCCCAGCGGGCCGTAGTCCCACA
>CAILZI010000261.1 GCA_903838675.1 uncultured Verrucomicrobiota bacterium
ACATCCATTCCGGCATTCCAGCTCGGGACGACATGATTCTGGCAGGCGACGCACTCACCGCCTATGGCAAAGAATCCGCCCTTCAGGCCATGACACAGCCCTTGGAGCCACCCGGAATCAAACACAAAGAACCATGAACCTCCCCAACCAAGTCTGCGTAGTTACCGGCGGTGCCAAAGGCATCGGCCTCGCCACGGCTCAAGCCCTGCTCGCACGTGGCGCGCGTGTGGCCCTCCTCGACCTCGAAAATGTCGCCCTCGATCATCCGCATGCACTGTCGATCCGCTGCGATGTCTCTCGCGCCGCTGAGGTGCAATCAGCCGTCAATCAAATCACCGAACAACTGGGCCCCATCGATGTCTGGGTGAACAATGCCGGTCTCGCGCGCCATCGCTGGATTCCTGACTACACCGAGGACGAGATCGATCTGATGCTCGCGGTGAATCTCAAAGGCACCATTCTCGGTTCCCAGTCCGCATTGAAGGCCATGATCCCGCACAAGCGAGGCCACATCATCAACGTCATCTCCACCGCCAGCCTGCGTGGCATTCCCAGCGAAACCGTTTACTGCGCCGCGAAGTGGGGCGTGCGCGGCTTCACCCAAGGCTTGGCCGAAGAGGCAGCTGCGCATCGCATTCGCGTCACCGCCATCCTGCCCGGTGGCGTAGACACGGCCTTTTGGGATGACGCCTCGCAGCGACAGGCCCCGAAGCAGCTTTTTCTCAAGCCCGAACACATCGCGAACGGCATCGTGAGCTGCATTGAAATGGACGACTTCTGCGTTCCCCGCGAACTCGTGCTGCGCTCGCTTGACGACAGCGATTTCTCGTTCAAGCCAGCTTAATCCCTCCCCCTCCGCACCATGAAGCATCTCCTATTTATGTGGCTGCTTTTCAGTGCAGCCGCGATTGCCGCTGATTCTGCCAGCCTCAATGGCAACGCACGCGTGGTCTTCATCGGCGACAGCATCACCGGCCAGGGTGGCGGCTGGATCGGTGCAGGCTACGTCTTCAAAATACGCGATGCCTTGATCGCAACCTATCCCGACTCAAAACCCGATCTCGTCCCTCTCGGCGGCAGCGGCATGGGCGTCGGTTCCTGGCTCAATCTCGCCAAAAATGAGGCCAAACAAAAACATGATCTCGATGTGAAAGGTGTCGAAGTCGCCGCCGCACTGTCGAAGCCCGCAGATGTCATGATCGTGATGCTCGGCATGAACGACGTGCTCGCCCCTTATGTAAACGAGTCGGAGGAAAGCCTCGACCAATGGATCGCAAACTACCGCGAACTGATCACCATCCTCAGCGCCCGGCTCAAACCCAAAGTCATCGGCCTTGCGGCGATCACGCCGCAGACAGAAGACCCGGGCACACCCAAAAATCGCGTTATGGCACGCATGAACGAGCGCATCGCCAAACTCGCTGCCGAATTCAAGGCACGCCTGCTGCCGACAAATGCGATGTATTGGAACGCCCTCAACCAAGCCCGGCGCACGCAGCCAGATTTTTCGCTCGCAGGTGATCGCATTCATCCGGGCCCCACCGGACATGTCGTGATCGCTCGGGCGATGCTGAGTGGACTCGGCGAGGAGAAGGCCGCCGAGTGGCTGAAGACCGAGCGTTTGGACAAAACCCTGGCCAATCTGAAACCCGGTCCGGCCCCCACACCTCCGCCACCATGGCTGGTCACCAGCGGCCTCATCCTGCGCGGCTGGCAGGAAAAACCCGCCGATGCCGATCTCGCCCCCAATCCCATCGACCTCGCCATTGAACGCGGCGAAGACTTCACCCAAGTCGCTGCCAAACCAGGCGGCGCTCCACTCACATGGCACCCTTTTCAATCCACGATCAATCTGACCGATGGTGCCAATCCTGGCAGCGTGGACTTCGCAGGCATCTGCTTTGGCCAAAATTTTGAGGCCGGCTACGGCGCACGATGGATTCGCTCCGACAAGTCACGCAAGCTCAAGCTCGACCTCAAAACCTCTGGTGTCGGCTCAGTCATCCACCTCACCGTCTGGCTCAACGGTCAGCGGCTTTACTCCAACCTCATCACGCAGGAACCGAAACGCCAGACTTCCCGTGAAGTGGAACTACGCCCCGGCTGGAACGTGCTCGTCTTCAAAAGCTGCCACCGCACCTGGCAATGGCAGCATTCCCTCAATCTGACCGAACTCGACGGCAGCGCCCCGTTGGGTCTGGACATATTTTCGTCAAGGAATGGAATTCAGTGAGCGATAAAAGGGCCCCAGGACTGGGCTGAAGCCTCTGGCAAAACCAGCGTTATCAAACTCAAGCCCACGATGACCGGCTTTGACTTTCCCGGTGTTGAACGAACTTAAGCGAGATTGCAGCGAATCGACCACTCGCACCGTTGATAGTCGCATGATCCGCCTCCTCGCCGCATTCTTCATCCTCCGAAGCCTTGCGCACGCCGAGTTCCAACAACCGGCACCCGGCGTCTTTCTCTGGCAGGATACCTGCAACGTCTTTGTTCTGAAGCACAACGACCGCGCCTTGCTCATCAATCTAGGCGATGGCAGCGTGCTCGAGCATTTGGCGGAGATTGGCGTGAAGCAGCTCGAATGGGTGCTTTTCACCGATCATCATCGTGAGCAATGCCAGGGGGCATTGAAGCTGAATCGTCAAAAGACTCAGGTTGCCGCACCACAGGACGAGCAGGCTTTCTTCGAAACTCCCAATGAGTTCCGCCACTGGAACCCACGCCTCGGTGACAAATTCACCGTTCATGGTTCCAGCTATCTCCGCCCGCCTGCCCTGCCGGTGAAGGTCGACAAAGGCCTCGTGGATGGCGACACCTTCACCTGGAACGGCCTCACACTCATCTGCGTGAGCACACCGGGCCATTCGCCGGGCGGGATGAGTTTCATGATGAAGCAAGGCGAGCGCACGCTGGCCTTTACCGGCGGAGTCGTGCACGACGGCGCCAAAATGACGAACTGGTTCGACACCGAGTGGGACTACGGCTTTGCCAAGGGACTCGATGCGCTCATTGCCACCGTGGAAAAACTGATCGCGCTCAAGCCCTACACCGCCTTTGCATCGCAAGGTCCGGTCATTACGAATGCCACGGCGCAGTTCAAGACCTACAAAGAGCGGCTCATACAGTTCCGCCCAGATTACGTACGCGGCTATCCCGTCGATAACCTTTCCAAACGAGGACCTCATCCGGCCACCCAGCCGACAAGGGCCCACTACATCGTGCAAGTAACGCCGCATCTCTACATGTTCGGCCCGGAGATGGCGGGGAAGAACTTTGCCATCATCATCGCGGACAGCGGCCACGCTTTGCTGCTCGACTGCGGCCTGTTTCCGAAGCTCGTGCTCGAACGCATCATCAGCGACATGAAGGAGTTTCTCGGGCTTAAACAAATCGACGCCTGCTGGATCTCCCACTCGCATGGCGATCACTTCACGCTCTTCCCTGCGCTCAAGGACCATGGCGTGAAATTCTGGACGATGGACACCATCGCCGACAAATGCGAGAACCCGCGCTACTACGACTACCCCGCGATGATTGGTGCCTACAACGCCGGTTTTGAACAAGCCAAAATCGACCGCATTCTCAAGGCAGGTGAGGAGGTCGAATGGGAAGGTCACAAACTTCACATCGACTGGATGCCCGGCCAGACCGAGTTCGGAAATGCATTATGGCTTGAACTCGACGGCAAAAAGATCGTCTTCACCGGCGACAATCTCTTTGGCGATCCCGCCGACCCCGCTCAAAACGGTCACGAATGCGTCAACGCACGCAACAGCGCCATCATCGATGAGGGCTACCTCGTCGCCGCCAAATACCTGCAAAAGCTCCAGCCCGACATCATCATGGGTGCGCACGGCGTGCTCATGACCGAGCCCAAGGCCTTCATCGAGCGCTACTATGACTGGGCGCAGCGCATCATACGCGAGTACAAGGAGCTGCTGCCCGATGCGAACTATGAGTACCTTTACGATCCCTACTGGGTCAGCTCTTATCCGTATCGTGTGGACTTTCAGCAGCAGTCAACTCAGGAGGTCAGCATCACCGTCCGCAATTTTCGCGACACTGTACAGCGGCATCACGTCGTGCTACAACTTCCTCCCGGCTACACCGCCGATCCCGCGTTTCTCGAAGGCACAGTCCCGCCGAAATCACGCCAGACCTTCAAGATCAAACTGACGGCCAATCCAACCCAAGTCCCCGCCGGCGTGCAAATGGTGCCCATGGACATCACACTCGATGGCAGGCACTACGGCCAGCTCTTTGATTTCATTATTCAGGCCAGGGAACTCGAAAAGAAAGATGCCAAATGATAAACCGCCGCTCCATGATGACCTTGCTCGCCAGTCTCGCGGCGACGAAAAGCCACAGCACCAATCCTGACCGCATGCAAACCGCAGCTCAACTCATCCAGCAGCAAGTCGATGCCGGCATTCTCGAGTCCGCCGTGCTGCATGTGCGTCAGGGTAAAGACACGTTTCAGCAGGCCTTTGGAAAAGCAGGAAATGCAGACGCCATCTTCCTGCTCGCCTCGATCACGAAGACGCTGACGGCCACCGGCGTCATGGTGCTGGCGGATCGCGGAGAACTGCGGCTCAGCGATCCCGTGATGAAATTCATCCCGGAATTCAACGAAGGTGAACGGAAGCAGATCACCATCGAGCAACTGCTCACTCACACCTCCGGCCTGCCGGATCAACTGGAGAACAACACCGAGCTGCGCTCTAAACACGCACCCCTCTCCGAATTTGTGCAAGGTGCGATCTGCACACCGCTGCTGTTCGCTCCGGGGACGAAGTATCACTATCAAAGCATGGGCATCCTGCTGGCAGCGGAGATTGTTGAGCGCATCACCAAAGTGCCGCTGCCGGATTTTCTGGCAAAGGAGGTTTTTACTCCGCTCGGCATGACTCACACCGCCCTGGGTCTTGGCCGGTTCAAACTGGCAGACACGATTCGCTGCCAGACCGAACACGCCGCGCCTGAATCTGGTGCTGGCGATCCGCATTCCGCGTCTTGGGACTGGAACAGCCCCTACTGGCGCAACCTCGCAGCTCCATGGGGTGGCGCGCATGGCTCCGCCGCCGATGTGGCACGTTTTCTTGCCTCCTTCATGCACCCGCCCGTCCAGGTGCTGCGTGAAGAAACGGCACGCCTGATGCTGCAAAACCACACCCAGGGCCTCGCAGCCCGTCGCGGCATCGGTTTCGCCTTGGGGCCGGAAGGATTCGGCAAAAACTGCTCTCAACAAAGTTTCGGCCATAGCGGATCTACCGGCACACTCGCCTGGGCTGATCCTGCAACTGACGTGACCTGCGTCATCCTCACCTCCCTGCCCTCGCGCATCTCAGCAGAGACGATTTTGCTTCCGGTCTCGGATGTGGTTTCCAAAGCTCTTTAGCTGGTCGGATTGCACTTTTTTTGCGATATGTGCGCCTGAGGCAATTCAGGCGTCAATTTCGCGTTCTGTGGGCGCGTACTTCTTTCCGACTGATTATGACCAAACCAACCTGCCTTCTTCTGCTCGCCACGCTCAGCATCCATGCCGCGGAGCCGCCGGTTCCGGCCAAGATCGAGTTCAATCGCGATGTGCAGCCGATCTTGTCGGACAACTGCTTCTACTGCCATGGCAACGACCCCAAGCATCGGGAGGCCAAGCTGCGGCTCGACATTCGTGCGGAGGCTGTAAAGGCGGAGGCGTTCATTCCGGGCAAGGCGGCGAAGAGTGAGCTCGTATCGCGCATCCTCACCGCAGATGCAGACGATCTCATGCCTCCGCCCGAGTCGAACAAGAAGCTCACGCAGCGGCAGAAGGAGATCTTGAAAAAATGGATTGATCAGGGCGCGGCCTATCAGCAGCACTGGTCCTATGAAAAACCAGTGAAGGCGGCTATTCCGGCGGGGAAAAATGGCGTGGATGTGCTGGTGCAGCATCGCCTCGCACAGATTGGCCTCAAGCCTTCGCCGCAGGCCGACGCACGGACGTTGATCCGCAGGCTCTATCTGGATCTGATCGGTCTGCCGCCCAAACCGGAAGAAGTGGCCGCGTTTGAGAAGGACGCATCACCCGCCGCCTATGCGAATCTCGTCGAGAGCCTGCTCAAAAATCCGCATTATGGCGAGCGCATGGCCATCGGCTGGCTCGATGTGGTGCGCTTCGCCGACACCATCGGCTACCACAGCGACAATCCGCACAACGTGTGGCCCTACCGCGATTACGTCATCCAGTCCTTCAACAGCAACAAACGCTTCGACCGTTTCACCCTCGAACAAATCGCCGGCGACCTCCTGCCAGATGCCAATCAGGAAACGAAAGTAGGCTCTGCCTTCAACCGCCTGCTGCTTTCCACTGAAGAAGGCGGCGCGCAGGCGAAGGACTACGAGCAGCGCATGCTCACCGACCGCGTCCGTGCCGTCGGCAATGCCTGGATGGGCCAGACCACCGGCTGCTGCCAGTGCCACGATCACAAATTCGACCCGTGGACACAGCGTGACTTCTATTCGTTGGGCGCGTTCTTTGCCGACATCAAGGAACCGATTCTCGGCCGTCGCGAACCCGGCATGATGGTGCTCGATTCGGCAGGTGAAAAACGCCAGACGGACATCGCTCAGCGACTGACCGCCCTACAGGCCGAATTTGCCAAGCCGCGGCCCGAACTCGCACCCGCTCAGGCAGCATGGGAAAAGCAGGCTCTGGAATCTGTGACTACCAGCGGCATGTGGCAGCCATTGAAGCAAATCACCGCGTCTTCGGCCAAGAAAAACGTCGTGCTCAAAGCTGACAAGGAGGGCGTGGTGCGCGGCACCATCGATGCCAAACGCAACGAGCGGAAGCTGAACGACGGCACCGAGACCTACACTCTCACCACCAAGCTGCCGCAAGGCACCACGGGCATTCGAATTGAAGCACTCAAAGAAAAACTGCCCGGCATCGGCCTCTCCTCGAATGGCAACTTTGTGCTTAGCGAAGTCGCTCTCACTTCAGGTGGAAAGAACAAGCTGGGCATTGCTCATGCCAGCGCCACGTTTGAGCAAAAGACATTTACAGCATCAGCCGCCATCGACGGCATCGCAAATAAGAAAGAAAATGGCTGGGGCGTGCTGGGGGGAACCGGAGCCGATCAGTCGCTCTACCTGGAACTCGCTTCACCTATTACCGGAGCCGATACCGCTGTGACCTTCACGCTCACTTTCGGCTGGGGTGATAATCATGAGATCGCCAACCTTCATCTCAGCAGCACCAGCGCCTCCAAGCCCATCCGTGCACCCGGCACCTCCCTCCCGTCCACAGAGATCGCTGGCATTCTCAAGACAGCGCCGGAGAAGCGTACCCCCGAGCAAAAGCAGAAACTCACCGCCGCCTACAAGCAGCTCGCTCCTGAGCTCAATGAGCTCCGCGCCAAGATCGCCACAGTCGAAAAGGAAAGGGCGGATTTTGAAAGCAGCGCGCCCAAGTGCATTGTTTCCGTCAGCGACGCCAACAAGCGCACCGTACGCATTCTGCCACGAGGCAATTGGATGGATGAAAGCGGCGAAGTCGTGAAGGCCGCCCTGCCCGGCTATCTGCCAAAGCCTAAAATTGAAGGCCGTGATCTCACCCGTCTCGATCTCGCCCAATGGCTTGTTTCCAAGGACAATCCCCTCACCGCCCGCACGGTGATGAATCGCCTGTGGAAGCAGTTCTTCGGCACTGGTTTGAGCAAGGTGCTCGACGATCTCGGTGCGCAGGGCGAGCCGCCGGTGAATCCCGCTCTGCTCGACTGGCTGGCCTGCGAGTTCATGGACAGCGGCTGGGACATGCAGCACATGATCCGCATCATTGCGAACAGCGCGACTTACCAGCAAGCCTCCACCTCCACCAAGGAGCTCACCGCCGCCGATCCCTACAATCGCGAATGCGCCCGCCAGAGCCCTTTCCGCCTTGATGCCGAACTCGTGCGCGACAATGCGCTCACCATCTCCGGCCTGCTCGTTCCCAAAATCGGCGGCCCAAGCGTGAAGCCTTATCAGCCTGCCAAATACTGGGAAAACCTGAACGTCCCCACACGCGAATGGCAGAACGACAGCGGCGAAGGTCTTTATAGGCGTGGCCTCTACACCTGGTGGCAGCGCTCTTTCACGCATCCGTCCCTGCTCGCCTTCGACGCGCCTAGCCGTGAGGAGTGCGTGGCCGAGCGTAACCGCTCCAACATCCCGCAGCAGGCCCTCGTGCTGCTGAATGATCCGACTTATGTCGAAGCCGCCCGCGTCTTTGCCGCCCGCATCTTGACCGAATCCAGCGGCGATGCCAGCCAGCGCATCACCTGGGCCGTTCAACAGGCGCTGCAACGCAAACCGAGCGCGAATGAACTCAAGACACTCTCGGCCTTGTTCGCACAACAGCTCGCCGACTACCAAAAGGAGCCCGCTGCTGCAGCAGAACTGCTCAAAACCGGTGCCATGCCTGTCGCACCCAGTTTGAATCCGAGCGAACTCGCCGCGTGGACGCACGTCGCCCGCGTGCTCTTGAACCTGCACGAAACCATCACGCGGAGCTGAGCCATGCCTTCGATCTCAGCTCACACTCGCCGCGCTCTTCTCGGCCGCACCGCTCAAGGCCTCGGCAGTGTGGCATTGTCCTCACTCCTGCAGCCCAATCTGCTGCATGCCGCGTCTCGCGGTGCCCTCGGCCCCCTCCCCCTTCCACAAAAAGCCAAACGCGTCATCTGGCTGACGATGGCAGGCGGACCATCACAACTGGAGTTGTTCGACCACAAACCGAAGCTGGCGGAAATGGATGGCAAGCCAATGCCGGAGTCGTTCACCAAAGGACAGCAGCTTGCGCAGCTTCAGGGGCAGAAACTCGTGTGCAAAGGGCCGATGTTCCGCTTCCAAAAATATGGCAAGTGCCAGATGGAGTTGTCGGAACTGCTGCCGCACATCGGCGGAGTCGCAGATGACATCTGCCTCGTGCGTTCCATGACGACGGAGGCGATCAATCATGACCCGGCGCACATGTTCATGAATACCGGCGCGCAGATCGCAGGCCGCCCCAGCATGGGTTCGTGGGTGACCTATGGTCTCGGCTGCGAGGCGGATGATCTGCCGGGCTTCGTCGTGATGATGTCCACCGGCAAAGGCCGCAATCCACAGCCCATCGCTGCACGTCAGTGGAACAGCGGTTTCCTGCCCTCCAAGTATCAAGGCGTACAACTGCGCTCACTCGGCGATCCTGTGCTCTACCTTACCAGCCCGAACGGCGTCACGCGTGAGCGGCAGGGACGCGATTTCGCCGCCATCAATGCGCTCAACAAGCAGCATGCTTCCCTGTGCGATGATCCTGAAATCGCCACCCGCATTGCCCAATATGAGATGGCGTTCCAAATGCAGGCCAGTGTCCCTGAACTGATGGACATCCGCGGCGAAAGCGCCAAAACCCTCGAACTCTACGGCTGCCAGCCCGGCGACGGCTCCTTCGCATCAAACTGCCTGCTCGCCCGCCGCCTCGCCGAGCGCGGGACGCGTTTCATCCAACTCTACCATCGCGACTGGGACCACCACAGCCTGCTCAAGGAAGAACTGCCCCTGCGTGCCAAGGAAGTGGACCGCGCCTGCGCAGCGCTTATCAAGGACCTTAAGCAGCGTGGCATGTTTGATGATACGCTCATCGTCTTCAGCGGTGAATTCGGCCGCACCCCCATGGCCCAGGGCAACAAAGGCCCTATCGGCCGCGATCACCACAACAAAGCCATGTCCATGTGGCTTGCCGGTGCAGGCATCCAGCGCGGCATCACCTTTGGCAGCACCGACGACCTCGGCTATGCCGCACAGGAAAACATCACCACCGTCCACGACCTCCACGCCACGATGCTTCACCAATTCGGCATTCAACACGATGCCTTCAGCTTCAAGTTCCAGGGTCTGGACGCAAGACTCTCCGGCGTCGAAGGTGCCAAAGTCATCAAACAGATCCTCGCATGAAACACACTGCCCTCATCCTCCTAGCACTCTCACTCAACGCCGCCGCGTTCGACATCACCATCGTGGAAAAAGACCACGCCGATGTTTCCGACGGCGGCAAAGTCGTCGCCCGCCTCATGACGGCGAATGATCTGAGCACGTCAGATCGCCATCATGAGACTTACAAGCCCTATCTGCACGTCTTCGATCCCAGCGGAGCCACCCGACTCACCAAAGGCCACGGCTTCAGCTTCACTCATCATCGCGGCATCTTTCTCGGATTCAGCAAGATCAGCTACGGCGGGAAGTCATATGACCGCTGGCACATGAAAGGTGGTGATCAGGTCGTGACGAAGGTGGCACCCGGCGATTCCAGCTTCACGGCTTCCATCAACTGGCAGGGCGATACGACGGACCCTTTTCTCACTGAGGAACGCCGCTTCACATTCACCGCGCCCGCGAAACCATTTTATCTGGGCATCGACATGAGCAGCACCATCAAGCCCGTCAGTGGCGAGGCTGAGTTGAGTGGCGATCCTGAACACGCTGGCGCGCAGTTCCGCCCCTCCGAACTGGTGGACACCAAAACAACGACCTACATTTTCCCAGGCGAGAACATTGACGCGCACAAGGTCAAAGACCTGCCGTGGGCCGCTGAGGTGTTCACGGTCAAAGGCAAGGAAGACAAAGATGATAAGACATTCACCGTCGTGATCCTCAATCATCCAGACAATCCGAAAGACACCGCCACCTCGGCCTACCGCGATTACGGCCGCTTTGGCATGTTCCCAAAAGGCAAGGCCACCGCCGAAGCTCCCTTTAAGCTGCACTACCAATGGGTCATTGCCGAAGGCGATGTGCGCGATGCCGCCGTCTTCCAACAGGCGTGGAATACCTTCGCAGGAAAGAACGATCCCGTGCCAGCACTGACCATCAAAGGCTCCGATCAACCGAAACCGAAAAAAGAAAAATGAGGCGTGAACGACGCCAGAAATACCTAAATTGGTCATTGAGCGATTAGGCTTCTGCCCAGAATTCTGATTTGGTGAGCCTACCCCTCTAATAACCAAAAATCGCCCCTCCATGCCTTCCCCAAGGATACCCTCCCTCGTTCTGCGTTCGTCGCTATTCATTCTGGCGTCGTCTTTCCTGCCCTCCGCACAAGCTGTTCATCAAAAAAACGCTGGACCTGAGAAGGTCGAATTGAAGTTCAAGCTGCCGCCACCAGCGCCACTGTCGCCGGAAGCGGAGATGAAGACCTTCAAGGTCGAGAAGGGTTTCCACATCGAACTCGTCGCGAGCGAGCCGATGATCGAATCCCCGGTGGCCATGAGCTTTGATGAGCAGGGGCGGCTCTACGTCGTCGAAATGCGTGGCTACATGCATGACCTCGAAGGGGCAGGCGAAACAGAACCCACAGGTCGCGTTTCTCTGCTCGAAGACACCGATGGCGATGGCCGCATGGACAAGGCGACGCCGTTTCTCGACAACCTCGTCATGCCACGTGCCGTGCTCGCGGTAAATGGCGGGGCTCTGATTGCTGTGCCACCGAATCTATATTTCTGCAAAGACACCGACGGCGATGGCAAGGCGGATGTGAAAGACATCGTGGCCAGCGACTTCGGCACGCTTGGCGGTCAGCCAGAGCACATGGCCAACACTCCAATCTGGGCCATGGACAACGCCATCTGGAGCGCCGGCTACTCCACCCGTTTCAAATTGCGCGGTGGCGTGTGGCAGAAAGACACCGGCCTCGGTCGCGGCCAGTGGGGCCTGTGCCAGGACGACTTCGGCAGGCTCTACTTCAACTACAACTCCGACATGCTCCGTGCTGACCTCCTGCCCACTGAGGCCTTCACGCGCAACCCTCTGCTGCGCAACGCCACGAGCATCAATGCGAAGGTGGCCGCAGATCAAACACTCTACCCTTCCCATCCTACCCCCGGTGTGAACCGTGGTTACGATCCAAAATCACTCCGCGCCGATGGCACGCTATCAAAGCCCACCGGCACCTGCGGTGCGCTGATCTATCGCGGCGATGCCTTTCCGGCTGCCTATCGTGGCAATGCATTCGTGCCAGAACCCTGCGCGAATCTGGTGAAGCGCTACACGATGGCCGAAAAGGACGGCGTCGTGAAGGCCACAAACACCGCCAAGAACACCGAATTTCTCACCTCCACCGACGAGCGCTTTCGCCCCGTGCAGGCCGCCAATGGCCCCGATGGCGCGCTTTACCTCGTGGACATGTATCGCGGCATCATCCAGCACCAGAGCTTTCTCACTCACTACCTCATCGCGAACATCAAGGATCGCAAATTGGAGTCGCCATTCAATCAAGGCCGCATCTGGCGCATCGTGCAAGACACCAAGGAGCGTCCGCAACCGGTGAAAGTAAGCAAAGACGTAAAACTGCTCACCCATGCCAACGGCTGGGTGCGGGACACTGCGCAGCGCCTCATCGTCGAATCTGGCGACGCCACCACTGTTCCCGCGCTGAAAGAAATGCTCTCTAATAAGTCTGCGCTCGCGCGTCTGCATGCGCTATGGACTCTCGATGGCCTTGCCGCCGTCACTCCCGATCTACTACGTGCTGCCTTTGCCGACAAAGACGCCCAGGTGCGTGCTGCTGCCGTGCGCATTGCCTCCCGTGACTTCGCCCCGGATTTGATCGCGATGACAGCGGAGAAAGAGGCACTCGTCCTGGCCCATCTCGCCATCAAGCTCACCTCATTCAATCTGCCGGATGCCGATGCCGCCGTGGCCAAGCTTCTCGCGGGCAATGGCAAGAAACCCCTGATTCTCGAAGGTGCTTTGACAGGCATGCGTGGCAGGGAGGCCGCCTTTGCCAAACTCATGGCCGCACAGCTCACGAAAGAGAACAGCGCGCAGATTGCGCCCGTCTTGGAGGCGTTGGCAACACTTTTGGCGCAGGCCAACAAGGCCGGGCCGTTTGAAGACATGTTGGAACTCGCCACGGCACAGACTCAAGGGGGGGCAATGCAGGCGGCAATCATCAAAGGACTCGCCAGCAATGGCGGTGACCCCAAATCCAAAACACCCGCAAAGCTGCTTTGGCTTGACGCGGAGCCTGCATCCCTGAAAACACTCAAATCAGTGATGGGCGACAAGGCAGGAACCAAGCTCTTTGCAAGTGTCGAGGCACGACTCGCATGGCCCGGCAAACCAGGCGCGCCACCACCACCCAAAATCGTGCCCTTGAATGAAGCCCAGACCTCCTTGTTTGAGAAAGGCAAAATCATCTACGCGACTCTTTGCGCAGCTTGTCATCAGCCCCATGGCTTCGGCCTCGATGGGCTCGCGCCACCGCTGGTGGACAGCGAATGGGTCCTCGGCAAACCAGAAATTCTCACCCGCATCGTTCTCAACGGCCTCGCTGGTCCGGTGAAAGTGGGCGGACGCAGTTTCAATCTCGCCATGCCCCCGCTGCCCCAGCTCAAAGACGAGGACATTGCGGGAGTGCTGACCTACATCCGCCGTGAGTGGGAACACAACGCTTCGCCTATCGAAACCAAAGCCGTCACCACTCTGCGCGGTCAAAACAAAGGCCGCATGGCGATGTGGACGGAAGAAGAATTGAAAAGTCTGGGCAAGAAACAGAGTTCCAAATAACCATGCACACGCCATCACCTCTCCACCGTCGCGCTTTCCTCGGCAAAACCTCTCAGGGACTCGGAGCGGTGGCGCTTGCCTCCTTGATGCGAACGGCAGAGGCTGCTCCAGTGCGTGGTGTGCTAGGCACTCTGCCACTGCCACAGAAGGCCAAGCGAGTGATCTGGCTTACCATGGCAGGAGGCCCCTCGCATCTGGAGACGTTTGATCCCAAACCAAAGCTTGCCGAGATGAACGGCAAGCCAATGCCTGAGTCGTTTACCAAAGGGCAGCAGCTCGCGCAGTTGCAGGGCAAGCCTTTGAATTGCTTCGGACCGCAGCATCCATTCGCCAAATTTGGGAAGAGCCAGACTGAGATCTGCGCGCTGTTCCCCCAGATCGGCAGCGTGATCGACGACATCTGCCTGATCCGCTCCATGACCACGGACGCGATCAATCACGATCCAGCGCACATGTTCATGAATACAGGCTCGCAGATCGCCGGCCGCCCGAGCATGGGTTCGTGGATCACCTACGGCCTCGGCACCGAGGCCTCGGATCTGCCTGGCTTTGTCGTATTGACCTCCCTCGGCAAAGGCGGGCAAAACCAGCCCATCGCCGCACGCCAGTGGAGCAGCGGCTTTTTGCCATCCAAATATCAGGGTGTGCAGCTGAGAGCCCAGGGCGATCCCGTGCTATACCTCACCAACCCGAACGGCATCACTAGGGATCAGCAAGGCCGCGACGTGGCGGCAATCAACACGATCAACAAGCAGCACGACGCTCTCGTGGACGATCCCGAAATCGCCACACGCATCGCCCAATACGAGATGGCATTTCAGATGCAGGCAAGCGTGCCCGATTTGATGGATGTAAGCAAGGAAGGTGCGAAGACACTGGAGCTCTACGGCTGCCAGCCGGGAGATGGCTCCTTCGCATCCAACTGCCTTCTAGCACGCCGCCTCGCCGAGCGCGGCACACGCTTCATCCAGCTCTATCACAAGGACTGGGATCATCACGGTGGTGTCAAAGAAGGCATCGCACTTAAGGCGCAGGAAATTGACCGTGCATGCATGGCGCTAATCACCGACCTCAAGCAGCGCGGCATGCTGGACGAGACCCTCATCGTCTGGGCTGGGGAGTTTGGTCGCACCCCAATGTCGCAAGGCGGCAGCGGCCGCGACCACCACAACAAAGCCATGTCCGTGTGGCTCGCGGGTGCTGGAATCCAAGGAGGCATTGTTCATGGTTCCACGGACGATCTCGGCTATGCCGCCATCGAAAAAATCACGACCGTCCACGATCTGCACGCCACCATGCTGCATCAGCTCGGCATCAATCACGACGCCTTCAGTTTCAAATTCCAAGGCCTGGATGCACGCCTCAGCGGCGTCGAAGGCGCGAAGGTGATCAAGGACATCCTCGCGTGAAATGAGCTTCCGCACCTTTGAATCGGCCTCTATCGGCGGCGGCATCCATCACGTCACGGCAAAGTCTGCGGCGCTTCAATGTCGTGCGGACATCAGCTTCTATGTGCCGCCTGACGCCAAGGTGGAAAAGCTGCCGCTCGTCATCCTGCTGCACGGAGTTTACGGCAGCCATTGGGCTTGGCTGTACAAAGGAGGCGCGCATCATGTGCTCGACCGGCTTATTAAAGAAGAGCATCTGCCCCCCATGATGCTGGCGATGCCCTCGGACGGCCTGTGGGGCGATGGCTCCGGCTACGTGCGGCATCGCGATGCCGATTACGTCCGTTGGATCGTCGATGAAGTGCCGGAAGCCGCCGCGCAGATCGATGCACGCTGCAAGGACGCACCTCGTTTCATCAGCGGGCTGTCGATGGGCGGCTATGGCGCACTGCGGCTCGGCCTGCTGAATCCAAACAAATTTGCAGCCATCAGCGCACACAGCAGCATTACGAATGTGACGCAGATGCAGGGCTTTGTGGAGGAGTCGCTGGCGGAGTTTGATCTTACTGACACCGCCCCTCTGGCGGTCATTGATTGCGCAAAACTGAGCTCACGGCTGCCGCAACTGCGTTTTGACTGCGGCAGCGAAGACATCTTGATAGAGCACAACCGCATGCTTCACCGTGATCTGAAAGGGGCGGGCATTCCGCATGTATATGAGGAGTTTGCCGGCGGCCACACCTGGGACTACTGGCATGATCATCTGGCGGACACACTGAGGTTTTTCAAAGCTTGCCTCGCCCTCTAGCGGTCACCTCTTCAGCGACCTCGCCTTGTCCGTATAAAACACCATCGGCAGGCTCAGGTGTTCCTTGTCCCCCACCGTCTGCCCGACGAGCGGGATGGGGTTTTTGAAAGGAAACTCAGGGCTGGGGCTAAAATCGCGGTCGAAGGCGAGCATGGGGCCACGAACAATGAGGTCACGCCATTCGGAATAGGGGCCGGTATAAATGTCGGTGATGCGCTCGACTTTGGCAGAGACGGGCGTCATGACGAAGCCTGCCAGCTTCACCCCCCGTGCCTCGGCTTTTGATTTCATTTCTTCGTAATCGCCGCGCTGGGTGCAAAGATCCACGCAGGACACATCCCCATACCAGGCGGTGAAGGCGGGCGAATCGGAAATGATAAACTCATTCTTCTCAATGATTTGATGAAGAATGGAAACGCGTTCTGGCAAGAAGGGCGGCCAGTGAGGCGGGATTTTGCCCCCCATGGTAAGCCCGAACTTTATCAGCACGGGCAGGTTTACCGCCATGGGCATCGCGGTGATGATCAATGCCACCAGCGGTGCTCCCCAGCGCGACATGAAGTCACCGGACATTTGAAAGCGTGACCACAGCACCACCAGCATCGCCGCACCGAAGGTGCACATGGCAGGCATCAGAACGATGTAGAGCGCATTGTCGTCCTTGTCTTTGTCGGCCAGACCGAGCAGCCCCATGCCGACGGTCACGCAGGCGAAAATCACCGCCAGCGTCCAGCGTGCAGAAGCTGCATCTGCCTTGCGAAAGCGGTGCATGAGGGCAAGAAAAAAAAGCAGTGCAGGCACGACATAACCCAGATGCGCAATGAGCGTCCCCAGCTGGTCCTGCCAGCCAAGACCGACACGCCGCAGCAGATCATCCACCTGCAGCAAAGGCACGCTGGGGGAAAAATCACGCAGCAGCAAATCATGCGCCACAGCAGAAGATTGCGCCTGAAACAGGGCCTTGATGCCGCCGAGTGGGTCGCCGCAGAGCTGGACGTTCCACCAGCCCCAGGCTGCGAGTGTCAGCACCGGAGACAAGGCCACCACGATGGCTCCGGCCTTGCCGCGCGGGAGAAACACCACCATGCCTACGATGACCCCCAGCACGATCCACAAGGCCATCCAGTGAGTGAGCACCATCAGCGAACAGACGATCCCTAGCAGCGTAAGCGGCACAAGCATACCGCGATTTTCTACCGCTCGTCCCGCAGCCGAGGCATAAAGTCGAAACGCCAGCGCAAACAGCAGCACCAGCAGCGCACGCGGCGCACCGCTGACCATCAGCTCCCACGCCGGCTCGCACACCAGCAGCGCGATGGCGACGATGGTGGCAACTTGTTCATCAAACAACCTCCTTGCTGCGCCATGCGTGAAAAAAATCGTCAGCAGATACCACGTCACGCCAAAACACGCGATCACGCGGTCCAGGATAAAAATCGCTCCGCCAGTGACCGGATCATAAACCTGCCAATGCTTCATGAAACGAAAGGCTGCCGACCACAGCAGCGGCTGGAGCGGCGGCTGCACGGTCTCCGGCATCGCCAGAGGCGTGGGTTGTTTCTGCGCCGACTCCATTTGCGACCAAGCGTACGGTTCAATCACGTGGGTCTGATACGAGCCCGTTCTAGCGATCTGCCGCGCGAGCTGCGCCTGATTCATGCCTTCAGCACTGCTCAGGCCGCGAAATGTCACAAACACATGCAGCAGCGCCATGACAATGGCGGCGGCATAAAACACCAGTCGAAGCAGAGCGCCGGGGCCGGAGGAGTTGGGAGACATGGCCGTTACATGCCACAGCCGAGCCATGCGTGCCAAGAACGATCTCACGCCTCACTGATGCGGCTCAAAAATCACCCCGGCGCACAGGCTCTGCCCGTCCGCGCCCCTGCAGCGCCAATGCCAGCGCACCGCAGGCTTCACGAACGATCCCAGCTTGCCTTCCAAAATGCGGAACTGCCCCAGCAACTCGCCGCCATCTCGCACCACTAGCGACCGCGCTGCAACTGTGCCAGACAATGTGCCGCCCTTTTCCAAGGTCACTGGCCCTTCACACACGAAATCTCCCGAAGCATGACCCGCGACGGTGATCGAGCGCGCTCGCACCTCATGCAAAAAAGTCACTTCACAGCCGGCGGCCACTTCGAGGCGGTCACAGACAACGTTGTCAGCGATCAGCCCGTCCATGTCGATCGTGCGTGAAGGCAGCTCCAGAGACTCCTGCTCAATGCGCTGCAGTTTTTTCATGCAGATCGGACACGAAGGAGTATCGAAGTCGCCCGCCGTGGTGACTACGAAGAGGAAATCACTTTTTTCACCCGGCAGGGCCCTCACGGTGGCATCCAGCGCCACCGCATCCACCGCTTCAATGCGCAGTTCCTGCGCCGTGCTGAGCGCCGCCGGGCTAAAACCCGCAGGCGCGATCAAGATTCCGCGGGTGTCGCGCGCGGTACGCACCTCCTGCGCAAAACGCTGCACCGTCTCCGGTGTGGCTCCCCATTCGTTCCACGGGGCAATTTTCACCATCGCCCGATGTGCTTTTGCCGATCTGGGCTCCTCAATCATGCCAAACAGTACCGAAGCGTCCGGCATGATGCGGGATCCCGCCAGTTCGCAGCCTGCCTCCGCTGCAATCGCACGTGCCAGCTCTGAAATACGCGCCCAGTCCAGGCACGAGATCAGTTCCGGCGACCATCCGGCCAGCCGATCCACGCCACCACTCCTCCGCAGCGAGAAACCTGCTTCTTCGAGAGTGACGAATGGATCGAACATGGGGTGGATGACTGGAGACTGGCAGCCGGGTTTCCAACAATAAACGGCGGTACCAAAGCACTTTCAAGACGGCCCCCAATCAAGCATTGATCTATTTATCCGGCAATCGGGCATCCAACATCTGGCCGCGAGCAATCCGCCTTGCCGCATCTCCAAAACCCTGTTTCTTCCGCCCCTCATGTCAAAGGCCGTCAAAACAGCAGAAACTAAATTTTTCCACACCGGAAGCACCAAGGAACCGTTCACGTTCGCCACCGGTGCCCAATTGCCTGAAATCACGGTCGCCTACGAAACCTACGGCAAGCTCAACGCCTCCAAATCGAATGCCATCCTGCTGTTTCACGCCCTCTCCGGCAGCCAGCATGCGGCGGGCATCACCATCGAGGTGCCCAATACTGATGAGCGCTGGACAGAAGACATCCACAATGGCTGGTGGGATCTGTTCATCGGTCCGGACAAGGCGCTGGACACCAAGCGCTACTTCATCATCTGCGCGAACTACCTCGGCGGCTGCTACGGCAGCAGCGGACCCGCTTCGATCAATCCCACCACAGGCAAACCCTACGGCAGCGCCTTTCCCGAGGTCCGCACGAGCGATGTCGTGAAGTCCCAGCTCGCCCTGCTCGACAGCCTCGGCATCAAAAAACTCCACGCCGTCATAGGCGCATCCGTCGGCGGTCTGCTCGCGATCAATCTCGCTACCCTGCATCCTGAGCGGGTCAAACTCGTCGTCCCCGTCGCCAGCGGCTGCCGCACCACCGTGCTCACGCGTCTCACGCTGTTCGAGCAGGTGCTCGCGATTGAAAACGACCCTCACTTCCGTGGCGGCAACTTTTATGAAGGCAATGCACCCGAATATGGTCTCGCCCTGGCCCGCATGATCAGCCACAAGACCTTTGTGCATCTCGACGCCATCGAACGCCGCGCGCGTCAGGATGTAAAGAACGGCGGCACTTCACTCTCGTGGTATCGCGTGCAGCACAACGTGGAGAGCTACATGCTCCATCAGGGTAAAAAATTCGTGAAGCGCTTTGATGCCAACACGTACCTGCGCATCGCCGACATGTGGCTGCGCTTCGATCCGCTCGGGGATGCAGGAGTGACAACGTACGCCGAGCTGTTCGCCCGCAGCGCCGCCGCCGGGCAGCACTACCTCGTCTTCAGCATCGACAGTGACTTCTGCTTCTACCCTGAAGAGCAGGCGGAACTCGTCAGCCATCTCGAAAAAGCCGAGGTCTCCAACATGCACATCACCGTGCACTCCGACAAAGGCCACGACTCATTTCTCCTTGAACCGCAGCTCTACACCCCGCATCTCTCGTTCACCCTAGATGGCCGCTGGAACAAAGGCTCGGTAGATCGTCCGGTTCAGGAGGTGGAGTAGCACACCCGACCTCGATGAGGCTCATGCCTGATATGCTTTGTCAGACAGCTGAGACAGTGCGCGATACAGGCAAAACACCAGAACCGTCTCATAGGCTGAGATGACGTCAGCAATCAGATTCAAGGCAACGTCCAAAAGCCAGTGGTCTGGCACGGAGAGAAATGCTCGTGCAAACCAGCAAAAAGCAAGCCACGCCCCCATGATCCCAGTTACGACCAGCATGAATCGAAAAACTTTCCAATAGTGCCCACGGGTGAGTGCATAACTACGATCAATGGCGGCGTTTCCCGAAAGCCCTTCGCAGACAACCACGCTCTCGACCAGAAGGAGCCTTGGCAGGAGATAGAGACAAGGCACCACCAGCAGAACGAAGGAAAGCACCAGAAACGCATCGGTCAGAAACTGCGTCCACGCCATTCGAGGCCACGCTCTCAAACCTGCGCGAAACGCCTGCCCAACGGTGATCATGCCATCGGAAGAGTGCGAGAGCGCCACATGAACCATTCCTGCGGTAGCGATGACACCAACCAAGTAATAAAGCAGCCGGCTGAAATTGTAAGATGCTTTCATGTCAGCTGGATCGAAGACAAAATAGTCCATGTAGCTGCTGAACAACCCGCATGGAGTCCAGACCAACAACACGAGGGCTGAGATCACCACGAATCGAGCACGAAAAATTTCCCAGGCATCGACGAAAATCGTCCACATCCCGATTGGATTCTGGGAAAGGCTCAGGATCTTGGCAGCCGGTGGTGCATAGGGATTGATGGATTCGCTCATACATGAAAACAATGCAGCCGTATTTCACCACATCTCGGCCTGTGAAAGTTTCAAATCTTGGCTAACACTACCGGGACACTTTCTTTAAACCCCATGTCCATGCAACTTACATTCCTCGGCACCGGCACTTCCGTCGGCATTCCGGTGATTGGCTGTGACTGCGCTGTGTGCCGCAGCACCGACCCCAAGGACAAGCGGCTGCGCAGTTCCGTTTACATCCACACGCCTGAGGCGGCATGGGTGGTGGATACCGGGCCGGATTTCCGCATGCAGTGCCTGCGCGAAAACATCCGCAGCCTGGATGCCGCGATCTTCACGCATCCGCACATGGACCACCTCACCGGCTTCGATGATCTGCGTCGCTTCACCACCGAGGCGGACCATTTCCTGCCGATCTACGGCACTCCGGAGTGCCTTGCCGTGCTGGAGCGCATGTTCATCTATGCATTCAATGGTGAGAACCGGTACCGTGGCTATTTGAAGCCCTTTCCAAAGCCGATTCACGGCCCGTTTCATCTGGGTGAAACGACGATCACCCCCTTGCCCGTGCAGCACGGCAAGGTGGACACGATCGGCTTTCTCTTTTCGCGCGGCGGAAAAAAACTCTGTGCCTACATCCCGGACTGCAAAACGCTGCTGCCTCAAACTCTCGAAGCTCTGCGAGGGGTCGATACGCTCATTATTGACGCCCTGCGCCACACACCCCACCCCACTCACATGAGTTTTGAGGAGAGTCTGGCCGTGCAGCGAGAGCTCCTGCCGCGCCAGACCTGGTTCACCCACATCCAATGCGAGATCATGCACGCTGTGGAAGATCCCAAGCTGCCTCCAGGAGTTAACATCGCCTACGATGGCCTTAAGCTCAGTTGGTCATAAAAACCTTCGTACGAACAGGAATGACGAATGAAGATCCAATGACGAATGCCGAGCCGCCTCTCGCATTTGTGCTCCCAGACTTGCGCAGAACTCGTCACCTTTTTGGAGCTTCGACATACATTCGTCATTTGTGCACCGCACTTCTGCTTTTCACGCTGTCCGCACGCGCCCAGCTCATCGCCGACTGGGATGCCGCCGCTGAAACCGTCGTCGTTTTCAATCCGGATTTCCCCGGATCTGCGGAACTCGCTGTTTACTACGCCGAACAGCGCCACATTCCCAAGGAACGCCTCATCGGACTACGCTGCTCGCAGGAAGACTCCATTTCACGCGGCGAGTTTGAAGCCCAGCTGCGCGGCCCGTTGCTCCAGCTCTTTGAGTCCAGACACTGGTGGAACGCAGAACCACCCGCACCGGGCAAACCGCTCACGGGAGATGGCATTCCCTCTTCCACGACCCCTTCCAACAAGGTGCGTGTTCTGGTTCTCATACGCGGCGTCCCCTTTCAAATCCGACGTGCAGCTCAAAAGCCCAAACAATCGGAGGAAGACGAGGCCAGCGTTGACTCGGAGCTTGCAGTGCTCGGCCTCAATAACCCGCCTGTCAAAGGTGGCCTGCGCAACCCCTACTTCGACCAGCAGACGCGTTTCCCTCATTCTCAAAACTCTTCAGGACTCCTGATCGTCGGCCGGCTCGACGGACCTGATGGCCCCACAGTGAAACGCATGATCGACGACGCGATCTATGCCGAGCAAACCGGCCTGCTTGGCCGCGCTGTTATTGATCTGGCTCTGAAAACAGGTGCCTATCAGGAGGGAGAGGACTGGCTCAAGAACAGCGCCGACTCTTACAGGCGCGCTGGCATTCCTGTATTCGTCGACCGCTCGGCTGACCTACTGCGTGATGGTTGGCCGCTGCCTGACACGATTTTCTATTTCGGCTGGTACACCGATCACATCGTCGGCGCGCTGGCTTCACCTGCCTTCCATTTCAAGCGGGGTGCCATCGCCTGCCATCTGCATTCGTTCAGCGCCAGCATCATCCGCTCGCATGACAGGGCCTGGGTCGGTCCACTGCTCTCACACGGTGCCGCAGTCACCTTTGGAAATGTGTTTGAGCCCTACCTCGCGCTCACGCTGCATTTTGACATTTTCAACAAGCGCCTCCTTGAAGGATTCACGGTCGGCGAAGCTGCATGGAATGCCACCCCGGCGCTCTCATGGATGAACGTCGTCCTGGGCGATCCTTTGTACCGCCCCTTTGGCAAAGGCATCGGGGCAAAGCTCGGCGAAGGCACCGACCGCGACTACGCACTCTATCAAGGCATGGCGCTGCGTCTGGCGGGTGAGCCTGATGGTCACATCAAGACCGCCCTCACGGAATTCGCCGAAAAACGTCACAGACCGCGACTCCTTGAACTCACCGCCCTGCTCTCCGCCCTTCAGTCCCGGCTGCCACAGGCCATTGACCTGCTCGAACATGCCGAATCCACCACCCAGGATCCTGCCGAGTTGCTACGTTTAAGACTGTACCGGGCTGAAATGCTCCGCCGCTCTGAAAAAGCCGACGCCGCGCGCACACTTCTGCGAGAGGTGCTCAAAGACGACCGCTTCAAAGTGCTGCCCGCCCGAAATGCCGCCGAGTCCCTGCTTAAGGACATGGGCGGATGAAATCTCTCTGACATAGAATGCGGTGAAATTGGCAGTCTGTGCTAAAACCCGGGGCCTGTCGCTCGTTTGATGTTAGCCCCTCATTCACACCAATCCATGAAGATCACCACCACCGCACTGTTCTTACTTTGCCTGACCCTCGGGGCCAGCGCTGAAATCCGCATCTGGAAAGACGCTTCGGGCACCCACGAAATCAAAGCCGAACTCGTTCGTGTAGCCGGAGGCAAAGTCACCCTGAAGCGTGATGACGGCACCCTACTCACTCTGGCGGTCACCGCTCTTAGCAAAGCAGATCAGGCTCTCCTCGCAGGCGGCTCAAGCGGCGCCGCTCCGGGTGACTGGCCGCAGTGGCGTGGACCTGGCCGTGACGATGTCTCGAAGGAAACAGGGCTGCTTAAAAAGTGGCCGGCCGGCGGTCCGAAGCGCCTCTGGGTGAGTGAAGAAGCCGGGCTCGGCTATTCAGGTTTCGCCGTTGTCGGCGGCAAACTCTATACCATGGGGCTTTACGATGCCGAGGAGAAGCTTATCTGCATCGACACCGCCACCGGCAAGAAGGTTTGGGAGACCGCCGTCGGCCCAATTCTCAAAAACGGCTGGGGTGACGGACCGCGTGCCACTCCCACGGTGGCCAACGGCATGGTCTATGCCACGAATGGCACTGGCGAAATCATCTGTGCCGACGCAGCGTCCGGCAAGAAAATCTGGGAAAAAAGCCTCCAAAAAGACCTCGGCGGCAAAATTCAGGGCTGGGGCTACACTGAATCCCCGCTCGTGGATGGCGATCTCGTCATCGTGACTCCCGGCGGTGCCAAAGGCGCTGTCGCCGGACTGGATGCAAAGACCGGCAACATCAAGTGGCAAACCACCGACGTGACTGAGAATGCCCAATACTCCTCCGTCATCCCCATCACCCAGGGTGGTGAACGCGAATACGTGCAACTTCTCATGAACAGCATTCTGGGCGTTTCCAAAACGGGCAAGGTGCTGTGGAAGACCGAATTCCCGGGCAAAACCGCCGTGATCCCAACCCCTATTTACAGCGACGGCCAGGTTTATGTGGCCGCCGGCTATGGCGTCGGTTGCAAGTCAGTGAAAATCGACGGCAGCAGCGTCGCAGAAGTCTACTCCAACACCAACATGGTCAATCACCATGGCGGCGTGATTCTTATCGACGGCCTGCTCTATGGCCATTCCGACAAAGGCGGCTGGACCTGCCAGGATTTCAAAACCGGGGAAATCGTCTGGCAGGACAAGGGCATCGGCAAAGGCGCGGTGACCAGCGCGGACGGCATGCTCTATTGCCTCGGTGAAAACGACGGCATGGTCGCCTTGGTCGAGGCCTCCAAGAAGGGCTGGCAGGAAATCAGCAGCTTCAAACTCGAAGCCACCTCCTCGCAGCGCAATCCCAAGGGCAAAATCTGGACACACCCAGTCATCAGCAACGGCAAGCTTTACCTGCGTGACCAGGAGTTCATCTCCTGCTACGATGTGAAAGGCTGATGCACAGTTTCATCAAATCAATCGGAGGCAGGGCCGCATGGCTCTGCCTCTTTTTTGTGCTCACGCACTGCGGTCCGCCACCCTGCAGCGAGTGGAAACTGCTCTCTGACGAATTTGCGCCTGCCTGGAGGGCCGCTGGCATTCCCGAAGAGGGCAAGGTGACAATCCGAGATGGTGAGATCACCTTGCAACCCGGCCAGCCAATGACCGGTGCACGGTTTGATGCGTGGAAGTCTGCCCGGCTGCCCCTCACTCGCTATGCCATCGAATACGAGGCCACTCGGGTGAGTGGGAATGATTTCTTCGGTACGGTGACGTTCCCGGTGAATGATTCCCATGTTTCACTCGTGGTCGGCGGCTGGGGTGGCACCCTCGTGGGTGTTTCCAATATTGATGACATGGACGCCAGTGAGAACAATACTCGCGGAAACTCCTACTTTGAAAACAACCGCTGGCACAAGGTTCGCATCGAGGTGCGCGATGATGAACTGCGGGCCTGGATCAATGACAAGCTGTTCGTCAACACCAGTATCAAAGGCCGCAGGCTCGGACTGCGAACCGGTGACATTGAAAAATGCGTCCCATTCGGGTTCGCCAGCTATGGAACACAGTCAGGCATTCGCAACGTTCTGATACGCCGGCTCTAAAGTATCCGACCAAAGGCTTGACCTCTCAGGGCCACCCCATATCCTCCGAACTCATGGCAACCGAGCATATTCAACGAGGTCAGGTCATTTTCCGTGAAGGCGACAAGTCCAAGGAGGCTTACTTCATCGTCAGCGGATTGATCGAAATCTCGATCAACACCTCCCACGGCGTCCAGTCACTTGCCCAGATCGGCCCGGGCGAAATCTTCGGGGAAATGGGCATGATCATGGACCGCCCGCGCTCCGCCACTGCCACCGCATTGGAGAACACCACGCTGGAAACCATTGTTGAAGCCGAGTTTGAGGAGCAAATCATTCAGCGTTCCGACCGCCTGCATGTATACCTCGCCACGTTGTTTGAGCGCATCCGCAGGACTGACCTGCTGCTGACCACGACCACCAATGCCACCGTGCCGCTGATTGCCAAACCCAAGCCGGCCAAGGAGCCTGTCTTCCGGGTGAAAATCCGCTCGCACTACGATGAAACCGGCTTCGACCATCCTCCGGTGGAAAAAACCATCACCAAGCTCCCTTTCCGCATCGGCCGCACTTTCTTCGACACAGCAGTGTCATCACTCGCCCGCAACGATATCTCCATTGATGAGCCTCATCCTTATCAGCTCTCGCGCAATCATTGCGAGATCGATTTTGAGCACGATCATTTCGTCCTGCGTGACCGCGGCAGCAAGCTCGGCTCTTGGGTGAATGGGGAACACGTCAGCGTCGATGCAGGCCGCATCACCAGCCTGCTGAATGTCGGCGAAAACAAAATCATCTTCGGCAACGCCGACAGCCCCCACCGTTACACGATCACGATTGAGGAGCTGCAGTAAGCACACGCTTCACCTCATCCGCACGGTAGCCAAATCCCGGGCCGCTGATCGTGCTCAGGTCCACGATGCCGTTGCGGCGCTGGAACAGGCCGGGATGAATCTCCTGCTCCGGCAGTGAAGCATCGGGATAGAACTGCATCGCATTGCACTCCACTCCTTGGATCGTACCCGCATGGGCGGCCAGTCGAACGTGCGGAATCATCGCCAGCATCGGATTGGTCAGATCTTGAACCATAAGAGGCATGCCATGCGCTTTGGCCCAGCACAGGCTCAGCAAGGCTCCTGTCTGCGTTTTGCAGGTCTTCAGAGCCACACCGGACCAGCCGAGGCGACGGCCCAGTCGAACGAATTCCCAGTCGTGCGCACTTTCGTCGAGAAACAGTGGCTTGCGTGCTGAAACGCTGCGCACGTCGATTTGATGTGCCTCAAGATCATACGGAAATGGCTGTTCCACATACAGGGTTCGGGCAAAAATCTCCGGCTCGTCACGCAGCAGACGGTCAAGGATGTCATTCACATATCCAGGCTCCTTGACGGAGCAGTTAAAGTCGGCGCTGAGCCACTTGATGCCACCGGCAAAACCGATGCGGCCGATGCGCTGCATGCGTTCAAAATCCCAAGCCGCATCTGTGCCGCGCAATTTAACTTTGAGGCATTTCAAGCCGTCACGTTTGATCCAGTCTGCCAGCAGCAGTGGATGTTCATCTTTCGGCTCGGTGCCGTTCAAATCCGACGCCTCCAGTACGTCCACACCGCCCACAAGATGCCACACCGGCAGTTGTTTCGGTGCATCCATCACAAGATAGTCCTGCGCATAACGGCCCTTGAAATCGATGCCGCTGCCTGCTTCCGCTGTGATGAACGCCGACAAATCCCGGCTCATGAATTCCGCGTTGTAAGTGGAGTAGATGTCACAGTTGTGCAGCACGCCATAAGCATCGTGCACGGCGATGTCGAAGGCGCTGAAGGCCACAAGCGAACCGAGGTAGGGCATTTCGTCCCCGCCGGCAGCTGCATTGGCCTCCTTCAAAGTCGCCGCCAGCGGGCCGTGCATGAAGTCCTGGCCAATCTCCATCGGATGACCGGTGAAGCCGCTCTCCACGAGCCGCTGCGCCAGCAGCGTGGAAAAATCCTGCATGCGCTGAGCACGCACCGCCACACTCAGGCTGCTGGGCCAGACCCATGAAACACTGAGCGGCGTCTCGCCCCAGCCTTGCGCCGTTTTGCCACTCCGGTCGGCCACCGTCACGCGCACCCGCAGGCAGACGGCGCTGGTCACGGTTTCCGGCCCAAACTTCAGCGGCACACGCATCGTGACGGGGAGGAAGAAAACTTCGGCGGCAGTGACACGGACATCGGTGGGCTTGGTGGTGGGCATGGGCTCAAAATGAAGCGCCTCGGCAGCCCCGCAAAGAAAACATTGCCGTGTTGTGCCGCTTCAGCTTCTATCCACCTCATGCGTATTTGGGATTTGCATTGCCACATGTCCGGCGTCCCCGGCCTCACGCCGGAGGAACGCCTCAAAGCACTCCTCGTTTATTCCGATCGCATGGGCATCGAAAGACTCTGCGTTTATATGGGCCTGAAGTGGTCACATGACCCCTCGCCCGCCGATCTTGTTCAGCAGAACAATGAAGTGCTGCGCGCCATCTCAAAGTTCCCGGAGCGTGCGTTTGGATTCGTCTATCTCAGCGCCAAACATCCTGAGGAAAGTCTCGCCGAACTTGAACGCTGCGTGGCCAATGGCCCGATGGTTGGCGTGAAGCTGTGGGTGGCGGAAAAATGCAACGTGGCTGCCATCGATTCGATCATCCGTCGTGCCTCTGAATTGAAAGCCGTCATATTCCAGCACACCTGGTTCAAAACCACCGACAACTACCCCGGTGAATCGACACCGGAAGATCTCGTCTCACTGGCAAAACGTTTCCCAGACGTTCCCATCATCTGCGGTCATACTGGCGGCACTTGGGAACTGGGCATTCGAGCGATTCGTGCCCAAACCAATCTCTATGCCGATCTCGCAGGTTCAGATCCTACGGCAGGGTTCACCGAGATGGCAGTGCGTGAGCTCGGTGCCACACGCGTTATTTACGGCAGCGACTGCGGCGGGCGCAGCTTTGCCAGCCAGTTGGCAAAAGTCCACGGGGCTCAGATCAGCGATTCCGACAAGCAAAAAATCTTCTGTGACAACCTGCGAGGCTTGATGTTGCCGATCCTGCAGGCCAAGGGCATCAAAGCTTGAGCTCAGTCTTTCTTTTTGCCGAAACCAAAAAGGCGCTTCAAGAAGCCGCCGCTAGTTTTGGTCTCAGCCGCTTCAGTGGTCGGGGCATTCGGTCCGGCCAGCCTGCGGGCACCTGAGTCTGCCGTTTCTTTGGCAGGTTTCTTGGCCGCCACGGGCGCAGGTCTGCCCGCAGGTGTCGGCAACGATGCCGCCCACCAGGAAGGTGCAAGCACGGCCACTGTCTGCCACGCTTCCAGTCCGGCGTGCCAGACGAGAGAGTCCGAAGCCAGCTTTTTGGCACGGACAAGCTCAGTCATCGCCTGGTCATCCAGCGGACCTTCGGCTGCACCTGCGTTGTTGTAGTACCAGTTCATTGATGACGTAGCATAAGGCTAACCTCACATCAAAACTGCGCAAGGCAGGAGGAAATGCTTTTCACCGCCCATGAACCGCTCAAACTGTCAGCATGAACCGGCGAAATTTCATGCTGACCTCCAGTGCCATGCTCGCAGCTGCATCCTTGCGCGCGGTTGAGGAGACGAAACTGACCGACTGCCACGTCTATCTAGGCTCATATCCATTCCGGCAGCTTGGCGCTGAAAATCCCGAGAAATTCGTCCAAAGCCTCGTCAGACGCGGCGTGACGGAAGCCTGGGCAGGTGCGTTTGAGGGCCTGCTCCGTCGTGATGTGGCAAATGTGAACCGTGAGCTCGCCCAAGCCTGCCAAAACTCCATTCTCCGCCCCTGCGGCACCATCAATCTCTCCCTGCCGGACTGGCAGGATGACGTCAAACGCTGCGCTGAAGTACACGGCATGCGCGTGATTCGCCTGCATCCGAACTATCACGGCTATGACTTAAAAACGCCTGCGTTTCCTGAGCTTCTCGCTTTGGCGGCAAAACATCGTCTCCAAGTTCAACTGGTGGTCCAGATGGAGGATGAACGCACCCAGAACCCGAAGGTGCGTGTGGCTCCTGTCGATCTTCAGCCCCTTACCGGCATCCTGCAGGAAATGAAGCAAACGCGCCTCATGCTGCTCAATGCCAACTCTGCCATGCTGCTCCGCTATTTGCAGAACTGCCCAAACGTCTGGCTCGATTTCGCAATGATCGAAGGCGTGGGCGGCGTGGAAAGCCTGCTCAAAACCTGGCCGTTGGAACGGCTTATATTCGGATCATTTGCACCCGTGTTCTACTGGGAGTCCGCGCGCCTGAAAATTCAGGAGTCAGCGCTCAATGCCACGCAAACTTCGGCGGTGCAGTGGCGGAACGCCTCCGCCCTGCTCGCCTGAGATCAAACCCTCTCCACGGCCTTGCAACTTTCAGGCCGCGAGACGCAGCGGCTTGGGCACATAGCGCGTGTTGCGGGTGCCAAGCAGGAGATCGCAGATGCGCTCGGCGGCATGGCCGTCGCCTGACACCTCACGCGCACGACAGGCGCTGGCGTGCCAGACCTCGTCGATCAAAACGGCCTGCAGCATTTCGCTCAATCGTTTGGGATATCCCCCCACAAAGCGTGCGCCACCGCAGTCAACACCTTCCGAACATTCGCTGCCCTCTCGCAACACGATCATCGGTATGCCGAGCGTGGTGGCCTCCTCGTGAATATCTCCGGAATCAGACACGATCAACCAGGCCACGGAGAGCAGCTGGGTGAAGTCGCAGTACTCCAGCGGATCGGTCATTCGAATGCGCGGATGGCCGCCTAATTCAGCGGTGGCGGCGGCACACACGGCCGAATTCTTATGCACGGGAAAAACCAGGCACAAATCAGGCTGGCCCTCGATGTACTCGCGCAGCGCCCGCAGGTGCGGGCTCATTGTTTCACCAAGATTTTCATGCCCATGCGTGGAAAGGAGAACAAGACGCCTGCCTTCTGCCCACTGCTGCAACTGCTTCACCGTTTTGGAGGGACCTTTGGACGCCAGAGTTTGCCGCAGCGCATCCACAGCAGTGTTGCCCACCACATGGATCGAATCCGCCGAGCACCCTTCATCCATGAGGATGCGGCGATCACTTTCGGTGACAACAAAGTGACGACCTGCAAACCGGCCAGCCTGTCGGCGCTGCATTTTTTCCAGGAGTGGGCTCAGTGGGTTTCCTGTGTTCGGCACGGCATCCAGATGCCCTACGGGAATACCACGCTTTCCAGCTGCCAGGGAAGCCAGTACTGCGGATGCAGTATCGCCCTGCACCAGCACTAGATCAGGCTTTTCAGACTCAAGCACTGGGTCCAGACGATCCAACAGACGGCTGCCAAGAGCATCCACACTCTGTCCAAATCTCATTGTCTCCA
>CAILZI010000262.1 GCA_903838675.1 uncultured Verrucomicrobiota bacterium
GAAACCTGGAAGCTTGTTCATGTTGTGGGTAATAGTTAGGACACAGCGGTTCCCTACCATTCCTGAAGCTCCGCATGCGCAAAGAGCTGGTAGGGACGCGCTGTGCGCGTCCCTCGAATCCTTCGTCCCGGCGCGTTCTGCTCTCCCGTTCACTCTCACCCTTTCCAAAAGATTCCTCCTGCGACGCCTCCGCAAGCATCGCCAGTCTTCACCCCACCCCGCATTTCTCTGGAGAGAATGCCGTTTGTGAAGACAGGCACAGGCGGCAAGACCATTCAGGTGCACCGCCAGGCGCTGCAGAATGAGGCGCTCTGCTGCCAGCAAGTCGAGATGCCCAACGACTCAGAATTGCCATTTGCACGACGGGCCTCTCCCGATAGGATGGGGGACCCCAATTCCACATGAAAACCGCCTTGTTCTTCCTCTGCGCTGCCGCGCTCGTCCTCGCCTCCACTTCCTGCGACAAGCACTCCTGGAAAGAAACCCAGGTGCTGCATGAAGGCATGCACAAGGCGCACGACGAAGGCCATGGCGACGCCCATGCCAAGGAAGCCGAACACGGCGAGAAGAAGGCGCACTAAGACTGCAGGGCTCGCGCATGCGCCGCTACGCTTTCATCGGGCTGCTTTTGCTCGTGCTCGTGGCGACCAGTTGTGTGATGCTGCGGACGTGCTGGGTGCGCCTGGCTCCGGCGATCGCCTCCACGGGCGGCAAGGAACTCCACATCCGCCTGCCGGATGCTGGGAAGACGCACCTGCAAAAGGACAAACGCTGGGCGGCGGATCAGCTCGGCACCTCCACCGGCACGCTGGGCAGCCACGGCTGCCTGGTTTCGAGCGTGGCGATGGCCTGCTCGGACCTCGGCGTGGAGCTCACGCCGAAGGAACTCAATGAGCGCCTGAAGAAAGCCGACGGCTTCCTGCCCCAAGGCTGGGTGGTGTGGAAAGCCATCCCCCGCGTGACGGAGAACAAGCTCACGGCGGACTACCATCCGGCCTCAACCCATGCCGTGATGGACGAGGCGCTGGAAAAAGGTGCGTACCCCGTGGTGAAGTACTTCCTCCTCGGCGGCGTCCAGCACTGGTGCGTGATCGTGGGCAAGGACGGTCTGGAATACCTGGCCCGTGATCCGCTGCGGGATGACAAAGAGCCGGTGAAGCTCTCCGAGCTGACCGCGAAGGTGTATGCGGTGCGGGTGATCCGGCGGGTGGTGGCTGGAGATGGGGAGACAGTGAAACAATGAGATGGGGAGGATGATCCGGCGGGGCGTCGGCTCATGCCCAAGGCGGAAACTTCCACATCTTCCACAGTTTCAACGGGGGAGTGTGTCTCTCCGGCCACGCTGAGGGCGCAGACTTCCACAGTTTCAACGGGGGGTGGTGTGAAAACACGTGAGCGTCTGACCTCTGGAGAATTCCATTTTCGTGGGCTGCCTCGACTCTACTCGCTGAGTCTGAGCGCTGCTGCATCGCCTGAGCGCGGCACTGCTGCGGGTGTTCTGCGCCGCTGCGTTGGCGTCGGGTTGGTCATGTGTCTGATATAGAGCTATTCAATGGCTTCGCACTCTGAAGGGAGAGCCATGACGACCTGGCAAACCACACCGAACACCCCGCCTCCTTCAGGACGCGGCGGAGGAGATCATGCGGTCCTTGCCTGTCAAGGAGTGGAGGATAAATCATCATCCGTAGAATAGCCATTAATACCATAAAGACACGGTACATACCACCCCTAGAGAAGGCATCTCACCAGCCTCAATGAATCTCCCGCCAGCTATTCACACCTCAATCTGGCGGCCATGTTCCATGCCTGCAGGTGGGTCAGGGGAAGCGCATCCTCTTCCTTCATCTTGGCTCACCACTCATAGATGCTTGATGAAAACGGCCGATGTCTGCCAATCCTGCCAAGATTCAGAGGCCCAAGGAAGCCGTGAACCGCCGCTTTGTGATGGCACACAGACCACCCCCCGTTGAAACTGTGGAAACAGTGGAAGTCACTCACAGCGGCGCGGCGAGTGACACACTCCCCCGTTGAAATTGTGGAAGATGTGGAAGTCTGCCCATCGAGGGGGAGTTCTGTCGTCGTGCTAGCCTCCTGCTTGCCGGGAAATGGAACGGCGCGTTTGCGCGGAGCAGATTTGAATTTGAAATCGGAGCGCAGCGCAGATGGACAACTGAAAGGAGCCCGCAGGGTGAGCGTAGCGAGTCAATGCGGCCGTGAAGCTGCCGCCTTCGGGCGTCTCGTGGTGTGTTTGAGGTGAGCGGCCTGCGAGTGCCGGGCTTCGGAGGAACGGTTAGCAGTACGGATTGACGCGCACTGTGCCAGAAATGAACAGACTGTTGTGCTGCCATTTTCTACGCGACTCTCTCAACGTCCGTGATGTTTCTGTCATGGTCATGCAATATGCCATCGTTTGCCTTGAGCCTCTGCAGCCAGCTGTCCAGGTCTTCATCCAAATCGGAGGTGTCACATGCGGATGATTGCAAATAGTCGGTGGCGTCACAAAGGGCGGCGTACGTGATGTTCCACCTGCCCGATTGAGTGTGCTTCCTGAAGGCGATGGAATCGCTTGAGCCCGCTATTTTGCAGAAACGAATGAGGTTAACCGGCAGGCTTTCAATGCCTTCCTCCTCTCGGTGGAATCTCTCCCACTCCACCACGGACTCGGGGTCGAGAATGTGATACGAGTACTTCCAGTTTAAGACGCACTCCCGGATTTCCGAATAAAACTCATGCACGTAAGCCGGCAGCGTCACCTCAAAAGCATCCTCAATGATTCGCGCGTCAGCCCGTCCCCAGTGAATCATGTGCTTCACTTCAATTTCATACGGCTCCCTCTTCGGCGGTCCTTTTGGAAAGCGGCAGCAAGCCGCCCAGTCAATGCCCGGAATCCGGGTGGTCATGTCTGACACATGCCACAAAACATCGTCACACATGGGGGTGCGCGTGCGATAAACCCTGGAATGATCCGCTTCTAGTTTCAGTGCTTCGAGTGACGTCATGGGATGGGTGGTTTCAATGCTTGAACAGGGTAGGTTCTTGAATCGCGGGATGCAAATCTCGCCTGCGAGTGCCGGGGCGGTGTGCTGCTTCGTTGTGTTTCGTGGTAGGAGTGCTCCATCCGGCCTGCGGAAAGCGGTAGCTGCGCTCGTTCCTCGCTGCACGACCGCACTCCAAAAAGAGGCGGCTAGTGCGGCCGCCACGAGCAGACGTTATCACGCCACGTCTTCGGATCACGATCTGGGCCGGAGGAGTAGATGATGACCTCAACCGGCAGCATTGCGGGCAGGTGCTCCGATCCAACTTCGGGATTCGCGACCATGTCGTCCTTGTTGGTGTCGAGGATGATGTAGAAAGGCTCGCCCCAGAGATCACTGAGCACCCATTCCGCGTCGTCCTGCCAGAGGCCGAATTTGCGATTCCTGGCCATCGGGAGATCCATGTATTTGATCTTCTTGGGATTGAGCCCACCAGTTTCTTCGCCGAGCAAAGCTGGCAGGATGGGGCCGCGTGAACGAAGGGATAAGTCCAGATTTGGGGCGCTGGATGCGGGCAGGGGAAAGTGATTGTAGTCGGCTTTATACACTTCGAGAGCAATCTTGAGGTCCATCACGATGCCCCTGACCCTTAACTTTGAATGGCCACAGCCTTGATCTGTCATGAAAAGGTCCTGGTTAAGCCATAAGACAGCCAGCGCAATGAGACCTGCGGCAAGCATGCCTTTTCCAAGGCACGCGCATCCGGCCTTGCGGTTGGTGCGCTGTTCGTCGGTCATGGGTGTGTTTTACTCGGCAGAGCCGTCTTCTGTCGAGCTCCGAATGAAGGCAGTACTTTGTCAGTCTCGACCTCAAAACAGGCTGGGTGCGGTGCTTTGGAAGGCAACCGGATCGCCTTTTCCGGACTCCCCGCCCTCAGATCTCACAACTTCTTCATCGGTGTATAGGAGGAGCGGAATGGAGGGCGCTGGCGGTGGTAGTTTTGCAAAATGGTTTCGATTTTTGGAAACGCAGAGTCTGATATGTCACAATAGATCGTGACACCGGCTGCAAAGATTTTCACCTCATGACATCCCAGGCAAAAGTGAAACTCGATGGACGCCAGCCCCTCACCCCAGCATATCGAGTAATCCGGGTGGTATCCGCCGCACTTTTTCGCCCCCATGTTGGCAAGAAATGAGCTGCGGTCCGTGAGCAGTTCGTGAAGGGCTTTTTCATGCTCAACAGCGAGGGGGATGGGTGTTCGATAAAACCAGAAATGGTGGCGCTGCATGCAGTTTTTCGAGCCGATTTCTTCTGCTAAAAGCGTTTTCTCCCGGTTCTGATGCGGCAGCCCCTCAAAGATCATGACAGGGACATTTGTTGCGACTTTGGCTACGGTTTCCTGAAGGCGGTCGTAGGCAATGATGGCAGCGCTGTCTTCTTTGCGAAGCAGTTCTTGCAACTGCTCCTCAGACGGTTCGATTGCATTGGCAATCGTGGTGAATGAGATCATGGCAAGGAGGCGGTACATGGGAGATGAACTGCGCGCAGACGGACAAAGATGGGGTTCACATCACGTTTATTCCCGACAGCATGAAAGTTTTCAGCTCCTCTGTCGAGTTCAGAATCAAAGCCAACGGCTCGTCTGATCTCCTCTCAGGACTTCGTAAAATCACGCTGCTGCTGCCTGCATAGAGATTTCCAGTGGGCCAACGGCCCGCTATGCTAGGCAACACTTCCGAAAGTAGAGCGAATGCCCGGCGGAGGGATTTTCGATCAGAGGCTGTTCCATGAGCAGATGTTGTCCAGCCAGGTCTTTGGATCACGATCTGGGCCGGAGGAGTAAACCAGCGCGTTCAGTGGCAGCGTCGCAGGCGGCGGATTGGTTTTGCACTTTGCCGCATAATCTGGGTTAGACTGGTCCGCGCCGAATTCGGGATTGGCGACCGTGCCGTCCTTGTTGGTATCGAGCACGATGAAATATGGCTCGCCCCAGGGATCGCTCAGCACCCACTCTGCGCCGTCCTGCCAGAAGCCGCTTTTGTGATCCACGGCGTTTGGGAAGTCGATGAATTTGATGTCTCTGGGATTGAGCGTGGCGTCCTGGCCCAGAAGCGCAGGCAGGATGAGGCCGCGGGTGCGGAGCGAAACATCGGGACCGTGCCAGTCGGATGCCGGGATGGGAAAGTGTGCGTAGTCCACTTCAAAAGCGGTGATTCCGATCTTCAGGTGTTTGATGGCCGCTGCCGTGGACGATACAGTGGTTTCGTGAAAGTACTTCATGCACGAGGTCAGCCCCGGCAAAGCCACCAGAATGATGCCAATCATGACCGCGAACCTGCGACAGTAGTTCATTTCCAGCTCCAGTGGATCATGGCAGGCTGGGGTGGATTCGCTCATGGCGAAGTTTTATCTCAACAAGGCCTGCACTGTCGAGCATTGAATCAAAGGCGATGTTTCTCCAGACGCATTTCCAAAGTCAACGTGGCAAGACTGAGCTTGCTGGTGGCGTCATTGAGATTTCCCGTGGGCCAACGGCCCGCCGGAGTCAGCCCAGGGCACAGGAGCGCAGCGACAAGCCCTGGGATTCTGACGCCCATGGTGTTCTTTCCAAGGGTGCGCTCTGAAGGAGCGCGGGAACGGCTGCGCATACACTCCGAAGATTCTGCTATTCCAGGGGGCACAGGGACGCACGCTCCATCTCCTGCGCTCCTTCAGAGCGCGACCTTCGGCGGGTGTGGGTTTTCCGTGGATAACCCAGGGCTTGCTGCGCTGCGCCCTGGGCTGACTCCTGCGGACCTTCGGCCCGCTGCGCTGGGCATGGCTTCCGAAGGAAGAGCGAATGCCCGGCGAACGGATTTTCGATCAGCGGCTGCGCCATGAGCAGATGTTGTCCTTCCAGGTCTTGGGATCACGATCCGGACCGGAGGAGTAGATGGCCACTCTCAAAGGCAGCTTTACGGGCGGCGGATATTTCAGATCAAACTCAGCCTGCTTGGGGTCTGAGGTGCTCGCGCCGAATTCGGGATTGGGAACCTGGTCATCTTTGTTGGTGTCGATGATGATGTAGAAAGGCTCGCCCCAGTGGTCGCTGAGCACCCATTCTGTGCCGTCCTGCCAGAGTCCGCGCTTATGTTCTTTGGCTATCGGGAACTCGGCATATCTGACCTTTCGAGGATTGAGCGTCGAGATATTTTCTCCCAGCAGGACCTGTAGCAGAGTTCCGCGTGAGCGTGTCACGATGTCTTCAGTGGACTTGCCGTTTTCCTGAATGGGAAAGCTGTGGAAGTCTTCCTCGAAGGAAAGGAGAGCAGCCCTTAAATCGGCGATGACGCTTTTAACGCTGAGTGTGATGCTGCCTGAGGCTGATGGATATGAAGAATGATGCTCGTTCAGGAGCCAAAAAATCCCCAGCACTACAGCTCCAGCAATCAGAATGCATTCTCCAAGGCAGGCGCATCCGTCCATGCCGTCATTGCGCCGCTCGTCAGTCATGAATATGTTCTACCCGACAGAGCCTCTCTCTGTCCAGTTCAGAATACGACCTGCGCAGCGCCTCAGTAGTGCTAGAATCACACCACCAATCCCGCCGCGGCCACCAGCGTCTCTTCGTTGACGATCTTCCCCGTCAAATCGGGTTTGCAGTCGCCTTTGAGTTCGTCGCGGAATTTCTTGATGAAGCTCTGGGTGGGCCAGGAGGCGGCTTCGCCGAAGGCGCAGATGGTCTTGCCTTCGATCTGGTTGGCCACGGTCTCCAGGGTGTCCACGTCATCGGGGCTGGCGTCGCCGGCCACGATGCGGTCGCTGATCTTCTTCATCCACAGGCTGCCTTCGCGGCAGGGGGTGCACTGGCCGCAGGATTCGTGCGCGTAGAAGGCATTCAGATTGTTGATGACCCAGGTCATGCTGCGGCTGTCGTCCATGATGATGACGCCGCCGGAGCCGGCCATGGTGCCGCACTGGGCCATGGTGTCGAAGTCCATGGGGATGTCCATGATGCCGAGTTCGCGGCCGTCCTTGAGCTTGAATTTTTCATCGGCACGCAGCACTTTGGAGGAACTGCCGCCAGGGATGATGGCCTTGAGTTTGCGACCGGGTTTGAGGCCGCCGCAGAGGGTGTCGATGACTTCGCCCATGGTGACCTTGCCGACTTCGACTTCGTAGTAGCCGGGCTTCTGCACATCGCCGCTCACGCAAAGGATGCGGGTGCCGGTGTTGTTCGGCGTGCCGAGCTTGGCGTACTCCGCGCCGCCCATCTCGATGATGTGCTTCACGTGGCAGAGGGATTCCACGTTGTTCACGATGGTCGGGCTCATGTAGAGGCCGAGCGCCGCAGGGAAGTAAGGGGGCTTGATGCGCGGGTAGGGGCGCTTGCCTTCGAGGGATTCGATGAGGCCGGTCTCTTCACCGCAGATGTAAGCGCCTGCACCGCGATGCACGTAGATCTCGCAGTCGAAACCGGTGCCGAGGATGTTCTTGCCGAGGAAGCCTTTTTCATGCGCTTCAGCGATGGCCTTTTCGAGGATCTTCGCAGCGTAGGGGAATTCTTCGCGGACGTAGATGTAGGAGAGCTTGGCGCCCACGGCGAAGCAGGCGATCGTCATGCCTTCGATCAGCTGATGCGGATCTTGATGCATGATGTAGCGGTCCTTGAAGGTGCCGGGTTCGGATTCGTCCGCGTTGCAGATGAGATAGACCGGCTTGGTGTTCGTCGGCGGAATGAAGCCCCACTTCACACCGGTGGGGAAACCTGCACCCCCACGGCCGCGGAGACCGCTGGCTTTGACCTCGTTGGTGATGGCGCTGCGCTCCATGGTGAACGCCTTTTTGAGCTGCTCGTAGCCGCCGTTTTCCATGTAACACTCGATGGACGGATTGTATCCGGCGCGGTCGATGTTCTTGAAGATCAGGCGCTTTTCACGCGCATGGGGTTCTTTTCCGGGAAGATACTGGACGGGGGAGGCCATGGTTCGCAGTATCCGAGTGTGAATAAGGTGGGCAACTGGGATTTGTGAAAAATTTCACAAGCTGGCGGGAAACGTGGGATGGGGGAGGCCGGGCGCGGGGCGCGCCAAATAGGTCGTATAGGGCCTATAAGACCTATTTTCTGGAAAGCTCTGCGCCACGAGAGGTGTACTTTGCTGGTGCGCCTCTCCACCCCCAGCTCCCTCTGCCTGACTCTGCTGCTGCTCGCAGCGGCGGGGATGGCCCTGGCCAAAAAGGACGAGGGGCCGAAGCCGGTGCCGTGGTCGTTTGCACCGCTGCGGCGTGGCGGGCTGCCGCAGGTGAAGGACACGGCGTGGCCGAAGACGCGTATCGATTACTTCATTCTCGCCAAGATGGAGGCCGCAGGCATGAAGCCAGCCCCGAGGGCGGAGAGCCGCGTGCTGCAGCGCAGGCTGGCCTTTGATCTCACCGGACTGCCGCCTGCCGAGCAGGCCGCAGCCGACTGGAGCCGTGCGGTGGATGAAACCCTGCGCAGCCCGCACTACGGCGAGCGCTGGGCACGCCACTGGCTGGATCTGGCGCGCTACACGGACCAAACGCCCGACTGGCTGGACTCCACCAAGTACTCCTACATGTACCGCGACTGGGTGGTGCAGGCGCTGAATGAGGACATGCCGTATGACCGCTTCATCATGCGTCAGCTTGCCACGGATTTCCTGCCTGAGTGCGGCCCCCGGGATCGCGTGGCGCTGGGCTTCATCGGCCTGAGCCCCACGTATTTCAAAGAGCTGGAGCTGCCGCCGGAGATCATCAAGACGACGGTGGCGGATGAATGGGAGGAGCATGTGGATGCCATCGGCCGCACCTTCCTCGGCCTCACGCTGGCGTGTGCGCGCTGCCATGATCACAAATCCGACCCCATCTCCGCGCAGGATTATTATGCGCTGGCCGGGGTGTTTGCCTCGGTGAAGCTCTCCGAACTGCCGACGATGAAGGATGAGCTGTGGAAGCCGGTGGCCAAGGCGCGCGGTGAGGTGGCCGCGCTGGAAAAACAGATCGCTGATTTGAAGAAAAAGAAGCCCGCTGATCTCGTGGAGCAGATGAAGAACTGCGAAGCCAAGATCGCCACGATCAAGACTGCCACCCCGCACTTCAACATGCCCATGGCCAATGCCGTGGAAGAGGCCGCGCTGTATGTGGTGAACAAGGACAAGGCCCACGGAACGAAGCTGGACTACAAGATGGGCATGGCGCGCGATCTTGAGCTGATGAAGCGCGGGAATCCGAATGATCTGGGTGCTTCTGTGCCTCGTCGCTTTCTCTCGATGTTTCCCTCCAAGACCGGCCTGCCGCGCAAGTTCACCACCGGTAGCGGTCGCCTGGAGCTGGCGCAGGCCATCGTGGAAGACGCCGCACCGCTGACCGCGCGCGTGATCGTGAACCGCGTGTGGAAGCACCACTTCGGGCGCGGCTTGGTCGATACCCCGAGCGAGTTTGGGAATCTGGGTGAAGCACCGACGCATCCTGAATTGCTGGATGATCTCGCAGGGCGTTTCATGGAGCACGGCTGGTCGCTGAAGTGGCTGCACCGTGAGATCTTGAACTCCGCCACCTGGCAGCAGAGCAGCGTGGCTGTGGACTCCGAGCTGCGCGATCCTGAAAACAAGCTCTACGCCCGCATGCTGCGCCGTCGGCTGGACTGGGAATCGTGGCGCGATGCCATCCTCAGCGCCACGGGGCAGATCGATCTCAAAATGGGCGGTCAGGCTTCGTCGATTAGCGCTGCGGGCAATCACCGCCGCTCCCTCTACGGAGCCTCCGACCGGCAGGACATGGACCCGATGCTGCGCATTCATGATGTGCCCGATCCCGGCGCGCACAATCCCTGGCGCACGGAGACCATCACGCCGCTGCAGGGATTGTTTGCGCTGAATTCCCCCTTCATGCAGCAGCAGTCCGAGGTGCTGGGCAAATGGGCCATGCAGCACCGCGTGGAGGATGTGTATGCGCGCCTGTTTGGCCGCAAGCCCAGTGCGCATGAGGCGGCAGTGGCGCAGGCGTTTGTGGCTGGGCGGGAGAAGGATGTGGCGGTGTGGGCGCAGTACGCGCAGGCCCTGCTGGCGGGGAATGAGATGCTGTTTGTGGATTGAGGACGAGGACGATTTTGCCGGAATTTGATCAACCACGGAATACACGGAATACACGGAAAAAGAATCAGACTCCGGGTTCCGTGTATGCTGCGTATTCCGTGGTTAACTCTCAGGCTGCTGAGTTTTGCCTACCTACAGGAATGAGGACGAGGACGATTTTACTTTGGCGTCACTTCTTGACCCCATGGCTATTTTTGCCATCTCCCAGCTGCTCATCTGTGCTTTACATCCCCCCATCTCTGATCATTGATCCCCGCCCATTTTCCGACCACCGTAATGACCACCAAGCTCGATCCCAAATTCCTCGCCCTTCTTGCAGACACCGCGCAGAAACTTCAGGCGCTCGAAATCCAGCCCCGCGTGCTCGAAGACGCCGCCCCGGCGCTGACCACCACCGCGGCGGAGCTCAGCCAGCTCATGATCGATTTCACCACGACGCTGACCGAAGCCATGGAGGCGAAGGTTGTCGCTGACATCGCAGAACGTGAAGCCGCCAAGGCCCGTGCGCTGGCTGAGAAGGAAGCGGCACGTCTTGCGGCCATCGAGGCCAAGGAAGCCGCGCGCATTGCCAAGGAAGAAGCCGCCGCTGCGGCCAAGGCGCAGGCGCTGCTGGAGCTCGAAGCCATGCGCGCCGCTGCGGCTGCCGTGAAGGCCAAGGAACTTGCCGAGAAGGAAGCGGCCAAGGCTCAGGCGCTGGCCGAGAAGGAGGCCGCACGTCTGGCCAAGGAACAGGCGGAAGCCGAGAAGGCAGCAGCCAAAGAGCGCGCCATCGCCGAGAAGCTGGCTGCCATGGTCGCCGCTGCGGAGGCCAAGGCGCAGGCCCTGGCTGAAAAGGAGGCCGCGCGTGTGGCCGCTGCTGAGGCCAAGGAAGCGGAGCGTCTGGCCAAAGAGCAGGCCGCCCGCGAGAAAGCCGAGGCCAAGGCCCGTGAACTGGCCGAGCGCGAGGCCGCGAAGATCGTCGCTGCCGAAGCGAAGGAAGCCGAGCGTCTGGCGAAGGAGCAGGCCAAGGAAGCCGCCCGTCTGGCCAAGGAACAGGAAGCCGCTGAGAAAGCCGCCGCCAAGGAGAAGGCCGAGGCCGAGAAGCTGGCCGCGATGCTCGCCGCTGCGGAAGCCAAGGAAGCGGCACGACTTGCCAAGGAGCAGGAGATTGCCGCGAAGGCCGCTGCGAAAGCTCAGGAACTCGCTGAGAAAGAAGCGGCCAAAGAAGCCGCCCGCATCGCCAAGGAGCAGGCCGAAGCTGAGAAAGCCGCCATCAAAGCCCAGGCCGAAGCCGAAAAAGAAGCCCTCCGCGCCGCCGCCGCCGAATTGAAGGCCAAGCAGCTCGCCGAGAAGGAAGCCATCCGCCTCGAAAAAGAAAAACGCGCCGCCGAAGCCGCCGCCGCCAAAGCCGCGCAGGAAGCCGAGCGCGCCAAATTCAACGAAGCCGACGAAGAAGCCAAAGCCCGCCGCGCCGAAGCCCGTGCCAAGACGCTGGCCGAGTATGAGGCCAAGCAGAAGGCGAGACAGGCCGCTGCGATGGCGCAGTTAGCGGCGGATAAAGCGGCGTTATTGGCGGAGAAGCAGAAGGCTGCGCAAGTGTGATGAATTTATGACAAGGTGCATCGTCCTTGGAGTTTCACGAGGAGGCTTGGAGGGCGAGAGGCCGAGTCTCGCTTCATTGCAGGGTGTCGCCTACTTGAGTCTTGAACATGGGATGGAATGTCGCGTGACAGTTCAGTGGACCGTGTCGAGATTTCCGCATGTCACGCCGCGAAGAATCCATTCCCTACATGCTGGTTTATAGCATTCCATGGTGGGTGAGCGTCACCCTCGCAGGTGCGGTTTATGCCCTGATGCGCTGGGTGGCACCCGATGTGAGGCCGGACGAGCCCATGTTGAGGGACATCCTGAAAGCCATGCCGGGCGCTGCAGGAATATTTGCAATGCCTTTCCTAGGTTTTGCAGGGTTGAATCTTCTTGTGAGATTTCTGAAGCGGAAATCACAACGCTCCTGAATGAGGTGGAGGATTCGGTCTGCAATGGGCCACGCTCTGCCTGATCAAGTATTTTGAAACGCTGATCTAAGGCTGGACGGAGTTGGAGAGTTGAGAGGATAGCAACCGATGGCCGGGCGCGGACTAACTCTGTTTCAGCACATCGTACGGCAATTCATCAAACAACCTTAATTCCCATGAATCGACTCGGCTTACTCTGCATGATCGTGTGTGTGATGGGGCTGGCACGATCTGAGGGCGATGATGCGAAGCAGGAAAAGCCGCCCAGATATTATCAGGCCAATCACGGAATCGACGGCGGCCTCGAAGAGATGGTGGACCTGAGCAAGATGGAGGGATTCGAAGAAGCACGGACGATTGACGATGTGGCAAGGCTCGCCGCAAAGGTGCCGGGTGCTGTGGGGTTCATGGCGCATCCGCTCTTCGAAATGGGGGACCGGTATGCGATTGCGGTGTTGTGGTACAGTCATCGATCTCGAACCGAGTCATCGTGGCCTCTCCATCTTTTTGACGAGGCAGAAGCGAAGAAGCGACCGGGTGAAGCCGCAACGCCTGCCGCCCTGGTTGCCGCTGAGCTTCGGATTTCGGCGAAGCTGCCTGCGGCCCAGGCGCTCATGGATGCAGGAGGTGCTCGGGGAGTGAAGATTTCACCTGCCGATGGTGACTACAACGAACAAATGGTCATGGCTCTGGCTGTCATGCGTTTAGGAGGCTTCTTTGCGCACTCCGGCCAGTTTGGAAAAGATGACTGTATTGGCTGCCGCAATGTGGTGCGTGGGGGCACACCCGAGAAATGCGGACTGGGGGTCAAGAAGGTGAAGCACTGGAACTGCTGCGGTGCCGAGGCGGGAACGAATCGCTGCCGCTACTGGGAATTGATCAAAGCGCAGAATGATGTGGGGCCTCGAATGGAAATGCAGCGTGAGCAGGGACGGTAAAAGCCGGGCACTCGTTCCAATCCCCGCTTCAGAGTGTCATTGCCAAAACTCGCCGAATCCGTTTCACTCCGCCGCGTGTGCTACCGATTTTGTTTTATGCGATTCACACGGCGCCGTGGGTGCTGGGGCTGGGGTGGCTTTTAAACTTGCTGATGTATCGGGGGCAGCCGTGTGGGTACACGTCGCCGGTGGAGGGCGTGTTTATCGGGCTGATGGTGGTGTATGGGCTGGTGGGATTGTTTGTGGCGGTGATGCTGCTGCGGCGGAAGTTGTTGCTGTACTGTGCGTTTTGTGGGAGGCCGGGGCTGGGGTATCTGGATCGGTCGGAGGGGCTGACGATGGAGTGTCCGAAGTGCGGGGAGGTACGTGGCGGTGGGGTGCTGGGGTGGCAGATCGTGCGTGACAAGGCGGAGGCCTGCGGGCCGAAGCCGGAGGTGCCGGTGAGGAAGATGCAGTTTCAGTCGCCGTGGTTCTGGGGGATGTTTGGCGTGTCGGTGGTGTCGGCGGTGAGCGGGGTTGTGATTCACCAGTTCAGCTTCATGACGGTGTTTGCGCCGCTGTGGTGTTTCTGCGTATCGAGTCCGTTGATCGAGACGCTGAGCACGGGGTGCCTGAACGACAATGCGGGGCCGACGTTTCGGAGCCGGCAGCCGGTGAAGTACTGGGCGCGCACGTGTTTCTGGCTGTGTGGGTATGCGCTGGCGGTGTACATGCCGGTGGGGTTTGCGCTGCAGGAACGCGGGAAGATGGAGGCGAAGACGGAGACGGAGGTGAGGGCTGGGGGGAAGAGGTGAGGGCGACATTTGGAGTGCGGTCGCGGAGTGAGGAACGAACGCAGCTACCGCTTTCCGCAGGCTGATGGGCTTTGTTGTCGTCGTGGGATGTTCAACACTGCGTGGCCTCACGCGGCGCTCTCGGAGAGAGCGCCCTACCTGGTGCGTCGAATACGCCCTGGCCAATCGAGAGCCCGGCGTGGGGTAGGGCTGCTTGTCCTAAGCAGCCGTCGTTCGCAGGTTGGGCGGTTTGCGTATGCCAGTGAGCTTTGCGCAGGCCATGAGACGTTCGCAAGCGGTAGCTACGATGCAGGCTTGCGCCGTGCATCTGCGCGACCGCACTCCAAATGGGCTCTGTGGCCGCAGTTCACCGGATCGCCTGTGCCATTTCCAATCTAAACGCTCCTGCATTTGCTACTGAGTGTGAGCGCGCCTATGGCGGTGGGTGTTTATGAAAACGATCTGGTTCATTCGTCATGCAGAAAGTCTGAGCAACGCGGGGTTTCCCACGGACACGCCGCATGCGATCGGGCTGAGCGAGAAGGGGATGGCGCAGGCGGAGGCGCTGGCCGCACAGTGGCGGACGGACCCGGATCTGATCGTGGTGTCGCGCTACTCGCGCACGGCCTACACGGCGGTGCCGCTGTGCCGGCTGCACCCGCAGGTGCAGGTGATTGAGCTGCCGGTGCATGAGCTGACCTTTCTGGCACCAGGTCGCTACGTGGGGACGACGGAGACGACGCGGCGTGAGCCGGCGCGGCAGTACTGGGAGCGCTGCGATCCGAACTACTGCGATGGCGAAGGGGCGGAGACGTTTCGGCATTTCTGTGAGCGCGTGGATGCCTCACTGAAGGCGCTGCGAGAGCGTGAGGAGCAGCGCATCGCGGTGTTTTGCCATGCGTATGTGATCAAGGCGATCCTGTGGCGGCAGTTGCACCCGGAGGCGGATTTTACGGCGGACTACATGCGGGATTTTTTTGATTTTCATCTGAAGTGCGTGGTGCCGAATGTGATGGTGTATCCGTTTGAGAGTGCGGAGGGCGAGGCGCTGAAGATGCTGACGCCGTTTCAGATTGAGATGGTGGGGTGAGGTCCGCAGGATATGGCCTTTCGCCAGATTTTATTAACCACGGAATACACTGAATACACGGAATCAGATCTTCATTCTGGCTTCCGTGTATTCAGTGTATTCCGTGGTCAATATTCAGACTGCTCCAAAAAGATAACTGCTCGCTGTATGACAAACTAAGGGAGGATGGGCTGAATGTGCCACATGGGCGTAAGCGTGTGTGGTTTACCTGCGTACTCTCCGCATGTCTGATCTCTCCGCACTCTCAAGACGCGAGCTGCTGTCCCGCATGGGCGGCGGACTGGGGGCGTTGTGGCTGGCTTCGACGTTGCAAGCGGTGCCGCGCACGAACTTTGTGCCGAAGGCGAAGCGGGTGATCCAGTTGTTCATGAACGGCGGGCCGTTTGGGCCGGACTTTTTTGATCCCAAGCCGGGGCTGACGAAGTATGCAGGGCAGAAGCCCGAGGGGGCGGACCTGCGCACGGAGCGGCCCACGGGCGGGCTGCTGGCTTCGCCGTATGCGTTTTCAAAGCATGGGCAGAGCGGGCTGGAGATCAGCGAGCTGCTTCCGAATCTGGCGCAGCATGCGGATGAGCTGTGCGTGCTGCGCTCATGCCACACGGACAATCCGAATCATGGCCCGGCGCTGCTGCTCATGAATAACGGCACGATGACGGAGCGTGTGCCGAGCATGGGCTCGTGGCTGAGCTACGGCCTGGGCAATGAGAATGCGAACCTGCCTTCGTTTGTGGTGCTGTGCCCGGGCAAGCCGGTGCGGTTTTCAGTGCTGTGGACGAGCGCGTTTCTGCCGGCGCAGCATCAGGGGGTGTACATCAATCACTCCAACCTGGAGCCGCAGAAGATGATTCCCTGGCTGACGAATGAGAAGCTGGCGAAGGCCGATCAACGCAAGCAGATCGATCTGATGCAGTCGCTGAATGCGGAGCATCTGGCCGCACGCGGTGGTGCGGATGTGGCTCTCAATGGTCGCATCCAGGCGATGGAGACGGCCTATCGCATGCAGTCGGCGGCGACGGACGCCTTTGATGTGAATCTGGAGCCGCCGAAGGTGCGCGAGATGTATGGCAAGAGCCATTTCTCCAACGGCTGCCTGATGGCGCGGCGGCTGGTGGAACGCGGCGTGCGCTACGTGCAGTTGTACTATGGCAACGGGCAGCCCTGGGACACACACTCAAAGCATGATGAGCAGACGCGCAAGCTTGCGGCCGACATCGACCGGCCCATCGCGGCGCTGATCGGAGATCTCAAACAACGCGGCATGCTGGAAGACACGCTGATCGTGTGGGGCGGTGAGTTTGGCCGCACGCCGGTGAGTGAGAACGGCAACGGGCGTGATCACAATCCGCATGGCTTCTCCATGTTCTTTGCCGGTGGTGGTGTGCGCGGCGGCACGGCCTATGGCGAGAGCGATGAGTTTGGGTTCAAAGCGGCGGTGGACAAGATGCACGTACATGATGTGCATGCGACGATCCTGCACCTGCTGGGCATGGACCACGAGAAGCTGACCTATCGCTACGCCGGACGTGATTACCGCCTGACGGATGTGCACGGGCGCGTCCCGCAGGCGATTGTGGGGTGAGTGGATTTGGAGTGAGGCTGCGGTAGCTGCCGCTTTTTAGAGCGTCTCGTGGCACACGCAAGCCCGTCCACTTGCGAGAAACAACCGGCTCTCGCTTCCGAAGTTTCTACGGCACGCGCAAACTGTCCGGCTTGCGAAAGCGGTAGCTGCGCTCGTTCCTCGCTGCGCGACCGCAGTCCAAATGGACCGAGCCGATCTGCTCACCAGCTTACACCCGGCTCTTGTCCGTTTTGAAGCGGCTCCAGAAGGAGGGCTTGGCGGGGACGGCGCGGCGGATTTCCACGACGGGTTTGCTTTTGCTCGTGGGGGTAGGAGCGGACTTGGGTTTCTCGGCAGGCTTTTCAGGCGGTGCCGGTGTCGGCGTGGCCGGAGGAGCATCGGCAGGGCCGTAGAGCTCGCGCGTTTTCTGGTGCAGCATTTCAGCCTCGGCGGCACGCTGCATGGAGTCGCGGATGCTGGAAGGGACGGCAGTTTCGGTGAGAGGAGGCAGCAGCGGATTGGGACCGGAGGCCCAGGTGCCGAGGGTCGGCATGAGTGCGGCGATTTCGTTCTGGTTGCTCACCTTGTGCAGGCCGATGACGCGAAGTGAAGTGCCGAAGAGGTAGAAGATGGTGCTGTCGTCGAGACCTTCGACCATGCTGCCGCCACGCTGCAAGATGGGGCTGCCACGCAGGATGATTTCATCTCCGGTGATGAATGCTTCCTGGCAGAGCGCCTTGGCAGGCTCGGTGAAATTCATTTCAATGAAGACCTTGCCACGGGCGCGTGCTTTGAGCGGCTTGCCATCGGGCGAGTACTTAAACACCTGGATCGAGTCTGCGGCGATCTTGAGATAAGGGGGGACTTCAAGCTGCTGTGTGGAAATGCTCTTGGCCTCCACGAAACTCATGCTGAGCAGGAAGCTCAAATCCGTGGGCGACTTCACCAGCGAGATGTCTTTCGCACCGGCTTTGTCTGCGGTCGCGGACTTGCCAGCCGTTCCCGAAGTATTCAGGCTGGTGCAACCGACGGACAGCAAGGTAGTCGCCAGAATGGCGGCTGCGGAACCGGAGTTGAACTTGAAGTGAAAGGTCATCTGCTGCTCTTAGATACACCCAAAGGTGATTTTGCTCATCTTGAAATTTTTATAATGCGCAGTTTGCGGGCAGGGCGGCAGCCCTAGGGCGCTCGTAAGTGGCAAAACTGAGTGCCTGGGCATGGGTGGCGTCGGCTGGAAAGTCCTCACGGGAGGTCTGCCTCCATTCGGTGGGAGGCACATCGGGGAAGGGGACGCCGCTGCCTAGAGTCGAGCTTACATGGGTCAAAATCAGCCGGTCGGCGCAGGGCATGGCGGCGGCATAGGCTTCTCCGCCCCCGCAGACAAAGAGCTCTGCTGCCCCGCCTGCGGCGGCGACTTGGAGAGCCTCTGCCACACTTGCCACGACCTCTCCTACGGGCGGGGCGTAGACGGGACTGTGCGTGAGCACCAAGGGGTGGCGGTCTTCAAACCAGCCGGTCATTTCCTCAAAGGTGCGGCGGCCGAGGAGCAGCCACTGGCTGCGTGTGGTGCGGCGGAAGTGTTCTTTGTCCCGAGGCAGATTCCACGGCACGCCTTGGCCGGTGGAGATGAAGCCATCCGCTGAAACGGCGGCAATGAGGGTCAGGACCGGGCGCGAACTCACTCAGTAAATCGCAGATTCGCCTTCACGCAAAAGGCGCACGCGATCCTCCAGTCCGCGTTCGCGGGCAGCTTGCATCAGGCGCAGGGCGGGTTCATGCAGTGGCTCGCCTCCGAGGGGGAAGGTGTCATAATGCATGGGAATCATGTTTTTAGCCCCCATCATCTGAAAGGCGTCCAGGGCCTCCTCAGGATTCATGTGCACCTGACGGCCGCTGGGGGCCTCGTAGGCGCCGATGGGCATGAGGGCGAGGTCGATGCTGGCGCGTTTGCCGATCTCCTGAAAGCCGTCAAACATGGCGCTGTCACCGCAGTGGAAGAGGCAGCGGGCGGGGGACTTGATCAGGAATCCGCCAAACTGACGGTGGGTGTCATGGATGTTCCTCGCGCCCCAGTGGCGTGCGGGGGTGAGGGTGATGCGCAAATCCTGGAAGGTGGCGCTCTGCCAGGTCTTCAATTCCACGATGTGGCCGAAGCCGCAGTTTTGCACCACGCGGCCGACGCCTTCCGGGACGATGATGGGCTGCGCGGCGGCCAGCTTGCGCAGGCTGGGCAGATGCAGGTGGTCGTAGTGGGCGTGCGTGACGAGCACGAGATCGATGTGGGGCAGATCATGCGCCCAGACGCTGGGGTGGCGCACCCTCTTCACCGGCCCGTGCCACAGCGCCCAGTTGGGGTCGATGGCAATGTTCACGCCGCCGATCTGACAAAAGAAACCGGCGTGCCCGAGCCAGGTCACAGCAATCTCGTCCTTAGCCGCCACCGGCAGATTGCCGAAATCCTCACCAGGCTGACGGGGGGCGAACAGGGTGGGAATGAGCACCTCATTGAGGAACTGGATGTTGCGCTTGCGCCAGCCCTCGGTGGGGAGCAATCCGATGCGATTTCCCTCGGTATGGGCTTTCTTGAGCAGACCGCGCTTCTTCTGAGGGCTGGTGGACCCAGCCCCGCCAGATAAGGAAACGGGGTCGAAAAGCATGATTGGCTGCTTGAATCTATTGATAATAAATCGCCCGGGGCCTCAAATACAAGGATTAAGTGAATGATGTTGTGGTGGCAGAGATGACAGCCGCGATGGGGTTCTTGAACGCAGAACCTGGGCCAGATCAGCGAATTTTGACTGATCCTGCGGCCGTGACCCACTTGCCTTTGGTGACGACCTTCTCCACCACAAACCCCGCGCGCTTTACAGCAGCGAGGCAGGCTTTGGCCTGGGATTTCAGAATGCCGGAGAGCATCAAAACACCACCAGGAGCCACGGAGCGCACCAGTTGTGGAAAGGCGGCCTCCAGCACATCAAAGAAGATGTTGGCGGCCACGATGTCCCATTTTTGCTTGGGCTCC
>CAILZI010000263.1 GCA_903838675.1 uncultured Verrucomicrobiota bacterium
CAGAGAGGGGATGTCATTCCCGATCATCTGCGCGATGGCCGGTTTGCCCGTGGGATTGTGAATCAGCGAGGCAAGGATCGGCTTGTCCAGGTGCGAGTCCGCATGCACGCGGAAGTACTCCGTGTAATACACATCCGCCCCACCATAGCGCGCAATCAGCCGCCAGAACTCCAGATCCGTCACATCTTGCATCGGCGCCAGCGCCAGCAACGGCTCAGGCCGTGCCAGCAAGGCGTCGAGATGTTCGGTGGGGGGCATGAAGAAAGTAGTGCCGAGCTTTAGCTCGCTCTGGGAACGCTCGCAAGACCTCCCAGAACGAACTAAAGTTCGTGAGTACTTTCACAGCGCCGCGCGATACAGCTCCACGAAGTCCGCCACGCTGGGTAAGCGCGGATTAAACTGGGCGGTCCACTGTTTGGCGGCACTCTCGGCGAGCTCCTGCAGGTGCTCTTCCTTGGTGCCGTATTCGGCGATGTTGCGGGGCATGCGGGCTTCCCAGAGGAGCTCGCTCACGCGGTCGGCGAGGTCGCCGTCGAAGTAGCTTTTGTAGATGGCGGCGATCTCGGGGTCCTGCGAATTGAAGCGGATCACGTGCGGCATCATCACACCGACGGCCTCGCCATGGACGACGTGAAACTTGGCGGTCAGCGGATTGGCGCAGGAGTGCGCGGCACCGAGCATGCTGTTCTCGATGGCGATGCCTGCATAGGCTGCGCCCAGTTGCATCATGCCGCGTGCTTCCAGGTCTTTCGGATCGCGCAGCACACGGCTGAAGCCGCTGTGGCAGAGTCGGAAGCCTTCGCGGGAGTAGAGTGATGAAAACGCATTCCGCTTGTTCGTGACGGCGGTTTCCAGCGTGTGCGTCAGCGCATCGATGCCGGTGCAAACGGTCACGCGGTGCGGCTGGGAAATGGTGAGTTCGGAGTCGAGGATGGCCACTTTCGCGGCGGCTTTGGGATCGCCGCAGGCCATCTTCACATGCGTCTCGGCATCGGAGATCAGCGCAAAGCTCTGGCACTCGCTGCCCGTGCCGGAAGTGGTCGGGATGGCGATGATCGGCAGCATCGGCTTGGTGGCCTTGCCCACGCCCCAGTAGTCGTGAATGCGGCCGCCGTTGGTGAGGATGAAGTTGCAGCCCTTCGCGGTGTCCATGCTGCTGCCACCACCGAGGCCGATGATGATGTCCGCCTTGAACTCACGCGCCACGGCCACGCAGGCATCCACATCTTCCGTGCTGGGATTCTCACGTACCTCACCAAACACCCGCGCCTGCAGCCCGGCCTGTATGAGGAAGGAGACGGCGCGTGTCACATAGCCCGCCTTCACGATGCCCGGATCACTCACCACCAGCGCCCGCGTGCCGCCGAGTCCACTCGCCAGCTCGCCCACTCGCGCGAGCGTGCCGTTGCCGTAGATGAGCCGCGTGCGCGGCTGGTAGTCGAAGGGTGCGAGGGACATGAAGTTCGTGGAGGTATGACGCCGACACGCGGTGGATTCAAACCGCATGCCGGCTGAATGACGAACTCAAGCGCAGTCAATCGACCGGCGCTTGTACAAGAACTCGAACATGTTCCCCTCGTGGGGCTGGTCCCAGCTGATCTTCATCGTGCTGATCGGCCCGATGTTCAGGCGGTCGATGTCGCCGCACTCCAGCAGGTCGTTGATGAAGGCGGGGTCCTGCGTGATCGCGGTGACGATGAGGGAGTAGCCGATGCGGCCGAGGACTTCGCTCTGCGGCACTTCCAGCACGCTGGCGTAAGGGCAGAGGAATTCGCGATTGGCGAGGGGATGCTTGTTGTCTGAGCACCAGATGATCGTCGGGCGCAGGAAGGTGCCGCCTTGGAATTCCACTTTGCGTGGGCCGTTGCGGAACTGCGCGGTCACGTCTTCGGCACCGGGAGTCTGCAGATCGTGGTCGATGGCGCCGTCGATGTAGTCGGCCATCTTCACGTTCGCAAAGCCAGCGAGGCGTGCGTTTTCATCTTCGGAGGTGGTGGGCTCCACCTTGCCCAGGCGCTCGGCCAGGGCGGTGGCGATTTCCTTGCCATACTTCGGCACGATCACCGCGGAGGCATTGATGCAGGAGCGGCCGCCGTTGTCGCTGATGGAGGCCACCATCACATCCAGGTAGTCCTTCCAGTTTTCGATCTTGTCTTCGCCGATGATGATCTTGCTCCAGCCCGGGCCATGCACCTGCACGGAGGGGTTGCCTTCATACATCTTCGCCATGGCCACGTCGCCAAAGACGAGGTTGCGCCCGCTGAGCTTCACCACTTCGCCGCTGCCTTCATGGTCGGTTGGGTAGAAGCCAAAGGCCTCCGCCGGTGCGCCTGCAGCGATGAAAGCCTGAATGAGGCGATACGGCGTCCACGGCTCCTCACGGCCCGGCTTGATGACCACCGGGATCTTCAGCGCAATGGCGGGCAGCCACAGCGAATTCACCGCCGGGGAGTTGCTCGGCATCACCAGGCCGAGGGACTTGGTGGTGGGGAAGTAGGAGACCGGGCAGCCGGACTGTGTGCCAAATCCGCGATCAATGACGCTCAAATCAAGGCCGCGGGTGAGGCCGTTGAGGATCATCTTCATGTTCGTCAGCGCAAAGTGCAGCTTGGACATGTTGCGCTTCACCATCACGTGCGGCAGGCCGCTGGTGCGGGAAAGGGTGGCGATGTATTCTTCCGGGCTCTGCGTGTGGCCTTTGTCGCCCAGGGGCAGGGTGCCATTGAGGAAGAGCTCGCCTGCTTTCGCGGTGATCTCGATGAGCTGCTCCACGGTGAACTTCTTCAGCGCGGCGCGTGCTTCGCCGATCTTGGCCAGATCTTTGCGCACGATACCGGCATTCACCTGGCTGATCTCGGCGCAGACCTCGCCGGTTTTGTGGTCTTTGACCTGAGCCTTGTCGAGCGACTCATAGGGGCGGCCTTTGCGGAGGGCAGGAAGATGGGGAATGGACATTGGCAGGTTGGTTCTTGGAAGGTGTGAGGGTTACGAGCGCCGGTCACACTGGGCAATGGAAAAACATGTCCATTCGGCGAAGTCTTTCAGAGACATTCAGCCCTTCCGGGAAGCTCTGAATAAATCACACCGCGATCCGAGCTGCCGCGAAACCGTGCCCTGAGCCTGAAGGTCTTCTCTGCGGAGAAATGCGGGGTTTGATGGAGGCTGGCGAGGGCTGTGGAAGCGGTGAAGGGGGCTTTTGGAAAGGGGGAGAACGCTGATCCGGCAGCCCGCACTGGGACGAAGGATTCTACGGACGCGCGCAGCGCATCCCTAGCAGCTCTTTGCGCTTGCGGAGCTCCAGGGATGGTAGGGAACCGCTGCGCCGGGTCCGTAAATCCGGGGCTGTAACATCTCAGGCGCTCAAAAAGGTGCGCCGTCCTTTGAGCAGTGAAAAGCAGGCCTTTTCCCGACCGCACGGGACACCGGGCAATCCTCCTGGGTGTTTTTCTATTTCTCTGGGCGCAGGCCTGCGGGAATCATCTCAATGAGGGCTTCGCTGAGATTGGAGTAGGCGGGGTAGTCCGGGTGAGGTACGCCATGCTCGCCCACCGGGCGGTAGCGCCATTGCTTGTACATCCACAGCCAGCATTCCGGGTGCAGGCGGATCTCCTCTTCAAAAATATTCCAGATGCGCTGCGTCATCTCGCGCGTGTCATCCTCCGGAGTGGGCTCAATGCCTTCAAAGAGGTGCGCCTCATAGCGGCCGTCCGGCAGGGGGCGGCACACTCCGGTGATGATGGAAAGTCCGAGCCGCTTGGCCAGCTCCACATGCAGCGATGGCACAGAGGTCCACATGCCGAAGCACTGGATCGCCGTGGCAGCCCTGCCGGGGTGGATGCTCAGGTCCGTGAGCAGCCCTGCGTGCCCCTTGCGCTTGAGCGCTTTCATCAGCTTGATCATGGCATTGTCCTGCGAGATGAAGGTGTGCCCGGACTGCTCGCGCAGTCTTTTAATGAGGTGCGTGATGGCCGGGTTCTTGAAATCCTGCGCCACCACCGTGAAGGGAAAACCACGAAAGCCCCAGATCTGGCTGATGAGTTCAAAGTTGCCGTAGTGCGGCGTCACCCACACCGCGCCGTTTTGTTTGGCTCTCTCTTCAGAGGCCGCGTCCGTGATGATGTCGAAGTGCGGCTGCCAGGTGTCAGCTCTGAGCTGGGGCGACCAGAACAAATCCACAAACGTGCGCGCAAAGACCTGATAGCAGTCGCAGGCGATCCGCCGCCTCTGTGCCGGAGTGTACTGGTCGCCAAAGGCGCAGCGCAGATTCTCCAGCGCGGTGGTGCGCCCGCGCGCATCCACCCAGTAGGCCAGCCGGCCCAGGATGCGGGAAATCACCATGAGCAGGTGTCGCGGCACCTGCGGCAGCAGCCAGACGGCAAAGTCCAGCACTTTGACTTCTATGTAATATCGAAACTTCTTCACTGAAACTGGGGGGATTGAAAATGGGCAACAAAGCTAGTCATCGCGTTTGCTGAATAGCATTGCCTTCTCAATCCTCAAGCCTTCGGTTTCTTCTCGCGCTCTTCCTCAGGAATCATGCTGGCCAGTGCCGTCGAGAGATTGGAATAGCTGGGGTAATCGGGGTGCGGAATGCCCAGCTCGCCCACCGGGCGGTAGCGCCAGTGTTTGTACATCCACAGCCAGCATTCCGGGTGCTCGCGGATTTTCGTTTCGAAATGATCCCACACACGCTGGGTCACCTCTGTCACGTCATCCTCAGGCTGCGGCTGGATGTCCGCCAGGGTGGACAATTCATACCGGCCATCCGGCAAAGGCATGCAGACGGTGGGGATGATGGAAAGACCGAGGCGCTGGGTGAGCTGCACGTGCAGTGTGGGCACCGACGTCCACAGGCCAAAGCAGCGGATGGCAGCGGCGGTTTTTCCAGGCTCGATGTTCAGATCCACCAGCATGCCTACATAGCCGCCACGTTTCAGCAGCTTCATCAGCCGGAGAATCGCCGACTCCTGCGGGATCACCTTCTGTCCTGAATGACTGCGGATGCGGCTGAAGATGGGGGTGAGCTTGGGGTTTTTAAAGTCCTGTGCCACCACCGTGTAGGGCATGCCACGATACCCCCAGACGAGACTCACGAATTCGAAATTGCCGAAATGCGGTGTCACCCATATCCCTCCACGTTCGCGTGCCAGTTGCTCGATCTTCGTATCATGCAGTTTAATGATGAAGTGCTTGTGCCAGGTCTCCGGGGTGAGTTTCAAAGACCAGAACAGATCGAGGAAGGTGCGGGCAAAGTTCTGGTAGGAGCCGCGCGCGATCCGCTTCCTCTCGGCCAGGGTGTACTGATCGCCAAAGGCGCAGCGCAGGTTTTCCAGCGCCGTGTTTCGGCCGCGCTTGTCCCCGAGATAAATCGCCGTGCCGATCCAGCGGCACAGGGTCATGATCACACAGCGTGGGAGGCGTGGCAGCAGCCATGCGATGGATTCGACGAGAGCCGTTTCGAAGAAATATCGAAGCTGCTTCACGTGGCGTTTGGTGTTTGCATAAATTCGCGTTACGATGGCGCATGCCAGCGTCCAACCTCAATAACATTCTCAAAAGACTTCTCAAACAGCCGACGGCCCCGTTTCATGAATACCATGTCCGTGCTGAGATCGAGGCGCTGCTGAAGGACTGCCCACATGTGAAGCTGAAGCGTGACAAGTTTGGCAACCTGCTGGCCACGTACAAGAACGGCAAATCCAAGAGCAAGCCCACCTGGGTGTTTGGCGCGCACATGGACCATCCGGCTTTCATCAAGCCCCCCGGCAGCACCAAGCGCGACGAGTGGGAATTCCACGGCGGCGTGGGCAAGGTGGAAGTGGAGGCGGGCGTGCAGCGCGGCCTGCGCAAGGCCAAGGGTCAGATGGCCACCTGGAACTTCCCGGTCAAGATCACCAACACCCGTATCGAGGCCACCGCGTGCGACGACATCATCGGCTGCGCCGCCATCGTGATGACCTTCCTCGAACTGGCCCGCCTGAACATTCACACCACCGTGCATGCCGCCTTCACCCGTGCGGAAGAAGTGGGCTGGCTCGGTGCCTGGCACCTCGCGCAGAACTGGCCCTTTGGGAACGACAGCGTGTTCCTCTCCCTCGAAACCAGCCGCCCGGTCAAAGGCGCCGTCATGGGCGGCGGTCCCATCCTCCGTGTGGGAGATCGCGTCTCTGTTTTTGACAACGAAGCCATGGCCGTGCTGATGACCACTGCCAAGGAGCAGGGCATCCGCGTGCAGCGCTGCCTGCTGGACGCCGGTGCCTGCGAAGCCACCGCCACCCAGGCCTCCGGCATTCGCAGCGTGGGCATCTCCATCCCTCTTGGAAACTACCACAATCTGAACGACTTCCGCCAGATCGCTCCCGAGTTCGTGATGATGGACGACTTGAAATCCATGATCGACCTCCTCAAAGCCCTCGTCGCCACCAAGCACGACGGCATCGGCGAACGGACCATCCGCGAAAGCGTGGAACTGCGCATGGTGGATTACGCGGCGCATCTGGCAGCAGGCTCGAAGCTGTTTAAGAAGTAGGGGCGGCTTCATAGGCGCGCTTTCCGATATGGAGTGCGGTCGCGGAGTGAGGCACGAACGCAGCTACCGCCTTCGCAGGCCGGACGGCAGGCGAGTGCCACAGGTTCTTCGACAACACCCGCTCTCTGGCGCGCGCGGGCCGGTCCCCCAATCGAACACCACGAGCCGCTCGAAAGCGGTAGCTCCGATGCAGGTCTGCGCCTTGCATCTGCGCGACCTCATTGATTCGCTCTCGCTCACCCCTTCGGGGCAGCCCTACGGCTGTCTACCTCCGCTTCGCTTCGGTTTCAAATAAAACCGCAAGCCCACACTCTGATATGGAGTGCGGTCGCGGAGTGAGGCACGAACGCAGCTACCGCCTTCGCAGGCCGGACGGCAGGCGAAATGTCACAGGTTCTTCGACAGTGCCCGCTCTCTGGCGCGCGCAGGCTATTGAGCTCGCACCCACCACGAGCCGCTCGAAAGCGGTAGCTCCGATGCAGGCTTGCGCCGTGCATCTGCGCGACCGCACTCAAAAAGGCCTTGCTTCGTGCGCTATGCAGTGAATCATCGCCGCCATGCCCAAGACCATCATCGAATGGCCGCATGCTCCGCCGCATCGTCTCACAGCCGGCGGGACCTATTTTGTCACGGCGGGCACCTATCAAAAAGAGCATCACTTTCGTGGCAGTGAGAGGCTTGAGGTGGTTCAACGGGGGCTGCTGAAGACGCTGCAAGACGGCGGCTGGCAGTTCGAAGCCTGGGCCGTTTTTTCCAACCACTACCATTTTGTCGCCAGCACCAAGGCACCCGAAAACCTCGGCATCTTGCTCAAAGTCTTTCATTCCAAACTCGCCACCTGGGTCAACCGTCTGGACGCCACTCCTGGACGCAAAGTCTGGCACAACTTCCGCGAAACACTCCTCACCTACGAAGAGAGTTACCTCGCACGCCTGAACTACACCCACCACAACGCCGTCAAGCACGGCCTCGTCCCAGTCGCCCGCGACTACCCCTGGTGCTCTGCCAGGTGGTTCGAAGAAGTGAGCGATGCATCCCGCATCAAAACCATCTACGGCTTCAAGTGCGACCAGGTCAAAGTCGAAGACGATTACTCCATCTCTCCCGAATGGTGACAAGCCCATATGGAGTGCGGTCGCGGAGTGAGGCACGAACGCAGCTACAGCTTTCGCAGGCCGGATGGCAGGCGAAATGTCACAGGTTCTTCGACAGCACCCGCTCTCTGGCGCCCGTAGGCCGGTACCCCACTCGAACACCACGAGACGCTCGAAAGCGGTGGCTCCGATGCAGGCTTGCGCCGTGCATCTGCGCGACCGCACTCCAAATATAACCGCAAGCCGTGCTCCAAGTTCGCTCGTTCTCATTCCACGGCCCGTTCTCCCTTTGCGCTTCACCGCGCTGCAAAGATCCCTCGCCACACACGCCTTGACCTCCCTCCGACCCTCGCCTTCTTTCGCGCCCCCTATGAGCAGCGAGCAGCGCAAAGCCTTCCCATTCTCTGAGTTTGAACCGAAGTGGCAGGACGTGTGGGAGGCTAAGAAGGCCTTCCGCACTCCGAACCCCGGCGATGCCGATTTCGATGCCTCGAAGCCGAAGTACTTCGTGCTCGACATGTTTCCCTATCCCAGCGGCGCAGGCCTGCACGTTGGCCATCCGGAAGGCTACACCGCCACCGACATCATCGGCCGCTTCAAGAAGATGTCCGGCTTCAACGTCCTTCACCCCATGGGCTGGGATGCCTTCGGCCTGCCGGCCGAGCAGTACGCCATCAAGACCGGTCAGCATCCGCGTGCCACGACGGAGAAGAACATCGAAGGCTTCCGCGGCCAGCTCAAGCGCCTCGGCTTCGCCTACGACTGGGATCGTGAAGTGAACACCACAGACCCCGGCTACTTCAAATGGACGCAATGGATTTTCCTCAAGCTCTACAACTCCTACGTGAACGAGTCCGGCAAGGCACGCCCCATCGCTGAACTCGAAGCGCAGGGCCTGAGCCGCGAGGAGATCGACTCCCGCCGCCTCGCTTACGTTTCCTCCGCGCCGGTGAACTGGTGCCCGGAACTCGGCACCGTGCTGGCCAATGAAGAAGTCGTGGACGGCAAGAGCGAAGTCGGCGGATTTCCCGTGGAGCGCCGCCCCATGCGCCAGTGGATGCTGCGCATCACGTCTTATGCCCAGCGTTTGATCGACGAACTCGATGGCCTCGATTGGCCGGAGAGCATCAAGCTGCATCAGCGCAACTGGATCGGCCGCAGCGAAGGTGCTGAGGTGAAATTCAAGGTGGCCGGAAGCGATGAGTCGATCACCGTTTTCACCACACGCCCAGATACGCTTTTCGGAGCCACCTACATGGTGCTCGCCCCTGAGCATCGTTTGGTGGACGTGCTGGTCACGGAGGAGCAGGCCACTGCCGTGGAGGAGTATCGTGAGAAGGCAGGCCGCAAGAGCGACATGGAGCGCACCGAACTCGCCAAGGATAAATCCGGCGTTTTCACCGGCGCGTACGCCATCAATCCCGTCAAAAACGAGCAGATCCCCATCTGGACCGCCGACTACGTCCTCATGGGCTACGGCACCGGTGCCATCATGGCTGTGCCTGCGCATGACGAGAGGGATTTTGAGTTTGCGCAGAAGTTTGAACTGCCGGTCAAGCAGGTGGTGCAGCCACCCGAAGGCAAGGACTGGCAGGGTTTCACCGACCATGGCACCGCCGTGAACTCCGGCTTCCTTGACGGACTGACTACTCGTGACGCAAAGCACAAGATCGCTGCCTGGCTAGAAGAAAAAGGCCTGGGCAAAGGCACCGTGAACTTCAAGCTGCGTGACTGGCTCTTCAGCCGCCAGCGCTACTGGGGCGAGCCTTTTCCAATTGTGTGGGAAGACGGCAGCCACCGCAGCATTCCTGAAAGCGAACTGCCGCTGCTGCCACCGACGCTGGAAGACTTCAAGCCCACCGGCACGCCCGAGCCTCCTCTCTCCAAAGCCACCGACTGGGTGCGCTACTCCGCCACGGCGACGCGTGAACTCAACACCATGCCGCAGTGGGCGGGCTCATGCTGGTATTACCTGCGTTACTGCGATGCGCAGAACAGTGAGCGCTTCGTCGGCGAAGCGGCGGAGAAGTACTGGATGGGCGGCGGCAAACCCGGCGGCGTGGATCTCTACGTCGGCGGCACCGAGCACGCCGTGCTGCACCTGCTGTATGCTCGCTTCTGGCACAAGGTGCTGTTTGATCTTGGCTACGTCAGCACGCCGGAGCCCTTCCAGCGTCTGGTAAATCAAGGCCTCATCCTCGGCGAAGACGGCCAGAAGATGTCCAAGTCTCGTGGCAATGTGGTGAACCCCGATGACGTCGTGCGCGAGTACGGCGCGGATTCACTGCGCCTGTATGAGATGTTCATGGGCCCGCTGGAGCAGGTGAAGCCGTGGAGCATGAAAGGTGTGGAAGGCGTGTACCGCTTCCTCGCCCGCGTCTGGCGTCTCGTCATGGAAGTCGATGAAGAAGGCGTGTGGAG
>CAILZI010000264.1 GCA_903838675.1 uncultured Verrucomicrobiota bacterium
AAAGGGCGATGAGGACAGCACAGGCTTGCTGCCAGGGGATGTTCGCCCAGAGCTGGGCAGCTACCCAGCGGATGAGTTTGACGGAGTGCTGCGTGATGCGCTGCATCAGGCGCAGCGTCTTGGGCAGCACCGTTTTCGCCGTGGCTGCGACCTTGCCCGCCAGTTCCAGGCGTGCCGCCCGGCGCGTCTCCTCAGGCGTGTTGCAGATGCCTTGCTGGCCGAGTTCGTGTTCGAGCAGCTGCAGCAGGTTCACGCTCAGGCAGATGAACTGCGCCTGCATGCTCTTGGCCGTGGCACTGGTGGCCCAGGCCTTTTTCTCACCGAGCTTGTTTTTCACTTCATCAAAGCTCTTCTCGATCTCCCAGCGCATGCGGTAGAGCTGCGCCAGCACGCCGGGCGGCACGCTGCTCTCCAGCACGTTGGTGAGGAACTCAAAGCGCCGCTCTGCCACCACGTCATGGAAGCTGATGCGCCGCAGCATCAGCCCGTTGGTGGCGGTGCCCACGAGTTCATCGCGGCACACGCCTGCGTTGATCTCATCACCGCCATCAAAGCGCAGATCGCCGCAGGGCATGAGCGCCAGGTTGGTCTTGCAGCGGCTGAGCATGTAGATGCCGCTGCCCTGCTTCCATTTGTGCCACTGCACGAAGTCGATGCCGGCACGGTCCCAGATGTAGAGAACCTTGCGGCCCTTGGGAGCGCCCTGACGCAGTGCGTCGATGTCCATGCGCTTGAGCGCACGCATGTCGTGCTCCTTTTTGCGCGCCTGCTGGTCGTTGACGGTGAGGTGGCTCAGGCAGCCGCTGCGCAGGTTGCGGCTGTAGAGATGGCCCACGGCATGGTAATCGCCTTTGTGGTCGGCGGGATCATGCGTGGCATGGGCATGGAAGTGGCCGTCACCGGCATGCACATCGAACCCGGCGAGCGCGGGAAAGGCCGCGAGCGCATCAGTCAGCACCGTGCGTGCATGTGTGCAAAGCCGGGCGTTGATCTCGGCGCACAGCGCCAGACGCCGCTGACTTTTGAGTGACTCAAAGAAGTGCGAGTTCTCCGGTCGGCACGGTGCTGTCAGAGCGGCCAGAGTTTGCAAAAATCCCCTGCCACTGGTCTGCGGCTGGAGACAGCGTTGGACGCCGAGGCGCAGCCAGTCCGAGTCGGAAAGGTCGGGGCAGTGCCGCCGGTGCGCGCAAGTGGCGAGAAGGTCGAGCAGAGGTGTGAAAAAGCGTGTGGAGAGCGTGGCGTCAGCAAGTGGGGAGGGCATAAAAACAAAAAATTTGCGACCCTCATGAGTCAAGCATGAAGCACCTGTTTGTTTGAGCTCCTGGCACCTGACAGGACGAGTTTAAAACGTGCGCTCAATCACCCATACACCCCTCAATAACCAACTCGTCAGCGGCTCAGCGATGGTCATGCATCCACCTCCGCAGGGGCTTTTCACCTTTCGTTCTTTGGACACCGTTGTGTTACCACTGAGTCAAAACGATGGTTATCAATGCCATGGGCTCCTTTGGCATCCTCAGTCTCGGCGCGTGCTACGAGCGCAGCCATACCTTGTGTCCCAATGCCTTGAACTCACGTGCCAAGCGCTTCATGCGCTCCGAGAGGCGTTCGTCTTTTTGGCTCAGGCAGTCACGGAACAGCCGCAGATCCTCGTCGATCCTCTCACTCGCCAGGTTCACCTCCACATCCGGGGTGTTTCCCGGCACCTCGGGCACCGTGGTTTTTTGTCTGGCATCGGCGTTCCCCTTGCTGAAAAATGGCGCTGCTTCACTGGCTGGAGCCCCGGCTTACCACGCATTGTTTTATGAGTGATGATTACAGTTTCTTTTGGATCTATGTCTGGCTCGGCATTCTGTTTTGTGTGCTGGTGGTGCTTGCTTTGCCGCCAAGGTACACCGAGCTGAAGAAATTGATCGGGATAGTCACTGCCTTCCTGGTGGTGACAATTGGAGGCCCATTCACCATCAAATCAACGTGGGAAAAATACCACGACTTTGACTCAGGAAAGCTTCACGAGATCCAAGATCTTAGCTGGATGATTTCTACTTATAAAGACTATGGGCCTAAAGCTCCCGCGATTTTCGAATCACTGCTGTACATTGCGGGCATTTTTTTCCTGAGCACTTGGGTGCGTGCCCAGTACCGAAAATGGCGCTACAACGAGCCGTGGTAAAACGGCAGTCATTTTAAGCACAGGTTTGGAACACGGAATCAATCAGCTCAGCCGAGACACCCAGCTCATCGCTGGTTTTCAGCGCATGGGTGCCGGCTTCACAGTCGTTTACGGTGCCTCACACAGCAGCCGCATGCCCACCAGGGTGTAGCGGGTGGTGGGGGCGTTCCAGTTGCGGTACGAGGCGCGTGCATAGAACGGCCACGTGTGCCATGAGCCGCCACGTCGCACTCGCACCTCACCGGCTGCGGGTCCTTGCGGGTCATTGACGGGAGACGTGGCGTAGTAGGTCTCGCTGTGCCAGTCGGCGCACCATTCCCAGGCGTTGCCGTGCATGTCGTACAAACCAAAGGCATTCGGAGCGAAGCTGCCCACCGGAGCCGTGAAGGCATAGCCATCCTTCCCGGTCAGGGCGTACTGCGCCCACTGCGGCCAGTTCTGTTTCGAGTCGGCATCAAACAGATTGGCCACCTGCAGCAGCGCTGCGGGGGCGTCGCCATTGTGGTAGCGGGTGCGCGTGCCGGCGCGGCAGGCGTATTCCCATTCGGCCTCGGTGGGCAGGCGGTATTTCTTGCCTTCCGTGCGGCTGAGCCACTCGCACAGGTGCACGGCGTCGTTCCAGGTCACGTTCAGCACCGGATGATCATCGCCCTGCTTGAAGCCGGGATTGCGCCAGGAGTACTTGGGGTCGCGTCCTTCAAAGGCATCGCCGCGCACCGTCTTCTTCGGATCGTAGGCGGGGTTGTAGCCATAGCCGCCGGTGCCATCGGCGATGGACTCCGGCACGCTGCCGGAGGCTTGCAGATACTTCTGGAACTGGCCCACGGTCACCTCATGGCACCCCAGGTAAAAGGGCCGGGTGATGCGCACCTTGTGCACCGGCGCTTCATCCCCGAGCTGCTGGAAGCGGGCGGGATCGTACTGCGGATAGGCCTTGGCGAGCGCCTCGGGTGTTTCATCACTGCCCATCAGGAACTCGCCCGCAGGGACCAGTACCAGCTTCATGCCCAGCGAGTTTTCAAACGTGCGGGCTGGCACGGCAGGATCGGCTGACCACGCTGGCAAGACCGACACGGACAAGCCCAGCAGCGATAAGAATACGGGCATCCGAATAAAGAAAAAAGCAGTGTTCAATAGGCGCATTTCTTTAGCTACGACCCAGCGCCGCGTCTTATTGCACCCGCGCGGGTGCTCAAGGCCATGAGCTGGGCACTGCGGGGAAGCGGGGGCAGGGTGCCACGGTTTGACCCAGTGCTGCCCAGTGGCGGCGGAAGGAAAAAATCAGACGCGGTGCAGCACGTCCCAGCCAGACCAGATTGCAAAGGCGCGAGGCTTGAAGGCACCAATTGACGCGATTGCTCGACATGGGTTGACATCCCAGCGCAGCCGCCAACCATCCGCCCTCATGGCGTTTTATCGTAATCAAGCTTTTGCAGCCCTGCTCATCGGGTTCTTGCCATTCATGGGGAAGTCTGCCGAGGAGGTGCCGCTCAAGCCGGAAGTGAAGCAGCGGCTGGAAGTGCTCAAAGCGGGCTTTGAATCCTTCGCTCTTAAAACGACCACCATTCCCTTCGAGGAAGGCCTCGCCAAGCTCGGTGACAGTGCCGTCCCCGCCCTGAAGCGCGAGAGCAAGGCGGCCGCCGAGCGCAAGGATCTGGACACTCTGGTGCGGATCAAAACCGATCTGGAACGCCTTGGCAAAGGCCAGGTGCTCACCGCCCCGGACGTGCCAGCCCCTCCCGCAGCCCTCGCCACCGTGTACGCCACCTACAAGCTGGAGTATCTCAAGCTGGAGGCCGCGCGGCAGGCGAGCTTTGCCGATGCCCGGCAGCGCTACGACAAAGGCCTGGCCGCCGTGCAGGATGAACTGACCGCCCAGCAAAACATCGACGCCGCCCTGCATGTGAAACAATTGCGCGCCGAACTGGCCGGAACTGAGGCGGGAACGCCTCCCGCCCGCCCGGAGACTGCCACGGCTGCGGCAGGCGGTGGCACGGTGCCGGCGCCCCGGGAGTGGACGTACCACGGGTCGGAAACTGTCGGCAGCATCGCCAGCATGGCCTTTGAGCCCGACGGCACATTCCTGATGCCGTGGAAGAACCTCATCACACCGTACACCGGGACGTGGAAGGCCACCAAGCAGCCCGGAGTTTTCACCCTGGTGTACACCAATGTCGCGCAAGCGGGCAAGACGCCCTTTGAACTGAAGATCACTGGAGACAAGGCCCAGATGAATGTGCCGAATGTGGGCATGCGTTACCTGCGGGTAAAGCCGCTGGACTACAGCTCCAAGATCGCCGGCCTGTGGACCTGCCACCTGGTGAAGGATGGAGTCCCGCACGGCCTGCTGACGCTGCACCCGGACAGTCGTCTCATGCTGAAGATGAAGCAGGAAAAGCAGGCGTGGACGGGCACCTGGAATGATACCGACAAGCCGGGGGTCATCCGCCTGTCCTTTGAAAACCATCCCAAGGCAGGCACCACGCCCTTTGAGGTGTCATTCTCAGGTGATACGGCGGAGATGGATCTGCCCAATGCTGCCGGGAAGCTCTACCTGAAGTTTCAGAGCGGCATGCCCACCGTGGCCGCCCGCAAGGTGCCGGGCACGGTGCACAAGGTGGAGGGCGTTCCTGCCGAGTGGACTTTCCACAGCCGGGCGGACTGGTACTCCATCGCCTGGCTGCGCCTGCTCCCCAAGGGCGTCATGGAATGGCATGACCGCAAGGGCGTGCAAATGTGCAAGTGGCGGCGCACGGCGGACGGCTTTGAGGTGGACTACATGGACGAGAAGACCTGGATCGTGAAAACCCACGAAACCAATGCCGATGTGGACCGCGCCCCCGCTGGCCCGAGCAACGACTTCCTGTTTCTCAAGACACCCCTGGACGAGGGCTAGCTCCCGCTGGGTAGGGTGGAGGGGTGATCTGGAGTGGAAGAACCACTCCAAGACCTCTCCATGCCGGAGGCTCTTGTTTGCGTCTTCGGGTCTCATTCAAAGCCTTTGTCCTTCATGTCTTTCTCTTTCCAGAGTCTTTCTCCTTATGTTGGGGGTCAGGTTGGGGGAATACTTGGGGTGGAGTTGAGGGGGACATGGGGCGTGGATGCGACCGCATTCATGGAGTGGATTGATTTCCAAAGACTTGAGCGAGGCCTGTGGCGCGGTGCATTGCGGACGCAGTGCGGCAGCAATGCGAAGGCCATGCGAAGGCCATGCGGTCGGAGTGCGGCAGGAATGCGACCGCAATGCGGACGGAATACGGTGGGCATGCGACCGCAATGCGGCAGCAGGTTGAAGCGTGCCGGGAGATACCTCCTTCTGCAGTCCCGTGCGCTCTCCTGCGTCGTGCGACGACGAAAGAGATGGGGCTCCCTTTGCTGAGCAACTGAGCAGCTTACTCGGCGAAGGCCGCGAGGTCGGCGGCGCGGTGGGCGGCGGCTTTGGCCTGGAAGGCGTGGTTGTCGGCAGCCCAGCACTTGATGGCGTCCGCCAGGCCCTCGCGTTTCTGGTGGCGGAAGGAGTAGGCCATGAGTCCGCCACGCGCTCCTTTGGCGTAGCGGCAGCGGGCGAAGAATCCCAGGGCCTCCAGCTTGTCGAGTTCAGCACGGATCACGTCGCGGGAGAGCGGCTGGCAGTGCGGGGGCAGGGTGGCTTTGCCGGCCTGGAAGAGCGCCTTGCTGTGGTAGCCGCAGGCGCGGGCCTGGATGCTCTCCCAGCCGAGGAAGGTGAAGCCGTAGGTGTTGACCTTGGCGCTGAGGATGGCCGCCAGGATGCGGAATTCGCGCCAGGAGAGCGGCTTGTAAGGGTGGGCCGGGACCTCATCGCCGGCGGCCTTTCGTGCCGTGTAGAGGCCGCCCCACAGCCAGTCTGCGCGCAGGCGGAAGAACACGGCGCCGGGCTGAAGATGCGCCTGATAGATGGCGGCATGCTGGGCGCAGCTGCCACCCCGAACGCCGAGGATCTGGGCCCCGGCCAGCGCGGCCTGCCAGAAGTACGAGCGGACGTCCCCGGGGCACTCCGTGGGCAGGCCCTGGCTGCGCGCCGCGTCGGTGGCAGTGAGCACCCGGGTCTGGAAGGCGCTCTCGCCATGCATTTTCCGATGGCCGATGCCGGCATTGACGATGCCGCAGGAGAGGCAGCGCTCCAGCACATCCACCGCGCCAGCCCCGCGGTGCAGGAGGCACAGCGGGGCGGTGAAGTAGAGATCCGTGGTACTCATGGCGCCTGCAGACCTTGTTCGGAGGAGGAGACGGCGGATACCTGGCTGCGGGTGGCAGGCTGCTCGCAGCCTTCCAGCACGGCGCGCACCTTGGCGAAATCAAAGCGGCAGAAGCCACGCACCTTGATCATGGGCACCGTTTGGTTGCGGACCCAGGTGGCCAGGGTGCGGCGGGAGATGCCGAGCCTGCGCGCGAGCTGCACCTGCGTGAGCAGCTCTGGCGCCGGCTGCGCAGGAGCGGAAGAAAGGGCATTGGGAGGGGTGCTGTTGCTGGAGTTCATGATAATGATTCGTTGTTCCGGGTTCGAGTTTCTTAGCAGGTGGTAGTGTATGGTTTTTTATGGTAGAATGCGGGCGCGCCGGGGCGCGGGCTTGCCGGATGGGCGCGGAGACCGCGTGTGGCTGGTGCGGCGGGCCGGAAGCCGGTGGCGACTTCAGCGTCCTGCGCGGGGTGCGATGCCAGAGTTCTTCACTGCCGCCTTCGCTGTCATCTCTGCTGAAGGCCGCGTTCTGCACGGCAGCCATCCCCAGGAATGGAAACAGACTTGGGTCCGTTTTTGGGAAGTCAACGAAGATTGATGCGAAAAGATAAATCTCCAG
>CAILZI010000265.1 GCA_903838675.1 uncultured Verrucomicrobiota bacterium
CGTCCGGCACGGCGGCGGCGGCGCAGGATGTCGCGACCATTCGCGGTCTTCGTGCGTGCGCGGAAACCAAACTGCTGCTTGCGCGTGCGCTTGGAAGGCTGGTAGGTCCTGAATGTCTTTGGCATGGGCGTGTGGGGTGGTGAAAGGGAAAGTAGGAGCTCAGACCGGACAAATCACGGCCTCCCCTCGAAAAGGGGGCGCGAAACTAGCGGGAGTCTTCAATTTGTCAATCATGCGATCATTTCGCGTAAACTTCGGTTTTCTCAGCGTTACATTCCGCCCATGAACCGTGCCCTCCTCGCCAGCCTTTTTCTGCCCCTTGCCCTCAGCGCCGCTGACACCCCCGCCGCCCTGCCCCTGTGGCCCAATGGCACCCCCGGTTCTGAGGCCCGCGCCGCCGAGCCCGAGAAGATCGAAGGCAGCAATGTGTGCAACGTCCATAAACCCACGATCACGCCCTACGTGCCCTCAGCGGACAAATCCACCGGCACCGCCGTCATCATCTGCCCCGGCGGCGGCCACTCCAAGCTCTGCCTCGGCCATGAAGGCTACGCTTTGGCCGAGTGGTTCCGCGATCACGGCATCGCCGCCTTTGTGCTGAAGTACCGCCTCGCCCGCGAACCCGGCAGCACCTACACCATTCAGGACCACGCCATGGCCGACGCCCGCCGGGCCATCCGTACAGTCCGCAGCCGTGCCGCCGAGTGGCACATCCAGCCGGACCGCATCGGTATCCTCGGCTTCTCCGCCGGGGGCGAGCTCGCCGCCTTTGCCGCCATGACGAATGATCCCGGCCAGAAAGACGCCGCCGATCCCATCGAGCAGCAGTCCAGCCGCCCCGACTTTCAGGGCCTCATCTACCCCGGCACCTCCGGACTCTTCAATGCCACCAAGGGCATGCCCCCGCTCTTCATCGCCGCCGGTTACAGCGACCGCCCGGACATCTCCGAAGGCATGGCCACCCTCTACCTCAAATACAAAGCCGCCGGCGTGAAAGCCGAGATGCACATCTTCGCCAACGCCGGCCACGGCATCGGCTACAAGCCGGATGCCAAGCCGAGTGCAGCATCGCGCTGGCCCACACGGTTCACCGAGTGGCTGACGGACAGCGGGCTGCTGAAGCAGTGAAGGCTGAGCTACGCCATCGCTAGGCGGTGTTTGAAACCCTGTGCTGAATGGCCGTGGCAAGTTCATGTCATCTTATGGCACACTTTAGGCCGCAAGCCTCTCCCTCCGAAAGCGCGTAGCGCTGACACAACTGTAGCCGTGGGTGCCAACCCACGGAACCGCATCACCCATGTCTCCCCATTTCGCGGAACCGCGTAGCGGTGACACAAAACGCCGCCACACCCAAACCTGACTGCGCCAGCGATGTAACGGGTTTTCAAACCTAGTGCTGCGGTGCTCTGACCCACAAAGTCTGCCGCATGCGGCTGCCGCTTTCCAAACTGCTTCGGAGAGCCCTTTCTGACTCTGCGCTGAGTTCTCCGTGGAGACGGTTCAATGGGAACGGCATTTCGAGGATGGGCGCGGAAGGTGGTGCTGGTGCTTGCACTCGGTATTGGACTGGTTGCGGCCGGAAGGTTGGCAGTTGTACCTCCTGTGGCGTGATCGTCGGTCGCAGCGTTTGCAAGACCTCTTTCAACGTGGGCATGGCTTCACTCTGCGTGAAACTCTTCCCATGGTACTCAGGGGCCAGCCTGCCCGCTGGCTGTGGCTCCTGCGATTCATCTGGTGCGATCAGAATGGAAGGCCTTCTCTGGCGAACGGTCACCGTCACATTCTCGCCATCCGAAGCGTGGATGTGGACTTCGCAGTGACCGGCGGTAGCGTAGGTGCGCTGAAATGGCTCCGGAGGGGCGGGCCAGTCTGCTGCAATGTCTTCAGCAGCCGCTGGCGGCTCCCACAGCAGCGAGGGCCTTGATGCAAGCGGGTCCGCTTTTGCAGGAGAACAGTGCGAGACCACAAGCCAGCGGCGCACGTCCACCCGTGACGTCCAAAACTGAAACTCCGGCACGCTTTTCACCTGGCGCTCCGGATGCTTGTCCCCCAGATCAAACGGGCGGGCGCGTGCTGGCAGGTCAGCCAAGAGTCCGGCCCGTTTCAAAGCAGCCCATTGTTTTGCCAGAGCAGGCTTCATGCGGATGGCGGCATCGCTTTGCTGGCGGAGCTGAGCCTTGTCTGCGGGCTTGGGTGGTGTTGGTGCTTCTTGGGCAGGAGACTCGGTCTTCTGCTCGATCACGAACACTTGGTCAAGAGTTGAGAAGTCAACGGCGGGCTCAACCACGGCTTCTCCGGAAATATCCCCGGTTTTAAATTGCTTCACGCGTCCCAAATACAGACCGGCCGGAAAAACTCCGCCTTCACCGGAAGAGGACACACGGGAGCCAATGTCGATTTTGGCCTGGCGGCTCAGGAAGCGAAGATGCAGTTGCGGGCTCACATCACGCACCACTTTTTCGCCATTCAAAATCCCCTGCTCTTGTGTCCCTTCCACCTTGGCTGAGACACGGCAGAGTTCATCGGTCAGGAGGATTACCTTCGTAAAATACGGCTCCGGCGTGTCTGTCTTCCCCACCAAACCGACCGGCGTGATCACCGGGCTATTGGCGACGATGCCATCGAGCGAACCTCTGTTGATGACCAGACTGCCGGAGCTTCGGCCGATCACCTTCGCAGTCGTTTTTTTGAAACTCCGCAGCGATTGGCGCGCGACCTCGGCTTTCTTGCTCCCTTCCTCGGTGTTTGATGGCGATGGCTGATAGACCCCGCTGGCCCGAAACCCGACTCGATCGTTTTCCACGCTCTTTGGCAACGGAAAGTACCATCCAATCTGCCTCTTCTCGCCTATCTCTTCCAGCCGCTTGCGCAATTTCAACGCATCGACTATCTCAGACGCATCGCCAATGATCGTCACCTGACCGTTGCCGATTTTGAACTCCTTGAAGGAGATCTTCAGCTCTGCTTCCAGGAGTTTGATTTCCTGTGAAATTTCTGCGCCATTGAAGTCAAACGTCGTTGGCGCTGTCCCGCTTTTTTCTTCCACCGGTTTCACTTCACCGGAACCATCCGCAGACAGCGCCAGTGTCTCCTCCACGACACGCCGGACCATCGGCCCCAGCTTGTCCGGGACGAGAGTGCTGTCGGGTGATGTTTCATCCACATAAAGGGCGAATGCGAGCGCAGGCTTGTCGGCAGGAGCATAGCCGGCCATCCAGTAATGATGCGTGAAGACCTCCGAATGCGGGCCTTTGGCGCCCGTGGCGTAGCTGTCCGCCAGCGCGGCGATTTGTGCCTTCGAGCTCGTGAGGGCGCGGGCCCATGGCTGGGGATGAATCACTGCCTCCCGCAAGGCGCTGCGGACACGGGCAAGGCCTTCTGGCAGGTCGGGCAGGGTGTTGAGGTCCAGCCTCGGCCCGCCAGCGCTCTTCTTCGTCAGGGAGGGTTCCCACACCTTGCCATTGGCGAGCGCGGAATAGAGTGCCGCCATCTGCAGGACGGTGGCAGGGCTTCCACGACCTGAGGCAAAGTCTGTGGTGATGTCGTTGAGCTGACGCTGGCTCGAGCGCGTTTTCGAGAGCTCTTCCATTGTTGGCAGCAGGGGCGGGGACTTGACGCCAAAGATGTTGGTGCCTTGCTGCAGCCCGAGATCCTCCGCCATGCTGAAGAGGGCTGGATAACCCACCTCCGTGCCAAGCTGGAAAAAGTAGCTGGAACAGCCCTTTGCCAGTGCTTGCTCCAGGGTCAGCGGCCCATGGGCAGCGCCCTCCCGCAGGCTGGTGCGGCATATCCTCGTCACACTGCCATAGCGGACGCCACCGCCAGACCCACGGGTGAGGGGCGTGCATGCGTAGGTGCCGGGAGTTTTTCCCGCCCGCAAGGCCGCGAGCGCGGTGAAAGGCTGAAGGACTGCCCCGGGGGCGCTGCGGGCAGAGCTGACACGGTCCAGCAAAGGAGTGTCGATGTCCTTGAGGTAGCGATCCCAATTCTGGAAACTGACGAACGGCACAAAAAGATTCGGGTCATAGCCGGGCAGTGAAACGGAGGCTAGAATTTCGCCCGTTCGTGGATCGAGCACCACGGCTGCACCGCGTTTCACGTTGCCATCCTTCATCGTCTGCAACGTGAGTGCCTGAATGCGTGCATCGAGTGTGAGAGAGACGTCATTGCCCGTTTTCAATGAGGCATCCTCTTTCTGTTCCACACCAGCGCCCCCATGAAGCCTTGCGTCGTCGGAATCGGGCATTCGGGTATATCCTACCACATGAGCGGCCAGCGACTTGAGCGGATATTGGCGCGCCTTCTCTTTCGTGCTTTCCGCCAGCACCACGCCATGGCGATCCAGAATGCGGCCACGCGGCATGAAGTCTTCGATGGCGTGCAACATGGCCACCGGCAGTGTGATGAGCAGGGCACCACCTGCCAGTGCGAGCAGCCAGCGCAGCGTGAGGCTTTCTCGGCTGCGCTTGGGATCAAGAATGGCTTTCACCCGTGCCTCCACTGGAGCACAGCGCGTGATGGTCAGTGCGCAGAGAGACAGCCCCGGAGCAACACGGCTGTGACGACTGAGATCGAGCAGGTACTGCGCGTAGTCGCTGGCACGCACGCCATGGCGCAGCACGGCATCGTCGCAGGCGCGTTCTTGATCGACACGCAGCTGGCGGAATGTCAGCCAGACAAGTGGGTTGAACCAATGCAGGGCCTTCACCCATTGCGCGGCCCATAGCGCAAGGGGATCGCCACGTTTCAAATGGGCGAGTTCGTGCAGCAGCACGCCGCGTTGTTTCTCCGGGCTCCAGGTTTCAAATCCCTGCGGCAGCAGCAGTCGGGGTCTCAGGACACCCCAGACCATCGGCACGGAATCACCCGGCCCGATGAGCAGGCGCGGCATGCGCTGCAGTCCCAGCTCACGAGCGGTCTGAGGCACCAGGACGCATTCTTCCGGGCGCAGGGAAGCCTCCAAACGATGCAGCCGCCAGGCACTGTGCCCGAGGCGCAGCAGCAGCAGGCCTGCGATGAGCATCCAAACCATGGGCAGCGATTCTACCACATCATGCCATGAAATATTCCACGAGAAGACAGGCCGGGCGGGAGCCTCAGCTGGCACCGGCAGGGCAGGCTTGGAAACCTGCCAGCCGGAGCCGTCGTCTTCAGGGGGCAGGAAGGATGAAGCGTTGTCGATGATCAACGGCGGAGCCATCACCGGCCAGTCCCGGGCGGCGTCGGCCTGCGGCAGCACATGCCATGCCGGCAGCGCCCACATCGCCAATGGCAGAACGGCCAATGTGGCGATGGCGGTGATCCAGAGGGCATGCCGGCGTGCAGCAGCCATTCTGCGCAACCCCAGGCCGAGGAGCAGCGCCACTGAAAGAACCACCGCGCCCTTGAGCGCGATGAGCGAGAGAAGTTCCAGCAACGGTGTCGTGTTCATGAGCAGTGCGTTTAAAATCAACGGCCTTCGCGCTTTGCTTCGTCAATGAGCTTCTGGATGCGTGCCGTCTGCTCCTCCGTCAGCGCGGCGTCTTTGCGTGTGAGGTGGGCGGCCAGCGCTTCATCCACTGCGCCGCCGAAAAAGGTGTCCAGCACCAGCTTCAGCGCGTTCAGGCCCGCACGGGCCTTGGACTGCGCGGGTGCATAGATGACCTCGCGGCCTTCTTTGCGCAGGCGCTTCACATGCCCTTTCTCCTCCAGGATGTGCATGAGCCGCCGCACGGCCATGTCGGTGGGCGGGTCCGGCAGCTTCGCCTGCACCGTGGCCACCGTGGCGCTGCCCTCCGCGTGCAGGACGTTCATGATCTGGCGCTCGCGCCGGGAAAGATTTGTGGTGTCGGACATTTCGCTATTTTTTTAGCGAATTAGAACCGGCATGACAAGTACAAACAAGAAAAATTTAACGCATATGGCTATGTATCTCCGAACTCCGCCGCATGATGGAGATGCCTCGACAGATCACTCCTTCGCAGAGCGCAGGCGCAGGTGGGCGGCCTCCGTCACAGCGGCGGCCAGCTCGTCCAGCAGCGCACGGTCCGTGATTTTCTGGCTGTGCTCGTCCTGCACATAGATGGCGTCAATGGCCACGCCTTTTTCCGTGCTGATGCGTGCATGCGTGACGTTGTGGCCGAGGCGGCCGATGGCCATGAAGATGTCATACAGCAGCCCGAGGCGGTCCACCAGCTGAAGCTCCAGCACGGTCTGATCCGGCGAGAGGTTGTTGTTCACGTAGATGCGCTGCGGGATTTCCGTGCCGATCTCATCGAGCATCGTGATCGACTTGCCCAGCTTCTGGGCGATCGCCTCATCGAAATCAAAGGTCCGCTTGCAGAAGGCTTTGCGCACGGAATCCTCGACACGGGTGCGTGCGCTTTTGGTGGTGACGGCGGCGAAGTTCGTGTTGCAGACGCGGAAGGTGTCCAGCACGAGATGGTCGGCGCGCTGGTAGAGGTCGGCGCTGAGGATGTTGATGCTTTCCGCCGCCAGAGCGCCGGAGATTCGCGCAAGGAGCAGGTGGCGGTCCCAGCAGACGACGGTGAGTTCGCTGTAGCCCTGGTCCACGTGATCGACCCAGGCCATGACCGGCAGCAGACCTGCGGCAGCCTCTTCACGGATCAGCTGCTCAAAGAACAGCCGGAACTGACGCAGATGCGTGGCGATGAGCTCGGCCTCCCGGAAATTGAAGTAGGAAGGCGGCATGTGGCGGAAGTGCGCGTCCACTTCAGCGTCGAATCCGGCACCGAGGCGGCGCGCCACCTCCTTTTTCAGATCCGCCAGCGGCACCTGAAGATTTCGCATGAAATCCGCCGGGGCGTTCATGAAACGCAGCGCGCTGTGATAGAGCTGCCGGATGGAGGCTTCCTTGTAACCCGACCAGCTCTTGTCGCTGGTGCCCTTGGAGTCGGCATAGGTCATGAGAAGAAGCGTGTCGAGATTCTCCTTCGTGCGCACGATGCTGACAAATTCCTCGATGACCTGCGGATCATCCAGACTCTTGGTCGTGGCGGTGCGGTACATCAGCAGATGATTATCAACGAGGAAGAGCAGCAGCCTTCGGCGCTCGCCCTTGACCTGCAGGCGGCGGGAGACGGCGGCAGCCAGCGTGGTGCTTTCATCGCTGTGCGTCTTCTTGTTGGCAGCGCGGCCTGCGTCATGCAGCAGCAGCGCGAGGTACAGCACATACGGCTGCTGCAGATCGTGAAACAGCTGCTGAAACAGCTCCACGCCTTTCAGGGTGGGGTCGCTCAGCTCATCGAGTTTGTCGATGGTGCGCAGCGTGTGCTCGTCCGCCGTGTAGAGATGGAAGAACTCGTGCTGCACCAGATTGGTGAGCGCGCCAAACTCCGGCATGTAGCGGCCGAGGAAGCCGACGCGGTGCATCTGCCGCAGGGTGCGCGCCGCATCGCCTTTGCTGGAGAGAATCGTCTCAAAGGTCTCGCGGTTCGCTTTGCTGTACCGAAAGCTCGTGTCCACCCGGCGGAAGTTGTCCTGAATGAGCTGGAACAAATCCGGGCTGAGGCGCAGGTGGCGGTTCTGCGTGTGGAGAAAGAGGCGCATGAGGCGCTCCGGGTCGTCTTTGAAGATCGACGGGCTTTCAGCATAGACGCGTTCGTGCTTGCGATGAAAGCCGTCGAAGCTTTCCTGCTCCTTCTCCGCCTTCCGCCGCGCCATGAAGCCCATGAGCTTGCTTTGCGTGCGGGTTTCCAGCGCCTGCAGGTGGAAGCGGTCCATCACCTCATTGCTGCGCTGCAGCAGGTCTCGCGTGGCCGTGTAGTATTCATGCATCAGCGCCTCAATGCGGCGCAGGATGCGTTTGTGGCGGTAGCCCAGATTCGTGGCCACCGGCCCCTGCAGCCGCAGGGTCAGCAGGTCTTCGGCGCGCTTTTCGGTGTAGTGCATCTCATTGCGCACACGCAGAATGAAGTCATAACCCTTCGCCACTTCCTTCCAGCCCGCCCTTGAGATCAGGCCGAGCGCGACCAAATCTTTGGGGTTCAGCGTGCGGTGCCGGGCATACGTCATCCAGATCAGGTTCTGGTAGTCGCGCAACCCGCCGCAGCCGTTTTTCACATGCGGCTCCTGCACAAAGGGAGTGTTCTCGTATTTCGAGTGGCGGGTGTTCAGATCAATCTGCCGCAGCTTCAAAAAGTCCCCCTCCTGCCCGTCCATGCATTCCTTGTCAAAGCGGGAGCGGAACTCCTCAAAGGCCTCCTTCTGGCCGGTGACGAAGCGGGCCTCCATCAGCGCCGTCTTGGTCTCCATGCTTTCATTCGCCAGCTTGATGCACTCGCCCACGCAGCGTGAGCCATGGCCGACCTTGAGCTTCAGATCGTAGAAATAGAGCAGGTAGTCGCGGATCAGCTGCACCACTTCGGTGGACACCTTGCCGCTGTTGCCAGGAAACATGAAAGTGAGGTCCACATCACTGCCCGGACTCATCACCCGCCGCCCGTAGCCGCCATGCGCGGTCACACTGACGTTGAGCTTGGCCTTGGCTTCAGGGGTGAGCGCCGCCACGCTTTCATCCCAGAGCAGACGCACGATCAAGTCGATCATGTCCGAACGCATGCGGCAGATCTCCGCCCCGCTGAAAGTCCCGGAACGGTGCCGCTGCTTGATGCGCTGCTCCTTGATCTTGAGGAAACGCTTCGCCTGGCGCAGCGTTTCGGTGCGCCCGCGTGGCAGCTTGTCTTCAGGCGGGAAAAATTTCTGCGCACTCTTGTTCAGGTGCCGCAGGTATTCGCGTTCGGTCATTGCAGCAGAGGTCAGTAGGTGATCAGTGAGTGAACCGGGCCGGAACCACTCACCTTTTCGCGCCCGCCGAGGAACGCCAGTTCAATGAAAAACGTACTGCCGAGCACCTTGCCGCCTGCCTGCTCAATGAGGTGCAGCGCGGCTGCCGCCGTGCCACCTGTGGCCAGCAGATCGTCCGCCAGCAGGACGGTTTCACCGGGTGCGATGGCATCCAGATGCATCTCCACCGAGTTCGTGCCGTATTCGAGCGAGTAATCAATGCCGCGCGTCTGCCACGGCAGCTTGCCCTTTTTGCGCACCGGAATGAATCCCGCGCCGAGACGTTCGGCGATCAGCGCACCAAAAATGAACCCCCGGGCGTCGATGCCGACGACCTTGTCCACTTCGGTGATGCCCGTGGCCTCGATCATGCCATCGATCGTCTGCGCCAGCAGCGTTGCGTTGGCCAGCACCGGAGTGATGTCCTTGAAAAGAATGCCGGGATTGGGGAAATCCGGCACGTCACGGATGGTGCGGCGGATGCTGTCGAGAATGTCGGGGGCCATGCCCTGCGATCATGGAGGAGATGCGGGGATGCGCAAGCGATGGGAACATTGCGCCCAGAATTGCCTTCACCCTTGCAGAATCGTCACAAGCCCGCGAGTATCCGCCCCCCGATCCAATGCCTGCCTCCCAGCAACTGCTTCTTGCCGCCACGCTCATTTTTGTGGGCGCGCTCGTGCAGGCCCTGCTGGCGCTCAAGGCGGGAGCCTGGAAGCAGGCGCGTGCACAGTTTGTGCTGATGGCGCTCGGCTTTGCACTTCAGACGGGTTTCATCTACCTGCGCGGGGAGGAGGTGCGGCAGTGCCCCATCCGCAGCCTGCCGGACATTTTGGTCTTTATCGCGTGGAGCATTGTGCTGCTGTATTTCCTCGTCGGTCCGGCATTCCGGCTGTCGCTGCTCGGGGTGTTCACCTCTCCTCTGGTCACCTTGATGCAGGGGATGGCGTTTTTGAGCGGCTTTGCCTCCTACCCGCCCAAGGGGCCGATCAATGCGCTGGTGGAGCTGCACATCGCGCTGGCGCTCATCTCCTATGCGGCATTCGCCCTGGCCTGCATCACCGGCGTGATGTACCTCGTGCAGGAGCGCATGCTGAAGCGGCACCAAATCGGCGGCCTCTTTTACCAACTGCCGCCGATCCAGGGCCTCGCGCATGCCATCCAGCGCATGGTGCGCCTCGGCTTGCTGCTGCTGAGCATCGCACTGGGCATTTCCTTTGCCCTGCATCTGCCCATGACGAAGACCGGCCACGTCGTCTTCGCCTGGATCGTCTGGGGGCTGTATGCCGTGATCTCCCTCCTGATGTGGAAGCACTTTACCTCCCCGCGCAGAACCGCGTGGCTGGCAGTCATCGGCTTCATTCTGCCATTCATCTCCCTGTGGATCGTCACGCATGCCTGAGCCGACGGACATTCGCAGCGGCCTCGTTTGTGTGGGCCTGAACTACAAAACCACCCCCGTCGAGGTGCGTGAGCGCCTGGCGTTTCCAGAGGCGCAGGTGCCCGCTGCCGTGCAGCAGGTGCGCGGCCTGCCGGGCTTTGAGGAAAGCGTGGTGCTCAGCACCTGCAACCGCGTGGAGCTCTACGCCACGCACGCACTGCCCAGCGGCAAGGACGGCCACGCCGCCCTGCGCGAGTACCTCATCGACCGCTTTGAGCTGCAACCCGAGCACGCCGAGGCTCTGGTGCTCTACAATCTCGACTCCGCCGAGGCCGCGCGGCATCTCTTTCGTGTGGTCAGCGGACTTGACTCCATGGTGCTGGGCGAAACTGAAATCTTTGGCCAGGTCAAGGCGGCCTACAAAGTCGCCCTCGACACCGGCACGACCAGCCGCGCCCTCAACAAGCTCTTCCAGCAGGCCTTCACCGTGGGCAAAAAGGTTCGGAACGAGACCACCATCCAGCGCGGCTCCACCAGCGTGGGCAGCGTAGCAGTGGATCTGGCGGAAAAGGTGCACGACCTGAAGGAGTGCCGCGTCATGCTCGTGGGCGCCGGCGAGATGAGCCGCACCTGCGCGCAGAGCCTGCTCTCACGCGGGGCCAAGAGCATCATCGTCTCTAATCGCAGCTACGACAAAGCCGTGGAACTCGCCACCGAGATGAAGGGCCGGGCCATGAAGTTCGACGAATGGGAGCACTCGCTGCATGAGGTGGACGTCATCATCTCCAGCACCAGCGCTCCGCATTTTGTCATCAGGCCCGAGCAGATCGACCAGGTGATGCGCAAGCGCCGCTGGGAGCCCCTGCTCATCATCGACATCGCCGTGCCGCGTGACGTGGACCCCGCAGTGAACAACATCGAAGGCGTTTATCTCTACGACATCGACGCCCTCCAGGCTATCGCCGACGAAGGCCGCCGTGAGCGCGAACGCCAGCTCGCCTCCTGCGAGCGCATCATCGAAGATCAGCTCGAAAAATACGGCTTTCTCAAACCGGGCGGCAATGGTGGTGGTTTGAAGCTGGCCTGAGGGGGCAAGGATGCCCTTGCTGATTCCGGCCGCCCGGTGCATCTTGGCCCCATGTCAGTCGTCATGGAGACACCGCAGAGTGCATCGGAAGAAGTCCCGATGTTCCCGCCTTGGCTCGACCTGCCGCCGAACTATCTGGTGCAGGACTGGATGCAATGGCAGCGCGGCAAGATTGTGGCTGCTCGGCTGCGTGAGAATCCAGATTTGATTCAAACAGCCAAAGAGTGCCTGGAGGTCAGGAAATCGGCTCTCTATCGACCCCAGGTAGAATGGCTTGAGCTGTTGGAGAGGTCTAGCATCGGACAGATCTGCGATATTTTGGAAGCTGCGGATGACGAAGGCCAGCGGCTGCGGTCTTCCTCGCCGTTTCACGGCAGCCCCTTCATCACCCCGGAAGAAAACGAAAATGTACGGCAAAGAGCTTACGCTGGCAGATCTTGAGAAAGTCGCCCGCAAACTCAAGTGGTGCGTGCCAGCGTTGACGGACGCTTACGTCATTGGCTCAGGGGCCGTGGCGGCCTTGCACCCGGAGCTGCCCGGGGAACTGCGCTTCTCCGTGGATTTTGACTTCGTCCCGCAGAACCTACCCATCCTGTATTTCGACAGCATGCTGGTGGACCGTTTCATCGGAGCAGATAGCGAATTTCGAGATACGGAACTGGTCTATGCTGATTATGCGACTCCAGATACCGTGCGCTGCACGCCACCGGGTTGGAAGGAGCGGGCGCATCAAATCATTCTCCCAGAAGGCCTTGTTTTGCACGTTCTGGACGTTTGTGACGTCGCCTACAACAAACTCTAAGCCGGGCGGTCGAAGGACATCGTCTGGGTGCGGGGCCTCCTCGGGACTGGCATCATCACCTGGGCACAGCTGGAGGAGCTGCATGCAGGCAATCCCCTCGCTGCTGCGGACCGGGAAAAAGTGGAGCGCAGCATGTCGCAAGTCCGGGCGCAAACCGGCCCGTAGATGGGTGTGGCGACAGCCCGCCCGTCTGTGAGCGCGTGATCATCACCCATAACTCGACACCCTTCCCAGAGCAGGGCGGTTTGGCGAAGACGTCTCCAGGCGATAAAAAACTCCACCCGCCAGACACACCCAGCCCACGGAGAAGTGCAGGGCGCATCCGAGGACACGCCTATTCCTTGCGTCCGGCCCCGGTACGTGAAAAGCTGGGAACCCCACATGATCCCCGCAAAAATCATCCTCGGCACCCGCGGCAGCGAGCTGGCCCTCACGCAGACAACCATGGTCACCGCGGAGCTGAAGGCTGCGCACCCGCAGCTCAGCGTCGAGCGCCAGATCATTCAGACCAGCGGTGACAAACGCCAGGACCTGCGCTTCTCCGAGTTCAGCGACGTGGCGCAGGTGGACAAAGGCATCTTCATCAAGGAGCTCGAAATCGCGCTCGCAGACAGCCAGATCGACGCCGCCGTGCACAGCCTCAAGGACGTGCCGAGCGATCTCGCCGCCGGCTTCACCATCGCCGCCGTGCTGCCACGTGCAGCCATTGAGGACGTGCTCGTCAGCGCGCATCCCTACACCCTTGAAACATTGCCTCAAGGCGCACGCGTCGGCACCAGCAGCGTGCGGCGTGCGGCACAGTTGAAGTTCCTGCGGCCGGACATCCAGATCGTCGAGATTCGTGGCAATGTGCCTACGCGGGTGAAAAAAGTAATCGGTGAAAACGCGCTCGATGCCGTGCTGCTCGCCGCCGCCGGCCTCCTGCGCCTGGGCCTCCTCAATGCGAACCTGAGCCGCATCCACATCGACGGCCACACTCTTTACGGCCTGATCCTCGATCCCGTGAAGTTCCTCCCTGCGGCAGGACAAGGGGCCATCGCCATCGAATGCCGTGCAGGCGATGAAGCGACGATCAAGGCCATCCGCGCGCTTAACCATGCCGAAACCGAATCACGTGTCACCGCAGAGCGCGAGTTCCTAAAAATCCTCGGCGCCGGCTGCCAGACACCCGTGGGTGCACACACCTGGATCAAAGACGGCCAGCTCCACATGGCCGTGCGCGTCTTCAACGAAGCCGATCTCGCCCTGCCTCCCGTCGAACGCGAGGCCCAGCGCCCCGTTCAAGAGGCCGCGCAGCTCGCTTCGGATCTGGCGGGGATGCTGTGAGTGTTTGAGTGCCACAGTTCAAAAGTTGCGTTAATGGCCGCCCACAGTCCTAAACCGTGCCTGGTGCCGGGCTTCTTCAGATAGTCCTGAAACAGAAAGTCGGTAACGAGGTTGTAGTCCTGCACTCATCTTCTGCCTGTTACTTCTTTCCCATGCATCTCCCACTCCTTCCGGCCCTGCTCATCGCCACCATCGCTCTCTCTCCCCTGATGGCGCGTGCTCAGAGCGGCCCACGCCCGGCACAAGTCGGGCCGCGCTTCTTTGGCGCAAGGCCGGGATCTCTGGTGGAGGCAAAGAAACGAATCGCAGCAGGAGACAAGGATCTGGAGCCGGCCTTCAAGAAGCTGATCAGAGACGCTGACAAGGCGTTGGCGGAAACGCCGCCCTCCGTGATGGAGAAAACCAAGCTGCCGCCCAGCCGTGACAAGCACGACTACATCAGCCTCGCGCCGTATTTCTGGCCTGATCCTTCCAAGAGCGATGGCCTGCCCTACATCCGCAAGGACGGCAAGACGAACCCTGACAGCAAGCTGCCGGAGCAGAACGATGTGCCGCGACTTACCCTGATGGCCAAGTCGGTCGAGAGCCTGGCGCTGGCGTACTATTTCACCGGCAAGCAAGAGTACGCGGCGCATGCAGCCAAGTTCATCCGCACCTGGTTTCTGGATGCGGGGACGCACATGAATCCGAATTTCAAATTTTCGCAGGCAGTGATGGGTGAAAACGACGGCCGCGCTGAAGGTATTCTGGAGGCACGCCACCTCGCCATCGCGGCAGACGCACTTGGCTTGCTGGCCGGTTCAGAAGCCTGGAAACCCGCAGACCAGCAGGCGATGGACAAGTGGCTGACCACCTTTGTGCACTGGCTGATGACCAGCCCCACTGGGCGGGAGGAGCACAATGCCAGGAATAATCACGGCACCTGGGCGGACGTGACCACGGTGCGTCTCGCGCTCTGTCTGAACCGCCCCGACATCGCGGCCAAGCTGCTCAAGGCAGCGCAGCGCGAACGCATCGGCGTGCAGATCGAGAAAGACGGCAGCCAGCCGCTGGAGCTCGCGCGCACCGCTTCGTTCAGCTACTGCTGGTTCAACATCGAGGCCTTGAGTGAGCTCGCCAATTTAGGAGATCACGCCGGAGTGAACCTCTGGGCTTACACCGGCACCGGCGGTCGGGGCCTGCGCCGCGCCTATGAGTACATGCTGCCCTACGTCGATGTGCCTGCCCAGGACTGGCCTCATGAGCAGATCAAAGAAAAGAAGGAGCAGGATTATCTGCCTCTGCTTCGCATGGCGGCGCTGGCCTACAGCTCATCCGACATGGAAGGCATCCTCGAAAAGCACACCGAATGGCAGAACCAGCGCTTCCTTCTGCTGTTTGTGAAGTAGCCAAACAGCGGAAGGGAGGTTGCAATCCGCTGCCACTTTTATAATGCGCAGCGATTTACTGAATAGACCCGCAGGGACTGCGTCGGACTATTCACTTATGAAAACTAAATTGGTTCTTCTTTTCACGGCCATCCTGACTCTGACTTCGTTGAGTTCATGCATCGCCCCTTATGGCTACGGCGGCGGATACGGTTACGGCGGATACGGTGGCTACGGCTACCGCCCAATGTACGGCGGCTATGGCGGCTACGGCTACAACCGCGGCGGCTACGGCGGCAATCGCTATGCAGGCGGCGGCTACGGTGGTGGTGGCTATCGCGGCGGCGGCTTTGGCGGTGGTGGCTTCGGCGGTGGCCATGGCGGCGGCTTTGGTGGTGGCGGCCGCCGTTAAGTCAGCTCCTGGAGCTGTCCCAGCACGCCAGTTCTTCACCTTTTCTTCGCAGCGCCCGGACATTGCTCCGGGCGCTGTTTTTATGTCATCACGCGAGCGGCTCCGGCTCCCAGCCAAAATAGGGATAATCATTTTCCGGCACAAACTCCGGCTCACTAACCAATAATGGCTCCGCGCAGGTGGTGATGAGTGGCAAGGCCAACGAGGCGGCGACGGCGCCTTGCAGGGTGCCCAGCAGAGCCTCGCGGCGGGTGAGGGTGTGGGTTTCAGTTTTCATATGTCGCTGAAGGGTCCTCCGTTTTGTTTTGAGAGCGCTTCACGGACTTTTACCCCATCGAGCGTGCCGATCTCTGTTTTCGCAGCCATCGCAAGTGCGGCGGCGGTGCCGGCGGCCTCGCCCAGGGCCATGGCGGTGGCGGTCACGCGACTGGAGGCGCTGGCCTCGCTGCTCGCGCTGTGGCAGCGACCTGCTACGAGGAGGTTGCTCACCGTTTGCGGCACCAGCGTGCGGTAGGAGATGTCATAAGGCTTCGGCTGGAAACCCGAGCCCGTGAACGGTTTGTCCAGCGTGACCTCAGGCGGATGAATGTCGAGAAACCAGCAGCCGGTGGCGATGGCATCCGCGTGGCGCGTGGTCTGCTGCAGGTCTTCAAGAGTGAGGACGTTCAGGCCCACGATGCGCCGCGTGTCGCGTACACCGATGAAGGGGCCGCTCATGATGTAGTAGCTGTTTTCAAAGCCGGGCACCTTCGCCTTCCAGTCATTGAACATCGTCCACGCATCCTTGCGCCCCTGCATCTCTGCGCGGGTGAAATCCGCCGCATCCGTGGCATTGGCAGGCACGCGAGTGGCGTGCACGTAGCACTCGTCTTTCGCAAAGGCAAAGATGAGCCCCGGCCCGTAGAAGTTCGGCAGTCGTCCTTCTTTGTGTGCTGCGATGAGCGCCTGCTTCGCCGCCTCGCGTGTCTCCTTCACCGGCACCACATTGCCAATGCGGAAGTGCATCGTCAGCGGCATCAGCGGCTTGGAAGAAGTAGTGGGACATCCCGCCCAGTGCGCGATGTCGCCATCGCCCGTGCAGTCGATGACCTGCCGCGCCTCAATGCGTGTGAGGCCATCTTTGTTGGCGATGACCACCGCCGCCACGCGGCCTTCCTTCACCTCCACATCGCAAGCGACGCTGTGGTAGAGCACGCGCAGCTTGCCGCCATGCTGCAGGATGAGGTCGTCGGTGAGGATCTTGAACTCCTCGATGTTTGGAATCCACACGCTGCCCCAGTATTTCGTGATGAGGTCCGGCCGCAGATCGTCAATGCGCTGCGCGCCTTCCTTCGCCACTCCCAGCTTTTGCAGCAGCTCCAGCGCGATGCCCTTCACCACAAACCGTCCGCTCGGCTTGTCGATCAGCCCGTCGAAATAAGGCAGACCCACCGTGGTGATGATGCCGCCGGAAAATCCCGCCCGTTCAATGAGCAAAGTTTGCGCGCCATTGCGTGCTGATGCCAGTGCCGCCGCGATCCCCGCGCAACCGCCGCCGCAGACCAAGACGTCCGTTTGAAGTGTTTTCATGCGGCGGGAGGATAGCTGCCTGCCCAGCACGATTGCCACCCTAAAGTATGTGGCGCAGCCCGATCAGGTCTTCTTGAGGCAAACCCAAAATGCGCAATATAGGCGCATAGAGATGCAATTGAGACTCTATCGCAAAAAAGAACTTGCGACACCGTCTCATTCGTTCACTTTCCGCGTCTTAATTGCGACAGATTCTCAATGCGATCCTCCCTCCGCTCACATCCTTATCGGCTCACTGGTCCAGCTTTGGCCCTCAGTGCCTTGCTGTTCCTCGCATTTGCCTCCCATGCGCGATCGCAAACTGTGGGCAAGCCGTCCTCTCAGGCTCTGCCGACTGCTGAAGAAGCCACGGAACTGCCGAGCATGACGATCACGGCGGAGGCACCTGAGGACCCTCCGATCAAGATCCCGTTCCTCCCGCCAGTGGAGGGCACCAAGATTTATGCGGGGAAAAAAGCCACCTCGCTCAGCCTCGAATCCCTGCCGGAGGTGCAGGCGAACAATTACAACCAGGCGTTTGCGCTGACACCGGGTTTGCAGGTCGCGGATGCTGTCACTCCCTTGGTCAATCTGAGCTACCGTGGCATCGGCTCGCCGGACAAATCGCAGTTCATCATGATGCTGCAGGACGGCATCCCCATCGCGGCAGATCCTCAGGGCTACCCGGAGTCGTACTGGACGCCTCCGCTGGAGTCCACGCAGCGGGTTGAATTCGTGCGCGGCGGCGCATCGCTGCTCTACGGCCCGCAGCCGGCCGGTGCCCTGAACTACGTCTCGCCCATGCCGCGCCTGGACCGCGTGTTTGGCATGCAGACCAAGAGCATCTACGGCAGCAACAACCTCTACTCCACCTTCAACTCCTTCGACGGCACCAGCGGCAAGCTCGGCTACTACGGCTACTTCAACCACCGCTCAGGCGACGGCTTCCGCCGCGCCAACAGCGACTTCAGCGTCAACGGCGGCCGCTTGAAGCTCGTCTATCAGCAGGATCCAGACACCCGCTGGATCTGCTCCATGGATGCCTACACCGACAGCCATGGCGAAGCCGGCGGCCTCAGCCGCGCGCAGTATGACGCCGACCGCAGGCAGACCGTGCGCCTCTATGACCGCTTCAAGCTCAGCCGCTATGCCACGAGTCTGGAGATGCAGCACAAATTTTCCAGCAAGACGGAGATCAGCGTGAAGACCTGGGCCACCGCCGTGGACCGCTGGAGCCGCCGGCAGTTAGCAGGCCCGACTTTTGGCACTGTGGCCGCCGGCAATGACATCGAGCACCAGAAATTTTACACCGCAGGCGCGGAGTCCCGCATCCGCCATGACTATGAGCTGGCAGGCGGCCAGCACTCGCTCGCGGCAGGCATGATGTTTTACCTCTGCCGCTCGCCGCGCACAGACTCCGTGGGTGCCACCCCGACGGACAACACCGGCACGCTCATCACCGATGCGCAGCGCCATGTGACCTACGGCTCCGTGTTCCTGGAAAACAAGTTCACCTTCGGCAAGCTCACCATCACGCCCGGCTTTCGCGTGGAGATGATGAGCCAGAACATCACCGTCAACAATGTCGGGGTGGATCAGGTGCGCGCCCACAAAGCCGTCACGCAGCCGCTCTTTGGCCTGGGGCTGTCCTATGATCTCGGCAATCAGACCAGCGTCTATGCCAACGTCTCGCAGGCCTACCGTCCCGTCGTCTTTGGTGCCACGCTCATTCCCGCACCCGGCTCCAAGGCCACCGATCTCGCCCCCGGTCTCACCTGGAGCTACGAGCTCGGCATGCGCGGCGCCCCACGCCGCTGGTTCAACTGGGACACCTCCGTCTTCCTCATCGACCTCGACAACCAGGTCGGCTTTGAAGATGGCACGCTCGACAACGTGGGGCGCAGCATCAACTACGGCTGGGATGGAGCCTTCCAGCTCGACCTGATCGGAGCCATGGATGCACTCAACGGCACCAACCGCGGCGAGCGCCTCGGCGCCCTCAATTTCTACACCAATCTCTCGTTGCTCCAGGCCCAGCTCCACGGCTCCACCAACAATGGCGGCCGTCCGCAGTACGCCCCGCCTTACATGCTGCGCTCCGGCCTCATCTACAAACGCCCCAGCGGCATGAAGCTCGCCTTCCTCGGCACCATGATGGGCCAGCAAAACGCCGGTGACGACGGCGACCCCGATTACAAGGTCCCCGCCTACGTCACCTTCGATCTCACCGCCGAAATTCCCATCACCAAAAACTTCTCCGTGCTCGCCGCGCTCAACAACGTCTTCGACGCCCGCTACTTCGCCCTCGTGGACTCCACCGGCATCAACCCCGCCAACGGCCGCAATTTCTACGTCGGCGGCAGCCTCAAGTTTTGAGGTTGAGAAAAACTGCGGTCCAAAGGCAGTGAAGGTTGGTCATGGCTTTATTTTGGGTTCATCCACCACGCTTGACTTTCCCAGATTCATCATGGGTCGCTCAATGCACACATGCAGTACAAAAGCTGAAAAGATGATGGTTGGAAGGCCGAGAAAGATAAGTATGAATAAAGTGTTAATCGAAGTTATGTTTGGATTCCAATGCAGAATGATGGCTAATAAGCCGATGATAATTGGCCAATGCACCAGATAAACCGGGTAAGAAATCTGACCCAGCCGTTGAAGCCAGCGATGACACAGTAAGGCGCGAATCATGGAGAGGGCTTGAGAAAACAGATCGTTGCCTTGAACAAAAATGCAGCCAAAACCTAGTGCCCACAGAATAAGAGCCGTTGAATGCCAGCCTGCCAGAATGCCCAAGGCTAGAATAGAAGCGACAGGAATGGCAAAGAAACTTGATCGTCGATGTTTGGATATGACGAACTGGTCGTAGAGATGAAAGCTTCCGATCCCGATGAGAAAAAGCGGTAGCTGCGGAAGAAGAAACGCAGAATGAGGATTCTCGATTTGAAATAATCGAAGGCCAAGCCAGGCGATAACGATGAGAAACAACAACCCTGAACCGGAGCGAACTAGCCGAGCCAGGAGGGGAGCAACGATATAATACTGCCACTCGAGCGAGATACTCCAGGCGGGTCCTAATAGAGTACCGGTACTGTCGCTTAGCACGGATCTCGGAATAACGCCGTTTAGTAAAGTAAGATGCCAGAATGCATGCAAGCCGGTCGAAGAGGATTCGCTGATCGAAAGGGAACGGTTCCACTCGAAATAAACGGTCATGTCGCGCCATGCGGCAGTGTTCAATACAAAAGGGGTGAGAAAAGTCGCGGCCACTATTCCTAATACAAGACAAACGACATAAACAGGATAGATGCGAAAGAAGCGTCCCCGCATGAAGCGACCATAGGACTCATGTCGTTTGTGGATTAGAAATGAGATAGCAAAGCCACTGAGGATCATGAAAGTCTCAACAGCTGCGCCTGCTCCTATAAACTCAACCCAGATATATTTTAAAAGACGAGGTCCAGTAACAAACTCAAAGAATCCTGCCCAGCAAAAAAGATGTGCTATGACAACCCAAAGAGATAGCAGCCCTCTCAGTCCGTCCAGTTCGTTCACGCGGGCTGGTTCGTGCTCTGTATTTATATTGCGTGTCATGCGGGGAGGGTGGCGCTGGATCGTTAGGGAGGAATGGGAAAACTGAAAACTGAAAACGGAGAACTGAAAATTGAAAAATGTTTTCGGCAGCCTGAGGTCCAGCAATCCAAATGAGGGTGATAGTTGCGCACGGACCACCCTGTTAAACTCAGTGCCTTTCATGCTGCCTTCCTTCCACCGATGACATTCAAACTCGCCTCTCATTCTGCACGCGGAGCCGCGTATGTTTCCCTTCTCGCAGCCTGCCTGTGTTTGTCTTCCGCCGCAGCTGAATTGCAGGCGGGCTTTGCCCAGGTGGACATCACACCACCCATCGGCGCGATCATCACGGGCCCGATGGGACCTCTCAGCGCCGCCACGGACGATCCCCTGAAAGCGCGGGCCATGGTTGTCTCGAGCGGCGGCCGCAAGCTCGTTATTGTGGGAGTGGACCTCGTGAAGATCCGTCGTGACCTCTCGGACAAGGCGATCGAGCTCGTCATGCAGCAGTCGGACATCACGCGCGATGCCGTTCTCATCTGCCCAAGCCACAATCACAGCGGGCCCCTCATCCCGGCAGATGGCGACAACAACAAAGCCAACAAGGCCTACATCGACACTCTGCCCAAGCTCATCTCAGACAGCGTGGTGCAGGCCAATAAAGCGCTGCAGCCCGCGCGCATGTCCGTCGGACGCTCGATCGTTCTCGAAGGTCACATCAACCGTCGGCTGATCTCTAAATCAGACGGCCTCGTCCTGAACACCTGGTTGAAGAAGGTGAACGACCTCAAGGAAGTCCCGCAGTTGCTGGGCAGCGAGAGCGTCATCGACCCCGAGCTATGGCTTGTGCGGTTTGATTCGCCCGATGGCAAGATGCTCGGCTCTCTCGTGAACTTCACCTGCCATCCCTGCCTGCATGACCGCATCAAGACTCACACTTGGTCGGCGGATTTCCCCGGTATGATTGCAGACACCCTCGCCAAAGAATTTGGCCCGCAGGCCGTAGGTGTCTTCACCCAGGGCGCCTCCGGCAACATCCAGCCGCCCGTGTGCTGGGTGCCCGACTGGAAGGAACGTGCCGCCGTGTTTGCCAATGCGGCTGTGGAGGCAGCAAAGAGCGCCGTGCCAGTCGATGAACCTGTCGTTGATTACATGCGGCGCGATGTGGAAGTGCCACGCTGCAATGCCGAGGCCCAGCGTCCAGAGGCGATCTCGCGCCTCGGCTGGCGGCCCGAATCCTTTGAGGGCACGCAGAAAACCGCCGCCGCCATGCCGCGCACCCTGAATGTGCCCGTGAGCGCCGCACGCATCGGCCCCTTCGCCATCGCCACGAACGCGGGCGAGCTCTTTGTGGAATGGGGCATCACGGTGAAAAAACGCTCGCCCTTCCCGCACACCATCCTCAGCGAACTGACCAACCACTGGGTCGGCTACGAGCCCACGGAGGCCGCCTTCAAGCATGAAGGCTACGAGACTCTGGCCGGGGTGAACTACGTGGCGCTCGAAGGCATTCAGACCTTGGTGGATACGTCCATCGAAATGCTTGATGAGCTTTGGAAAAAGGCACCTGAGCGCTCGCAGCCAGAATCGAAATGAGTACCTGCTCTATTGAAATCCGCGCTCCATTGTCTTCCATGAAAGCCCCACTCTTCATCGTCCTCCACGTCTTCGCCGCGTTGTCCGGCACTGTTCGCGCAGAGGATGCGCGGCCACTCGTCGGAGCCATCCGCTGGGATGCATGGTATTCGGACAAAGGCCCGGTCAAGGAAGTTGAGCATTCGCTGGGACCCCCGAAGTATCACTTCCGCCTGCCATGGTTCGCGCAGCTTCATGGCGGAGACAAGGTGAGCATCAACGGTGACAGTGAGGCCGTGATGCGGCAGGAGCTCAACTATGCCGCCACCGCAGGCCTGGATTACTGGGCCTTTCTGGACTACGGCCCCGGCAGCGACATGAGCCACGCGCTGGACCGCTACCTCGCAGAGAAAGACAAGCGCGGGCTGCGCTTTTGCTTCATCGAAGAAGGCGGACGAATCGACGCCCGAGGGCCGGATGACTGGCCGCGCGTGATCGAGCATTTCAAGAATCCGCAGTACCTCCGGGTGTTGAATGGCCGACCGCTGCTCGGTGTCTTTGCACGGCCAAAAAAGTATGGCCGGGAAGTCTTTGATAAACTCCGCCAGCTCACCGTCGCCGCCGGTTTGCCGGAGCCCTACCTCGTGCTCATGGGCTGGAATCCAGCCGAAGAGCGCGAGAAGCTCGGCTTTGATGCCGTGTCAGAATATGCGGCCGTGGGCACCGGGTATTCGCCCAATCCGGTGCCGTATGAGCAGCTCATCAGCAAGCATGTGGTGCAGGAGCTGTGGCAGAAATGGGAGCATGACCGCACGCCGTACATCACCTTCGCCACAGCCGGCTGGGACACCCGCCCGCGCCAGGAGCGCCCGCCCACGTGGTGCCGCTGGATCAAGGCCGCGCCAGACCTCACGCCACCTGAGCAGCAGACGCCGCTGCGTGATGCCGTTACCGCCACGCCCGATCAGATTGCCCGGCATGTGCAGGAAGCCGTCCAGTGGACGCGCACCCACCGCGACCTCAATCCCGCCAACTGCGTCCTCATCTACGGCTGGAATGAAAATGACGAAGGCGGCTGGCTCATCCCCACGCTGGGCGCTGACGGCAAGCCCGACGACTCACGCATCCAGGCGCTCGGCAAAGTTCTGCGTCCCAACTGAAAGTTCTCAGTCTCGTTCACTGCCTTTATCTTATGCATCACCCGCCTCGTTTGAGATCGCTGTTTCTGCTCGTGTCTGGTATGGTGTGGTTTCGTTGTGCGGTGCCCGTGTCTGCGGCGGATGAAAAGCCATCCACTCTGGAAGCCGGCGTCGGCATGGTGGACATCACACCTGTGGGCGAGGTCACACTTGCAGGCTCCCCTTCGCCCAAGAAAACCTCGGAAGTGAAGACGCGCCTTTACGTCCGCGCACTGGTGCTGTCTGCGGATGGCAAAAAGGTCGCCATCGTCACGCTCGATACGTTGAAGTATCCCGTGGATCTGGTGCAAAAGGCGCGCGCCAGCATCGAGCAGGCCACGGGCATCCCTGCCGCCCATGTCATCATCTGCGCGTCCCACACGCACTCCGGGCCGTTGTGGTCCTACTACCCAGACAAGCTCGTCACGCCGATCACCGAGGCAGTCACAAAGGCCGCGAACGATTTGACACCCTGCACGGTCGGAATCTCGAAAGGGAAAGCCGAAGGCGTGGCCGAGTGCCGGCGCGTGATCAAGGACGGTCACGCCTGGAACCGCTGGCAGCTCAAGCCGGACGAGGCAGACAAATACCCGGCGGAAGGCCAGGCCGATCCTGACTTTGACATTCTGGCGCTGCGCAGCGCTGACGGCAAGTTCAAGGCGCTCGCCTACAACTTCGCCTGTCACGCCGCCAACAACCGCTCGCCCCTCATCTCTGCCGACTACCCCGGCGATGTGGAGCTTCATGTGCAGCAGCAGCTGGGCTACGCTGTGCCCGCCTTTTTTCTCACGGGTGCCTGCGGCGATGTGAACCCCATCTACAGCGTGCGGCGCGATCTCTTTGGTGAAAAGCTCGGCGGTGAAATCGTGCGCTGCCTCGCGCAGCTCGAACCCGTGCCAAAGCCCACCCTCGCCATCGAAGCCTGCGAATTTCAAATGCCGGGCCGCGAGCATCCAGAGTTCAAAGAGGAAGAGGTGGCACGCAACTGGCCCGCACAACTGGAGCACTATCGCAAAGCCTACACCTCCATGAAGGCGCGCGAGAAGCCCTCGTATCTCTACTTCATCACCGGCATCCGCATCGGCCCAGACTTCGCCATCGTCACGAATGCGAACGAGCTCTTCTGCAGCATCGCCCTGAGCATCAAACAGCAGTCACCCTTCAAACACACCATGACCGTCGAGCAGACCAATGGCGCGCACGGCTACGCACCCTCCGCCAAGGCCTTTGCAGGCGGCAGCTACGAAACCTGGTTCGGCGAACACTCCTACCTCACCACGAAAGCGGCGGACATCATCGAGAAGGAATCGCTCGATGTGCTCAAGAAGCTGCGCAGCGAGGAGCCGAAGCTGTGAGAGCTGCGCTGGACTGAATTCACCGAAGACTAGCGGTAGAGGAAGTCGTCGTACTTGTGCCCCAGGCTGGCGTAGGCTGCGGCGAAAAATCCGGCACCACCCGTGTAGGCTGGCACCAGCGCTGTACGGCCTTGCAGGGCTGCGGCAAGCTGGAGCAACGCGAGCGGCTCGACGCGATCGAACTTCATCCAGCCTTTGCGAAAGCGTCCTACAGCAATGATATTGTCGCCGACACGTTCGGCGGATTGCAGAAAGGCACGATCGTTGGTTTTGCGATAGAGTTCCAGAAATCCGAGCAGCGCTGCCGGGTCGCTGCCTTTCTCGAACGCATTGGCATTGCGGATGGAGTGAACCATTTCTCCCAGGAAGGCGTCGTCAGTCAGCCGCCAGCCGAGCGCGTAGGTCCAGAAATCATTCGCGCCAGCCTTGCCTGCGGTGAGGACACGGCCCTGCGGTCCGAAGTAGCCGTCTTTTTTCACGACATACCCTTCCATGCTCGTGCCATCCGTGAGCATCGGAATGAATTGATTGTCCTTCGCGCGATAGGCCGACTTGCCCCACGCGGCCAATTCCTCGCGTGTCCACTGCACGAAATCCCTGCCGCTGGTGCCTAGCTCTTCCCCGAGCAGCATCTGGCAGACAAACGGATGGACATCGGGTGTGCTGCCATAGGCTGGGAAGAGCGTGCCCTCGACGACGTGGTGACCGGGGAAATCTGCAGCGAAAAAGTAATCCGCACGGTCACCACGGATCTTGCCGACATCGTCGCACCAGGAATCGCGGCACTGGCTGAATTGATAGCCGCCGATGCCGGTTTTTGGATCGCGGGTCTCGACGTAGCGGTGGGCGAGGCGCTTGGCCCAGACCATCGGTTCGGGGTCGCCGGTGAACTTGCTCAATTGCGCAGCGGCGTAAAACAGATCGCTGCCAGCGTTGTGAAAGGTGAGTCCTTTCCCATCAAAGAACACCGGCGTGTTCTTGTATTCGCTTTTCCACAGAGCACCCATCGGGTGCGGAACGCCATGGCGGTTGAAGTCTAGGTTTGTCCAGTCGAGGATGTGCGCGTTCCAGATGTTTTCGATCAAGGTCTTCGTCGCCGCCGGGTCAATCTCCCACATCAGTTCATAGTAGGGAAAGTGACACTTGAGTTCGTGGACGCGTCCCTTGTCCTCGGCAAAAAAGGTCACATCCTCGGACGCATTGTAGGCCATGTGCCCGCCCCACGCGAGCAGCCCGTTTTCCATCAGATGAGTCAGGGCATAGCGGGTGGCCTCGACTGCGGCCTGCTTGTAACGCGGCTCGCCGGTGAGCGCGGAGAGGCCAACCAGCGTGCGAAAAAAATTCTGCTGATTGCTTAGATCGGAGAGCACCCACGGATGGCCATCGCGGGATTTCCACATGACCGGCTCATTCGTTTCGACGTTGATGCCGTCCACAAACAGCGGTGTTTGCTTGGGCCCGTAAGTATCCCGGCCATGCTCCAGCGCGACATCCGCGAAAGACTGCACCGCCTGGATGAAACGCTCCGGCCCCGAAGTCTCAGCCTGTACCGGCAGCCCCAAGGCTGAAAAGATGGCGAGTGCGCTGGAGACTTGGATAAATGCGCGGCGGACCGGACTTGCGGCAGGATACATGGAGCTGTGGTTGAGATTGGAGTGAAGGCCCCGGAATCGGTGCGGCGCGTTTGATGACAGGCCATGGGTCATCGCAGGAACTACCTACGTAAATAGTACCCACTCTTTGACAAATCGCAGCATCACCATTCCGCCGGAACAGTTACGATGTACCCGGCTGCACGCGCACGCAGGGTGCGCTTCAAGACTCCGCCGTCCCCTCTGGCTGCGCAGACTCCGCGCTGGCTCCAGTCGCCGAATCTGGCACGTACTCGAGGATGTCGCCGGGCTGGCAGCGGAGGTGTTTGCAAATCGCCTCCAGAGTACTGAAGCGGATGGCCTTCGCCTTGCCGGTTTTCAGGATGGATAGATTGGCGAGAGTGATGTCCACAGCCTGCGCCAGCTCGGTGAGCTGCATCTTGCGCTGGGCGAGCGCCACATCGAGTCGGATGACAATGGCCATGGCGTTAGATGGTGAGATCCTGCTCCTGCTTCAAGGACGCCGCCAGTTCCATCGCCCATCCGAGAGCGATGAGGAACAAACCGCTCAGCAGCAGCATGGGGCTCAGAGCAAGCATCCCGATCAGGTTCCAGACGCCGAGCCACTTGATCAAACGCGCGGTGCGCAGCGAAAAGATCGCATCACAGGTGAACTGAACGAAGAGCAGCCGCATGAGCCAGACCGGCGCCGCAATTGTGATCACCAGCCACGCAAGAGTGAAGAGAGCGGAAACCGGCTTGCTTGCCGAGTATGACCACGAGTCCTTGGTCATTTGGAATGCTGGATTGATGGTCACGCTGCCAAACGTCATCGCGAGGAGGAACAGGCAGATCACCAGTCCGAGAAGGACGAGCAGGATGGTGCTGAGCGTTCGGCCGATTTTGCCAATGCGCCGGATGCGAGATTGAATCTGCGATTGAGGGTCATCTGAGGAGACAATGGGTGAGGTATTCATAGGCACCCCGAATATGCATGCTTGGCCTCACTGAGCAATATTTATTTATTGTAAAACAATAAAACATTGCTGTTTATAGATGATAAAACGGCTCTCGAAGCGGGGAAACGACGCGAATCCTGCTACCTGGTGGCGGTGGTCAATGCCACACCGCGCCTCCCGGCCTGGGTGCAGATCAAGGAAAAACCCGAAGGCGAAAAGCCACGGCTCATCTACTTCGCCGGCAATGCCCGCTGCTGCGTGCGTCAGGCTCACGGCGCGGAGATTCACTACGAGCTCGTCGAGATCAACGACCTACGCCAGCCGCTCCTCGTCTCCACCCGCGCCATTGCGGTATCACCCTTCCCGGAGGACAAGGGGTAGGCGTTGTGCTTTGGCGGTTATGACTGCAACTACGTGCCTTCGCACAACACGAGCTGGGCTCACCGGGCGGAGCTGCGGTAGAGTGGAGGTTCGTGTTCTGGATGTCTCTGGGTCGCGCGCTCAGCCACCGCGCAACAGAATCAGGAGCCAGGACCCGCCAACAGACAAGAACAACCCCACCCAGAACAGAGTGAAGAACTCCGCGCAGACGTAGCCCAGCAGGCGGTAGCGCTGGTAGGCGGCCTCGGAGGTGTCCGGCCGGAAAGGTTTAATGAAGACGCTGTTGTTCCGGCCGTGTCAGGCACGGCGGATCCAGGACTCGCGGAAGCATCCCAGCCAGATGAATGGCAGGGAGAGAGTGAAGAAACAGAAAATGACTTTCTCTGTCAGGCTGTGGTTCATAGTGCGAAGGAGTGGGAGTCAGGTGCAGCAAAGTTACCCGACCGATGCTGTCTTTGGAGCTGAGTTGCAGGCGGACATCACACCGCCCTTAAGAATGACGATTGCCGCTCACCGAAACAACTTCGGCGCAAAATCCGTGAGGTAGTTGCGCCACACGGGCCAGGAGTGATCGCCGGAGGTTTCGTGCCATTCGTAGTTCACGCCGCTGGCCTTGAGTTTGGCGATGAGCTGGTTGTTGCGCTCAAGAAGGAAGTCTTTTTCACCACAGGCGATCCACAGCAGTTTGAGTTTGGCGTTGGTGCCGGCGGCATCATCGAGCGCGGGTTTGATTTCATTTTCATCCACCGCACCGCTGAAGGAGCCGATCCAGGCGAAGCGGTCGAGGTTCGTCATGCCGATGCTCAGGGCCTGCCAGCCGCCCATGCTGAGTCCGGCGATGGCGCGCTGGGTGCGGTCCGCTGACACGCGGTAATGGCTTTCGACGAGCGGGATGGCATCTTGGAAGAGTTCGTTTTTGAACCCGGCAAGCGAGAGGGCGCGGCGGTCTGCCATTTCGCGCGCGACTTGGCCGAGAGGATGACCATCAATCATGAGAAGGATCATCGGCTGCGCTTTGCCGGCGGCGATGAGGTTGTCGAGAATCCAGTGCGCCTTGCCATGCACCACCCAGGTTTCCTGGCGGTCGCCGGAGCCGTGCTGAAGGACGAAGAGCGGGTATTCCTTCTGCGTGCCTGCTTCATAGCCGGGCGGGGTGTACACCCAGGCGCTGCGCTGCTTGCTTAGCGCCTTGGAGAGGTAGGTGTGCTGGTGCACGGTGCCATGCGGCACGTCCTGAAAGTCCCAGGGATTGAGCGGCGTGCCGGGAATGTGCAGGATGCTGGAGGTGGGATTGCGCTGCGGCTTCTGCGCCGGATTGACAGGGTCGATCATCGCGAGGTCATCGACGATGAAGCTGTACTCCCACACACCGGCGGACACGTTGGGCACGGTGAGATTCCACAAACCCTCGGAGTCCTTGGTCATTGGGACAGTTTGTTTGTCCCACTGCCCGCGTAAGGCCACGCTTTGAGATTTGGGTGCCTTCAGGCGGAAGGTGACGCTGTGATCCTCCTGAATGTCCGGTGAGATGACCGGCGCGCTTCTCTGGGCGAAAGCAGTGCAGGAGCAGGCAAAAACGAAGGCGAGGCTGAGAAAAGACTTCATGGAGAGGCGATGCTGACATGAAGAGCCCCGCGTGGGAAGTGAGAATCCAATGGGCAGGGCTGCTGGGCTGCCAATTTTTTTGAATAGGACCTGAGGAATGGCGTCAAATTCTTCTGAACCCTTAGTGATTATGAAAACAAAATTCATCCTCCTACTCACAGCGGTCATTTCTCTTGGATCGCTCAGCTCGTGCTACTACGGCGGCTACGGTGGTGGCTACGGCTACAACAACTACTACCCGTGGTACGGCGGCTTCGGCGGCTTCGGCGGCTTCGGCATCTACAACAACTACTACGCCCGGCCCGGCTACGCTTATGGCGGCTACCGCGGTCCTTATCGTCCTGGCTTCACGGGCTATCGCCCGGGCTTTGGAGGTTACCGTGGCGGCACCTTTGCTCACACAGGCGGCTTTGGTGGTGGCGGTTTCCATGGCGGTGGTTTCCATGGTGGCGGCTTTGGCGGTCATCACCGCTAACAGGCTTTTGCCACGCTGCTAGCTGGCAGCATTGAACTCACAGCACTCAGGGAATCCTCTCTGAGTGCTGTTTTCAGTTGTTATGCTGGCCCGTGTCTGTCATTTCTTGCCCTGCCAGAAACGGATGAAGGACCGAGGGCCTGACTAGACCCAAGGGTTCGCATCGAAATCACTGAATCTATGAAACTAAAACTGCTTGCTCTCCTGACTGCCATCCTCTCTCTCAGTTTATTCAGCTCATGCACCGATTCCTCTTCCAGCGACTCGGACGATGATACCCCCCGCCCTCGTCGCACTTTGGGTGGTTACCGTGGTGGCGGTCAAGGTGGCGGTTTTGGTGGCAATTATGGCGGCTTCTAAGCGGCCATATCCAGGACGTCTCCTGGAGCTAACTGACCACGCCGGTTTTTCACCTTCCATTGACGGCGCCCAGGGAATGATCTCTGGGCGCTGTTGATCACAGGCACCCGCCTCATTCCACTTCCTGCTTGGCCAGGGTGTGGGCAAAGGGGCTGGTGGAGGCAAGGTTGTACTGACGGATGGCGGTGGCCCAGAAGGGCGCGAGTTCATGGTCGGCGGCACTCCAAATGCGGTAGTGCAGATTGGTCACGGTGTCGGTGTCGTGCATGAGTGCTTTCAACTCCTGCGCGTTGAGCGTCTGCGGTCCCTGCGTAATCAGGCGGTGGCTGATTTCATCGAGGTAGGTGTGTGAGACCTCGATGGTGCGGCGGCGGCGCAGCAGGCTGACGTGGAGACCGTTCACATAGGGATCCAGACAGACCTGCATGAGGCCGTAGTGGCGCTCCAGTTCGGGAGAGAGCTGGATGCGGTCCTTAATCTCCTCCAGATTCTGCTGCATGTTTTTCAGCACCGTCGGCGGCTCATGCTCCTCCGGCGTGAGAAAGAGGCCCAGGCGCCGCCCGCTGCGCCCGCTGGACACCAGCGCCGCCACCAGGATGGAAACGACCAGGGAGAAAAGGATGGGGCTGATCCAGATGAGGAAGGCCTTCGAGACAAACCAGCCGATCACCCCCCAGGCAAGGCCCAGCAGCGTGACACTGAGGAAGGTGAAGAGGATCTCGCTCCAGTTGATGCCGCCGTCGATCTTGCGGCGCTGGGTGACCCAGCTCACGCTTTTGCCGATGAGCGTATAGACCACAAAGCGTGAATGGAAGATCATCAGCACCGGCGCCATGAGCGTGAAGACCACGGTGTCGAGCAGGCTGCTGATGAACGTGAGCAGGCGCAGCCGCAACGGCTTGAACATGCGGCCCGTGATGACTTCATCCAGCAGGATGACCGTCTTGGGCAGGAAGATGAGCATCGCCGTGACGGCCAGAAGAATGTGCTCCGCCAAAATGGCCTGCGGCTGCACATGCGGCGTGGGCGTGGCGGCCAGCAGGGTGGCCAGCACCAGGAAGAAGAACCACAGCAGCGAGCTGACGTAGCTGAGGATGCCGTGCAGGAAATTGATGCGGCTCATCGGGTGCCAGCCTTTGGCAAACAGCAGCCAGAGGTGCTGCATGTTGCCCTGGCACCAGCGGCGGTCGCGCTTGAGCATGTCCACCAGCGTGGGCGGTCCTTCTTCATAGCTGCCACGCGTGGTGGGCAGCAGACGCACGGCGTAGCCGGCTTTGCGCATGAGCGCGGCCTCCACAAAGTCATGGCTGAGGATGTGTCCGCCGAAGGGCGCGTTGGCAGGCAGCGGCGGCAGTGCGCAGTGCTCGATGAACGGCGCCAGACGCAAGATGGCGTTGTGGCCCCAGAAATTCGCCTCTCCGCACTGCCAGTAGTCCAGCCCGGCCATGAAGGGCGGGCCGTAGAGCGCCTGGGCAAACTGCATGACGCGACCGAGCAGCGTGTCTGCGGCGATCTGTTTGGGGAAGGTCTGCACGATGCCGATGCCGGGATTTTTCTCCATGATGCGCACCAGGCTGGTGAGCAGCGCGCCGGACATGAGACTGTCCGCATCCAGCACAATCATGTAGCGGTAGCGCTTGCCCCAGCGGCGGCAGAAGTCGCTGACGTTGCCGCTCTTGCGATTGATCTGCTTTCGGCGGCGGCGGTAGAAGATGCGTCCAAAGGCCTTGAGCTGGCGGCAGAGCTCCAGCCACGCGGTTTCTTCCTCGATCCACTGACTGGCCTTGTCGGAGTCGCTCAGGATGAAAAAGTCGAAGTTGGCCGCCTGTCCGGTGGCCTCCAGCGAGAGGTAAATGGAGCGCAGGCCTTCATACACGCGCGTCACATCCTCATTGAACACTGGCAGGATGATGGCGGTGCTGGCGGTGATGGGCTGCTCATAGTCATCCGCCGTTAGGGAGAGCCAGAGGCTGAGCGAGTCCGGCTTGGGGCGGTTCATCAGCCAGACGCCGAAGAGCGCGGTCCAGAAGCCGACATTGAGCTGGTAATACAGCGGAATGAACACCAGCAGCAGCCCCCATTCGGAAAGGCGCATGCCGTTTTCCGAGAGGAAAATGTAGGAGAGCCAGGCACCGACGATGGTGCCCAAGCCGACGAGGGAGAAGAAGGTGGCGCGGCGCGTGCGGGAGACGTGCTTGGGCGGCATCCCGGCGGTCATCGCGATGTTCGCGGTCTGGTTGCCCATGGGTGCGCTCATCCGAAGAGGGAGTAAAGATAGCCCAAAACGCTGCCGATGATGGCCACCAGCACGGAGTAGCGCAGGATGGGATGGCGGCCGAGGCGGTCAAAGGTGTCGTCAGCCACATCGGTGAACATGCCGAGATCAATGTCACGCGGGGTCATCTTGCTCACCTGCATGCCAGGGCCGGAGGTACGGATGGCGGAGCGCATGGCCTCGGCCATGTCTTCAGGCATGTTCTGCTCATCAAGGAAGAACTGCGGCCAGCGCGAAGGACCGCCGGCGAGGTGAAAGCCCAGACGCCCGGTGGCTTCCAGCTGCGCTTCGTTGAGATTGAGATCGCTGTAGATGGAGCCGAGCCACTCCCGCAGCATGAGGCGCGCCTGCTCGATGGAATGCGCCGTGGGCGTGCGGGTGGGGTCCTTTGCATGGGCCTTGGCTGCGTTGCGCAGGGTTTCCAGAATCAGCTGCGTGCGGCGGATGCGGTTGTGAAGCTGGTACGACCGGAAGTAATCGGCGAGGCGCGCATACGCCTCATTCCATTCTTCCTCGGTGCCTGTCGCGGGGGCAAACTGAATGTTGACTGCTTCCATGTAGGTTCAAATCCGAGCCGCTTGAGAATGCGCACTTTTGCTTCGCTGGAAAGCGGAGGATTGCGGATTCCGCATTTTTGGTCTTGTCAGGGGTCGTTACCATCCCGCATGTTTGGCCGTCATGTCCCGGCAACTTTTCATCCTGGCTCTGCTGAGCCTGCTGGCTGGACCTCCCGCCAGGGGCGAGCCACGCTCGTGGACCAATGCGCAGGGAAAGCAGCTGCAGGCCGAGTTTGGCGGCCTCAAGGACGGGAACGTCACGTTGATCATGCCGGGAGGCCAGACCGCTGCGGTGCAGCTGGCCAGTCTCTCCGCAGAAGATCAGGAATGGGTGCGGGTGAATGCTTCTAAGGCTGTGGCAGGCAGCGTGGACCCCGCAGATGCGGCACGCGTCCCGTGGGACAAACGCCGCATGCCCACCGAAGTCAGGGAGCCGATGATCTACATGAACATCAAGGTGGTGAAGGAGGCGCCGGGAGAGTGCATCTACGAGTCCGGGCACTTCCAGTTCCGCACCAGTGCGAAGCTGGGCGCCATCCTGATGAAGGATGTGTGCCGCGCTTTTGAAAGCACGTATGAACTCGTGCGCATGATGCCCTGGGGCATCACGCCCAAGCCGGAGGAAGGGCGGGCAAAGTTCCAGGCGGAGCTCTTCGCCACGCGCCAGCAGTACCTCGCCTCGGGTGCACCGCCCTGGTCGGGCGGTGTGTATGTGCGCAATGAGAAGGTCTTCCGCATGCCTTTTGAAGAGCTGGGCATCTCCAACACCGTCGGCGCCAACGGCGCCTACTACCGCAAAGGCGAGATCAACAACGACACCATCACGCATGAGATCACGCACCAGATGATGCATGAGTACCTGCCCTACATGCCGGTGTGGCTCATCGAGGGTCTGGCGGAGTACACGTCCAATCTGACTTACAAAGGCGGCATGTTTTCCGTCAGCGGAGATGGCAGCGCCTTTGGTGCACGGCAGCCCGGCTCACGCAACCGCGGCCTGATGGCCGCGATGCGCTACCAGCCGGGGTGGCTTGGCGTGAAGGAGATGTGGGGCTACACCACGGACATCTCCACGCGCAACGAGATCACCAGCTACAAGCTGTCCGATCAAACGAATCAGCAACAGCCCATGCGCAGCCAGCCGCCCTCGATGGAAGACCTGGCCAACCGCTACCACTCCGCCCACATCCTCGCCTATTTCTTCGTGCATGATGCCGGTGGCAAAAACCTGATGCGGTACTTCGACGCTCTGCATGAGGAAAAGAAAAAATGGCCCGCCTTCTGGGAACTGGTGAAGGTGCACAACGAGAAGCTCCAAAAACTGCGCCCTGCCTATGATGCCTACCGCAAGGAGATGCAGCTCTTCATGCAAAAGCCGGGAGTCAAGGATCTTGGCGGTGGCCGCTTTTCGTATCCCAAGGACCTCACTCCTCCGGCCTCTCCACCTGACCCACCCCCGGAACCCGAACCTCCCGAAGGCACCGACCCCGACGCCGTCTGCGTGAAGCATCTGCGCATCCTGCTCAACGACCGCACGCTGGCCCGGCTGGACGAGGAAGTGCGTGCGATGTTTCAGAAGAACGGACTCAGTCTGTAAGGCAACAGCGAAGGACGTTTCTGGTGGAGCGCGGAATTGATTCCGCAGCACTCCGCCAGCAGCACGCTTTCATCCGAAGAAGTCCTCTGACTTCCCCGCCTACGCGATCACCTCATTGATCAACCGCCCGCCGTTCACAATGTCCACGGGACGCACGTTTTCGACGATGATGCGCTTGCTGGCATTGATGCCCAGCAGGCGGTACATCGTGCGGGCAAGATCTTCAGGGCCCACGGGATTTTCATCCGGCTCGCCACCGAGGGCGTCGGACTTGCCATAGACAAAACCTTTCTTCATGCCGCCACCGGCCATCGCCACGGAGAAGACGCGCGGGTAGTGGTCGCGGCCGTTCGTGCTGTTGATGCGTGGCGTGCGGCCGAATTCGGAACTGACGAGCACCAGCGTGGTGTCGAGCATGCCGCGTTCATCGAGGTCTTTGATCAGGCGCGCGAAGGCGACATCAAACTGCGGAGCCTGGCTTTCAAAGGCGCCCTTGATGTTGGAGTGGTGGTCCCAGCCGCCGTAGTTCACGGACACCATGCGCACACCAGCCTCAACGAGGCGGCGGGAGAGCAGGAATCGCTGACCGGCGGCGTTGCGGCCGTACTCATCGCGCAGCTTGTCGGGCTCGGCGCTGAGGTTGAAGGCCTCGCGGGCTTTGTCAGAGCTGATGAGCTTGTACGCGGCCTGGTAGAAATTGTCCATGGCGCTGAGGCCGTCCGATTTCTCGGTGGTGCGGAAGTGCTCGTCCACGGCGGAGAGCAGGTTGCGCCGGCGGTCAAAACGCTTCGCGTCGATGTCCTTCGGCGCGGAGAGATCGCGCACGGTGAAGCCTTTGTCCGCAGGATCGCTGCCCAGCGCAAAGGGACCGTAGGCGCTGCTCATGTAGCCGCTGCCTTGATCTGGAGCGATCATGTTGGGCACAGCCACGTAGGGCGGCAGATTGTTGCGCGGCCCTTGCTCGTGCGAGATGATGGAGCCGAAGCTGGGGAACTTGATGGCCGGGCTGGGGCGGTAGCCGGTAAACATGTTGTGCGTGCCGCGCTCATGCGCCGCCTCGCCATGCGTCACAGAACGGATCAGCGTGATCTTGTCGAGGATCTTGGCGATGTTCGCAAACTGCCCGCCCACATACTCACCCGTCACCCCTTTGACCGGGCTGAACGGCCCGCGATAATCCGGCGAAGCAAACGGCTTCGGATCCCAGGACTCATGCTGCGCCATGCCACCGGGCAGGTAGATGTGGATGATCGAGGTGGCGATGGGCTTGTAGCTTTCCACCGCTGGCATCGCCAGATCCGCTGCCTGCAGCTTGAGCAAATTAGGCAATGTCAGCCCCAGACCCGCCATGGCTCCCACCTGCAAAAAGTCACGCCGACCCTGAGGGGTCGTGAAGAGGTTGCTATGATTGCCGGAGCAGAGACGATGCATTTTCATGGTTCGGAGTCAGTGGGTTACACGTAAATCTACCATGAGAGAGGGGGCCATGTTACGTCCGCAGGCCATTCTGCCAAGACAGGCGCAATGATGCGCAAGGGAGGCACAGGATGAGGAGTGGGACTGTATCTGGCAGCATTCACAGCGGAGTATTCGTAGCTCGACTTTTCAAGGTCGAGGCCTAGCCTGCTGCAATGAATCAGCTCATATTCGTTGAGACCAGCATTCCAACTTTTTACTTCGAGACCCGGCCAGGAGCAGCCATGCAAGCAAGACGGGAATGGACTCGTGAGTGGTGGGATTTGGCGAAATGGCAGGACGAACTGGTGTCTTCGCTTTGGGTTATTCGTGAACTGGAGGACACGCCCGAACCCAAGCGCACGGACTGCCTCACACTGCTTGAGGACATTCGCCTGCTTCAATCGGCCCCCGAAATTGACTCCCTGGTTGACCAATATATCGAGAACAAAATCATGCCTGCCGATGCGGACGGTGATGCAAGACACTTGGCTGTCGCCACTTTCTGGAAATGTGATATTCTTGCCTCGTGGAACTGCAAGCACATCGCCAATGCCAACAAGACCGATCATATTCGTCAGGTCAATGCTAGGCTCGGCTTCGACACTCCCAAACTCATCACGCCATACGAACTGCTAGGAGTTGAACCATGAGCACCTATGTCACACCGCAACGAGATTCAGACGACCTCGAATGGCTTCGTGAGATTCGCCGCAAAATCACCTCTGACTTCGGGCACGATCAGAAAAAGATCGGCGATTATCTCCGTGAGCGTGAAAAACTGATGGGTGACCGCATCGTCCGCAGCCAGGATCGTGTCGTGCCGGTCAAACCTTGAACAGCGGCCCGATAAGTTAGGTGGCTCACTTGTCCCACCCTCTCAACTTCACATGCACCTGCGCCACACGGCCCATGTAGTGGTCCATGGAATAATCCTTCGCGGCTTTGAGCATGTGGGCCTTTGCTTTCACATCGTCACCGGTGGCTTCGAAATAGAGGCCCAAATACAAGTGCGCGTAGCAGCGGTGGTTGCGCAGTTGCTCGCCTTCGCCTTCCTCGGCGGCTTTTAGCACGGCCTCCTCGCTGCCTTTGCCGGCGAAGAGTTCATGCACCTGCTTCATCGGGATGCGGCTGTCGCCTTCGATGGGGATGAAGACCTTGCGCGCGGCCTCCACGCCTTCGCCTTTGGCGATGCAGAGGAAATGCCACGCGGCGTTTTCCACGTCGTTGCCGTTCACCGTCTGGTGCACTTCAAACTGCTCGCGCCCGCCTTTGTAGTCGCCGGCGTAGTAGAGCGAGAGCCCGCGCTGCCAGAGCTGCGGCTTTGATTCGGGAACGAGAGCGATGAGCTGGTCAAACGCAGCCACGGATTCCTTCGGCTTCGCCGAGAAGAAGAGATCCACCCCCTGCTGAAACAGCGCGTTGGGTGAAGGCTTGGCCTCCTGCGCGGTGGCATGGGAGAGCAGAATGAGCAGCAGCAAAGGAAGAAGTCGTTTCATGGTAGCAGCAAACGTGGGCCGCAGGGCAAATTTTCGCAAGGCCGAGATCGGGGCCGGGCTTTCCAGCCTGACTATCCCACAAGAAAATGATGCCGCAGCGCTGCGAGCCACTCTGGGAGCCACACCAGCGGCAGCGGCATGATCAGCGAGAGGTCCGCCAGCACACGGTAGGCATCTGCCGAGAAGCGCCGACGCACGCCCTGCACCACAGAGTGCAGCACCACCGCGCCCAGGGCGGCGCGGGCGGGGCCCTGCAGTGTGTGCTCCAGCGTCCCCAGCTCAATGCCCCCCAGCACGGCCAGGGTGAAAAACAGGGTGCCCAGCACGAGCCACGAGTGCTTGCGGTCATCCTGCAGTCCGGCCTCGCGGCAGGTGATGCCATGCAGGTTGCAGGCAAAGAGCAGCGTCAGCAGCACGCACTCCAGCACGGGCTCGCTGATGGTTTCCGGCATGGCGAAAAAGCGTGTGCTCGTGGTGCAGCCCATGGCAAAGAGCAGCGCGGCGGTCATTTCCTTGGGCAGCACATTCCCCATGCGGATGTCCAGCTGCCGCAGAAAGGACAGCGCCATCACCCCGAGCACAAAGAGGCTGAGCGTGAACTTCGACCCGCTGGTGATCGGCATGCGTGAGATGAGCATGATGCCGCCCAGCCCGGCGCAGGAGATGAACACATCCCGCGTCAAACGGCTGCCCTGCGCGGACCACGAGGCAAGGTACAGCGCCACCAGCAGCGCCAGGCTCACCGCCTGCCACAGCACGCCTTCGGGAATGACATACAGCGCCATCCACGCCAGCTGCAGCAGCGCTGGTGGCAGCACGCCCAGCAGCAGCACACGGCGGTGGCGGTGGTAAAACTGGTGGCGCACATCCAGCTCGGCGGCGCTCTTCACTGCAAAGGTGTCCAGCGTGCGGTCCAGCAGATACACCACCCAGCACGCCAGCGCGAGGCCCACACCCAGCAGCGGTGTGAGGCGGACGCCATGCGCATGCGCCAGCGCCGCCTGCCACAGCACCGCCACCACAGGCGCCTCCAGGCTCAGCACATGCGGCCACAGCCACCACGGCGTGCGCTGGGCGTGTGCGGGTTCGCTGGCTGGAGTCGGATCAGTCAAGACCTGCTCTTTAGTGCGTAGCGGTGGCAGTGAAAAGGGGAAACAGAGAACGTCGAGCATTCACCATCGGACATCGCACCCTGAACTCGGATGAAACCGTGGCAGCGCAGGGAGACGATGGAAAGAACCGGGAACCACCCACGCGCCTCCGCCCAGCTTCAATCTTTAAACCTGAAACTTGCAACTCTCTCCGAAGCAAGGTTGCGGTGCGGATGGCACGCGACACTTTGCAAGACCCCCCTCATGATTGGCGACGACTATTTCGAACTACGTTCACGTATTGGCACAGACCTGCTGGCTCTCGCCGCAGCCCTGCGCGATGCCGGTGGCGATGCCGAATCCTCCGCCATCCTGGACAACCTCATCGCCAGCCTCAAGGAGCCTTTTGTCTTCGTCGTCGTGGGCGAGGTGAACGTGGGCAAATCCACCTTTCTCAACGCGCTTTTTGGGCAGGATTTCTCCAGCACCGGCGTCGTGCCCACCACCGGCAAGATCCTCTTCTTCCGCCATGGCGAAGAGCACAGCGTGGTGCCCGTGACACCCACGCTGGATGAAGTCTACGCCCCCGTCGATTTCCTGCGAGACTTCCACATCGTGGACACCCCCGGCACGAACTCCGTGGAGAACGAGCACCAGCTCATCACCGAGCGCTTCGTGCCCATCGCAGATCTGGTCATCTTCGTCTTCTCCGCCATGAACCCCTGGGGCGCCTCCGCCTGGCAGTTTCTGGAAAAAGTGCACCGCGAGTGGATGCGGCACGTCATCTTTGTGCTGCAGCAGAGCGATCTCCGCAGCCCGGAGGAGATCCAGGTCATCACGGATTACATGGGCCAGCTCACACGGCAGCGCTTTGGGCGTGATTTCCCCCTGTTCGCCGTCTCCGCCAAGAAAGCCTTCCTTGCCCGCAATGCCGGCATCGAGCGCGAGCGCCTGCTGCAGGACAGCGGCTTTCACGCGCTGGAGGCGCACATCTCCTCCATCGTCCGGCACAATGCCGCCCGGCTCAACAAGCTGGCCAGCACCATGCGCCTCGCACGGCAGATCCTCGATGACATGCGCGAGCGCCACGTGGCCGGCATGCTCCAGGCCAAGCGCAAGACCATCGTGCTCCAGGAGCTGCAAACCGAGCGCGAGCTGCAGGTGGACCGCACGCTGAAGAAAATCCTCCCCGCGCTGGATGCCACCGAGCGCGACTACCACGAGTCCGTCATGCGCGTGGCCGGCATGGCCAGTGACGCCCTCACCACCCGCAAGGCCTTTCAGCGCAAAGGCGCCGACGATGAGGACGAAAACGCCGCCCGCCCGCAGAGCCTGGACCACCGCCTCTTTCAGGAGCTGCAGCACCGCACCGGCGACCGCTGGCGGCAGGTGAGCCTCGTGCTCGAAGAGGACGTGCATCAGTTCGAGCGCTTCCTCTACGCGCAGGGCCGCGGCATTTTGTTCCCGCTGGATGTCGTCCTGCCCTCGCATGATTACGGCGAGGAAGAAAGCGAGCTGCGCCGCCGCTTTGGCACGCATGTGGACTCCTCGCTGCGCCGCTTCGTCATCGGGCTCAAGCTGGATGAAGACATCGAGCCCGGTCTGGAGGGTGCGCGCGTCACCGCCCGCTGGCTGCCGCGCCTCATCCTCCCCGTCCTCATCGGCACCGCCCTCTGCGGCTGGTTGGATGACCTCACCAGCGCCGCCATCGCCTTCGGTGCCGGGCTGCTGCTCCTCGCCGTCGTTTACCTCCTCACCCAGATCCGGCTGGCCAATGCCCGCAATGCCATCCTCGACAAGCTGGAGGAATCCTCCGCCACCCTGCGCGAGATGCTCTCCAAGCAGGTCACCGAAGACGTTACCAACTGCTTCACCAAGTTCCTCGACACCCTCAATCCCGCCCAGGCCAACGTCGCCCACGTGGAGCGTGAGCAGGCCGCCCAGGTGGAGCGCCTGCGCAACCTCGCCGATTCCTTCAACGTGATCGACCAGCAGATCAAAGTGCTGATGCCGTCGGGGGGGAAGTGAAGGGGAAGTTGGCGATAGTTTGCGGTGGCTGGCAGTTGTTTGCAGTCGTTTTGCCAAAAGCTTCCTGCACTAGGCTGCCGTGCTTGGGCCAGGGGTCCGTAATCCGGTAAGCCAGTGCGTCCGTGAATCAGTAGCCAGTGAGCCAGCAGTGCCGTAGATTCGACGGATCAGTCCTATCGGTCGGCTTCGTCCTATCCAGTGCTCTCGTCTTCGCGCCATCACTCCCGCGCCACCCAGCCTCTCTTCAACAACTGCAAACCATCGCCAACAACCGCCAACTCTCCCCCCAGGAGCTCAAAACCGCCCTCATCGCCCAGGCCCGCGCCCTCGGCTTCGATGACTGCCGCATCGCCCCCGCGCAGCCGGCGGCGCATCGCGCCTTGTTTGAGCAGTGGATCGCCGAAGGCAAGCACGGCGACATGGCCTGGCTCGCCCGCAACCCCGAGCGCCGCACCGACCCCACCCTCGTCCTCCCCGGTGCCAAAAGCGTCATCGTCCTCGCCCTGAACTACTACCAGGGCGGCACCGCCTATCCATCGTCCTCGTCCTCCTACTCGAACTCGTCCTCGATCAATCCGCTCCGCCATCCCCCTGCCACCCCTCCAGACTGGGAGCGCCGGTATCCTACCGGCTCCGGAACCTCCGCCACACCCCCCACCTCCGCGCTCTCCTCCGACTCCCCCTCCGGCCAACCACTGTCAACCACCGTCAACAACCGCCAACCACCGCAAACTCCCCAGTATCGAGTCGCCCGCTACGCCTGGAACAACGACTACCACGACCTCATCGAGTCCAAGCTCCGCACCCTCGCCGACTTCCTCACCGCCCACGGCGGCACCCAGCGCCCCTACGTCGACACCGGCCCCGTCCTCGAGCGCGACTTCGCCAGCGAATCCGGCCTCGGCTGGGGTGGCAAGAGCACCATGCAGATCCACCGCCACCTCGGCACCTGGTTCTTCCTCGCCGACATCCTCACCACCCTCGAACTCCCCCCCGACGCCCCCGCCACCGATCACTGCGGCAAATGCACCCGCTGCATCACCGCTTGCCCCACTCAGGCCATCACCGCCCCGCGTCGCATGGACGCCCGCCGCTGCATCTCCTACCTCACCATCGAAAGCAAAGGCCCCATCCCCCTCGAGTTCCGCCACGCCATCGGCGATCGCATCTACGGCTGCGATTCCTGCCTCGACGCCTGCCCCTGGAACCGCCACGCGCAAGAGTCCCACGAAGCCACCTTCCAGGCCCGCGCCACAATTTTTGAGCACACCCTCCGCGACTTCCTCACCCTCACCGACGACACCTTCCGCGCCCTCTTCGCCAAATCCCCCATCAAGCGCATCAAACGCCCCGCCTTCCTCCGCAACGTCTGCGTCGCCCTCGGCAACACCGGCACCCCCGCCGACCTCCCCGCTCTAGAGCAAGCCGCCGCCGATGAGAACCCGCTGGTCGCCGAGCACGCCGCGTGGGCCATCGCAGAAATCCGTGCGCGAGCGGAGAAGGGGAGTTTGCAGTAGTTGACTGTGGTTTGCCATAGTTGGCGATGGTTTCCCAAACCACCCAGAGGCCTCAGGCCGCTCTCAGAACAACTGCAAACCACCGCAAACAATCGCCAACTCCCCCTCGCCCCCTTTCGCCCTTCACCTTGACAAACCCGCTCCACCCCCTACCCTCCCGCCGCTTTCGAGCATGGCGAGGTAGCAAAGTGGTAATGCACTGGTCTGCAAAACCGGTATGCGCGGGTTCAATTCCCGCCCTCGCCTCCA